>NZ_JPUG01000077.1 GCF_000739015.1 Microvirga sp. BSC39
GTCTAACCGCGATCCGTTATCCGGGTCCGGGACAGCGCATGGTAGGCAGTTTGACTGGGGCGGTCGCCTCCCAAAGAGTAACGGAGGCGCGCGAAGGTGGGCTCAGAGCGGTCGGAAATCGCTCGCTGAGTGCAATGGCATAAGCCCGCTTGACTGCGAGACTGACACGTCGAGCAGAGTCGAAAGACGGCCATAGTGATCCGGTGGTCCCGCGTGGGTGGGCCATCGCTCAACGGATAAAAGGTACGCCGGGGATAACAGGCTGATCTCCCCCAAGAGTCCATATCGACGGGGAGGTTTGGCACCTCGATGTCGGCTCATCACATCCTGGGGCTGGAGAAGGTCCCAAGGGTTCGGCTGTTCGCCGATTAAAGTGGTACGTGAGCTGGGTTCAGAACGTCGTGAGACAGTTCGGTCCCTATCTGCCGTGGGTGTAGGAGTATTGAGAGGATCTGTCCCTAGTACGAGAGGACCGGGATGGACGTACCTCTGGTGGAGCTGTTGTGGCGCCAGCCGCAGTGCAGCATAGCTATGTACGGACGGGATAACCGCTGAAGGCATCTAAGCGGGAAACCCACCTCGAAACGAGTGCTCCCTATCAGAGCCGTGGAAGACGACCACGTTGATAGGCCAGATGTGTAAGCGCGGTGACGCGTTGAGCTGACTGGTACTAATCGCTCGATTGGCTTGATTGCTCTCATGATCCATGTTCGCTGAAAGCGAATGGATCATGATCTTTAAGTTGGCCTCAGACGCCGGCGGGAACGTCCGTTCCCTTGGCTGTTCCATGCACGAGCATGGGCGGCCGGTCGGCCTTGCGGACCCTGACGGGTCCGGGGCGCCAACTTTGACGAGAAAGACTTTGACCTTGGAGCTGCGAAGTTCGAAGGTGGAGCCCTGAGGCTCCCTTGCCTGCTGTTTGTCCTTCGCCGGTCCGGTGATTTGAGCGAGGAGCTAAAGAACCCGATCCCATCTCGAACTCGGCCGTTAAACTCCTCAGCGCCGATGGTACTGTGTCTCAAGACCCGGGAGAGTAGGTCATTGCCGGGCCTGCCAAGGACAAACACAACGCCTCTTTACAGTCTCTGACAACACAAGCGCGGTCGTTCCAGCAGAACGCCGCGCTTTTGCGTATCTCCCCTTCGCCTTCAAAGCCCTGCTTTGAAGGCCATGAGTGGCGCGGGGTGGAGCAGCCCGGTAGCTCGTCAGGCTCATAACCTGAAGGTCACAGGTTCAAATCCTGTCCCCGCAACCAACACACAAGCCCTCGTGCGCAAAACGCCACGGGGGCTTTTTGCCGTTCAGAGCACAGAGACAGCATGCCACGACGCAAAACCACCAGCGCAGGGCCCAAGGCCGGCGGGACTGCTATCGTCTAAAGCGCCGCTTCAGCTCCGGCCAAATCGCTGAAAAAGTCCAGGGACGGCCAAACCAGATACCGCCGCAGAATATAAATAGCCCTGCGCGTAGTGACAGCCCAGGCGCTGTAGGCGTTGCTCCTGGTCGTGCGTTTCAACGCCTTCCGCCGTGATCTTCACATTCAGGCTTCTGCCGAGGCCTGTGATGGCCGCAACGATCGCTTCATCGTCCGTATCCTGATCGAGATCTTCGATGAACGTCCGGTCGATCTTCACGTGATCGACTGGAAAGTGCTTGAGATGCATGAGAGACGCATAGCCGGTGCCGAAGTCGTCCAAGGCTATGCTGACGCCGGCTTCGCGAAATTGCCTGAGGATGGCCGATATGCACTCGGAGCTTCTGCCCAGCAGGACGGTCTCGGTAATTTCGATCTCGAACGTCTCGGGCTGGACCCTCTCACTCTGGAGGGCCTCAAGGATTTCCCCTACCAGCCGCGGCTGGTTGAAGTCC
This sequence comes from Microvirga sp. BSC39, assembly GCF_000739015.1. Taxonomy (GTDB): domain Bacteria; phylum Pseudomonadota; class Alphaproteobacteria; order Rhizobiales; family Beijerinckiaceae; genus Microvirga. Next base: position 1,870 of record NZ_JPUG01000077.1, read on the forward strand.
GCCGAGGACAAGTTCACCGCGACGCGGCCGAAGGGCAGGTTGTCATCGCGCCAGTGACCCATGTCTGCTGCGACCTTTGCAACCAGCTGTCGCCGGATTGCCGGCGCGAGATCCGCATCGTCGAACGCGGCTCCGAAGAAGGCTGGGTTCAGAATGCCCTTCGTCGGGTGTTCCCAGCGTGCCAGCGCCTCAAAGCCCACGAGTTGTCCAGACGCAAGGCAGATCTTGGGTTGGTAGTAGGGAGTGATCTGGTTCCGCGCCAATCCCTCGCGCAGTTCGGCTCCAAGGGAGACACGCTTTTCAATCTCGCGCCGCATGGCAGGCGAGTATGTCAGAACCCGGTTCCGGCCCTGTGCCTTGGCGCGATAGAGGGCAATGTCAGCGCTTTTCATCAGTCCCGCGGGGTCGGAATCGTGCTCCGGAAACGCCGCGACGCCAATGCTGGCCCGGCTGGAGACGATGCGCCGCTTGTAGGTGAACGGCTCTCGCAAGGCCCCGATGATGCGGTCCGCGAATGTGGCGGCCTCGTCCAACGTGCTCGGCTCCGCCAGAAGCACAGCGAACTCGTCCCCACCGAGCCTCGCGACCGTATCGGACGGGCGCACAAGGCCGGCGAGGCGGCGGGCTGCCTCCTGCAGCAGGGCATCCCCGGCGTCATGGCCCAAGGTGTCGTTCACGTCCTTGAAGTCGTCCAGGTCGATCAGGAGAAGGTTGACGGTTGTTCCGTTGATCCTGGCATCGGACAGAGCCCGCTCGAGGCAGCGGTGAAACAGGCCTCTGTTGGGCAGCTCGGTGAGCGAGTCATGATTGGCGGCTCGCCAGATCTCTTCTTCCGCAGCCTTGCGCTCCGTGATGTCAAAGGTGACGCCTACGACGCGGTCGGGTGCGGCGAGTTCGGCTCGGGAGCCGAACCAGAGCACCTTGCCGCTCGGCAGAATGTACCGGAACTCGGACGTATAGGACCCCTGGCTCTTCACCGCCTGGGCAAAGTGCACCCGCAGAGCCCGATCCTCAGGATGCACCTTGTCGAGAAAATCCGCCAGCGGACCGGACCCGATCCCAAGAAGCGATACGGCATTCTGGGAGCGGGTGATGTAGTCTGTCCGGAGATCCTGCTCCCATGCGAACATGCGTCCTGCATGGAGGGCCAGCCGCAGCCGTTCCTCGCTCTCCCGCAGTTTCTCCTCGACCTGCTTGCGGTCATGAATGTCCGCGACGCTGCCCACCCATTCCCGGATGGTCCCATCCGGACTCCGCAGGGCCACCGCATTTGCGAGCATCCAGCGGTACCCGCCACTGGCAAGCTTGATCCGAAACTCGTTCTGGTACGGGATTCCCGAGGAGACTGCCCACAGCCAGGCAGCCTTGACCCTGGCCAGATCATCGCGGTGAACGAAGTCGAGCCATCCCTGACCCGAATAGACATCACCAACGAGGCCGCCAATCTCAAGAGTGCCCTCGAGATGCGTCAGCGTCCCATCGGGGGCGGCGAGCCACAGCACGACGGCGCTCGCCTCGAGGAGGGCCTTGTACTGCTCCTGCCTTTCGGCTGCGGCACGTTCGGTCGATTTCCAGTCGTGAATATCCGTATAGGTGCCGAACCAGCGCTCGACCCGACCCTGTGCGTCATAGGAGGGCAGCGCCCGCGCCAGGATCCACCGATACTCACCTGAATGGTGGCGCAGGCGACAGGTGGCCTCATAGGGCTCGCCAGTTCGGGCCGAGTGCTGCCACCGGGCCCAGGTCTGGTCGCGGTCATCCGGATGGAGCATCTCGATCCAGCCCAGGCCCGTGGAAGTGCCGTCAGGTGCGCCCGTAAACTGATACCAGTGCCTGTTGGAGTATTCATCGTACCCGTCGCTGCGAGCCGACCAGATCATGTGCGGCAGCGCGTCAGCTAGGGCTGCGAATGATCGCGGTTCCTGCGCAATGGTCCGCTGCTCTGCTTGTCTGAGCTTGAGCAGGTTCATCACGGAGGCGGCGAGAGCCAGGAGGATCTCTGATTGCGCCTGCGCCAGACCATGGGGTCTAGGTTCGGAATCGAGAACGCAGAGAGCTCCGAGAGGAAGGCCTTTGTCAGTCCTGATGACGGCCCCGGCATAGAAGCGGAACTCAGGCTCTTCCTGCACGAAAGGATTGCAGGCGAAGCGCGGATCCTTGAGGGCATCCGGCACGATGAAGAGTTCGTCCTGAAGGATGGCTTGGGTGCAGAAGGCCGCGTTCAGGGAGGTCTCTCGCAGGTCGATCCCAACGGCAGCCTTGAACCATAGCCGCTGCTCATCCGCGAAGGTGATCAGGGCGATCCGTGTTCCGCAGACGTGAGCCGCAATCCTTGCGAGATCGTCGAAAGCCTTCTCAGGCTCCGTTCCCACAATCCCAAAGCTCCGCAGAGCCGCCAGGCGATCAGCGTCTGACCAGCAAGGCAAGGGAGCTTCGACGACAGGTTTGGTCATTCCCATCCGGATCCTAACAACCGGTCTCTGCCGGAGAGGAAATGACGGGGTGCCAAGCAACGCGATGATTTAAATAAAGTATCATTTTAGATGATTTCAGGAGATCCGTCAGGACAGTACATGAGATTGTTTCCTAAATGCTGAATTTCAGATGTGACCTATTTTCTATTTGAAGCTGCGGCTCGACCTTGAGAGGAGGTTGGGATCCAATTCTCCGTAAGGTTGTTGTGACCTTAGGGTTGAAATTCATCACGATCTAAAAAGCCGGTCCTCCATGGAGATTGCATCCGCCTTCCGGATCATTCCATCCGACGATGACGAGACGCCGGGCGCCTATGTGGTCTTTCCCTACGACCGGGATCTGGTGCGGCGCTTTCGTGAGACCTTTCCGCGAGCCCGGTGGCGCGGAGCCGAGCAGCATTGGTTCGTGCCCGGCACCACGGCCGTCCAGCGGCTCGACAGCTGGACCGCGCAGGAACTGCAGAACCTGGATCGGCATGCGGATGAGAAGGGGCGGGATGCTTTTGTCTTTGAGCCCCTGGAGAGCCCTTATCTGACGATTGCGGACGACCTGAGAGTGCGAACGCCTTACTCCCGCACCATCGTGGAGGCGCTTCGCTCCATCCCCTGGGCCGCTTGGGACCCGGAGGAGCGGATCTGGCGGGTGCCGTTCCGATCCTATGAGGAGCTGAAGGCGCGCTGGCCCGACATCGAGGAGGCGGCGCGGCGCAATGAGCCCGCCGCCCGCCAGAAGCGGCGCGAGGAGCAGAAGGCGCAAGTGTCCGAGGAGCCGAGCCGGGTTCAGGCGGAGCGCCGCCGCAGACGCTATCCCGTGCCCGGAGACGACCTGCCGCCGTCGGGCTTCCCGGTATCGACCCATCGATGGGGCGTCGTGGTCTTCGAGGATATCGAGAGCGACCCTATTCAGGACCCCGGAATGGCTGACCTGTATCCTCATATGCGGAGTGATCCGTCCCGCTACGTCTGGGCCCGCTGGCGGATGCCGACCCTGCAGGAGGTCTACCGCACCAAGCCATCCCGCACGGACGAGGATCCCGAGCTTCGCACGAGCCGTGGCTGGTGGTGGTCAAGCCAGGACGAGTTGCGGGAGAGGGCGCGCAAGCTGCGCGAGGTGGAGCGAATGCAACGCGCGCGCCACGAGGCGAGGAAAGCCTCAGCCGATGTTTGAGGCCTCCACCAGGATATAAAAAATCCGGGCGTGGAGCCCGGATTTCGAAACCGTCACTGGTGCGTTTGTCAGAACGGAATGTCGTCGTCGAAGTCGCTGTGGCGGGAAGCGCCCGCCGGTTCGGGCCTGCGCTCCATCGGTGAGGATCGTCCGACGTCACCGCCGCGGGAGACCTGACCGGGCTCCTCGTCGCTGCCGAACTCGGACCCGCCGCCGCCGCGGCTGTCCAGGATCGTCAGCTCACCGCGGAAGCGCTGCAGCACCACCTCGGTGGAGTACTTCTCCACCCCCTGCTGGTCGGTCCACTTGCGGGTCTGCAGCTGACCCTCCAGGTACACCTTCGAGCCCTTCTTCAGGTACTGCTCGGCCACCCGCGCCAGGTTCTCGTTGAAGATCACCACCGAGTGCCACTCGGTCTTCTCCTTGCGCTCGCCAGAAGCCTTGTCCTTCCAGGTCTCGGAGGTCGCAATCCGCAGGTTCACCACCGGATCGCCGCTGCCCAGACGGCGGACCTCAGGGTCACGCCCCAGATTGCCCACCAGAATTACCTTGTTCACAGATCCAGCCATAACGGCCTCTCCATTTCATCTCTCCTGAACGGCTGGGGCATCACAGATGCCGCACGTTTTCAGGTCGGTTGCACATTCCTGCCCCAAGGTGGGCATCACCTATTGTTCTATATTTGTTCCACGTGAAACACAAGAGACGAGTCGGATTCCGTTCAGTTTTGGCATCAGGGCAGTATGAGCTAAATACGAGCGGCCAAGCTACATCTCGGGAACCTGCCATGACCGATGAGACCTTGAACGATGCGGCTGTCGCGGCTGCGTGGGATCGCAATGCTGCCCTTTGGACCGAGGAGGTACAGGCCGGGTTCGACTTCTACCGCGAGCTTTATACGTTGCCGGCCTTTCTGGACTTCATGCCGTCTGTCGCGGGGCAGCGGGTCATCGACCTAGGCTGCGGCGAAGGCTCCAATACACGCCGCTTCGCCCAGCGGGGCGGGATCATGACCGGGATCGATCTCTCTCCTGAGATGATCAAACGCGCCCGCCAGAAGGAGGCGGAAGAGCCTCTCGGCATTGTTTATGAAATTGGTTCCTTCAGCAAACTCTCGCCTTTCGCCGACGAACAATTCGACTGCGCCGTGTCCACCATGGCGCTCATGGACGGCCCGGACTTTCCGTCTGCCATGCGTGAGGCCTGCCGGGTTCTGAAGCCCGGCGGGAGCCTATGCTTCAGCGTTCTGCACCCATGCTTCATCACTCCCGCCCTCCAGTGGCTGACGAATGACCATGGTTCTCACGTTGGCCTGCGTGTCGGACGCTACTTCGACAAAACACCTTTCGTCGAACGCTGGCGGTTCGGCAGGCGCCCTCAGACGGCCAAGCTCGTTGCCTATGACGAACCCTTTGAAGTGCCGCGCTTCCCGCGCACACTCTCCGACTACGTCAATGCCATCACTGAAGCGGGATTTCGGATCGTGAAGATGGAGGAGCCGCGGCCAAGCGAGGAGTTGGCGCGCGAGCACGCATGGCTGAACCGCTGGTACCAGCATGCGCCTCTCGTGCTGTTCATCAGTGCTGTCAAAGCCTAACGGCGAGCGGCTCAGAGCGCCGGCAGATATGAAAATAGCGGTAATGGGGATCACCGCTATTCAAAGACAATGCAGGATTTATTCAGCCGCCTGGAGATAAACCACCTTCGACTGCTCGTCCTTCACCTCGCGCAGGGTGCGCGCCATGTAGGTGAGCTGCTCGATGGCCTTTTCCAAATCGTCCTTGGTGCCCACCTCGAGATCGTAAGCCCTGCGTCCCCGGTACAGCCGGTTGACCTGGCTTTCCATCTCCGCGGCGGCTTCGCGGATGCGGTGAACGAGATTATCTGCGATGACATTGGCGTTGCCGTCGACAACGCAGAAGCCGACATCGCTTGCGCGAACCTTAGCCATGGGTTGATACCTCTTCTTGTTGTTCGTCTCAGGCAACGGCCCGTTCCGCATGCTCGGTATGGACACCGAGCCGGCGGGCCAGGGAGTGTTTCGTCACGGGGCCGATCCAGGGCAGCGTTGCTAGAAAGCGCAGCTTGTCCGGACTTGCCGTGTATTCGCCAAACAGCCGCTCACGCTCGCGCCAGATCATGTCGATCGCTTCGGCCTTCGCCGGGTGGCGAAAGCCCACGCGAGACGTGGAGCCAAAGCTCAGCGCGCGCATGCAGCGCTCGAACGTGCGCCGACCGATAGCCGGCGTGACGCTGGCATGGCAGATCGTCTCGATCACATGCTGCGCGAATTCGTCCGCCGTTTCAGGCGCCGGCGTCTCCGCACCGGAGATGTCGCCCTGAAAAGCGCTTGCGCCGTTGCGCATGATCTCCTCAAGCCCAAAGTTCGGCATTGATCTCACCGTATGTTCCAAGCTGCCTGCAGCAGCCGAACGAGCTTCGTTCCGGTCTTTCGAATCCGGCGCGGCGCCTGCCAGGAGGGGCTGCTTTCACGGGCCGGGTTCAGGCGTTCGGAACGTTGACGCGGGTTCTTCAGAACGAGGCGCGCACCCAATTCGGTGCGAATGCGCCAGGCTTCAGCCGAGCTCTGAAAACCTTGACCATTCAGGGGTTTATGCGAGGAGCGCGGCTTCACTAAAATGGGGTTTGAGCCCTCGGAATGCAAGGTGCGCGGGACCGCCGGAACGGAGCCGGCATAGGCCCGCGCAACCTTCGGCCACGGCGAGACTTCGCAGCGCGCCACCTTCAGGCTCTGCGCCAGCTCCACGCCTGTGCCAATGCCGAAGACGGAGAGGGCGCAGGTGAAGGCTTCCGAGAACGGCTGCATGCCGCACCAGGTCTTTTCCGCCATGTGCAGCGGCCACGACCACAGCCCGTCCTCACGCCGCTGGCCGAGGCTCTCGCGATCGATGAAATAGCCCGTCGTCTTGTGCTCGAGGCCGCTCTCGCTCAGGAGCCATTCCTCGTTCTCGAAGATCGGCCGCTCTTCCGTCATGACGCTCATCACGAGATCCTTATGCGAAGGGCCGTGCAGCACTGCCCTAATGAGGTCACATCCGCGACGCATACAGATGATGTGAACAAACCAAGAACATAACCTCGGCGGGCGCTGTGTCAAGCAAAGTCCGCTGTTTGAGACTGTAATCTTGGAGTAACGGATACTATGTGGAGGGTCGGGTGCCAGGATTGAAGACATCGTCCCCGATCCAGACCAAAAAGAGGCAAAGTCGTTGCGACGAAATAGCGCTGACGATAACTGAAGCTCGACCATTCCTATGCAGCGGAGCCGCGATTCCATGACCAGCCTGTCACGCTTTGAGACCGACCAGCTTCGCCGCCTGGAGGAGATGCGCAAGACCTTCGACAAGCTGCGGGCGGAGCGGATCCGGGCAGAGGGCGAGGTCGAGCGTTTGACGCGTGAACTCGATGAGGCGCGCTCCCTCGCCAAGGCGGAACTCGGCACTGACGACGAGGTGCAGATCCAAAGCCTGATCGAGGAATCGCAGGCACGAAACGCCAAGCTTGCGGAGGAGTTCGGCGTAGCCTTGCGTGAGGTCGAGACCCGCCTCAGGCAGCTTGGAGACGAGCGTTGATTCTGCCGTCCGCCACGCATGATGTCACTCGCGCGGAAGCGCTGCTCGCGCGCCTTGAAGGCCGGCGCGATTCCATCCGCACGCGGGTCGATGAGCTCACGCGGGAGATCGAGTTCGCCAAGGGCCGCCTTGCGGTCAAGGACGAGGTTGAGGCCTTCATCGAGGCCGTTCACGGCTCGGCGAGCCGCCGGAGCCTGTCTGCCTTCGAGACGCTGCTGACGGCGCTCGTGCAGGAGGTGCTGCCGGGCGAGAAGCCCGTGGCGCTGGAGCTGTCGACGGAGCGGGGGCTCGCATCCCTCGACATCTGCGTGCGGCGTCCGGACGGCTCGCTGGAAGACGTGCTGGAGGACAATGGCGGTGCGCTCACCAACGTCATCGGCATGGCCCTGCGCCTGATCGCCGTGGTCAAGGCCGATGTGGCCCGCTTCCTCGCGCTCGACGAAGCGGATTGCTGGATCGCGCCGGAGCGCGTGTCGTCCTTCTACACGGTGCTGGAAGACGGCGCCGCGCGGCTCGGCGTCCAGTGCCTTGCGGTCTCGCACCATGACCTGTCGCAGTTCTCCGGCAAGTTTCACATCGCGCGCATCGCCGGCGAGCCCGCGACCGGCGTCGAGGTTCTTTCCTCCGACACCGGTCAGCTTTGGGATGATGCTCAGCCCGGCCTGCGCTTCATCCGTCTCGTCAATGTGCAGGCCTACACGGATGCGACGCTGCATCTCGGCCCCGGCGTCAACGCGCTCATCGGACCCAACAACCGCGGCAAGTCCACCTTCATCCGCGCCCTGCGAGCGGTGTTCTACGGCGAGGCGCGCGACAGCCTCGTGCGCGCTGGCGCAAAGTCCGCCATCGTGGAGATCGGCGTTGCCGGCAAGCGTCTTTTACGCTTCACGCGCCAGCCGCGCCGCTCGCCCGTCAACATCTGGTCGCTGCACGAACCCGATGGCTCCGTCGTCGAGGCACAGGGCATGCGCTACGAGACCGGCGGGCGCAATGTGCCGGACTGGGTGGCCGATCTCATCCGCATCCGCAAGGTCGAGGATCTCGACGTCCATATCGCGCACCAGAAGTTCCCCGTGTTCCTGCTCGGCGAGACGCCGTCGCGCCGCTCGGCCGTGCTCTCCATCGGGCAGGAGGCGGGCTATATCCGCGACATGCTCGTCATCCACCGGGAGCGCTGCCGCCGCGACAACGATCTCGTGCGCAATGGCGAGCGGGAACTGATCGCGCTGAGCGAGACGCTCGACGGGCTCACCGAACTCGAAGAATTGAAGGGAAGGCTTTCCGCTGCGCGCAAGCAAGCGGAGCGTATCGCCATGGAAGCGGCAGGGCTGGAGCGGCTGCAGAAGCATGCGACGCAGCTTGCCGCGACCCGTCGGAGGCTCAGATCAGCCGAGGCGCGCGCCCGCATCACCGAAATGCTTCCTCCCGCCGAGCGGCTCGCCGATCTCACCCGTGCTGTCGAGCGCGCCCGCGAACGCGAGCGCATCGGCCGTCAGGTGCTGCAGCTCGGTCGTGATCTGAAGCGCGCCCAAGCACGGCTGAATGCGCTGCATGGATTGCCCGAAGCCGTGCCGACCCTTGAAAACACCGCTTCGGCACAAAATATTCTGAAGCGGATGAACGATCTTCATGCGGCCTCCCGGATCGCCGAAAGCCGTATGCTTCAGGTCGATGAGGGGCTGAAATCCCTGCAGGCCGAGATGGCGCGCCTCGTCGAGGAGACCGGCGGACTGTGCCCCACCTGCGGGTCGCCCGTGAAGCCTGAGACCCTGCTGGACCACCACACCCATTCGCCGACGGAGCGGCTCACCGCATGATCCTGACCGGAGATCGTCTTCCCGCTGTTGCCTGCAACGGCATTCTCGTGATCGGGGATCCGCATGTGGGCTCGCGGCGGCCCGGGCGGCGCAAGGATGCGGTCTGGCCGCAGGCCGTGCTGGGCAAGCTGGAGCGTTGCGTGTCCATCGCCAACGAGCGACAGCTCGCCGTGGTCATCCTTGGCGATCTCTTTGACCGGCCGGTCGAGACCGATATGGCGCTCAAGAACCAGCTCGTCCGAATCCTGAAGAGCTTCCGCCACCGGCCCATCGTGAACGTGGGCAACCACGACATCCAGCACACGACCCTTACCGACAGCGACTCGCTGGCGCTGCTCGGTCTCTGCGATGTGGTCGACGTGGTGGCGACATCCGCTCCCGTGACCGAGTTCCAGATCGGGACCCGCCGGATTGGTGTGGGCATGACGCCCTACGGCCAGAGTATTCCGACCGATGCGCGCGGCTCCTTTTCAGGCACTGATGTCCAGGCCTGGTTCACGCATCACGACATCGCCTTCGACGGCGGCTATCCCGGCGCCGTTCTGCCCTTCGCGGTCGATGGCTGCGATGTGCTGATCAACGGGCACATTCACAAGACGCAGAAGTCAATTCTTGCGGGCCGCACACGCTGGCTCAACCCCGGCAACATCACGCGCCAATCCGTCGATCTCGTGGATCACGTGCCCCGCGCTTGGATCCTTGACGGCAGCGGCGAATTGGAAGCGCAGGCGCTGCCATTCGAGAGCAACGTCTTCGATCTCACGGGACGGGTGGTCGATGCGGCCGATGAGGCCCTGGTGGCGCGCGAGGTGGAGAGCGCCTTCGTGACCCTGCTTCAGGCGGAATCCTCAACCGAGCTGAAGCGCAGCGGCGACGGCTCGATCATTCGCGACGAGATCGAGGCGAAGTTTACGGCCGACAGCACCTCGGACGCCGTGCGTGCTATCGTGCGGTCGCTGTTGGGCGAGGCCGTGGAGCGGCACGCCGCACAAGGCTAGAAGGCAAACGGATCGGCGAAGGGCAGGCGGCGCCGGCGCACCTGGGTCTCGGGCAGGATCGGGCGGCTGATGTCGACCGCAACCAGACCCTCACAGGCCAGCGCCAGAACGGCCGCAACCCCATCCTGCGTGTTCATGACGGCGCTGGCGCAATCGACGAGCCGCATGGCGCCGAGTTCGTCGAGCTGGTGCAGAATGCGCACCCGGTCGCCCGCCGTCACAGGGGTGCGCTTGCAGGCCATGATCAGGCGCATGGTGGTAAAGCGTGGCTCGGCCCGGATGCTGGCAGCCGTCTCGATGAGGAAGGGGCGACCATCGGCGGCGGTGATGCCATGGATCGAAGCGGCGCGCAGGGGATGGGTCAGAAGGTCGTCGTCCGTCACCACGTCGACCAGATAAGCCGCGCCGTCGCGGACAATCTCGAAATCGGCCGCGTGCTCCACATTCTCGTCGCCAATGGCGAAGACTGCCGGATAGGCCGGTGCACACAGGGACTCCACGTCCGCATCAAGCTCGCAGAGAGACAGGAAGTCCGCGATCAGAGCATTTCGCGTGAGGGGCGTCGCCGGGCGCTTGACAGCCCGGCGGGCGCCGCCACGGCGGGCGGGGCGTCGATCCGAAAGGTCGAGGATCGCTTGCGCGGACATCCGGTCCTCCAGGGTGGCGGGTGTAACGGGCAGTCAGGCCGCCTCGGCAGACACGGCATAGGCGTACATCCTGACTCATGAGAACATATATAGAACATGGGGGTTATGGTCAAATCATGACGCTGGGTCTCAGCCCACGCTTGAAGCACGTAATTGGGGAGATGGCATCTGACCGTTGAGACAAAATGGCACACCAGCTAAGTATATGTCTATAAAAGGCTAAATCGACCTGCCTGGTGTCTCAGGATTGGACCTGAGAGCCCAAATTTGGTATAGAACAAAAAACGAACACGCCTGCCGCAAAAGACGATTCGACAAGAGCGTGAGCCGATGTGCGGGCCCTGATAGAAGTTAGGATCGAGGATGAATACGACCGATAAGAAAATCTCCGAGGTGCTGGCCAAGTTCGGTGAACCGATGGCCGGCAATGTCTGGCGGGTCCAGGGAACGGCCGTGGTCTACCACAAGACGCTTGAGCGCATCGCAGCCCAGGCCAATGTGGTCTTCGACGAGCCCAAGATCATCCGCGCCGAGCGCGATGAGGCGGTGATCCAGGTCACCGGCCGCATGGGCGAGCGCGTCGAGTGGTCGATCGGCGAGGCGCTGATCGGCGTGAACTACCGTGTCTCGGGCAAGCAGGCGGCCTATGTCTACGCCATGGCCGAGAAGCGCGCGAAGGACCGGGTGATCCTCAAGCTCATCGAGCTGCACGGCTACGTCTATTCCGAGGAAGAGGCGGACGAGTTCAAGCAGGGCCGTCCAGGCTTTGCCGATCCGCATGTGGAACTCGACAAGACCGAGACTCCGCCGCAGAAGGATAGGGTCGAGGCGGCTGCCCCCGACGGCAAGGTCGAGGACGATCTGAAGGCGAAGATCAAGAAGGCCAAGACCATCAATGCGGTCACGGACCTGATGCTCCATGCCGACACGCAGAAGGTTCTCGCCGAATTGCCGGAGGGCATTCGCGACGAGATCCGCGACTACGCCAAGGCACGGCTCGTCGAACTCGGTTGGCCGACCAAGAAGGCAGCCTAAATTCCGCTGCGATCATGGGCGAGATGGCATTGCCCCGTCTCGCCCTTTTCACTTCTCCAGTGGCGTCCCGGCGCTCGTGGTCCCGCTGATCGATGCCGAAACCCTCCGCCATGGCTGCCTCCGATCAGGAGGCCCTGTCCCTCTCCGAACATCTCGTCGGCTCCATCGAGCGGGTGACGTTCCACAACGATGAAACCGGCTTCTGCGTGCTGCGCGTCAAAGCGCGCGGGCACCGCAAGCCGGTTGTCGTCGTGGGACATGCACCGTCGGTCGCCATCGGCGAAGTTGTCGAGGCGAACGGCGGCTGGCTGCACGACCGCAATCACGGGGTTCAGTTCCGCGCGAGCGAGCTGATGACCTCGGCGCCGACCACGGCGGAGGACTTGCAGCGCTTTCTCGGATCCGGTCTTCTGAAAGGCGTCGGGCCCTCCCTGGCCCAGAGGCTCATCGCATCGTTCGGCGCGCGCATTCTCGATGTAATCGAGACGAAGCCGCATGAGCTGACGCGCGTGCATGGCATTGCGATGGCCAAGGCGCTCAGCATCGGCGAGGCCTGGGCCGAGCACCGGGCCTTGAAGGACATTGCCGCGTTCCTCAACGCTCATGGCATCGGCGGCTTTCTGCTCACGCGCATCTACCGCGCCTATGGCGTCGGGGCCATCGACATCGTCAAGGCCAATCCCTACCGGCTCGTCCTCGACATTCCAGGCTTCGAGTTCGCGCTCGCCGATCAGGTGGCGCTGCAGCTCGATGTGGAGCCCACCGCCGCCATCAGGTTGCAGGCCGGTTTGTCCCAGGTCCTCTCCGAGGCCGTGAGAGAGGGTCATTCCGGTTTGCCGGCGGATGAGCTGTTGCGGCAGGCAAGTCGACTGCTCGAAATAAAAGAAGCCGAACTGAAGTCGGTGCTCGATGCGCAATGTGTGGCAGGTCAGCTCGTTGCCGACGAGCTCGATGGCCGGCGCAGCATCTTCCTGAAAGGACTGTACGGCGCCGAGCTCTTCATCGCACAGCGCCTGAAGGAGATCGCCCAGGGATTGCATCCCTGGAACGGATTCGATCCTGCACAGGTGATCGCCGAAGCAGAAACCGCCATAGGCGTATCCTACTCGCCGAGCCAGCGCGAGGCGCTGGCCAAGGCGTTCCGTTCCAAGGTGCTCGTCGTCACCGGCGGGCCCGGCGTCGGCAAGACGACGCTGATCCGAAGCCTGACGCATCTGTGCGCGCAGCATGAATTGACGATTGCCCTGTGCGCGCCGACCGGGCGCGCAGCGAAGCGGCTGTCGGAAAGCACGGGCTTTCCGGCCAAGACCGTCCACCGCCTGCTGGAAGCATCGGAAGGCGGTTTCCGGCGCAATGCCAAGATGCCGCTCGACTGCAACCTCCTCGTGGTCGACGAGACCTCAATGCTCGACATCCGCCTGATGGCCGCGCTGCTGCGCGCATTGCCGGACGAGGCTTCGCTCGTTCTCGTCGGAGACGTGGACCAGCTGCCCTCCATCGGACCGGGGCAGATCCTGTCCGACATCATCGCATCCGGCGCCGTTCCTGTCGTTCATCTCAAGGAAGTGTTCCGGCAAGAGCGGGAGAGCCGCATCATCACCGTGGCTCATGCGATCAACCGCGGGCTCATGCCGGATCTAGGACATCAGCCGGATTCGGACTTCTACTTCGTCGAAGCCGATACGCCGTCCGAGGCCATAGCCAAGATGACCATCCTGATCCGCGACCGCATCCCGCGGCGGTTTGGGCTCGATCCGGTGCGGGACGTGCAGGTGCTGTGCGCCATGAATCGCGGTCGCCTCGGCACGCATATGCTGAATGGGGAACTGCAGCAGCTCTTCAATCCGCCTGGCCTCGAGAGCCTGCACCGGGCCGGCTGGAGCTACGGGCCTGGCGACAAGGTCATGCAGGTCCGCAACGACTACGAGCGAGATGTCTATAACGGCGAGGTCGGCATCGTGCGTGAGGTGCGCCGCGATCACGGCGAGCTCACCGTCGCTTTCGACGACAGGCTGGTGGTCTATTCGCTTCAGGAGCTCGACGAGCTGGCGCTCGCCTATGCCGTGACGATCCACAAGGCGCAGGGCTCCGAATATCCGGCCGTGGTCATCCCGGTCGCCCTGCAGCACGCCTCGATGCTGCGGCGCAAGCTTCTCTATACGGGGGTGACGCGGGCAAGCCGCCTGGTGATCCTCGTGGGCAGCCGCGCCGCCTTCGTTCAGGCTGTCGGCTCCGAGGAGGAGCCGCGCCTTTCGCGGCTCAGGAACTGGCTTGAGGCCTGATCTCTTCCGCCAAAGGCCAAAGCGCTCTATATCTGCTCCTACAGAGGCACCCTCTGGAGCAGAAAATGACCACAGAGACCCAACAAACCGACCGGCAGGAGCAGCGGGCCCGCGTTGGCCTCGTCGCGGCAGCGGTCCTGTGCCTGGTGGCCTCGGGAGGTCTTTTGTGGTGGCGCTATGGCGGCGCCGTTTTCAACGATCTGGTGATCGCCGGCCTGGCCTGGTGCTTCTGAAACAGCCCGGCCCGTGACGTGCGGGCGAGACCGTGGTTCGTCTTGTTCCAGCGGAACGGCGCGATGGTCAGTTCCCATAAGCCCCTCCAGGCAGCAACGCTGACGAGACCGTAATAGAGCGGCAGCAGCAGAATCCAGGGCATGAGCCGCCAGAGCTTGCGCCGGTGCAGGGCCACACAGGCCGGGAGGAACACCGAGGCCATGCCGGACAGGAAAAGCACCGGCGCATAGGCGTTGAACGCCGCTGTCCAGCGCATATCGGGAACGTGCTCGGGCTCACCAAGCCATGATGCCAGATAGAGCCCGGTGAAGAGCGGGTAGACGAGGGCGCTGAATACGGTTCCCCAGGTCAGGGCCAGTGCGCCCGAAAGACGCCAGAACCCGAGCTGGCGCAGCATGATCCAGGGCCTGCGCGTATGGCTCACGGCGGTCTGCACGTAGCCTTTCATCCATCGGGTCCGCTGCCGCATCCAGAGCCGCAAAGGGCCCGGGGCCTCCTCGAGGGTGGAGGAGGGGAGGTCCCTGACCTCATAACCGAGCCGCGCCAGGCGAATGCCGAGATCGGCATCCTCGGTGACATTCCAGGCGTCCCAGCCATTGACCATCCGCAGCACGGTGGTGCGGAAATGGTTGGAGGTGCCGCCCAGGGCAATGGGGCTGCCGATCTCGGCCAAGCCCGGATTCAACACGTCGAACAGGGCCGCGTATTCGAGGGTGAAGAGCCGCGTGAGCCAGGTGTCGTCCGTGTTGTCGATGGTCAGCCGCGCCTGCAGGCAGGCGACGCGCGGCGGCGCTTCGGCAAAGCGCGAGATCGCCAAGCGCAGCTGCCCCGGATCGGGCACGTCCTCGGCATCGTAGATCACCGTGTAGCGGCCCCGCGCCAGCGGCAGGGCAACGTTGAGCGCGCGAGGCTTCGTGCGCGGTTCTCCCGGCGGTGCGATGAGTATCTCGACATTGCCCGGAACATCGATGCAGCGGAGAGCCTCCATGGTCTCCTCGTCGTCAGCTTCGAGCACGAGCTTGATGTCGAGCTTGGCGGTCGGGTAATCGAGCCGCGCCATGGCCTCAAGGAACCGGGCGACGATGCGCTTTTCCCGGTAGAGGGCGGCGATCACCGTATAGACCGGCAGATCCGCATCCTCGGCACGAGGCGGCGGAGCCGTGGGCTCGACCGGATTGCTGAACCTCAACGTGGCGAGCCGGAGAACGATAATTCCAAGGAACAGGGGACCCATGGCTGCTCCAAGGATCCCGAGGGTCGGTCCGAGCGCATGGAAGTGCCCGAACGAGATCAGCGTCAGAACAACGAACAGGAGGGCGATCTGCCCATAGCTGACATCGACGGCAAGGTGAGGGGCCCTGTCGGCCAGCTCATGGGCGGCGCGTCGGGCGATCAGTGGGGCCCGGGCCCGAAAGACGGCCTCTCTCAGCCGCGTGGGCGTCGTGATGGCGAGCAGTCGACGCCGAGAGCGGGTCTTGAGAAGGTCAGCCAGGGCTAGACCGCGCGGTGCCGCCACGAAACTGGCTCCCGGCCCGCTCAGGGGAGCCAGGCCTGCCAGAATGCTGTCCGGGTAGCGGGTATCCGGCGACAGGCGTGGGGCTGGAATGAACGGCAGGCCGAGCTCGGCAGCAAGAGCCCGGTAGAAATCATCCTCGGAGACCAGTCCTTCCCTGATGAGGAATTCATCGGCCGCCACACCGGCGGCCTGGGCGAAGATGGCAGCCTGCCATAGGGTTTCGGGTGCGTGCCCGTGGCGGGAGAGAAACCCGGTCTCGATCGGCAGCGCGGTTGACTGTGCGGCCCTGTCCGCTAGACCCTGCCTCATGAGCGTCGGGTGCTTTCCGAGGGCATTCCTGAGCAGCGCAAAGGCAAGAGCAAGGGAATGTCGCCTCGATGGTCCTAAATATCGTTACATTGGTCGCCCGCCTCTCCCGCAAGATCAAGCCCCTGGGGCGAGCCGGGATGTTCCTGTCCCTGACTTTTGCGCTCACGGTCAGCGCGGTTCAGGCCCAAGGGGTGAACATCCCGAATTTCTGGGATCCAAGGACGCAGCTCGAGCGCCCGGAGCTGCCGGCCACGCGGACGATCCGCTTTCTGGTTGACGACGATTTCCCACCGCTCCACTTCCCGGGCCTCGACGGCAGCCCGACCGGGCTGTCGGTGGAGCTCGCCCGGGCTGCCTGCGAACGCTTGGGCCTGACCTGCACGGTTCAAGTGCGCCGCTTCGATACGCTTCTGAATGCCCTCAACGAGAAGCAGGGTGATGTGGTGGCGGCTGCCATTCCCATCACGGCGGATCTGCGGCAGCGCTTTTCCGTCACCGGCCCCTACTTCAAGATCCCGGCCCGCTTTGCCGTGCGCAGGGACAAGAACCAGCCGGCGCCGGACGCGAAGGCACTGCAGGGCAAGACCCTGGGCGTGGTCGGCGGTACGGCCCACGAGGCCTATGCCAAGGCTTTCATGGGAGGAGCCTCCCTCAAGCCCTATCCGGAGCTGGCGGCGGCGCAGACCGCGCTGAAGGCCGGTGAGATCGATTACCTGTTTGCCGACGGTCTCGGCCTCGCCCTCTGGATCGGCGGCGAGGAGGCGGCGGGATGCTGTGACTTCTCAGGCGGTCCGTACCTCGAGAGCCGCTTCTTCGGCGAAGGCATCGGCTTCATCGCCCGCACAGAGGACGACACCCTGCGACGGGCGCTCGACTTCGCCCTCCAGCAGCTCTGGCGGGAGGGGAAATACGCCGAGCTCTACCTGCGCTTCTTCCCGACGAGCCCGTACTGACGGCTTACCTGACAGGAACTGCCGGGTTTGCCGGACTGACCCTCGCAGGTCTGATCCGCACGATGCGCCCTTTGGAAGGGCGCATCGAAGGGTCCCGAAAGTGCATTCCACTTTTGGGTTCGATGCTCTAGTGTGCCGCGCTTCTGGAAGCATTTTCCCGCAAGCACTAGGCCCATGTCTCGAACTCTGTCCCTCGATCCTGCCCTGATTGAAGCCTCCCAGACTGCCAATGCCTGGCCATTCGAGGAGGCGCGCAAGCTTGTCGAGCGGCTCAAACGGACAGGCAAGAAGGAAGCACTGTTCGAGACGGGCTACGGCCCCTCGGGCCTGCCCCATATCGGCACCTTCGGCGAGGTGGCCCGCACCAGCATGGTGCGGCACGCCTTCCGGGTGCTGACGGGTGACAGCATCCCGACCCGCCTCGTCGCCTTCTCGGACGACATGGACGGCCTGCGCAAGGTGCCGGACAACATCCCCAACAAGGAACTGGTGGCAGCCTCCCTCGGCAAGCCCCTGACCCAGGTGCCGGACCCGTTCGGGACGCACGAGAGCTTCGCGCACCACAACAATGCGCGTCTGCGGGAGTTTCTCGATACCTTCGGCTTCGATTACGAGTTCATGTCGGCGACCGAGTGCTACAAAGCCGGGAGGTTCGACAAGACGCTGCTGACGGTGCTCGAGCGCTACGATGCCGTGATGGCGATCATGCTGCCCTCGCTACGCCAGGAGCGCCAGCAATCCTATTCGCCCTTCCTGCCGATCCACCCGAAGACCGGCGTCGTGATGCAGGTGCCGATCGACGAGCGCAAGCTGGACGCCGGCACCATCGTGTGGCGCGACCCCGAGACGGGCGAGCGCTTCGAGACCCCGGTCACCGGCGGCCACGCCAAGCTGCAGTGGAAGCCCGACTGGGCCATGCGCTGGGTGGCGCTCGGCGTCGATTACGAGATGGCCGGCAAGGACCTGATCGACAGCGTGAAGCTCTCCGGCGAGATCGCCAAGGCGCTCGGCGGCCTGCCGCCGGACGGGTTCAACTATGAGCTCTTCCTCGACGACAAGGGCCAGAAGATCTCCAAGTCCAAGGGCAACGGCCTCACCATCGACGAGTGGCTCACCTACGGCACGCCGGACAGCCTGCGGCTGTTCATGTTCAACAAGCCGCGCGAGGCGAAGAAGCTTCATTTCGACGTGATCCCGCGGCAGGTGGACGATTACCTGACCTTTCTTGAGAAGTACCCGGCGCAGGATGCGAAGGCGCGCCTGATGAACCCGGTCTGGCACTTGCATGCGGGCGAGCCGCCGGCGCCCGAGCTGGTGTCTTCGGAAGGCTCCAATCAGCCCGGCACGACGATCTCCTTCTCCATGCTGCTCAACCTCGTGGCGGTGGCGAATTCCGAGGATCCGTCTGTGCTCTGGGGCTTCATCCGCCGTTATGCGCCGGGCGTGTCGCCGGAAACGCACCCGCGCCTCGACAGCCTCGCCAAGCGCGCCGTGCGCTACTTCGAGGATTTCGTGAAGCCGCAGAAGACCTATCGTCTGGCGGACGAAGTCGAGGCCGCTTCCCTGCGGCGCCTGGATGAGGTGCTCGAATCCTTCGAGTCAGGAGAGCGTCCCGCAACGGCCGAAGCGATCCAGGACGAGATCTACAATGTGGGCCGGGCCGAGCCGCGCTACCAGGACTTCAAGGCCAAGGGTGCGACGCCTGAGCGCCCGGGCGTGTCCATCGAGTGGTTCAACACGATCTATCAGGTGCTGCTCGGAGAACCGCGCGGTCCGCGCTTCGGCTCGTTCGTAGCGCTCTACGGCGTGAAGGAGAGCCGGGCGCTGATCCGGAAGGCGCTCAACGGCGATCTCGTGCGTGAGCACGAAACATTCCTGAAGCAGCGCGCAGCCTAGAGCATTTTTCGGCGAAGTGGTTCCGGTTCGCCTTTAAAAAAATGCGTAAAAACAAAGAAGAGAGACGTTTTTACTGATGTGAAAACGTCTCTAGAGCCTTACTGCCGCGCCCACATGATCCGGGCCGACCAGGCGATCTCCTCGGTGGCGATCACCTGGTCCTCCTGGTCCTTCACGAGGGACGTCATCTCCAGGGTCTTGGCCGAGCGGCGCTTGAGCTCCTTGGCCAGGATTTGCCCGCCCGTGGTGCACACCACGATCCGGTCTCCCTTGCGGGTGCTGGCGGTAGGCGAGACGATGAGCACGTCCCCGTCCCGGTAGAGCGGCGCGAGGCTGTCGCCCGTAACCTCGAGGGCGAAGACCCTCTCCTGGCCGAAGTCGGGAAACTCGAGTTCGTCCCAGCTGGCGCCTTCCGTGGGAGTGCCGTCCTCGTTGAGGATCTTTGCCGAGCCTGCTTCCTCCATGCCGATCAGCGGGATCATGGAGCGGCGCAGGGAACCGGTGGGTTCGACGAGGCGCAGGAAGTCTTCGAGAGTTGCCCCGGTCGCCTTCAGGATTTTCGAGATCGACTCCGTCGAGGGCCAGCGCTCTCGGCCCTCCGGGCTTACGCGTTTCGACCTGTTGAAGCTTGTTGCATCGAGACCGGCCTTGCGGGCGAGGCCCGATGCGGTCATGCCATGACGTGATGCTAACGCATCGATAGCAGCCCAAACGCGCTCGTGGGACAACATCGTAAAAAACCTTCGCTAGAAGCGAATAACTGAAAGCGAACCTATGATTAGGAATTAAGATTGTTCTAAGGCATAGACAATGGGATCCCGCCTCTTGAGACAATATGTCTAATCAGGATTGCTCCTGAAGCGACGCACGATTAATCGAGCTATCATGCGCATAATCTACAAAATCTGCCCGGCACTGCTCTGGCGCGAGGCCGAGGAAGCCGGTTTCTTCGCGGGAGCACCCATCGACATCCAAGATGGGTACCTCCATTTCTCAACCGACGAGCAGGTTCGCGAGACGGCCGCCAGACACTTTGCAGGCCATGGCGACCTCCTGCTGATCGCAATCGACGCCGACTCGCTTGGGGAAGCCCTGCGATACGAACCGTCCCGTGGCGGTGATCTCTTCCCCCATCTTTACGCTCACCTGCCTTTGTCGGCCGTGCGATGGGTGAAGCCGCTGCCCCTCGGCCAGGATGGCCAACACGTTTTTCCGGATCTCGACGCATGATCGGCGCACTGTTCTCTCTCGCCAAGCCCGCGCTGCATGCGCTCGATGCGGAGACCGCGCATCAGCTGACGATCAGGGGATTGTCCCTGATGCCGGTGATGCCCGTGCGTGCCGACGATCCCCGCCTCTCCATCGAGGTGTTCGGCAGAACCTTCCCCAATCCCGTTGGGCTGGCGGCAGGTTTCGATAAGCAATGCGAAGTGCCGGATCAACTCCTCGGTCTTGGGTTCGGCTTCGTCGAACTCGGCGGCGTCGTGCCGAAGCCGCAAGAGGGCAATCCGCGCCCGCGCGTTTTCAGGCTCACCCAGGACGAGGCGGTGATCAACCGCTTCGGTCTCAACAGCGACGGCCTCGATGCGGCCTGCAGGCGTCTGGCGCAGCGCCGTGGGCGACCGGGCATCGTCGGCGTCAATATCGGGGCGAACAAGGACTCCGTCGACCGCGTTTCCGATTACGTGCTGTGCATCCAGCGACTGTGCGGGCTTGCCGATTTTCTGACAGTCAACGTGTCCTCGCCCAATACGCCGGGCCTGCGCGACCTGCAGGGCGAAGCGTTCCTGGACGATCTTCTCGCCCGCAGCATCGAGGCGCGGAACAAGAGCGAACAGGGCCGGCATAAGACGATCGTGCTCCTGAAGATCGCACCCGACATCTCGCTCGATACGCTCGACGCGATCGTGTCCACCGCGCTCAAACGCGGCATCGACGGGCTCACGGTTTCCAACACGACAGTCGCGCGTCCGGAGAGCCTGAAAGAGAAGACGCTGGCATCCGAAACCGGAGGGCTCTCGGGCAGGCCCTTGTTCGTCCCCTCCACGAGGCTTCTCGCAGAGACCTTCCTGCGGGTGGAGCGCAAGATCCCGCTCATCGGTGTCGGCGGTGTCGATTCCGCAGAAGCCGCTTGGGCGAAGATCCGGGCCGGCGCCAGCCTGGTGCAGCTCTACTCGGCCATGGTCTACAAGGGCCCCGGCCTCGTCGGCAACATCAAGAGCGGTCTGGTGCAGACGCTCGCGGCCGAGAAGATCTCTCTGGCGCAAGCGCTCGGCCGTGACGCATCGGCCATTGCCCGGGGAGAGTTCTGAGGTCGAAACTCATGCGAGGCTGGCGAAGGTCTTTCTCGCCAGCCTCGGATAGAGAATGAACTGGCCCAGGCCCCGCGCGCTCAAGAAAACGAGAAGCGCGATCCAGAGCGCCGTGTTGCCGAGGCTTCCGGCGGCGAGAAGAATGCCGGCATACACCACGAAGGCGATGACCATCAGGTCGCGCATGGCCCGGGTCCAGGTTGCGCCCGTGTAGATGCCGTCGAAGGCGAAGGCGGCGGCACCCATGAGAGGTGTCAGGGCCGCAAAGACGAGATAGTCGCGTGCATAAGCCCGCACGTCCGGGTTGGTCGATACGAAGTCGATGAACGGCCCGCCGGCGATCAGGAAAAGCGCCGATACCGCCAGTCCGAAGCCCAGGCTCCATCCCAGACTCAAGCGGATGGCGCGGCGGAAGCTGCGCTCGTCGCGGGCGCCGATGCTCTGACCGCACAGGGTCTCGGCCGCGGTGGCGAAGCCGTCGAGGAAATAGCCGCCGATCAGGAACATGTTGTAGAGCACCGCATTCGCCGCCAGCGTCACGTCTCCGGATCGTGCCCCCATGGCGCTGAAGATCGAGAAGGCGAGGATCAACGCCACGTTGCGGATCATGATGTCCCGGTTCATGACGAGCGTCTGCAGCATCGCGGCCCGGTTCAGCACCTCCGCCCATGTGACGGCGAACGGGTTCGAGCCGAGTCGGCGCAGCACTACCATGCCCAGGCCTACGCCCAGCACCTCGGCCAGGGCCGTGCCGATAGCCGCGCCCGCGATGCCGAGATCGAGACCCAGCACCAGCGCCATAGTGAGCAGGATGTTGATGACGTTGATCGCCACCTGCAGGAACAGGCCGAGATCCGTGCGGCCGCGTCCTAGGGTGGAGCCCAGGATGACGTAGTTCGCCAGGGTGAAGGGGGCGGACCAGATGCGGATGAAGAAGTAGGTCGAGAGCGCCTCGGTCACCGCCTCGCTGGCGCCCGCCATGGAAAAGGCCATGGCGGCAATGGGCCACTGCAGCAGGATCAGCAGGAGACCCGTGATCGCAGCCACCAGAAACGCCCGGGCCAGCGTCACATCGACCTCGTGCCGGTTGCCGGCGCCCGTCGCCTGGGCCGTGAGGCCGGCGGTGGCCATGCGGAGCGACCCGAAGCTCCAGAACACGAAGTCGAAGATGACGGCGCCGAGTGCCACCGCGCCGAGAAGATGCGCCTCACCGAGACGCCCGATCACCGTCGCGTCGACGAGCCCCAAGAGGGGCGTCGTCACATGCGACAGGGTCATCGGCAGCGCGAGTGCCAGGATGCGGTAGTGGGAGATGTCCAGCCGCTGCGCGGTCGATGAGCCGTCCATGATAGGTCTCAGCGCCGGCTGCCGAACAAGCGGGAGATGAGCCAGAGCGGCACCACGATGACGGCGCCATAGACGATCCAGAGGCCCACCTCCTGCACGGTCTCGAAGCTGAGATCGAGAACCGAGGCGACCCAGTTGAACAGGCCTTCGATCAACCCGAGGGGCGTGATGCCCAGGAAGGCCAGGAATGCGCCGACGAGGAGCGACAGGAAGATCAGCTTCACCAGCACGGAGCCGGGGGAGCCACCGAGAAAACGGTTCAGATTGGACATGCTTCTCATCTCGTCAGAAAGCGTAATGGACCTTGAGCTTTGCGTGTGCTTCATCGCAGGGGCCGGCGATGAACGCAACCCAACCCGAGTTCCGCATGATCGACCCCGCCCTCTTCGATCCCTCCGCCGTCGGCGAGGAGATCCGTGCCCAGAATGCCGAGATCGTGGCCAAGCTCTCGAAGCTCGGCCGCTACTGGGAGGCGCCTCCCGCCCTGATCCGGGAGAACCGGCGCAAGGGCATCGGGCCATTCCCGCTCATGCCCCTGAGCAGCAGGGCTCAAACGATCACCATCGACGGGCCGGGCGGCCCGATTCCATTGCGCATCATCGCCCCGGAGAACCCGCGGGGCGCCTATCTCCACCTTCACGGCGGAGGATGGACCATCGGCACCGCCGACGAGCAGGATCCCTGGCTCGACCGGCTGGCGGAGCGGTGCGGCCTTGCGGTGGTGTCGGTGGAGTACCGGCTTGCGCCTGAGCATCCGTTTCCAGCCGGCCCCGACGATTGCGAGGCGGCGGCCCTCTGGCTGATCCGCGAGGCGGAAAGCCGGTTCGGCACCTCGCGCCTGTTCGTCGGGGGCGAGTCGGCCGGTGCGCATCTGTCGGCCCTGACCCTGCTGCGCCTGCGTGACAAGCACGGCCTCAGCCCGTTCAGGGGCGCCAACCTCTTCGCCGGCTGCTACGACGTCAGCCTGACCCCGAGTGCCGCCAACTGGGGCGACGAGCCGCTCATCCTGAACACTCCTGGCGTCAAGCTTTTCGCCGACAATTTCTGCGGCCCGGATCTCGACCGGCGCGATCCGGCCATCTCGCCGCTCTATGCCGATCTGACAGGGCTGCCGCCCGCGCTCTTCTCTGTGGGCACCCGCGACCTGCTCCTCGACGACACGCTGTTCATGGCCTCCCGCTGGGTTGCGGCCGGCAGCAAGGCGGAGCTCGCGGTCTGGCCGGGCGGCGCCCACGTGTTCATCCGCTTCGACAGCGCGCTCGCCGAGAAGGCGCTGTCGCGGATCGATACGTTTATCGAGGGGCTTTAATCCGCTCCGGCCTGGGAGGGGCGCTGGGTCACGCCGATCTTGGAGGCGGCGATGACTGCCTGGGTGCGGCTGTCGACGCCGAGCTTGTCGAGGATGGCGGAAACGTGGGCCTTCACGGTGGCCTCGGAGACTCCGAGTTCATAGGCGATCTGCTTGTTGAGCAGGCCCTCGGACAGCATGGTGAGCACGCGAACCTGCTGCGGCGTGAGGGTGCCGAGACGGCGCACGAGGTCGGCGGTTTCCGCGTCCTCGGCGGCCGAGAGATCCACGTCCGGCGGGGTCCAGGTATCGCCCGCGAGCACCGCCTGGATGGCGCCGCCGATGCTGTCGATGTCGATGGATTTGGGGATGAAGCCGGAGGCCCCGAAATCCATGGCCCGGCGGATCACGGTGGGCTCTTCCGTGGCGGACACGATCACCACCGGAAGCTCGGGGTATTGCGCCCTCAGCGACATCAGGCCGGAAAAGCCCTGGACGCCCGGCATGGTCAGGTCGAGCAGGATCAGGTCGACGTCGCGTTCCTGGGACAAGGCGGCGTTCAGGTCATCCATGCCGCTTGCTTCCATCACCCGGGCCTGGGGCATGATGGAGGCAACGGATTGCCTCAGCGCGCCGCGAAACAGCGGATGGTCATCGGCAATGATGATCGTGGTGGACTGACTTTGCACGTGTGCCTACTCCCACGAGACGCTTGCCCTGTGCCTTAGCCGCATCCTTGAGGATATGGCAAGGCGGCAAACGCTGTTCCTGGCTATTCTAGGGGAAACTTCGGAGGCGTCACACGCAATCATGTGGATTACGCCCCGATGAGATGGACGATCAGGTCGCGGGTGTGCGGCCGGTCCCGGTGCTCGGCCAGATAGACGCCCTGCCAGGTGCCGAGCACCATCTGGCCCTCCACCACGGGAATGCTCAAGGACACCCCGGACAGCATGGACCTGATATGGGCCGGCATGTCGTCCGGACCTTCGATGGAATGGACATAGCCGGCCTCGCGGGGCGCCAGACGGTCGAGGGCCGTCAGCAGGTCCCGGCGCACATCCGGATCGGCGTTCTCCTGGATGAGCAGCGATGCCGAGGTGTGGCGGCAGAAGACCGTCAGAAGGCCGTTCAGGACTCCGGTGCCGAACACCCAGCGGGCCAGAGGCTCGGTGATTTCGGTGAAGCCCTGGCCTTCGGTCTCGACCACGAGCCGGCCGTTCACCTGCTGGGTCACGCTCGCCTCCGAGAGGGTTTCCACGTTCAGCATCGTCAGGCCTCCTGATCCTTCAACGGGTGAACCTCCTGTTCGCCCCGCTCCAGGATCTTCTCCAGGGTCTCGATCCGGTCGGCCTCGGCCGCTGGCTTGTCCCAGCGGATGCGGTTGATGCGGGGAAACCGCATGGCGACGCCCGACTTGTGCCGGGTCGAGCGCTGCAGCCCCTCGAAGGCCACCTCCAGCACGAGCCCCTTGTCCTTGCCGTATTCCACCTCCCGGACCGGGCCGAAGCGTTTGACCGTGTGGTTGCGGACAAAACGGTCGAGCTTCACCAGCTCCTCGTCGGTGAAGCCGTGATAGGCCTTGCCCACCGGCACCAGCTCCTCGCCGCCCGGACCGTCGCGCCAGACCCCGAAAGTGTAATCGGAGTAGAACGACGAGCGCTTCCCGTGGCCGCGCTGGCCGTACATCATCACGGCGTCGACGAGGTAAGGGTCGCGCTTCCACTTGTACCAGTAGCCCTTGGGACGGCCGGGGAGGTAGGGGCTGTTCGCCCGCTTCACCATGCAGCCCTCGATGGCATCCGCATCGGGACCTGCCCCGACGGAAGCGGGGTCGGCGCGGGCGGCCGCGAGGTCCTCCCAGGTTTCGAACGGCACCATGGGCGAGAGATCGATGCGCGGGTCGTCGAGCCGGGTGACCAGGGCTTCCAGGCGCCGGCGCCGCTCGGCGAAGGGCAGGGCGCGCAGGTCCTCCTCGCCCTCGAACAGGATGTCGTAGACACGCAGATGCGCGGGAAATTCCGCGATCAGCTTCGGGGTCACGGCCTTTCGGTTCAGGCGCTGCTGGAGCACGTTGAAGGTCTGGACCCGGCCCTCGCGCACGATCAGCAGTTCGCCGTCGATGGCGCCCTCGAAGTCGAGCGCCTCCACGAGATCGGGAAAGGCGCGGGACACGTCCTCGCCGGTGCGGGAATAGATGCGGCGCACCGGGCGCCCGTCGCTGCCATGGCCTGAGGCGGCCTGGAGGCGGATCCCGTCCCACTTCCACTCGGCGAGGAACTCGGACGCCTCGAGCTTCGCAAAGTCCTCATCCTCCAGCGGATGAGACAGCATGGACGGTCGGAACGGCGCGGGGTTGCCGGATTCGGGCTTGGGACCCCGGCCCTCGACCCAGGCAAACAGATCCTCGTAAGGGGCTTCCAGCCCGTGCCAGACCAGCTCGACCTCGTCGGGCTCGATCTGCCCGAGTTGGGCCACCGCGGTCTTGGCGAGCCGCGCCGAGACGCCGACCCGCAGCTCCCGGGTGATGAGCTTGATCAGCGCCCAGCGCCCGGTCTCGTCCAGCGCATCCATCCACCCGGCGACCCGGGCCGGCAGGTCGCTCTTGCTGGTGGTCGCCAGCGTTTCGATCACCTCGGTGAGGGTCGGGACGTGGGGCGGCGGGTTGTTGTGGCCGATGGCGGGGATGTCGGAGGCCGGCGCAACGCTCTCATGCCCCGGCGCAGGCCAGATCAGGGCCACGGTCTCGGCGAGGTCGCCCACATAGTGATAGGACATCCGGAACAGCTCCGGATCGGTCCGCTCCTCCACGAGGCCACGGATCAGGCCGGGCTTGGCCTCCTTGAACATCAGCGCCCCCGTCATGGCCGCGAGCGCATAGCCGCGATCGGGATCGGACGTATGGCGGAAGTAGTCCGTGAGCAGCCGCAGCTTCGCGTTGCGGCGCGGCTCGTAGCCCAGGCGGTCGAGGAGGGCGGCGAACCGGTTCATGGCATATCCTCCCCTTGAGGGGGAGGATCGGCTCGAAGAGCCGAGGTGGGGTGATTGGCGCCGTCGCTTTCCGAGGTTGGTGTTTCCACCCCACCCCGCTCGCCCTGCTCGCGACCCTCCCCATCGAGGGGAGGGTGGGCAGCCTCCTCCGCCTCGCCCTCGTCGCCGTAGCCCAGCATGTGCAGGGGCCGCGCCCTGATGCCGTGGGTGGTGCACCAATGGACCAGGGCATCCTCCTGCCCATGCGTCACCCAGACCTCGCCGGCGCCGGTCTCTTGAATTGTGCGGCAGAGGTCGTCCCAGTCGGAATGGTCGGAGATCACGAGCGGCAGCTCCACGCCCTTCTGCCGGGCTCGCCCCCGCACCCGCATCCACCCGGAGGCGAAGCACGTGACCGGATCGGGGAAGCGGCGGGACCACAGGTCCTGGATGGAGGAGGGCGGGCAGATCACGATGGCCCCAGTTAGCTTGGACCGCTCGGCGGCCACGACCTTCGGCGTCTCGCCTAAGGGAATGCCCTCGGATTTGTAGAGTTCGGTCAGGCGCTCCATGGCGCCGTGAAGATAGATCGGCTGGTCGTAGCCCTCCTCGCGCAGGAGCGCCATGACCCGCTGCGCCTTGCCCAACGCATAGGCCCCGACGATGTGGGCGCGCTCGGGGAACAGGGCCACGGAGTCGAGGAGCTTGCGCACCTCGCCTCGCGTATCGGGGTGGCGGAACACGGGCAGGCCGAAGGTCGCCTCGGTAATGAACACGTCGCAGGGCACGACCTCATAAGGAAGGCAGGTCGGGTCCTCGGCGCGCTTGTAGTCGCCCGAGACCACGACGCGGGTGCCGCCGGCCTCGATGGAAATCTGCGCCGAGCCCAGCACATGGCCGGCCGGCGTGAACCGCACGGTGACGTCGCCGACGCGGAGGCTCTCGCGCAAGGGGGCCTCCTGGGTCGAGCCGGCAAAGTCCTCGCCGTAGCGCACACCCATGATGCGCAGGGTCTCCCGGGTCGCCATGACCGACTGGTGGCCGGAACGCGCATGATCCGAGTGGCCATGGGTGATCAGCGCCCGTTTTACGGGCCGGACCGGATCGATGTGGAAGTCGCCGAGGGGGCAGTAGAGCCCTTGCGGGGTCTGGGTGAGGATGTCGGTGGAACGCAGCGCCATGGGTTAAGAATATAGGGTCCGGTTGGGGGATGTCAGACTGGATAACGCCGAACCAGCACCTTGGGGCCCGCAGCGGGTGCTGCGAGCCTGAAGGGATGTCGAGGGTGGCGCGTTGGGCAGCCCGGCTCGATGTATGGTGTGGAAGGTGAGAGCCAGACTGCTCGTCACGCACGGTTTGTTTCAGCGGACCTGGATCAAGCCAGGATCGGCCACCCGCGATCACAGGCGTGCGAGACCTGCGGCGGGACCGCTCCTCACCCCGCATCTGCGACGCCTCGCGAGCGCGCCCCTCGTCGGGCGAGGATGTCCATAGCTATAGCCCAGCTTAGGACCAAAATCAAGAACAAAATGAGAACACACCCTCACCCGCCTACCCTCTCCCCCCTGCGGGAGAGGGTGGCCTGCGCAGCAGGTCGGGAGAGGGGCCGTGCGCAGCCGGACTGCCCCTCTCCCGGCTCACTTCGTTCGCCACCCTCCCCCGCAGAGGGGGGAGGGTTCACGCGCCTCATCCTGCACGCGATTCCCAGCTTGCCTTCGACATTCGGGATGACACCCGCACCTCATGACCAGTAATGGCAGGAGACGGCGTCAGGCGGAACGCGTTATTGACAGCCTCTCCGCTCTCCCGCATCCACACGCCCATGCCGCCAGCCCCCAATGTCCGATCCACCGGCGATCTTCGCGCCGACCGCCGCTACGAATATGCCCGCGCCGCCTTCGACGAGCGCGATTTCGAGGCCGCGGCCGATCTGGCCCGGCAGGTGCTGGAGCTCGCGCCGGACTTCGCGGCCGCCCATGCCATGCTGGGGCGGTCCCTAGCCGAAATGGGTGTGCCGGAGGAGGCTTTGGACGCCCTGCGCCGGGCTCTTGCCCTGGAGCCTGCCGACGAGCTGGGCGTGCGCCTCGACCTCGCCCGGCTCGGCGCGCTCGCGCCCGACGAGGCGATCACGGAGGGCTATGTGCGGGCGCTCTTCGACGATTACGCGCCGAAATTCGACCGGCACCTGACCGGAAGCCTTGCTTATCGCGGCCCGGAGCTGATCGCCGATGCGCTTCGCCGCGCCTGCTCCGAGCGGGGCCGGGAGGCCCGCTTCGGCCCGACCCTCGATCTCGGCTGCGGCACGGGGCTGATGGCGCAGGCGCTCGATGGCGCATGCTTGTCCATCGAGGGTGTCGATCTCTCCCCCGGCATGCTGGAGAAGGCGCAGAAGACGACGCTCTACGATGCCCTGCACGAGGGCGAACTCGTGTCGTTTCTCTCCAATCGCGCCACGGCAGAGGCCGACCTCGTGCTGGCCGCCGACGTGTTCGTCTACATGGCGGCGCTCGATGCCACGTTCCGGGAGGCCCACCGGGTCCTGGGTCGCGAAGGGCTCTTCGCCTTCACCGTGCAGGCGCATGTGGGCGAAGGCTTCATCCTCGGCGAGGATGCCCGCTATGCCCACAGCGAGGCCTATTTGCGCGGGCTTGCGGACGCGGCGGGTTTCACGGTGGTGATCTTCGAGCGGGTGTCGACCCGCGAGGATCGCGGCGTGCCGGTTTCCGGGTTTTTATGCGTGATGCAGCGCTGATCCTGCCGATGACGACGTCATGGCCGGGCTTGTCCCGGCCATCTCAATCAGGTGAGCTTCAGACCAGCGACTACGCCGGCATCGACGGATGCGGCGCGCTCTCGTAGCAGCCCAGCACCGACTGGTCGAAATCGATGATCGAGCCGGTCATCATGCCGGACTCAGGTGACGAGAGGAACGCCACCGCGCGGGCGACCTCGCGCGGATCCAACAGGCGGCCGAAGGGCTGTTCCTTCTCGGCCTTCTCCAGCCAGCCGTCCTGGGCGCCGTGGTAGAGACGCACGATCCGGTCCTCGCCGGGCGTGTTCATCCAGCCGATGTTGAGGCCGTTCACGCGGATGCGCCACGGCATGAGGCTGAAGGCGGCGTTCCTGGTGAGCGTCGCGAGCGCACCTTTCGAGCCGCAATAGGCCGAGATGAAGGGCTGACCGCCATGGGCCGACATGGACAGGATGTTGACCATCGCGCCCTCGATCTTCTCGCGCCGCATGATCGTGGCGGCCTCCTGCATGAGGAAGAACGGCGCGCGCACGTTCACCGCGAACATGCGGTCGAAGAGCTCCGGCGTGGTGTCGAAGATGGTGCCCCGGTCGGTGATGCCGGCGGCGTTCACCAGCACGTCGATGCGCCCGAAGACGCTGTCCGCCCGCGCGGTCACCTGGCGCGCCTCCTCGACGCTCTCCAGATCGGCCCGCACGAATTCCGTGTGGCAGCCCTGGTTGGAGATCTCGCGGGCCACCGCATGCCCGCGCTCCTCGTTGCGGCCGCAGATCACGATGCCCTTGGCGCCCCGCTCGGCCAGCGTGCGGGCGATGGCCTCGCCCACTCCCTGAGTGCCTCCGGTGACGACGGCGACGGCGTTCTGGAACTGGGTCTCGTGCGGCATGGCGTTTCGTCTTCTCTGTGTCGTGGTTGGCGTGGGTTGAGCTGAGGCGATCCCGGGCCGGATGGCAAGCCGGGACATGAGGGCGTTCACATGTTCTGAGGCGATGCCGTGGTTGTCATCCTCAGGCCAAGCGCAGGCGAGGGAAGGGGATCCATGGCGCCGAGCGCGCGGGTGGATTCCCTTCCCCTCCGCTGACGCGTCCTCCCGGGAATGACAAAGCGGCACTGTCCGGCCATGGCGAAACCTTTGCGGCAGGCTTATCTTTATCCTCCTATGTCCCAGCGTCCCGCCTCCCTTCTCCCCAAAACCTTCCGTGACTGGTTCAAGAGCCGCGGCTGGAAGCCGAGGGCGCACCAGCTGGATCTGCTCGCCAAGGCTGGGCAGGGCCGCTCCGTGCTGCTCGTGGCGCCTACGGGGGCGGGCAAGACCCTGGCCGGGTTCCTGCCGAGTCTCGTGGAACTGGCCGAGCGGGGGCCGAGCCGAGGCACGGCCAAGGACAGGCGGGGCCTCCATACCCTCTACATCTCGCCCCTGAAGGCGCTGGCGACGGACGTTGCGCGGAACCTCGAGATTCCGGTGGCCGAGATGGGCTTGCCCATTCGCATCGAGACGCGCACGGGCGATACGCCCTCGCACAAGCGCGCCCGGCAGATCGAGCGGCCGCCGGACATCCTGCTCACCACGCCGGAGCAGCTGGCGCTGCTGCTGGCCCATGCGGAGGCGCAGGAGTTTTTCCAAAATCTGCGCCGCGTGGTGCTGGACGAGCTGCACTCGCTGGTCACCTCGAAGCGCGGCGACCTGCTGTCGCTCGGGCTTGCCCGACTGATGACCATCGCCCCGCAAGTGACGGCCGTGGGGCTGTCGGCGACGGTGCGCGAGCCGGATGATCTGCGGCGCTACCTGGCGCCGCAGCGCTCCGCGAATACCTCCCCCTTGAGGGGGGAGGTCGCACCGGAGGTGCGGGAGGGGGTGGGAAACTCCACATCTGCAATTGTCGCGCTGCCACCCCGCCCCGGAGCGCTGACGCGCTCCGACCCTCCCCCTCAAGGGAAGGGTGAAGAGGCTCTCGCCGATCTCGTCGTGGTGCAGGGCGGCGCGCAGCCCGACATCCGCATGCTCGATCTCGACGAGCGACTGCCTCTCGCCGGCCATACGGCGTCGCTCTCGATGCCGTCGATCTACGATCTCATCCGCACGCACAAGACCACGCTCGTCTTCGTCAACACGCGCCTGCAGGCGGAGTACACATTCCAGGAACTGTGGAAGCTCAACGACGACAACCTCGCCATCGCGCTCCATCACGGCTCCCTCGACGTCGCACAACGTCGTCGCGTCGAGGAGGCGATGGCGGCGGGAAAACTGAAGGCCGTGGTCTGCACGGCGACGCTCGATCTCGGCATCGACTGGGGCGATGTGGATCTCGTGGTGAATGTGGGCGCGCCGAAAGGGGCGTCCCGCATCATGCAGCGCATCGGCCGCTCCAACCACCGCATGGACGAGCCGTCGGAAGCCTATCTCGTGCCGGCCAATCGCTTCGAGATCCTCGAATGCCGCGCTGCGCTCGATGCCGTGCACGAGGCCGCGCAGGACACGCCGGATGCGCGCATCGGGGCGCTCGACGTGCTGTGCCAGCACATTCTCGGCATGGCCTGCGCCGGGCCTTTCGACCTTGCGGAGCTGTACGAGGAGGTGCGCTCCGCCGCGCCTTATGCGGGGCTGACCTGGGAGGATTTCGAAGCCTGCGTCGCCTTCGTGGCCACGGGCGGTTACGCCCTTCGTGCCTATGAGCGCTTCGCCAAGATCGTGCGGGGCAACGATGGCCTGTGGCGCGTGCGCGATGCGCGGGTGGCGCAGCAATACCGGTTGAATGTCGGCACCATTGTCGAATCCACCATGATCAAGGTGCGCCTCGGCAAGTCCATGCGCTCGCGACCCGGCACCGTGCTGCCGCGCGGGCGCATTCTCGGTGAGATCGAGGAGTCGTTTGCCGAGACGCTGACGCCCGGCGACACGTTCCTGTTTTCCGGCGAGGTGCTGCGCTTCGAGGGCATCTCCGAGGACGAGGTGCTGGCCACCCGCGCCGGCGCCGGCACCGATCCGATGATCCCGTCCTACGAGGGCGGCAAGTTT
This sequence comes from Microvirga sp. BSC39, assembly GCF_000739015.1. GTDB lineage: Bacteria > Pseudomonadota > Alphaproteobacteria > Rhizobiales > Beijerinckiaceae > Microvirga. Next base: position 34,477 of record NZ_JPUG01000077.1, read on the forward strand.
CCGCTGTCCACTTTCCTTGCGGCGCGTGTGCGGGAAATCCTGGCCGACCCGTTCGAGTGGGACCGCCTGCCGCCGCAGATGACCGAGTGGCTGCTGCAGCAGCGCCGCCGCTCCGTGGTGCCGGGGCCGCGCGATCTTCTGGTCGAGACGTTTCCGCGCGGCAACCGCTTCTACATGACCTGCTTTCCCTTCGAGGGCAGGCTCGCGCACCAGACGCTCGGCATGCTGCTCACCCGCCGCCTGGAGCGGGCCAAGCTCAAGCCTCTCGGTTTCGTGGCGAACGATTACGGCATCGCGGTCTATGCCTCGGGCGACATCGCCGGTCGGGCAGGGCGCGAGCCCGGCTTCATGGACGAACTGTTCTCCGAGGACATGCTAGGCGACGACCTAGAGGACTGGCTGGCGGAATCCTCCCTCATGAAGCGCACCTTTCGGCAATGCGCGGTGATCGCCGGCCTCATCGAGCGCCGGTTCCCGGGAGAGAAGAAGACGGGCCGGCAGGTGACGATCTCCACCGACCTCGTCTACGACGTGCTGCGCAAGCACGAGCCCGATCACGTTCTGTTGCGCGCCGCCAGGGCGGATGCGGCAACGGGACTCCTCGACGTGAGGCGCCTCGGCATGATGCTTGAGCGCATCCGGGGGCGAATCATCCACAAGCCGCTCGACCGGGTTTCTCCTTTGAGCGTGTCCGTCATGCTGGAGATCGGCCGCGAGCGCGTCTATAGCGACAATGCGGACGAGATTCTGGCCGAGGCGGAAGCGGCGCTTCTCGACGAGGCTTTGGCGTGACGGCATTGCGAAAGAACAAAGAGACAACACACGAGATCGAGCTGAAAGGTCAGCCGGCGCTGCTCGACCTGACGGGGGCAATGTACCTGCCGGCCCACGATGCGCTGCTCGTGGCCGATCTCCATTTCGAGAAGGGATCGTCCTTCGCCCGGCGCGGCATGATGCTGCCGCCCTACGACACGCGCGAGACGCTGCTCGCACTCTCCGACGCGGTGTTCCGCTTCAACCCGAAGACCGTGATCGCGCTCGGCGACAGCTTCCATGACATCGGTGGGCCGGATCGCCTCGGGACCGAGGAGCGCACGACGCTGACGCAAGTTCAGCAGGGCCGCGATTGGATCTGGGTGACGGGCAACCATGACCGCATCCTGCCGGACAGCATCGGCGGGCAGGTTGTGGAGGAGATGGCGCTCGGATCACTGACCCTGCGCCATGAGCCCATGGCCGGGGAGCAGGCGGAGATCGCGGGCCACCTCCATCCGGTCGGCAAGGTGGTGATGCGCGGGCGCTCCACGCGGCGGCGCTGCTTCCTCACCGACGGCAGCCGCTGCGTGATGCCGGCGCTCGGCGCCTATGCGGGCGGCCTCAACGCCTGCGATGCGGCGTTCAAGCCGCTCTTCGCCAACGGCTTCACGGCGCACCTCATCGGCACGGAGCGGATCTTCGCCATCGCGAAGTCGATGCTCTGCCGGGATTGAGCATCAACCCGTCGTCATGGCCGCACTTGTTGCGGCCATCCACGTCTTTGAACCACAGCGCTACGAAGACGTGGATACCCGGGACAAGCCCGGGCATGACGTCGAGCGTATCATCTCTGAGTCTTCACCACCGGAGCCTCCGAGAACCGGGCCTGCCGTGGCGCGAGTTCATGGCCCTGCGGCTGCGTGAGGAGCCCGTAGAGATCGGGCCTGCGGCCGCGGATCCAGCGGCGGCCGGTGGCGAGCGGCAGGAGGTCGAGGTCGAGATCCGCGACGACCAGGGCATCGTCCGCTTTCCAGGTTTCCGCGACGATGCGCCCATAGCAGTCGATGATCATGGCATTGCCCGTGCGCACCTCGCCGTCGTCCTCGCCGACGCCGTTGGCAAACAGCAGGAAATAGCCGTTGTCATGGGCGCGGGCAGGCAGCCAGCGCAGAAGCCATTCGCGGCCCTTGGGACCCCGGAACTCCGCTTCGATGGCGTCCGGATCTTTCTGCCGGTTCTCCCAGAGAACCGGGTCGATCAACCCCATGGCCTGGGGGCTGCGCGAATGGCAGCCGCCGGTCTGGTGCGGGGCCATGACGATGTCGGCGCCGAGCAGGGCCGTGGCGCGGGCATTCTCGACGAGGTTGTTGTCCCAGCAGATCAGAACGCCGACCTTCACGCCCCAAGGGGTGTCGAACACCGTGTAGCTGTCGCCGCTCGCGATGTCGTCGCTCTCGAAGGCGTGGAGCTTGCGGTGGCGGTGGACCTGTCCGTCGGGCAGACAGACCACATAGGTGTTGAAGAGCCGCCCGTCGTCGGCCCGTTCGATCAGGCCGGCGCCGATGGCCATGTCGTACCGGGCCGAGAGGCTCAAAACCGCCTGCGTGGAGGGGCCCGAGGGGACAGGCTCGGCAAGCTCCTCGAGCTGATCGCGCCCGAGATTGCGCACATGCCAGTAGCCGGTCAGACACATCTCGGGAAAGGCGAGGATCTTGACCTGACGCTCGGCGGCCTCCCGGGTGAAGCGCTCCACCACCGACATGTTGTAGGCCTTGTCGTTGGCCCTGTGGTGGAACTGAACCGTTCCGGCCTTCAGCATCATCGCGCATGGTCTCCTCAAGCGGGGAGCAGGATCACCCGATGATCCCTGCCTGTAAAGGCCGAGCCTGGCGGCTTATTCAGTCGCGCCGGAAGATGACGTTGGCGAGCCAGCCGAAGAAGATGGCGATCACGGCCGTCGCGAGGCCGTAGAACAGGGACCAATCGCGGGCCACGACACCGATCCGCTCTTCGAAGCCGGTCTTCACCAGCTCGAAATTGGTGGTGGTGCGAGCCAGGATCACGGTGTCGGCAAACAGCGTCACATCCACATCGTAATTGCCCGGTGGGGCGGTGGCCGGCAGGGGAATCCCGGCGCGGAAGATGTCCGGGGTCAGGAAGGTCACGCCACGCTCGTCCTCAATGTAAAGACCCTCCTGGGCCTTCAGACGGTAGAGAGCATCCCGGAACGGCCTGTCCGCTCCGTCGCGGCCGGTGGTAAAATCGTTGGAATTGACGAGGGCTGCGAGACCGATCCTCTGCCGCTGGCGCAGCTGGTCGCTGGTGATCTCCTCAATCGGCCGGGAGGTCATCACGCTGATATAGGCGGGGACCGACGGGAATTTCTGCTGTTCCTGGTTGATCCAGACGGGGCCGAGCCGCTCCTTCTCGCGCACGGTCAGGAACTGACGCGGACCGCGCACCGTCACCACCACGTCGTAGACCGTGGCGCGGGCAACCGTCTGGGCGTCGCGCTCGATGGCGCCGAACACCGCGATCTCCGTGCCGGTATAGTTGGAGTTGATCAGAACCCGATGGTTCGACAGGGACGTGATCAGGGTCTCGGCCCGGGCGGGTGCCAGGCTCACCAGCAGGAGCATCAGGAGGCCGAGCGCCCTCACGTGCGCACCTCCTGGACGGAGATGGAGAAGGGCTCCTCCGGCTGAAGCACGAGCTCGAGCCCGAAGCGCAGGCCCACGGCCAGCAGCAGGATCGCGAGAAGGAAGCGGAACAGCTCCGCCCGCAGATGGCGTCCCATCCGGGCGCCGAACTGAGCGCCGAAGACACCGCCGACGATGAGGAGGATCGCCAGCACCATGTCGACCGCCTGATTGGTGATCGCGTGGAGAATGAGCGCAACCAACGTGGTGCAGACGATCTGGAACTGGGAGGTTCCGACGACCACGGTGGTGGGCACGCGGAAAATGTAGAGAAGCGCCGGCACCACGATGAAGCCGCCGCCGATTCCCAGCAGGGCGCCGGCAAACCCGATGAAGAGCGAAAGTCCCAGGATCGGGATGACGCTCACATAGAGCTTGGAGCGGTAGAAGCGCATGCGCAGGGGCCAGCCGAGATAGGGCGCATGCTCGCCAGCCCGGCGCCGCAGGCGCACCGTGCCCCCCTTCCGCCGGTGCCAGAATTCCCGGATGCTCTCCTTCAGCATCAGGCTGCCGACGATGGTGAACAGCGTCACGTAGGAGATGACGATCACGAGATCGAGCTGACCGGCTCTTCGCGCGGCCGCAAAGAACCAGACGCCGAGGGCCGATCCGACGAAGCCGCCCGCCACCAGGATGGCTCCGAGCTTGTGGTCGAGGGCGTTGCGTCTGAGCGCCCCGAGCACGCTGGTGGTGGAGGAGGCGACGATCTGGGCCGATTGGGTTGCCACGGCCACCGCCGGGGGGATGCCGAGGAAGATCAGGAGCGGCGTCATGAGGAAGCCGCCGCCGATTCCGAACAGGCCTGAAATGAAGCCCACCGCCGCACCCATCCCGAGGATGAGAAGAACGCTCACAGGCATTTCAGCGATAGGCAAATAGATTTGCAACCCGGTTCCCCTGTGGCCGGTGCAGCCATGTGGTTGTTACAGCTCGTTGTTACAGCATCATGCAGGCGATGTAACGGTCATGTTCTGAACGGAAGATGACGGAGCCTGCCTGCCTTCAACTCCTGTCAAGCAGAGATCGATCCAGGGCCGCCGTCCATTCCGGGCCAGCGGCCGGCGGCTCGTTCGCGATCGGGTCCACGGCGCGCGGGCGCCAAAGATCGACGGCGGCTTTGGCATTCCTCAGATCCGCAGGGCTGAGGCGGGGGGCCAACTCGTCCCGCTTCCGGGCTGCTTCCGCATCCCCCTGAGCGGCCGCGAGGGAAAACCACTGGAAGGCCCTGGGCAGGTCGGGCTTCGAGCCGATGCCGCGGGCGAGGAGAAGGCCCGTGTTGAACTGGCTGTCGCGGAAGCCGGCCTCTGCGGCCTCCGTGTACCAGCGCAGGGCCGTGACATAGTCCGGCTTGCCGCTGGCCCCGGAGGTGAGCAGGGTTGCGAGGTTGTGCATGGCGCGGACATGCCCGCCCAGGGCCGCCCGCTCATACCAGAACACAGCCTGCTTGAGATCGCGCCCGACCCCGAGGCCCTTCTCGAACATCGCGGCAAGACGTTCCTGAGCCGGCGGGAGGCCAGCCTGGGAGGCGCGCTCGAAGAGGCGAACGGCTGTTGCCAAGGGCGCGGCGACGCCGCGCCCTTGCGCCAGCCGGGCGCCGATCTCGTAGAGGGCCGCTGCATCGCCCGACAGGGCCGCCTGCCGCAGACCGGCTGGAACATCGGCCGGGATGCCGCCGACCGTCGCCGGGTCGACGAGGAACCGGCCGGCTGCCAGCGGAGCCGCGATCGAGGTGTCTGCGGCAAGGCTCGATCGCTGGAACAGGCTCAACTCCTGCTTGGCCGCAGGAACAGGTGCTGCGCCGTGGGCTTCCGGCGCGGGAGCCTGAGTCGGCTGCGGCGCACTCGCCGATGCGGCGGTTGAAGCGGTGTGCCCTCCGGACAGGATCTGTGCGGTCCCGGCTGCCAGGACCAGGAACGCGAGCCCCAGAAGGAGTGGACGGCTGTGGTTGTCGAAGGTCCGGCGCAGGCGCGCGAACAGGGAGGGCAGCGGCGGCGTGGCCGTCTCCGCCTGTCCATCCTGCTGTTCGTTCGTGGGACCGGCCTCCTGGACGAGCGGCGAGGGGGAGGGCTCGGCGTTCTGTGCAGCCCTTCGTGCCGCCGCAATGAAGCTGGCGCGCACATGGCCCTGGTCGGAGTCCGAGGCTGCAGGCGGCGGAGCTTCCGCTGCGCCCGGGGTATGCACGGGCGCGTCGGGACGAGGGAGCGTGGTATCCTCGATCCGCGACAGGGTGACCGCATGAAGCTTGCGCACGGCCGCTTCGAGGCGGTCCGCGGGCGGCAGTTCCGAGGATGGGAGAGGCGGGCTGGCGGCCATCGGCCCAGCCTGGCCCGGCAGGCGGGACGCCAGCGCTTCCAGGGCCTCATGAACCGACTTCAGGGTTTCCTGGGTCTTCCTGTCCGAGCGGGTATGAAGGGCCTTCAGCTCGACGAAGCCATGCTTGAGGGCGTCCAGATCGCCCGAATCCGGCACGGCTGTCCGGATGTCGTTCAGTGCGGCCCTGGCCGCACGCTCGGCGATTCCAGCCGCCTCGTTCTGCAGGTTCGTCAGATGCCCGGCCGCCTCTTCCAGGGCTCTGTGCAGCGGCTCGCCGGGCATGGACCCGAGGCGTTCCGTCAGGGCCGCGACCTGCCGCTCCAGGTTGTCGAACACCGCCGGCTGTGTGGGCTGGCATTCGAGCTTCCCGTCGATGGACCGGAGCATCTGCGCCAGGCCGGTGGCATCGCTCCGCTGGCTGAGCTGGCGCAGTTCCTGCTCGATCCGGTCGAAGCGTTCCAGGAGCGGCTCATGGGGCATTCCGCTGATGGCGTCGCTGTCGGGGAAGCGGCTGCCGGACAGGCTGGCCATGCGTTCGGTCAGGAGGGCCAGCTGCTCGCTGATCGGCGCGAGATCGGCCGGCTTCGGGTCCGGGCGGCGGACCAGGAGATCGAGGCGGTGATCCAGGCTCTCCAGCAGGTCCGGAACCTTGCTCGTGTCCTGGGCCGTGGCGGTCACGTAGAGGGCCGAGCAGACATCGTCCAAGGACCGTTTCAGGGCGGTGAAATCGCTCTTGCTGACCTGATGAAGGCGAAGCTCGGCGATCTGCCTGCCGAGAGATTCAATTTCGCCCGAGAGCCGCGCCATCTGCTGCGGCTCGGCGCGGCTCGCCAGGTCATGCCGCAGGTCCACGATCTGGCCGCTGAGGAATTCGACGACCGAGCGGTCGATCCCCGTTTCGGCCATGCGGTCGATCTTCTCCTTGACCCGGTCGATCCCGAGGCCGAGGTGGTGATGCAGCTCGTGATTGACCCGCTCGGAGAGAGTCTGGACCTCTTCGTAGAGGACGGTCATCGAGCCGGCGAGGGTGTGCAGGTCCTTGGCTGTCGGTCCCTGCTCGAGGTCCTTGGCAAGGGAGCCGAGGGACGCCCCGAGGGCAGCGATCTCATGGCGGGTCGCCAGATGCTCCATGCCCGACCGGAGGGTGTCGATCTCCGTGCGGATCGTCTCGACAGCCGGCGCGAGGTCCGGGTTCGGTTGCTCCAGGCGGCTGGCGAGCCGGGCCATGTCGGCCCGCAGGCCGGACAGGGTCTCGGACACCGGGGCGAGCGCCCTGAGCGCTTCCTCCGTGGGGAACTCGATGCGCGGCGGATCGGCCCGCTCGGTGGCGACCCGGCGCTCGACCGTGTCGAGGCGCTCCTTCAAGGACGACAACGCCTGGGACAGGATGGCCGCGATGCGCTCCTGCTGACCGACGGAGGCGCGGGCGGCATTGTTGAGGCGGGTCTCGGCCTGCTCGATCCAGCTTGCCATCGATTCCAGGGCGATGGCCGTCCGCGAAGCCTGATCCTGGGCCTGCCGCTCGCTCTCGGCCGCGATGGCCGCCCTGAGGGCGTCGTAATTCTTCTTCGGCTGCGGGCGCGGTGCGGAGGACATCCGGGCGATCAGGGTGTCGAGATCGCTGCCGGCGGGCCGGCGGGGCTTGGGCCGAAAGGAGGGAGAGGGTTCGTCGTCCAGCCCGGCCAGAACGGCCGCCGCCCATTCCTCGAGACTCAAGCCCGCCCGGCGTGCCGCGGCCATGGCCAGCTCACGGGCGTCGAGGTCGTCAAGTCTTGAGAGGACGTGTCGTCTCATCATGGGCTCGCGGGGATACGCTGAAACTCCTCAAGACCAAGATGGGCCCCGTGCCGATCTCCGCCTGACGGGCAAAGGGCAGTGGAGAAGCGGCGAATCATGGCGCCTCCAATCCCTTCATCCGGCAGCACAGCTTTCGTCGCGCGTAGTAAAAAACCCGTTAAATGGAGAGGTTTTCGGGCAGATTGCCCGCCGGATGGGCAGACTATTACCTTGGGTCATGCCGCAAAGAGCGGGTTCTTTTGCCCTACCGGCAGCCGATGGTTGTAATACCCTTGCATCTTCCGAATTATATGTTCTATCATTTTGTTACCAAAGGGGATGTGCGTCGAGCACGGAGCCGAGAAGTAGTGAGATGACGGGGCAATCCATGGACCAATACGCAATCGGCGCCAAAGCTGGTGATGCAGCAGAGGGTGCAAAGCAGTACACGATCGGCGATCTCGCGCGCGAGTTCGGGGTGACCCTCCGGACCCTCCGGTTCTACGAGGATCGCGGCCTCCTGTCCCCCCGCCGGGACGGCACCGCCCGCATCTACGACGCCCGCGACCGTGAGCGCCTCTCGGTAATTCTGAAGGGCAAGCAGCTCGGCTTCACCCTGACCGAGATCCGCGCCATGCTGGCCGAGGAGCGCTCGGGCAATGGCCCGGCCATGAACCTCAAGCTGTCCCTCGAACAGGTCGAGGATCAGATCCAGCATCTGGAGCAGCAGAAGAAGGAAATCGAGGAAGCTCTGGCCGAACTCCAGGCCCGCCGCGCCGGTCTGGCGGCCGCTGCCTGAACCGCGCGCTCTGCGCAGCCGACTGAAACAAGCCCTCCGGCATCAGGCTATCGGCCTCGATACCGGAGGGCTTTTCGTTTGTGCGCGGACCGTCGCGCAAGGGGAGCCATGGTCAAGAGCAGCCGGCAAGCCCTCAGGCTGTTTCTATGGATCCCCCAAAAGATTCGATGCCCGCCTCTTCCAAACGCGGCTGGATAGTTTATATGTGAACTATCTGCTTGGCCGATATCTTCTCGTATGGGAAGATACGCGCCCGATCCGACCTGGGAGACATCCGAATGCCGGTCTACAAGGCCCCCGTCGAAGACGTCATGTTCCTTCTGAACGACGTGTTCCCCATCGAGCGCTACAACAACCTGCCCGGTTTCGCCGACGCGACGCCCGACACGGTGGAGGCGATCCTGGCCGAGGGCGCCAAGCTCTGCGAGGAGGTGTTCGCGCCTCTGAACCTGTCCGGCGACCAGGAGGGCTGCACCCGCAACCCGGACGGATCGGTGACCACGCCGAAGGGCTTTAGGGAAGCTTATGAAGCTTATGCGGCCGGCGGCTGGATGGGTCTGGCTGCGCCGGAGGAGTTCGGAGGGCAGGGGCTTCCTTCGGTCCTCAACACGATCATGCAGGAATTCGTCTCCTCGTCGAACCTGGCGCTGGGCATGTATCCGGGCCTGACCCAAGGCGCCATCGCGGCGCTCATCGAGCACGGCACCGAGGAGCAGAAGCAGATCTATCTGCCGAAGATGATCGAGGGCACATGGACCGGCACCATGAACCTCACCGAGCCCCATTGCGGCACGGATCTCGGGATGCTCAAGACCAAGGCCGTGCCGAACGGCGACGGCTCCTATGCCATCTCCGGCACCAAGATCTTCATCTCCGCCGGCGATCACGACATGGCGGAGAACATCGTCCATCTGGTGCTGGCCCGCATCGAGGGCGCCCCCCAGGGCACCAAGGGCATCTCGCTCTTCGTGGTGCCGAAGGTTCTCGTGAACGAGGACGGCTCGCTGGGTGAGCGCAACGGCGTCTCCTGCGGCTCCCTCGAGCACAAGATGGGCATCCACGGCAACGCCACCTGCGTGATGAACTACGACGGCGCAAAGGGCTGGCTCGTCGGTCAGGAGAACCGTGGTCTCAACGCCATGTTCGTGATGATGAACGAGGCGCGGCTTGCGGTGGGCGTGCAGGGACTGGCCCAGTCCGAGGTGGCTTATCAGAACGCCGTCGCCTATGCGAAGGACCGCCTGCAGGGCCGCTCGCTCACGGGCGCGAAATTCCCCGACAAGCCTGCCGATCCGATCATCGTGCACCCGGACGTGCGCCGCACGCTGATGTCGATCAAGGCCTTCAACGAGGCGGGCCGCGCGCTCATCGTCTGGACCGGGCTCAACAGCGACATCGCGCACCGCTCCTCCGACGACGCGCAGCGCCAGACCGCCGAGGACTACATGGGCCTCATGACCCCGGTGGTGAAAGGCGTGCTGACCGATCTCGGCTTCGACAACGCCGTCAAGGCGCAGCAGATGTTCGGCGGCCACGGCTATATCGAGGAATGGGGCATGTCGCAGTTCGTGCGCGATGCCCGCATCACGCAGATCTATGAGGGCGCCAACGGCATCCAGGCCATGGACCTCGTGGGCCGCAAGCTCGGCAAGGACGGCGGACGCGCCGTCATGACCTTCTTCAACGAGGTCGGCGCCTTCTGTCAGGAGAACGCGGGCGACGAAAGCTTGCAGTCCTATATCGCGCCGCTGCAGCAGGGTCTGGGCCATCTCCAGCAGGCCACCATGTGGTTCATGCAGAACGCCATGGCAAAGCCCGACAATGCCGGCGCCGGCGCCACCGACTACATGCATCTCTTCGGCACCGTGGTCATGGGCTATATGTGGGCCAAGATGGCGAAGGCCGCTCAAGGCAGGAAGGCTGAGGGCAATGGCGTCGCCGACAAGATGGACGCCAAGCTGCTCACCGGCCGCTTCTACATGGAGCGCATGATGCCCGAAACCGCCACGCGCCTTGCCCGCATCACCACGGGCGCGGACGCCACCATGGCGCTGCCGATGGAAGCTTTCTGACAACAAGCGTCATCCCGGCCGAAGAGCCGGGATCGCAAGACGAGTAAAGCGTTCTATTCTGATAACGATCCCCGGATCGCTTCGCGTCCGGGACGACAGAGACCCAGGAGGCCTCCATGGCTGAAGCCTATATCTACGACGCCGTCCGCACTCCGCGCGGACGCGGCAAGCCGGATGGTTCGCTGCATGAGGTGCCGGCCGTCGATCTCGCCGTGACGACGCTCGACGCGATCCGCCGCCGCAACAACCTCGACCCCAAGCTGGTGGAGGACGTGGTGCTGGGCTGCGTCGACCCGGTGGGCGAGGCCGGCGGCGACATCGCCCGCGCGGCGGCGCTCAAGGCCGGCTTCGGCAAGGAGGTTCCGGGCGTTCAGATCAACCGCTTCTGCGCCTCCGGTCTCGATGCGGTCGCTCTTGCGGCCGCGCAGGTCATGTCGGGCATGAAGGACATCACCATCGGCGGCGGCGTGGAATCCATGAGCCGCGTCGGCATGGGCGCCTCGGGCGGCGCATGGCCGGTGGATCCGGGCATCGCCATCGACAACTACTTCCTGCCGCAGGGTATCTCCGCGGACCTGATCGCCACGAAATATGGCTTCTCCCGCGATGACGTCGACGCCTATGCGGTCGAGTCGCAGAAGCGTGCCGGGAAGGCCTGGGACGAGGGGCGCTTTTCAAAATCCGTCGTGCCGGTGAAGGACATCAACGGCCTCACGATTCTCGCCAAGGACGAGCACATGCGGCCGCAGACCGACATGCAGTCGCTGGGCCAGCTCAAGGCTGCCTTCGTGCAGATGGGCGAGATGGGCGGCTTCGACGCTGTGGCGATCGCCGCTCACCCGGACGTGGAGTTCGTCAATCACGTGCACCACGCAGGCAACTCGTCGGGCATCGTCGACGGCGCGGCCGCCGTTCTTGTCGGCAACAAGGAGGGCGGCGCGAAGGCCGGCCTCAAAGCCCGCGCGCGCATCAAGGGCTTTGCCTCCATCGGGTCCGATCTCGCGCTCATGCTCACCGGCCCCATCGACGTCTCGGAGCTGGCTTTGCGCAAGGCCGGCATGACCAAGGACGATATTGATCTCTTCGAGATCAACGAAGCCTTCTCGTCTGTGGTGCTGCGCTACATCCAGGCGATGGATCTCGACCCGGCGAAGGTCAACGTGAATGGCGGCGCCATCGCCATGGGCCATCCGCTCGGCGCCACCGGCGCCATGATCCTGGGCACGGTGCTCGACGAGCTGGAGCGCACGAACAAGCAGACGGCGCTCGTGACGTTGTGCGTTGCCGCCGGCATGGGCACGGCCGCGATCATCGAGCGGGTTTGAGAACGAGCGGAACGGGAGACATTCCATGACGAACTTCACCAATTTCCGCTTCGAGACAGACGCCGACGGCATTGCGCTTGCCACCTGGGACATGCCGGGACGCTCCATGAACGTGATCACCCCCGAGGTGATGGGCGAGCTGGAGCGGATCATCGACACGGTCGTGGGCGACGAGGCCATCAAGGGTTGCGTCATCACCTCCGGCAAGGAGGCGTTCTCGGGCGGCGCGGACCTCACCATGCTCCAGGGGCTCGGCGCGGAATATGCGCGCTTGGCCAAGGAGAAGGGCGAAGAGGCTGCGATGCAGTTCTTCTTCGACGAGTCGCGCAAGCTCTCGCTGCTCTACCGCCGTCTTGAGACCTGCGGCAAGCCGTTCGCCGCGGCCGTGCACGGCGTGTGCCTCGGCGGCGCCTTCGAGCTTGCGCTCGCCTGCCATTATAGGGTGCTGTCGGACGTGGATTCCACCCGCGTCGGCCTGCCGGAGGTGAAGGTCGGGCTCTTCCCCGGTGCCGGTGGCACACAGCGCGTGGCGCGTCTCATGCAGACGGGCGATGCGCTCCAGATGCTGTTCAAGGGCGAGCAGATCCGCCCATTGATGGCCCGCAACATGGGGCTCGTGCATGCCGTCGCGCCGCGCGAGGAGATCGTGCAGGCAGCCAAGGACTGGATCAAGAACGGCGGCTCCGCCGTCGCGCCCTGGGACCAGAAGGGCTACAAGCTGCCCTCCAACAAGGTGTTCTCCGCTGCCGGCATGCAGATCTGGCCTCCGGCCAATGCCATCTACCGCCGTGAGACGCAGGACAACTATCCGGCGATCCGCGCCATTCTCGAGTCCGTCTATCAGGGCCTGCAGCTGCCGATGGACCTTGCCTTGAAGGTGGAATCGCGCTGGTTTGCCAAGATCCTACGCTCGAAGGAGGCGGCGGCGATGATCCGCACGCTCTTCATCTCCATGCAGGATCTCAACAAGGGCGCACGCCGTCCGAAGGACGTGCCGGCCACCAGCCTCAAGAAAGTCGGCGTCATCGGCGCGGGCTTCATGGGCGCGAGCGTGGCCTATGTCACGGCCAATGCGGGGCTTGAGGTGGTGCTTATCGACCGCGATGTGGAAGCGGCCGAGAAGGGCAAGGCGCACTCGCACAAGCTCATGTCCGATCAGGTCATGAAGGGCCGCGCCAAGACGGCTGACCGCGACGCGCTGCTCGCACGCATCACGCCCTCCGCCGACTACAATGACCTGAAGGATTGCGACCTCGTCATCGAGGCGGTGTTCGAGGATCCCAAGGTAAAGGCCGAGGTGATCCAGAAGGTGGAAGCGGCTATCCGTCCGGATTGCATCTTCGCCTCCAACACCTCGACGCTGCCGATTTCAGGACTTGCACAGCAGTCGAAGAATGCCGGCCAGTTCATCGGCATCCACTTCTTCTCGCCGGTCGAGAAGATGATGCTGGTCGAGGTCATCATGGGCAAGGAGACGGGCGACAAGGCGCTCGCCACCGCGCTCGATTATGTGCGCCTGATCAAGAAGACGCCGATCGTCGTCAACGACTCGCGGGGCTTCTTCGCCAACCGCTGCGTCCTCGCCTACATCCTCGAAGGCCATCTCATGCTCACCCAGGGCGTGCCGGCCACCATGATCGAGCAGGCCGGAAAGCAGGCGGGCATGCCGGTCGGGCCGCTCTCCCTCAACGACGAGGTCGGCGTCGATCTCGGCCTCAAGATCCTGCGCGCCACCAAGGCGCAGCTGGGCGATGCCGCCATCATCCCCGAGCAGGAAGAGCTGCTCACCACGCTCGTGGAGAAGGAGGGACGCCTCGGCCGCAAGAACCGGAAAGGGTTCTACGACTATCCGGAAGGCGCGCCCAAGCGTCTCTGGCTCGGGCTGACGGATCTGCAGGTGAACCCGGCAGCGGCTGAACTCATCGACATGGACGAGTTGAAGCAGCGCCTGCTCGTCACGCAGGCTCTGGAAGCCGCGCGCACGGTCGAGGAGGGCGTCGTCACCGATCCGCGCGAGGCGGATGTGGGCTCGATCCTCGGCTTCGGCTTTGCGCCCTATACGGGCGGCGCGCTGTCCTACATCGACTTCATGGGTGCAAAAGCCTTCGTGGCTTTGTGCCAGTCGCTGCAGGCCAAGCACGGCGACCGCTTCGCGCCACCGAAGCTCCTCCTCGACATGGCGTCGAGCGGCGAGACGTTCTATGGACGCGCAAGCGCGAAGAAGGCGGCGTGACCCACCTGACCCTCTCCCCTTCGCGGGAGAGGGTGACCCTTGTGTCAACAAGGGTCGGGAGAGGGGCCGTCAGAGGTCGAGCACAGCCCCTCTCCCGGCTCGCTCCGCTCGCCACCCTCTCCCGCAGAGGGGAGAGGGAAGAAGGGGGAACTCCATGAAACAGCACTTCGTCATGATGGCGGGCTACAATGCCTGGTGCAACGAGCGCCTCTATGAAATCGCCGCGCAATTGCCCGATGCGGATTACCGCGCGGATCGCGGAGCGTTCTTCAAGTCGGTTCATGGGACCCTGAACCACATTCTTGTTGCCGACCGCATATGGATGAAGCGCTTCACTGGACAGGGTGAGGCGCCGAACCGGCTCGACGCCATCCTGTTCGAGGATCTTGCCGAGCTTCGCGCGGCGCGGGCAGATGAGGACGAGCGGATCGTCGCCTATATCCATAATCTCTCCGACGCAGACATCATGGGACGCATCCGATACCGGACGATCGTCAACCCGTCGGAGTTCGAGCAGCCTCTGGCCACGGCTCTCGCGCATTTCTTCAACCATCAGACTCACCATCGCGGGCAGGCGCATTGCCTGCTGACGGGCTTCGGCTTCGAGGTGCCCTCCCTCGATCTTCTGTCGTATCAGCGGCAGACCGGGATCGGACTCACATGAACCTGTGGCTGCGCCTCCTTCACCTGATCGTCGCATCCTTCGTCCGGCCGAAGCTCGACCCGGCGCGGGATGTGTCGCGCCTCGCTTTCCGCGTGTGGCCGCACGATCTCGACACGTCGCTGCACATGAATAACGGGCGCTACTGGACGCTCATGGATCTCGGTCGTACGGATATGATGATCCGCTCGGGCCTGTGGCGGCCCATCCTCAGGAATGGATGGGTGCCCGTGGTGAATGCGGGCCAGATCCGTTTTCGCCGCGAGTTGCGGCCGTTTCGGCCCTTCACCCTGGAGACGCGCATCCTCACCTGGTCCGGTACCCACGTGGTGATGGAGCACAGGCTGGTCTCCCGGTCGAAGGACGGGAGCCTCATCCTCAATGCCATCGCTCTGGTGAAGGCAGGGCTCTACGACCGCAAGCTACGAAGCTTCGTGTCCATGCCCCGCCTGCTGGCGGAGATCGGGCTGCAGGCGGAGGCTCCGAAGGCTGCTCCCGAGGTCGAAGCCTTCCTCACGGCGGAAGAGACGTTGAAGAGCGCGGCCTGATGGTCCAAGCTGGAGCATCGCCGCTCTGGCCCTTCAACCCCGAATCGGACCCATGCCCCGCATCATCGACTATTACTTTTCCCTCGTGAGCCCTTGGGCGTATATCGGCCATGCCCCCTTCATGGAGATCGTCCAGAGGCACGGCGTCGAGGTCAATTACAAGCCGGTATTCCTGGGGCGGGTCTTTGCGGAAACCGGCGGTCTGCCGCTGGCCCAGCGCCACCCGGCCCGCCAGCGCTACCGGATCCTCGAACTCCAGCGCTGGCGCGAGAAGCGGGGCCTCGCTTTCAATATCACCCCGAAGCACTGGCCCTTCGATGTGAATCTCGCCGACCGGTTCGTGATCGCCATCAACGCCTCCGGCAAGAGCCCGGACGCCTTCCTGCGCCGGGCGTATGCTGCCGTGTGGGAGGAGGAGCGCAATCTGGCCGATCCGCTCGTGCTCGCGGAGCTGGCCGAGCAGGCGGGTTTCGACTCGTCCACGCTCATGGATGTGGCGACCGGCAGCACCACCGAGGCCATTTACGCCCTCAATCTGGAGAATGCGGTGGCGGGCGATGTGTTCGGCTCACCGGCCTATGTGCTCGACGGCGAGGTGTTCTGGGGCCAGGACCGGCTTGACCTGCTCGACGACGCGCTCGCCAGCGGCCGCGCTCCCTACACGCCAAATCCTTAAAGGCCTATCATGAAGACCATTGGGCTCATCGGCGGCATGAGTTGGGAAAGCTCGGCCGAGTACTACCGCATCATCAATCAGGAGACGAATCGGCGGCTCGGGGGCGTGCACTCGGCGCAATGCCTGATGTGGTCCTTTGATTTCGAAGAGATCAAGCGACTTCAGCACGATGGCGAGTGGGAGAGACTTGCTGAGTCGATGAAGGAAGCCGCAATTCGGCTGGAGCGCGGCGGGGCCGATTTCATCGTTGTCTGCACCAATACGATGCATCGCCTGGCCGATGCGATTTCCTCCACTGTCAGCATCCCGCTGCTCCATATTGCCGATCCCACGGCCGAGCAGATCAAGGCCTCGGGCTTCGAGCGGGTCGGCCTCCTCGGCACCGCCTTCACCATGGAGCAGGACTTCTACAAGGGCCGCCTGCAGCAGCGCCACGGCCTCGACGTTCTGGTGCCGGACGAGGACGACCGCCGGATCGTCCATGAGATCATCTACAAGGAGCTCGTTCTCGGACAGGTCAGGCCGGAGTCGCGCCAGGCCTATCGCGCGGTCATCGCGCGACTGATCGAACGCGGCGCCCAATGCGTCATCCTCGGCTGCACCGAGATCATGCTCCTGGTGAAGAACGAAGACAGCGCCGTGCCGTTGTTCGACACCACGACGATCCACGCCGTGGCGGCTGTCGATGAGGCGCTGAGACCCGTTTAACACGCCCGTCATGGCCGGGCTCGTCCCGGCCATCCCAATGCGGGAATTCGCGGCGCTTCACATGGTCGAGATCACCGGCACAAGGCCGGTGATGACACGGTGTTCTCTACTCGGCCGCCACCCTGGTGGCCCGCCATTGGGTCAGCAGCGCCCGGAAGGCCGCAGGCTTCAGCGGCTTGTTGAGGACGTGGATGTTCATCGCCGCGGCAGCCTCGCGGACGGCCGGCGTGCGGTCGGCCGTCACGAGTACGGCAGGTGTGTCGACCTGGGTCTTCCACCGCAGGGCCTTGATCAGTTCGAGACCGTCCGTGTCGTCGAGGTGGTAATCGGCGATGATCACTTCCGGCAGCCCCTTGCTCGTGCGCAGCGCCTGATGGGCCGTCTCGAGGTCCGACGCCGTCCAGACCTCGCAGCCCCATCCCGTGAGCAGAAGACGCATGCCCTCCAGGATGGCGGGCTCGTTGTCGATGACCAGCACGCGCAGGCCCGACAGCACGGTTGCCGGAGCCTTCGGCGGCTCGGGCGCTGCGGCCGTCGCCGGAAGAGCGGCGACCACAGGCACTTCGACCCGGAACACGGAGCCGCGCCCGACCTCGGAGTTCAGCGTGATCGGGTGCTTGAGCACGCGGCCGATGCGCTCGACGATGGAGAGGCCCAGCCCCAGGCCGCGCGCCACCTTCATGCCCTGATCCAGCCGCTGGAACTCGCGGAAGACGACGCGCTGCTTGGAGGACGGAATGCCGAGGCCGGTATCCCAAACTTCGAGGACGAGATGCCCGGCGCGCCTGCGTGCGCCGACGAGCACGCGCCCGGCAGGTGTGTACTTGATCGCATTGGAGATCAGGTTCTGCAGCAGGCGGCGCATGAGACGCCGGTCGGAACGCACCGTCAGGGATGAGGGCACGAAGGTGAGCTTCAGGTTCTTGGCCTTGGCAACAGGCTCGAACTCGCGCTGCAGCTGGCGGAACATTTCGTCGATGCGGAAGCTCGACCATTGCGGCTTCATGGCGCCGGTGTCGAGGCGCGAGATGTCCAGAATGGCGGTGAGGATCTCCTCGACGGCGTCGAGGGACGCATCGATGTTCTCGGCCAGCGTTCCATCGCCTGCTTCGCGGTCGCGCTCCACGAGCGACGTGGCATAGAGGCGCGCCGCATTGAGCGGCTGCAGGATGTCGTGCGAGGCGGCAGCGAGGAAGCGCGTCTTGGAAATGTTGGCCTCATCGGCCTCCGCCTTGGCGTTGCGAAGTGCCTCGTTGAGGCGCGTGAGTTCCTCGGTTCGCTCGCGCACCCGCTGCTCCAGGGTCTCGTTGGCGCGACGGCTCGCTTCTTCGGCGAGAACGGTATCGGTGACGTCCGTGTAGGTGGTCACGTGGCCGCCGTCGGGCAGGAGGTTCGAGCGGATTTCGATCACCTTGCCGGAGGGATAGAGCCTGAGTCGCACCGGCTCCACATCGTGCCGGAAGGAATGGAGGCGGGCTTCCACGAGATCCTCGATCTTGCCGGGCCCGTAGGAGCCGCGCGAGGCGTTGTAGCGCACGATCTGCTCCATGCCGATCCCAACCTGCACGAAGTTGGGCGGCATGTCGTACAGGTCGAGGAAAGCCTGGTTCCACGCCAGCAGCCGCAGGTCGCTGTCGATCACCGTGATGCCCTGCTTGGCATAGTTGAGCGCGTGCTGGAGAAGATCGCGGCTGTGCTGGATCGCCGCCGACGCATCGTCGAGCAGCTTGAGGGCCGCTTCCGTCGAGACGGTGCGGCGTCGCAGCAGCAGGGACAGGGCAAGGCGCGAGGAGGCGGTGCCGATGGCCGAGGCCAGAAGGTGCTCCGCATAACGCAGAAGATGGATGTCCGCCTCGGCGCGCGTGTCCAGGCTCTGGCCGCGGCTGTGGGCGAACCCTTCGAACGAGCGGGAGGTGCGCTCCTCGCCGAGATAGCGGGCGACGGTGGCGCGCAGCTCGCCGACGCTCACGCTGGCGCGGAACAGGCGGAAGCTCGGCGTGGCGGAAGCAGCAGCCTCGCCGAGGAAGACATTGGCCTGGATCTGCTCCATGGCGGTCACCGGCCGCCACAGGGAGAAGGCGATGTAGCACAGGATGTTGAGCGTCAGGCTCCAGACGACCCCATGGGTGAGCTGGGGCAGGTCGACTCCGAACAGGGCCGTAGGCTTCAGCGCCGTGACGCCGAAGGGGCCTGTGACGACTACATCCGACCAGAACACCCCATCCCAGACGAGGCTCGGCAGAAGGAGCGTGTAGGCCCAGGTGACGAACCCGACGACGAGGCCGACGCTGGCGCCGAGCGCCGTGCCGCGCGACCAGATCAGGCCGCCGAGAAAGGCCGGCGCGACCTGCGCGATGGCGGCAAAGGACAGAAGCCCGATAGCCGCGAGTGCCGCCTCGCCGGATGCGCGATAGTAGAAATAGCCCAGCAGGATGACGAGAATGATGGAGATGCGCCTCACGCCGATCACGAAGCTGCCGGGATCGATGCCCGCGAAGGCGCGTCGCCGCAGCACGATGGGCATGACCAGATGGTTCGAGATCATCACCGCCACGGCGACGGAATCGACGATCACCATGGCGGTGGCGGCCGAGAAACCGCCGAGGAATGCGATCACGGCCAGGGTGCCGGCTTTGTCCGACAGCGGCAGCGCCAGCAGGGTCATGTCCCGGTCGATGGTGCCTTCCGGGAATGCCGCGAGGCCCGCCAGGGCGATGGGCACGACGAAGAGGTTGATGAGAACGAGATAGAGCGGGAACAGCCAGGCCGCGCGCTTCAGGTCCGCGATGTCGTGGTTCTCGACCACGGTGACATGGAACTGGCGCGGCAGCAGAAGGGTGGCGCAGGTCGAGAGCAGGATGAGCGTGATGTAGCTGCCGAAGCCCGACGTCCGCTCCATCAGGGCGGACGTGGTGCCCTGCGCGTTGAGGTGCTGGACGATGTCGTCATAGCCGCCGAACATCACGAAGGTGATGTAGCCGCCGACGATCAGGAAGGCGATCAGCTTCACCAGGGACTCGATGGAGATGGCCAGCAGAAGTCCGTTCTGGTGTGCGGTCGCATCCGTGTGGCGCGTACCGAAGGCGACGGCGAAGCCTGCCAGCACGAGGGCAACCACAAGGGCGAGATCGCCGAGGACCGGCAGCTGGGTCAGGGACTCACCGTTCGCTGCCGTCAGGAACACGTCGAGCGACGATGAGACGGCTTTGAGCTGCAAGGCGATGTAGGGCACCGAGCCGACGAGGGCGATCAGGCTCACCAACGCCGCCACGCGCTCGCTCTTGCCGTAGCGGGCAGCCACGAAGTCGGCGATGGAGGAGATGTTCTGGGTCTTGGCCACCCGCACCACCCGGGCGACGAGCGGGAACCCTAAGCCAATCACCAGGATCGGGCCGATATAGATGGCGAGAAAGTCGAAGCCGGAATGGCTGGCAAGCCCGACCGATCCGAAGAACGTCCAGGACGTGCAATAGACCGCGAGCGCGAGGGCCGCGATCGTGGAGCGGGCGGGCCCCTGAACGAAGCGCCGTCCCCAGTTGTCGCCCCAGTAGGCCACCGTGAACAGGAAGCAGAGATAGACCAGTGCCGACAACACGACGGCCCAGGTAGCGACCATAGGCGTGAACCCTCGAAAACAGACGTCGATTAGCTTTAGCCGGTAAAGGGTGCGAAGGCCACCATCAGCCTATCGTAAGCCCCGGTCCCATTCGGGCTCCGGCGCAAAGCGCCGGGCCAGGAACTCGATGAAGACGCGCACCTTGGCCGGAGCCTGGCGGCCTGAGGGCAGGACCGCATGGATGCCGGGCGGGTGGATCGGGTAGCCGCCGAGCACCGGCACGAGGCTGCCGTTGCGCAGGCTGTCGCCGACGATGAAGGTGGGCTGATAGATCAGCCCCTGTCCGGCAATGGCCGCAGCGAGCAGGGCGTCGCCGTTGTTGGCGCGAAGGTTCCCCTGCACCGGCACCACGATCTCGCCGTCCCGGCCGAAGGTCCAGCGGTTCGCCTCGACGGCGCTCGGCAGCGTGTAGCCAAGGCAATTGTGCCGGGAGAGATCGTCCAGGCTCTGCGGGGCCCCGTGCTTCTTCAGATAGGAAGGGGCGGCACAGACCACGATCCGGCAGTCAGCCAGGCGCCGGGCGACAAGGCTCGAATCCTTCAGCCGTCCGATCCGGATCGCTAGGTCCCACCCTTCCTCGATCAGATCCACGAAGCGGTCGGCGAGGCCGAGATCGAAGGACACGTCCGGGTGGAGGCGGTTGAACTCGGGCAGGGCAGGGGCGATGTGGCGGAATCCGAAGGTGAGGGGTACGTTGAGCCGCAAGGTCCCTCTCGGCTCGATCCGGTCCAGGCTGGCGGAGGCCTCCGCCTCCTCGATCTCGGCCAGGATGCGCTCGCAGGCCGTGAGATAATCACGGCCGCCTTCGGTCAGCACCAGCTTCCGGGTGGAGCGATGCAGCAGCTTGACCCCGAGCCTGTCCTCAAGGGCAGCCACATGCTTCGTCACCATCGTCTGGGACAGGTCGAGCGCTCGCGCGGCCGCCGAGAAGCTGCCCAGCGCTGCGACCCGGACGAAAACCTGCATGCTGGTGACCCGGTCGAGCACGACGTGATCTCACTCTATCGGTGTGAGTTGATATTCCAGTGGAGAGATTATCATATCAGCAGTTTGAGATCATATCGAGATACCATTCAGGAGATCCTCGATGATTGACACCCGCACCGCTCCTTACGCCGCCCTGATCCTGCGCATCACCCTGGGCATTCTGTTCCTGGCTCATGCCGGTCTGAAGTTCTTCGTGTTCACGCCTGCCGGCGCTGCCCAGTTCTTCGGCAGCCTCGGCCTGCCCCCGGCTCTCGCTTATCTTACCATCGCGGCGGAAGCGGTCGGTGGCCTTGCCCTGATCCTTGGTCTCTTCACCCGCTGGGTGTCCTTGGCCCTGATCCCCATCCTCCTCGGCGCCATCGTTCTCGTTCATGGCAAAGCCGGCTTCTTCTTCAGCAACCCGAACGGCGGCTGGGAATTCCTCGCCTTCTGGATCGCGGCCCTCGCGGCTCAGGCTCTGCTCGGCAATGGCGCGTTTGCCCTTCAGGGCGGATCGGTCAAGGCTGCTCCCGCGTTGTCCACCCGTTCCGCCTGAAGGAGAAGGCGATGACGAACCCTCGGCCCATCGACCCCGGCGTCAGGATCGGCCATGTCCACCTGAAAGTGGCGGATCTCGAGCGCTCGCTCGCCTTCTATTGCGGCGTACTCGGTTTCGAGCTGATGCAGCGCTACGGCGCCCAGGCGGCCTTCGTGTCGGCCGGGGGCTATCACCATCACATCGGCCTCAACACATGGGAGAGCCAGGGCGGCTCCCCGCCGCCTCCCGGCACCACGGGGCTCTATCATGTGGCGATCCTTTATCCCACACGGGCGGCCTTGGCCGACGCGCTCTACCGGCTCGCTGAAGCCGGCATTCCGCTGCAGGGGGCGAGCGACCACGGGGTGAGCGAGGCGCTCTACCTGAGCGACCCCGACGGCAACGGCATCGAGCTCTACGTGGACCGGCCTCAGGACCAATGGCCGAGAACGCCCAATGGCGAACTCCAGATGGTGACGCGGCGACTCGACCTGCAGAACCTGCTCGCCAGCCGCGCCGCTTGACGAAACTTCATGGCCGGACAGCTTAAGCTTGGCAGCCAAGCAGGAGGTCCGGCCATGTGGAACGAGTTCAGGCAGTTTGCGCTTCGCGGCAACGTGGTCGATCTGGCCATCGGCATCATCATCGGAGCGGCGTTCAGCAAGATCGTGGACTCGCTGGTGGGCGACATCTTCATGCCCATCGTCGGGGCCATCACGGGCGGTCTCGATTTCTCGAACTATTTCACGCCGCTCTCAGGCAGCGTCACGGCCACGGCGCTCACCGAGGCCAAGAACCAGGGCGCGGTGCTGGCCTGGGGCAACTTCATCACGGTGGCCATCAACTTCGTCATCATCGCGTGGATCCTGTTCCTGCTGGTCAAGGGCATGAACCGCCTGCGCCGCACGGAGGACGCTAAGACCGGTACCGCCGACAAGCCTGCGGAAATCCCGGCCGACGTGAAGCTGCTGACGGAAATCCGCGACCTGATGAAATCCGGCCGAGCCGTGTAACTCATCACTGGTTTCGATCGGATTCTTCGCCTTTTGTCATGCGACGCATTCAACGCTTGCCTTGAGGGGCCGAACGGGCCATCCCTGTTCGCCGGCTTCCAAGGAAATTCCCCATGAATGCGTCCGTGTCGATTCCGTCCGTTCTCAACCTGCGCCCCGAAGCGGAGCAGGCGCCGACCAGCGGCATCGTCGACGTGTTCAGCTATGGCCGGCTGAAGCCCGGCATCATTCCGCTCTGGGTGGGCGAGGGCGATCTGCCGACGCCGTCCTTCATCTGCGAGGCGGCGGCCCAGTCGCTCGCGAAGGGCGAGACCTTCTACACCTATCAGCGCGGCATTCCCGAACTGCGCCAGGCCATCGCCCGCTATCACGAGCAGGTCTACCGCAAGACTTTCGATCCCGAGCGCTTCTTCGTGACCTCCGGCGGCATGCCGGCCATGCAGCTTGCCTTCCGCATGCTCGCAGGCAACGGCGACGAGGTGCTGATCCCCACGCCTGCCTGGCCGAACTTCGCAGGCGCCATCACCATCGCCGGCGCGCGTCCCGTGCCGGTGCCGATGACCATCAACGACAAGGGATGGCACCTGGATTTCGAGCGTCTTGAGAAGGCGATCACGCCGCGCACCCGCGTGCTCGTCATCAACTCCCCGTCGAACCCGACGGGCTGGGTGGCAAGCCACGCCGATCTTCGCGCAGCCCTCGATCTGGCCCGCCGACACGGGCTCTGGATCGTGGCGGACGAGATCTACAGCCGCTTCATCCACGATCCGTCCCTCACCATCGATGGGCGCACGCCTTCGTTCCGCGATGTGATGGAGCCGGACGACAAGATCATCTTCGTCCAGACCTTCTCCAAGAACTGGGCCATGACCGGCTGGCGGCTCGGTTGGTTGGAGGCCCCGCCTGCTCTCGGGCAGGTGATCGAGAACCTGATCCAGTATCAGACCTCCGGAACCCCGACTTTTATCCAGCGCGCGGGCGTCGCTGCCATCGAGCAGGGCGAAAGCTTCCTGGCCGATCAGATCGTCCGGGCCCGCCAAGGCCGCGACATCGTCGGGCGGCTTGCCGAAACGGGTCTTGTGGAACTGCCGCCACCGAGCGGTGCCTTCTACGCCTTCCTGAAGATCAAGGGCGCCAGGAACTCCAAGGAGATTGCCTTCCGCCTCATCGATGAAGCCAATGTAGGTTTGGCCCCGGGCTCCGCCTTCGGCGAGGCGGGCGAGGGGTACCTGCGCCTGTGCTACCTGCGCAAGCCCGATGACGTGGAAGAGGCAGTCCGCCGCATCAGCGAAGCCCTGCCGCGGCTCGTCGCCTAAGCGTCCGCGCCTCGACTTCAGGGCACCGGTCTGCGGCCGCGCAGCCCCCGCCGCATGGCTTGTGCGCGCCACGCGCATTTGACCGGCGGGGAAAGGGCGTCCATTGAGCAATACCGTGATGCGTCCCTTTCTCGCCCATCTCGTCCAGATCCTGATCGCTGCCCTCGGCGGCCTCGTCTTCCACTGGCTCGGCGTTCCGGCGGCTTGGCTGTCCGGTGCGGCCATCGCGGCCACCCTGTGGGGGCTCACCGGATGGGCCGTGACCATGCCGCGTGCGCTCGCCGATGCAGCCATGCTGATCTCGGGCGCCGCCATGGGCGCGGCGGTGACGCCGGAAGCCATTGCCGCCATGGGCCGCTATCCCGGCAGCCTCATTCTTCTGGTGATCGGCGTGGTGGCGATCTCGGCGGCCTCGACCGCGTGGCTCGTGCGCATGTCGGGCTGGCGCAGGGCCGATGCGGTGCTGGCCTCCGTGCCGGGTGCGCTGTCCACCGTTCTCGCCGTGGCAGCCGAGCGCAAGGCTGAGGTCGCCTCCATCGCCATCGTGCAGAACTTTCGTCTGTTCGTGCTGATCGCCCTGCTGCCGAGCCTCGTCGTGCTCACAGGCGATGGTGGCAACACGGGCGCGCTGATCGGCGAAGGCTTGCCTGTCGAGAGCCCGGGCGGCATGGCTCTGATCCTCCTCGGCGGATTGGCCCTTGGCGCTGTGTTCAAGCAGTTGAGGGTTGCCGCCCCGATCCTGCTCGGCGCAACCGTCATGAGTTCGGTGAGCCATGGCACCGCATGGGTCACCGGCGTCATTCCTCCCGTCATCGCGACCGGCGGTCTCGTGCTGATCGGCCTCTTCATCGCCGAGCGCTTCCGCAACGTCCAGCGCTCGACCCTGAAGCGCGCCTTCATCGCGGCGCTCGGCTCCTTCACCGTGGGCATGATCGTGGCTGCACTCTTTGCAGGCGTGGCCGCTTGGCTTGCGGGCGTCAGCTTCGCCAATGGTCTCGTGGCCTTCGCGCCTGGCGGCCTTGAGGCTATGACGGTCCTCGCGCTCATTCTCGGGTTGGACCCGCTCTATGTGGGCATCCACCATCTCGTTCGATTCCTGGGCATCGGCCTCGTGCTGCCGTTCCTGATCGGCTGGCTGCAGCGGGACAAGACGGCGGCTGCGGAATAGGCTCAGGATCGCTCGTTGCGCAGGCGCTCCACCGTCTCCATGCGGGGCTTTGCGGTCTCCCACAGGCGCTTGGTCACGGTCGCCACGAGAGCCTCGGTCAGCAGCAGAAGGCCTGCCGAGGAATCCCAGTTCGACGGGGCGACGATGTGAGCGGGCAGCACGTGCCGCGCCACGCGGGCGATGGGGGAGAGCCACGGGTCGGTGAGCAGGACCACCGTGGCTCCCTGCTTCGCGGCCGTTTCGCAGAGCGCCGTGACATCCTCCTGGTAGCGGCGGATGTCGAAGGCGACGATCACGTCCTTGCGTCCGATCTCGATCATCCGGTCGCGCCACAGGGCAGGCTGGCCCTCGATGAAGTCCACATGGCTGCGCACGATGCGGAAATGGCTCTCGGCGTAGCGCGCAAGCGCGCCCGTGAATCGCCCGCCGGTGAAATGGATGTGTCGTCGCTGATCGGAGAGAAGCGCCACGACCGCCTCGAACTCGGCCGGCGCGATGTTCTCCACCGTCGCCTTCAAATTGCCGATCACGGCCTCGGCAAAGGAAGCGAGCGCTGGAGCGCCCTGGCCCTTGTCGGAGGGACTGGCCTTGGCCAGCGGCGAGAGCAGCTGCGCTTCCAGCTCCTCCCGCAGGTGCTTCTGAAAATCCGGGAAGCCGCCGAATCCCAGCCGGGTGACGAAGCGCAGAACCGATGGCGCCGAAATGCCGGCCCGCGAGGCAAATTCCGCAACGGTGTCGAGTCCGGCGAAGGGATAGTGGCTCAGGAGCAGGTGGGCGGCGCGCTTCTCGCTGGGCGTAAAGGATTCCATGTCGAGCCGGATGCGCTCGGCGAGGCTCGGCGGGTCTGTGGGAGGGAGGTGGCGGTCGCCACGCATACCGGATTGATTCACAGCCCCTCCTTGACGCCTCTCAAAAGCTGTATCAGAAATTTCAGAACCTGGGAATTCCATAAGAAACGTATCAAGCGTTCAACCGGGGACAACCCTGCCTTAGGGCAGGTTGACGGAGAACCGCATGACGCAGGCGAGCCGGGTGCCAGCCGATCACGTCTCTGCCGCAACGGCAGGGCAGCCGGTTGCCGCGATCGAGAACCCGCAAGGGCGCTCGCCCATCCTGCTCATCTGCGAACATGCCTCCAACCATCTGCCGGCCCGCTACGGCACCCTGGGGCTCGAGCCCGACGCACTCGAAAGCCATATCGCCTGGGACCCCGGCGCGCTCGGCGTGGCGCGGGAACTCTCGCGGCTCCTCGATGCGCCGCTGATCCATGCGACCGTCTCGCGCCTCGTGCTCGATCTCAACCGCGAGCCGTCCGCGCCGGATTCGATCTGGACCCTGAGCGAGCGCACCACGATCCCGGGCAACCTCGACCTCGACGCGGAGGACCGGGCAATCCGCGTGCGCGAGGTCTACGATGCATTTCATGATGCGGTCGATGCCTTTGCCGATGCACGCCATGCGGCAGGCCAGCTCGGCGCGGTCGTGTCGATCCATTCCTTCACGCCCGTGTACCGGGACGTGCCGAGGCCCTGGCAGATCGGCCTCATCTTCAATCGCGATGAGCGCTACGCCCGCTCTGTGGAGGCAGGCCTGAAGCAGGATCCGGCGCTCACCGTCGGCATGAACGAACCCTATTCGCCAGCAGACCGGGTGTTCCACACCCTGGAGCGCCACGCCGAGAAGCGTGGGCTGCCTCCGCTGATGATCGAAATCCGCAACGACCTGATCCGCACACAAGACGGACAGGCGTCGTGGGCCAACCGTCTGGCGCCGCTTTTGAGGGAGGGGGCACGGACGCTCTGATGACGGGCATGGCGCAGGACGTGCCGTGGCCCGAATGCAGACACTTCTTGGAGGAAGAAACAATGTCAGTCGGACAAGGGAATCCCGGGGTTCACGCCCCACCGGCCGGTGTGCAGAACTCTGCCGGCGTCACCTACACTACGGTGGATCAAAACTACTTCGAAGCCCGGCGTCTCAAGCGCCACGCACGCGTCTGGTCGCTCTGGGCGCTGGGTGTCGGCGCGGTGATCTCGGGGCACTATTCGGGCTGGAACCTCGGCCTCGCCAACGGATTCGGGGCGATGTTCTTCGCCACCATCATCATCGCTATCATGTATCTGGGCCTCACCTTCTCGCTTGCCGAGATGTCGCCGGCCCTGCCGCATACGGGCGGTGCCTATTCCTTCGCCCGCACGTCCATGGGGCCGTGGGCGGGCTACATCACGGGCATCGCGGAGAACATCGAGTTCGTGCTGACCCCGGCCGTGATCGTGTTCTTCATCAGCTCCTATCTCTCGGCGATCTTCGAGACGGCGCCGGCCTTCCAGCCTGTGTACTGGGTGCTGTGCTACGCCTTGTTCGTCGGCCTCAACATCATCGGCGTCGAGCTGTCGTTCAGGGTCACGGTGAGCGTCACGGTGGCGGCCCTTGCCGTGCTTGCGGCCTTTTACCTGTCCGTCCTGTTCTCCGGCCAGTTCGACTTCTCGCGCTGGGCACTGAACATCGGGCCCGACGGCGCAGAGCTTCCAAGCGGGAACGGACCTTTCCTGCCCTTGGGCGTCAGCAGCATCCTGGCCTCGTTGCCCTTCGCGGTCTGGCTTTTCCTCGCCATCGAGCAACTGCCGCTGGCAGCCGAGGAGTCCCACGATCCGCAGCGCGACATGCCCAAGGGCATCATCGCCGGCATCCTGACGCTGATCGCTTCCGCGTTCCTCGTGCTCTTCCTGAACACAGGCATCGCGCCGGGTGCGGTGGGTCTGGGCAAGTCGGGTGAGCCGCTGCTCGACGGGTTCCGCACCCTGTTCGGCACGGACATCGCGAAGGTCCTCGCGGCCATCGCCGTGATCGGGCTCATCGCGTCGTTCCACACCATCATCTTCGCCTTCGGCCGGCAGATCTACTCCCTGTCGCGGGCAGGCTACTTCCCGAGCTTCCTGTCGGTCACGCATGGCGAACGCAAGACGCCGCATGTGGCCCTGATCGCAGGCGCGGTGCTGGGCCTCCTTGTGATGCTGATCATCTGGTTTTCGGCCGGCGCCGAGGCCGGTGCGACCGTCATCGGCGGCACCTTGCTCAACATGGCGGTGGCGGGCGCGATGCTGGCCTACTTCATGCAGGGCATGTCCTATGTGGTGCTCAAGAAGAAGTTCCCGAACCTGCACCGTCCCTACAGGAGCCCGTTCGGCATTGCGGGCGCGGTGATCTGCATGGTGATCGCGGCAGTGACGCTCTACTTCCAGCTCACCGACTCGGTCTTCCGGACCGCGGTCATCGGTGTTGCCGTCTATTACGCGGTGATGATGGCCTACTTCCTGCTTATCGGACGGCATAAGCTCATCCTCTCTCCGGAGGAGGAGTTCGCGCTCACCAAAGGCGAGAGCGAATACAAGTCCTATTGATCCTTCGGGAGCGCGCCCCATGCGCGCTCCCTTTCTCCTCTCGCGGTCAAGGTTTTTCGTATGGACGCTCCCAAGATCAAGAATGCCGCCGATGCGCTGGAATACGTGCGCAGCCGCGATCTGCCCTTCGTGAAGATCGGCCTCACGGACGTGGACGGCATCATGCGCGGCAAGTACATGGCTCGCGACAAGTTCGAGTCCGCCCTCGAGAAGGGCTTCGGCTTCTGCGACGTGGTGCTGGGCTGGGACTCCAACGATCAGCTCTATGACAACACCACGCTCACCGGCTGGCATACGGCCTATCCCGATGCGACGGCACGGGTGATCCCGGAATCCATGCGCCTTATTCCCTTCGAGAACGACCTGCCGTTCTTCCTGGCGGAGTTCGAAGGCTACGCGGAGGCGGCCTGTCCGCGCGGCGTGCTGCGACGGGTCCTCAAGAAAGCCGAGGACATGGGCTTTGCGGTCTCAGCCGCGGCCGAGTTCGAGTTCTTCCTGTTCGAGGAAACCCCGCATTCCGTTCGCGAGAAGAGCTACCGGAACCTCAAGAACATCACGCCCGGCTTCTTCGGCTATTCGGTGCTGCGCTCCGGCGTGCACGCGGATTTCTACCATGAGCTTCTCGATCTGGCGAAGACGATGGACTTCGAGATCGAGGGCCTGCACACGGAAACCGGCCCCGGCGTGCTTGAGGCCGCGATCCGCGTCGACGATGCACTGAACGCGGCCGACAAGGCGGCTCTGTTCAAGACCTATACCAAGATCCTGGCCCAGCACCGCGGCTGGATGGCGACCTTCATGGCCAAGTGGTCCCGCGACTGGCCCGGCCAGTCCGGCCACCTCCATGCGTCCCTGCGGGATATCAAGACCGGCAAGGGTGCGTTCTACGATGCCCAGGCCAAGCACAACATGTCGGACACCATGCGCTGGTTCGTGGGCGGTCAGCAGCAGCTGATGCCCGAGATCCTCGCCATGGTGGCCTGCACGGTGAACAGCTACACGCGGCTGATCCCCGGCTTCTGGGCCCCCACCGACTCCGCCTGGGGCGTGGAGAACCGCACCACGGCTTTGCGCGTCATTCCGGGCTCCGAGAAGTCGCAGCGGGTCGAGTACCGGGTCGCGGCCGCCGATATCAACCCCTACATCGCGCTTGCGGCCGCCATCGGCTCGGGCCTATGGGGCATCGAGAACCGGATCGATCCGGGCGAGCCGATCCAGGGCAATGCCTATGCGGTCGAGCACCCGAAGGAGCGGGCCCTGCCGCGCTCCCTCGGCGAGGCCGCCGAGCGTCTCAAGGGCTCCCAGGCCGCGCGCCAGCTCTTCGGCGACACCTTCGTGGAGCATTACGCCGCAACCCGCGAATGGGAGGAGCGCGAGGCGCGCAAGGCTATCACCGATTGGCAGCTCGCCCGTTACTTCGAGATCATCTAAAAGCCTTTTCGAGACTCAATCACAGGAGAGGACCATGGTCTCTGGATCATGGTCTTTCAGGCATCACATCATGGCCGATACCGATATCGTCTGCATTTCCCCCATCGACGGGCGCGAGCTCGTCCGCCGTCCCATCATGTCCGAGGCCGCCATCGATGCGGCGATCACGTCGGCCCGCGAGGCGCAAAAGGCTTGGCGCAACACCACCATCGCGGAGCGCGCCAGCAAGGTCTCAGCCTTCCTCGACGCGCTGCTCGCCATGAACCAGGAGGTGGTGCCGGAGATCGCCCAGCAGATGGGCCGGCCCGTGCGCTATGGCGGCGAGTTCCGCGGCGTCGAGGAGCGGGCGCGCTACATGATCGGCATTGCCGAGAAGAGCCTGCAGCCCATCCCGGCCGACGACGAGAAGGCGGGATTCCGCCGCATGATCAAGCGCGAGCCCGTGGGCCTCGTGCTCGTGATCGCCCCGTGGAACTACCCGTATCTCACGGCCATCAACACCATCGTGCCGGCGCTCATGGCTGGCAATGCGGTGCTGTTGAAGCACGCTTCGCAGACGGTGCTGGCGGGTGAGCGCTTCCAGATGGCGATGGATCGCGCCGGCATGCCGGAGGGGCTGT
The DNA here is from genome assembly GCF_000739015.1 of Microvirga sp. BSC39. GTDB lineage: Bacteria > Pseudomonadota > Alphaproteobacteria > Rhizobiales > Beijerinckiaceae > Microvirga. Next base: position 65,112 of record NZ_JPUG01000077.1, read on the forward strand.
TCCAGAACCTGCATCTCAGCCACGACCAGACGAGCCGCATCTTGAGCAATGGTCTCGTCGATCACTGCAACTTCACCGGCTCCGTCTCCGGCGGTCGCTCCATCGAACGCGCGGCGGCAGGATCCTTCACCTCTCTCGGCCTCGAGCTCGGCGGCAAGGACCCGTCCTATGTGCGCCAGGACGCCAACCTCGACCATGCCATCGAGAACCTGGTGGACGGCGCCTTCTTCAACTCGGGGCAGTGCTGCTGCGGCATCGAGCGCATCTACGTTCACGAGAAGCACTACGACCGCTTCGTCGAGGGCGCGGTCGATCTCGTGAACAAGTACGTGCTCGGCAACCCGCTCGATGAGGCGACAACGCTCGGGCCCATGGCGCACAAGCGCTTCGCCGATCTCGTGCGCGGGCAGAACGCGGAAGCGGTGGCGAAGGGCGCGAGGGCGCATATCGACACGAAGCGCTTTGCCGCGGATACTGGCGATACCGCCTATCTGGCGCCGCAGGTGCTGACGAACGTCGATCATTCCATGAGCGTCATGCGCGAGGAGAGCTTCGGCCCCACCGTCGGCATCATGAAGGTGTCGGGCGACGAGGAGGCGATCCGTCTCATGAACGATTCGCCCTACGGCCTCTCGGCCGCCATCTGGACCTCCGACGTCGATGCGGCGGAAGCCATCGGCGACAGGCTCGAGACCGGCACCGTGTTCATGAACCGCTGCGACTACCTCGATCCCGCGCTCGCCTGGACGGGCGTGAAGGATACGGGCCGCGGCGCAAGCCTGTCGCGGCTGGCCTACGAGTCGCTCACCCGTCCGAAATCCTACCACCTCCGCCAGATCTGATTGAAAGCATCATGACCATGTCTCCCCGTTCCAACTGGAGCTATCCCACCGCGATCCGCTTCGGCGCAGGCCGCATTGCCGAATTGGCCGAGGCCTGCAAGTCGGTGGGCATGCAGGCGCCGCTCATCGTGACGGATCCGTTCCTTGCCACTCAACCCATGACGAAGGCGGCGCTCGATCAGCTGATCTCCGCCGGCCTCAAGGCGGCGATCTTCTCCGACATCAAGCCGAACCCGGTCGAGACGAACGTGTACAAGGGTTTGGAGGCCTTGAAGGCCGGCCAGCATGACGGCGTCGTTGCCTTCGGAGGCGGCTCGGCGCTCGATGCCGGCAAGGTCATCGCCTTCATGGCCGGCCAGACCCGCCCCATGTGGGACTTCGAGGATGTCGGCGACTGGTGGACCCGTGCGGACCCGAACGGCATTCAGCCGATCATAGCCGTGCCCACGACGGCGGGAACGGGCTCGGAAGTGGGCCGCGCCGGCGTGATCACGCAGGAGGCGACGCACACCAAGAAGGTGATCTTCCATCCGCTGATGATGCCGAAGATCGTGATCTGCGATCCGGAACTGACGGTGGGCATGCCGCCTCACATCACGGCCGGCACGGGTCTCGATGCGCTGGCCCATTGCGTTGAGGCCTATTGTGCGCCAGGCTATCACCCTCTTGCCGACGGCATTGCGGTCGAGGGCATCCGCCTCGTGAAGGAATACCTGCCGCGCGCCTACAAGGACGGCAAGGACATCGAAGCCCGCGCGCAGCTGATGTCGGCGGCCGCCATGGGCGCCACGGCATTCCAGAAGGGGCTCGGCGCCATCCATGCGCTGTCGCATCCCACCGGTGCGCTCTACGACACGCATCACGGCCTGACCAACGCGGTCTTCATGCCCTACGTGCTGGTCTACAACCGCAAGGCCATCGAAGAGCGGATCGAACGGCTCGCCGCCTATATCGGCCTTGAGCCTTCGTTCCAGGCCTTCCTCGATTGGGTGCTGCAGCTGCGCAAGGATCTCGGCGTACCGCACACGCTGGAGGGCCTAAAGGTCGACAACGCCCGCTTCGAGGAGATGTCCGAGATGGCGCCCAACGATCCTACGGCTGGAGGCAATCCGGTGCCGATCACCAAGGAGAGCGCCCGCAAGCTCTTCGAGGATGCGCTGGCCGGGCGGGTCTAAACCGGATCTCGATCTATCGAGGCGGTTGGCGTAGTGCCAGCCGCCCGTGTGACAAGGCTTCTGGGTGCCACAGCATTCCAGGCGGCGAGAAGGGCGCTTTTCAACGTCATCTCGTCGGTGTGCGCCAATTCGATGCTCGTCCAGCCCTGAAGCCCCCATTTGCCCGATACGGGAGCGAAGACGAGAGGCTCCGCATCGACACGGATCCTCTGATCCTCGGAGGTGAGTTTCACGACAGCGCGCTGCTCGTCCGGATGGAGCGTAGCAAAGATTTTACTCCGCACGCGAAAATCCGGGCGGCTCATGTGAGTGCTCTCGCGGGCTTCCGGCAGAGCCAGGGCAAGACGGCGAACATCGTCCGGTGTCATGTGGTTCTCTTCATGATGCCGGATGCATCCTGACCTGCGGGATCGTCGTTTTCAAGTTTCATGGGCTTGGTGCCCCTGAGCCCTCTGGGCAAACGAAAGGCACCGCTGAGGCTATCAGCGGTGCCTTTGCTTTGATCGAGCCTGGTGCCTTAGGCAGCAGCCTTCATCGTGGTCTTGCGCTCCGCACGCAACGACCTGAGGGCCTCCGTCCAGCGCAAGAGTTCGTCGAGCATCGTCGCGGCCGAGGTCCTGTAGATGTCCTGGGGCCTGAGCTTGCCGTTCTCGTCCAGGTTCTGGAACACCATCGGCATCGGGACGCCTTCCGGGATCGGCATCATCTTCAGGGTGGTGACGATCTGCTTTGCCACCTGGACCGAGCGCAGGCCGCCGGAGATGCCGCCATAGCTCACGAAGCCGGCGGGCGCATAGTTCCATTCGCGCGAAAGGTAGTTCAGGGCGTTCACCAGGGCCGGCGGCGGAGCATAGTTGTACTCGGGCGTCACGAACACGAAGGCATCGGCTGCGGACACGCTCTCGGCCCATGCCTTGGTATGGGCGTGGTGGTAGTTCTGCTTCATCGGGTGCTCGGGCTCGTCGAAGAGCGGCAGGTTGAACTCCGCCAGGTCTACCAGCACAGGCTCGAACTTGCCGTGCTCGGCCGTGTATTCGCTGAACCACTGGGCGATGCTCGGTCCGACCCGACCGGGGCGCGTGCTGGCGATGATGATGTGAAGCTTGGGCTTCATGGGACGTCCTTCATTTGCATTCGGAGGCGGGAGCACTTAAGTTCCCTTTTGTTACCGAGGCTCATTAAGTAACTTCTGCAGGCTTTCGCAAGGAGGCACTTTCATGTCACCCAGTCACATCCATGTGCCCACCGATTGCCGGACAGTGACGGAGATCCTGTCCCGGGTCGGCGACAAGTGGAGCGTCCAGGTGGTGGTCCAGATGGGCGAAGGTCCCAAGAGGTTCAACGAGTTACGCCGAGCCGTGACCGGAATTTCCCAGAGGATGCTGACCCTGACGCTGCGTGGGCTGGAGCGCGACGGGCTCGTCACGCGCACCGTCTATCCGACCATTCCGCCCCGGGTGGATTACCAGCTCACAGGTCTGGGTTGCTCCCTGCTCAAGACTGTACGGGGCTTGGGCGATTGGGCGATCCAGCACCGGGACGAGATTCTCGCCTCTCGGCGGCGTTTTGATGCGGGAGACGGTGACGGGCTTGAGGGCAACCCGCCTGCCGCAGCTTAAGCAGCGAGCCTGCGCTCCAGAACCTCCCAGAGAGCATCGTCGCGGAAGGTCGCAATCGTCCTGTCGGCCCCGACCTTGGTGAGTTCAGCGGCGCTCAAGCCCGTCAGGACCCCAAAGGAGAACAGCCCCGCCGCCTTGGCCGCCCTCATGCCCGAAGGGGAATCCTCGAACGCGATGGCCTCCTCCGGCCGAATGCCAAGCCGCTCGATCGCCGTGAGGTAGGGCAAGGGGTCGGGCTTGCCGCGCTCGACCTGATCGATGGTGATCTTGACCTCGAACCGGTCGGTAATGCCGAGAATGTCGAGGATATGGGTCGCGTTCAGCAACGGGGCATTGGTGACCAGGGCAAGCCTGATGCCGCGGGCATCTGCCCAGTCCAACACATCGAGCAGCCCCTCATGAGGCTCGAGCTCGAGTGCCAGGCGGCGGAAGGCAGCCTCCTTGCGCTCTGCATAGATCTCATGCTCCTCGACCGGCAGGTGAGGCAGGAGTGCGGCAAAGATCGACTCGTTCGTATGGCCGATGATCGAGGTGCGATACAGATCCTCGTCGATCACAATGCCCTGCGGGCCGAGGGTTTGCGCAAAGGCTTCCAGGTGGGTTGGATCGCTATGTACCAGGGTGCCGTCCATATCGAAAATCAGGGCTTTCAGCATCGCGTCGTCTCTCAAACGTCTTAGGAGCAGGCGAGGGAATAACCCCCCTCGCGTAAAAAGGCACCCCGTTGGAAATGTAACCCTGCTCTATAGTTATTTCCGAAGTCGATAAACTGTTCCGAGTGCCGCTCCACCCATGATTTCAGGTCTTCTCCGCCCAAAAACGAGGCATTCCGATGCACCTGAGGGATAGGCTCAGGACGCTTTACGAGGGCGACAGCCAGGAGGCCCACCGTTTCCGCTATGCCCTGCTCGTCTTCGACATCACGACTGTCATCTTCATCGTCGTCTCCTCCTTCCTGCCGCAATCTGCCCTTGTCCAGATCGTCGACGTCATCATCGGGCTGATCGTGCTGGCCGATTTTTCGTCACGGTTGGCGATCAGCCCGCGTCCCTGGAGGGGCCTCCTGCACCCGACGACCCTGGCGGACGTGGCTGCCATCGTGTCCTTCCTGGCCCCTATCGTCGGTGAGGGGATCGGGTTCGTGCGCATCCTGCGGACGGTGCGGCTTCTCAGGACCTATCAGCTTCTCGTGCGCCTGCGCGCCGACAGCATCTTCTTTCGCCGGAACGAGGAGCTGATCATCGCGTCCGTCAACCTCGGCGTCTTCATCTTCGTCATGACGGGCTTCGTCTACGAGACGCAGCACCGGGCCAATGAAAAGATCAACAACTACGTGGATGCGCTCTATTTCACGATGGCGGCGCTCACCACCACCGGCTTTGGCGACATCACCCTGACGGGAACCCTGGGACACCTGATCTCCGTGCTGATCATGATCTTCGGCGTGACGCTCTTCTTGCGTCTCGTGCAGGTTCTGCTGAGGCCCAACAAGGTGCGTTATCCGTGTCCCGTCTGCGCCTTGCAGCGCCATGACAGGGATGCGGTTCACTGCAAAGCCTGCGGGACGATCCTCAACATTCCGGACGAAGGGGCTGTCTGAGTGCCCTAGGCATCCGGAATGATGGCGACGCCGCGCTGGGTTGCGAAGGAGATCGCAACCGGAGTGCCGGGGGCAATCGCCTCCTTGCGTCCGTACTGGACGACGAACAGGTTCCCGATCGGGCTCTCCACGTCGTATTCCACCTGCGTGCCGAGATAGGACGTCTTGCGCACCGTGCCGGCCAGTGTTCCGGCCTGCACCGTCTCGTCGAGAAAAATTGCGTCGGGCCGAGCGGCCAGCTTCACAGGTCCCTGGCTTGCGCCGCGATGGGGAAGCTGAAGGTTGAGGCCGCCGATCCTCACCTGCGCGGTCGGTCCAGTGATGCTGGCGAGGTCTCCGGTGATGATGTTCGCATCGCCGATGAAGTCGGCGACGAACAGGTTGGCCGGTTCCTCGTAGAGCTCGTGCGGCGTGCCCGTCTGGGCAATGCGGGCGTTCGACATGACGATGATGTGGTCGGAGACCGCAAGCGCCTCCTCCTGGTCGTGCGTCACGTAGGCTACGGTGAGGTTGAGGTTCTGCTGGAGCTCGCGGATGTCCTCGCGCACGCGGCGGCGCAGCTTGGCGTCGAGGTTGGACAAGGGCTCGTCGAACAGCAGGACCTGCGGCTCCAGCACGAGCGCTCGAGCCACCGCCACACGCTGCTGCTGCCCGCCGGAAAGCTCGGACGGCGCGCGCTTCTCGAGACCTTTCAGGCCGATCAGCTCGAGCTTCTCCATGGCCATCGCGTAGGCATCCTTCTTGGGGACGCCTTGCACGCTAGGCCCATAGGCCACGTTTTCCAGGACCGACATGTGCGGGAAGAGCGCATAGGACTGGAACACCATGCTCACATCCCGGTCGGCGGCGGACAGGTTCGTCACGTCCCGGTCGCTGATCAGGATCTGGCCTTCGCTCGCCATCTCAAGTCCTGCGATCATGCGCAGGGTGGTTGTCTTTCCGCAGCCAGAGGGGCCGAGAAGGGTGACGAGCTGGCCGGGCTCGATGGTAAAGGACACGCTGTCCACGGCCGTGACGTTGCCATAGCGCTTCGTCACGTTGCGGAATTCTACGGAAGAGGCCTGCTTCTTGGACGCGGCGTTGGAGATGGAATGGACGGAGGACATCGTGTTCATGGAACCGCCTGCACGGCAACGGGGGAGGGGGCGGCGCTCGCGCTGCGGCGCCCGAGGCGCCGCTCGCCGACGATGAGCTGGATCGCCACGATGGCAAGCAGCATGACGATGATGAGCGCGGTGGAATAAGCAATGGCAAGGCCGAACTCGCCTGCCTCGACGCGGCCGACAATGTAGGTCGTCGCCATGTTGTACTCGGCGGTGACGAGGAAGATCACGGCGCTCACGGCCGTCATGGCGCGCACGAAGGAATAGACCAGCGAGGCGACAATCGCCGGGCGCAGCAGCGGCAGCACCACGCGGCGCATCGTGGTGGCCGAGCGGGCCCCTAAGGTAAGAGAGGCCTCGTCGAGGCTCTTGTCGATCTGGCTCAAGGTGGCGATGCCGGAGCGTACGCCCACGGGCATGTTGCGGAACACGAAGCACATGACGAGGATGAAGCCGGTGCCGGTGATCTCGATCGGCGGAACGTTGAAGGCTAGGATGTAGGATACGCCCACGACGGTGCCTGGAATGGCGAAGCTCAGCAGCGTGCCGAACTCGAAGGAGCGTTGCCCGGAGAAGCGCTGGCGCGTGAGGAGATAAGCCGTGAGCAGGCCGATGGCGGCGGTGAGCGGCGCGGAAAGAGCCGCCACCTTCACGGTGGCGAAGAACGAGTTCCAGGCCGAGCCCGAGAAGTAGAGGCCCCAATCGGCACGCTCGACCCGGAAGGCGGTGAGGAAGTGCTCGAAGGTCGGCGTGTAGTCGCGGCCCATGGAGCGCACGAAAGCCCCCACGACGATGATTGCGTACACGGCAACCGTGAAGATCGCCCATGGGATGGCCGTGAAATAGGAGGCGAGTGCGACCCGCCGCGGCAGCGGTAGCGGAATGCCTGAATCGCCCTTGCCCGTCACAGTGGTGTAGACCTTCTTGCCGAGCCAAGCGTGCTGCATCCAGAAAGCCCCGAGCGTGAAGGCGAGCAGGATGATGGAGAGCACCGCTGCGCGGCCCTGATCCTGTTGCGCGCCGACAACCGCGAAGAAGATCTTGGTGGAGAGCACCTCGTAATTGCCGGCGAGCACCAGGGGATTGCCGAAGTCGGCCAGACTCTCGACGAACCCGAGAAGAAATGCATTGGCGAGGCCGGGGCGCATGAGCGGCAGCGTCACGGTCCAGAACGTCGTCCAGCTTTTGGCGCGCAGGGTCTGAGAGGCTTCCTCCAGCGTGGGGCTGATGCCCTGCACCACCCCGATGAGAACGAGGAAAGCGATGGGCGTGAAGGCCAGGAGCTGCGCGATCAATACGCCGGGAAGGCCGTAGATCCAGCGCGAGCGCGGGACGCCGAACCACTCCCAGAGAAGGTTCGACAGGGCGCCCGAACGGCCGAAGAGGAGGATCAGGGCGAGGCCGATCACGAAAGGCGGGGTGATGATCGGCAGGACGCTCATCACGCGCAGGAGCTTCTTGTAGCGGAACTCCGTGCGGGTCGCGATGAGCGCGAAGGCAAGGCCCAGGGCCGTGGTGCCGAAGGCGACGAGCAGCCCGAGGAACAGGGTGTTCCACGCCACGCCGCAGCGCAGGTCGCTCGTCACGCAGTCGAGACCCCAGATCGACTTGTCCATGAACTTGGAGATGAACTCTGACGGCGCGAAGTTGCCGCTGTTGTCGGCGAATGCGCTCGCCAGGATCGTGGAGACCGGGAAGAACACGAAGACGAGGATGAGCGCGACCACGGCTCCGATGGAGGAGGTGATGAAGGCATCGCCGCGGCACCAGCCGCGCGCCGCGAGGCCATGGCAGAGAACGATCAGGAGCGCCGCCGAGGCGAGCGCGGCGCCATAGCCCATGCCGGCCTGGCGGGGGCCAGGCTCTCCGAAGACCTTCAGGGCGTCCATCGTCCAGCCGTTCAGACCGATGGAGAAGCCCTGAAGAACGATGAGGGCGAGGCCGAGAAGCCCGGACGCGAGGAGCCAAGTGCCCTTCTGTCGGAGCGATGGCCGGATAACCGGAACCAGCGTCATCCCGAGCGGCACGAGGATGGGCAGAAGCCACCAGGCGCCCCGGAATCCATGGGCCACCGCCGATCCGCTGACGAAGTAATCGGCGATGGTGGGAGAGGCGGAACGGTCGAAACCATACCAGGGCAGGAGGGCAAATCCGACCCAGCACAGAACGATCCAGCCAAGGGTTGCCCGCGTCATCAAGATTTTCCTGCCTCGCGGCCGGTGCGAAGACCGGCCGGCCCATCGATCAAGTTCGGATCCCCTTCGGCGAGGCGCAAGGCGTCCCGCCGAAGGCGCTGCTGGCCGACTATTTCGGCAGGTTCTTCACCTCGTTGTCCCACTTGGACAGGAGGCGCCTGCGCTCGTCGGAAGATCCGTACTTCGCGAAGTCGAAGTTGATGAGCTTCACGTCGGTGAGCTTCGGAGCCTGCGGCGGGATCGGCGTGTTCTTGTTCGACGGCACCTGGTAGGACTTGGCCTCGGCACCGAGCTTCTGCGCGTCTGCAGTCAGCGCCCAGTCGTAGAACTTCTTGGCGCTGTCCATGTTCTTGGCGCCCTTGATGATCGACATGGAGCCGATCTCATAGCCTGTGCCCTCGCAGGGGGCCACGACCTTCACCGGCGCCTTGTCGACGACCATCGTCACCATGTCGTGCATGAAGGTGATGCCGACGGTGGTCTCACCCAGAGCTGTCGCCTTCGCCGGGGCTGCGCCCGACTTGGTATACTGGTTGACGTTCTTGTGCAGCGCCTTGAGGTACTCGAAGCCTTTATCCTCGCCCATGATCTGAATGATGGTGGCGAGAAGCGTATAGGCTGTGCCGGAGGAGTTCGGATCGGCGACCTGCACCTCATCCTTCAACTCGGCTTTCAGCAGGTCGGCCCAGCACTTCGGTTCGCCGATATTGTTCGCCTTGGCCTGCTCGGTGTTGTAGCCGAAGCCGAGGGCGCCTGAATAGATCCCGACTGTGCGCTGTTTGGACTGCTCCCATTGGCGTACGGCCCAATCCTGCAGCTCGCTCATCTTGGGCGACTTGTATTCTTCCGTCAGGCCTTCCTCGGCGGCCTGCATGTGTGGGTCTCCCGTGCCGCCCCACCAGATGTCGGCGCGGGGGTTCTGCGACTCCGCCTTGACCTGCGCATAGATCTCGCCGGAGCTCTTGCGTGTCATGGAAACTTTGATCCCGGTCTCCCGCTCGAATGCGGTAGTCATGGCGCGGCACCATTCCTCCTGCACGGCGCAGTACATGACCAGCGCGCCTTGCGCCTGGGCCGCTCCGGCGGACATGAAGGACAGGGCCGTCATGGTGCCTGCCAGCATGGTTGCCGCAGCAAATGTCTTCTTGAGCTTCATTCCATCCTCCCGTGTTGTCATTTTTGATTGGCCGGCTAAGCTCCCCCCATTGCAGCGGCGGGTCAAGAGCCTTGCCGATCATTCAAATGTGAATCTTTGGAATAACATGCCTGCCTCAAGGCTCTTTGGAGATACCGGTTGCGGCCATGAGGGCAGGGGCCAGTTCCGGCGTGCAGGCGAGAACAGGATTGCCTTTTCTCAGGCCGTCCTTGGCTAGGAAGTTGTTGGTCCAGCCGCCCGCCTCCTCGATGATCAGAAGGCCGGCCAGGGCGTCCCAGGAATTGATGTGGAGCTCGCAATAGGCGTCGATCCGCCCATCGGCGACGTAAGCCAAGCCAAGGGTTCCCGATCCTGCACGGCGCACGTTGGCCCCGCCCGTCTTCAGCTTGTCGACCGCCGCGATATAGGGCTCGGGCGGCAGGCGCGGCGACCAGCCCGCCTCTACGGTGGCCTGGTTCATGTCGGCCAGGCCGCTGACCCGGATCGGCTCCCCGTTGAGGATCGCTCCGCGTCCGCGCTGGGCGGTATAGAGCTCCGCATGCATCACGTCATAGATCACGCCGATCTCGACGCGGCTGTCGCGCACGAATGCGATGGAGATGGCGAAATGCGGGATGCCCCGGGCGAAGTTCGCCGTGCCGTCGATGGGATCCACGACCCACACGTCACGCTCGAAGGAGCCGCCGCCCTCCTCGCCGAAGAAAGAGTCTTCCGGGAACAGTGCACTCAGGCGGGTGCGGATCAGCTCCTCCACCTCCGCATCCGTGGCGGTGAGGAAGTCCTGAGGCCCCTTGAAGTCGGGCCGCTGCGAGCGCGGCCGCTCCAGAAAGCGCTTGCGCGCCAGCACGCCCGCCTCCCTGGCGATGGCGCAGGCGGCGGCAAATCTCATGTCCAGATCGTTGGTCGTCATCGGGGCAGGGTGTCCTTCTGGATCAAAAGCGGGGCCTTCATTGTTATGAGCCCGTCATGGAGCTTCGAGAGGATCGTGTGACTTGAAAGGCAACAATGTCTTCATATCTTTCCGTCCAAGTCCTTCCTTAGCCGGCTCAAATCATCTACGTTACAATTTTACCCGATAGGAACCCTACTCTCGTCGAATGCCTCAGATCTCCAAAGATAAACTCAGTCAGGTTGCTGCGCTGCCCTTTCGCATCCGGGACGGAAGGATCGAGGTGCTTCTCGTTACGTCACGGGAGACCAAGCGCTGGCTGATCCCCAAGGGCTGGCCCATGAAGGGCAAGAAGCCCCACAAGGCGGCCGCGCAGGAGGCGGAGGAAGAGGCGGGCGTCAAGGGCGAGATCAAGAACAAGCCCCTCGGCTCCTACGATTACTGGAAGCGCCGGGCCGCGCATTTCGACCTCTGTCAGGTCAATGTCTATCCGCTCGAGGTGTCCAAGCAGCTCAAGTCGTGGCGCGAGAAAGGACAGCGTCAGGCGCAATGGTTCGGGGTGGAGGAGGCGGCCCACCAGGTGCTGGAACCGGCGCTCGCCGACCTGATTCGAAGCTTGCCCGAACACCTCCGCCCCGTTTCTCCGACGGGGTAGGCGGCAGTTTTTCAAGCCCCCCAGGGAACGCAAAGCCCCTCCAAGAAGTCTTTCCTGTGACGAAGGCGGTCGAGCGATAGAGCTTGGCCATTTTCCAGACAGTGAGGGAGACGTCGATGAAGGCGCTTGTTTGGCATGGCACCACCGATATCCGCTGCGATTCGGTTCCCGATCCTCAGATCGAGCATCCGCGCGACGCGATCATCAAGGTGACGAGTTGCGCCATCTGCGGCTCGGATCTCCATCTCTACGACCATTTCATGCCGGGCATGAAGTCGGGCGACATCATGGGCCACGAGTCCATGGGCGAAGTGGTCGAGGTCGGCCCGGAGGCGAAAGGCAAGCTGAAGGTCGGCGATCGCGTCGTGATCCCCTTCACCATCATCTGCGGCGAGTGCGACCAGTGCAAGCGCGGCAACTTCTCGGTCTGCGAGCGGACGAACCGGAACGGCCACATCGCCGCCAAGGCCTTCGGACACACCACGGCGGGACTCTTCGGCTACACGCATCTGACCGGCGGCTATCCGGGCGGGCAGGCCGAGTATCTGCGCGTTCCTTTCGCCGATGCCACGCACATCAAGGTTCCCAGCACGTTGTCCGACGAGCAGCTGCTCTTCCTCAGCGACATCTTCCCCACCGGCTGGCAGGCGGCGGTACAATGCGACATCGAGCCGACAGACACGGTGGCGATCTGGGGCGCGGGACCTGTCGGCCAGATGGCGATCCGCAGCGCCATCCTGCTCGGCGCGAAGCAGGTCATCGCCATCGACCGCGTTCCCGAGCGTCTCGACATGGCACGGGCCGGCGGTGCGATCACGATCAACTTCGACGAGGAGAGCGTCATCGAGCGCCTCAACGAACTCACCAACGGAAAAGGGCCTGAGAAGTGCATCGACTCCGTCGGCATGGAGGCTCATGCGGCGGGCACGGTCGACGCCATGTACGATCGCGTGAAGCAGGCCACCATGATGGAGACGGACCGTCCACATGTGCTGCGCGAGATGGCCTATGTCTGCCGTCCCGCAGGCACGCTCTCGGTGCCCGGCGTCTATGGCGGCCTTCTCGACAAGATCCCGTTCGGTGCGATCATGAACAAGGGCCTCACCATCCGCACGGGCCAGACGCACGTGAACCGCTGGACCGACGATCTCCTGCGCCGCATCGAGGAGGGGCAGATCGACCCGTCCTTCGTCATCACCCACACGGTGGGGCTCGATGAGGGCCCGGACATGTACAAGATCTTCCGCGACAAGCAGGACGGCTGCATCAAGGTCGTTCTCAAACCCTGATAGGTGAGATCATGCGCTACGAAACCGAAAGAACACGCCGTCGTGGCCATGCCGATACGGCCACCGACACCCTGGCCCGCGGCCTCGGGATCTTCTCCATTGCTCTCGGCATCGCCGAGGTCGTGGCGCCGCGCGCCCTGGCGCGGGCGCTCGGCATGAAAGGGCAGGAGGGTCTGATCGCAGGCTATGGTGTGCGCGAGATCGCAACCGGCATCGGCATTCTGGCCTCTAAGGATCCGACGCCGTGGATCTGGGGACGCGTGGCGGGCGACGGGCTCGATCTGGCGACATTGGCGACCGCGCTCGAGGGCAGGAACCCGAAGAAGGGCAATGTCGGCATCGCCATGGCGGCGGTGGCCGGTGTAACGGCCCTTGACGTCTACTGCGCCCAGACCCTGAGCCGCGAGACCACGCACCCCCTGCCGCCGATGCAGGACTATTCGGATCGCACGGGATATCCAGGCGGGATCGAGCAGAGCCATGGCGCGGCGCGGGACTTCGAGGTGCCGCGAGACTTCCGCGCGCCGGAGGCCATGCGGCCCTACACGCAGCCGCAGGCGCCGCAACGGCCGACGCCGTCCATGTAATCTGCGGCATGACGAAGCCGCAGGTTTTTACGATCGGATATGAGGGAGCGGACGTGGACCGCTTCCTCACCACCTTGAAAGATGCAGGGGTCGCGACGCTCGCCGACGTGCGCGCCGTTGCGCTCTCCCGCAAGCGCGGGTTCTCGAAATCCGCCCTACGCGATGCCTTGGCCCATCAGGACATTGGCTACGAGCATTTCATCAAGCTGGGAACCCCGAAGGAGGGCCGCCAGGCGGCACGCGCCGGCGACGGCGATCTCATGCGCCGGATCTATTGTGACGAGGTTCTCGCGACCGGGCCGGCGCAAGAGGCTTTCCGTGAGTTGGAGACGCTGGCTGGGAGCCAGCCGATCTGTCTCCTGTGCTTCGAACGCGATCCCGCAAACTGCCATCGAACGGTATTGGCGCAGCGATTGGCCGAACGCGGGTTCGAGACGGTGGATCTCACGGTTCTCTGACGCTACAAGGAGCAGCAGCGCAGGGAAGTGGGCATTCATGAACGCAATCGTCACGGCCGTGAGCCGCAGCTCCAGTCACAGCTTCAGCAAGCCCAATCAGGACTCCATCCACCTGCTGGCCGGTCTTGGCATCGAGGGAGACGCCCATCTGGGCACCACGGTCAAGCACCGCTCGCGGGTGGCGAAGGATCCCACCCAGCCCAACCTGCGGCAGGTTCATCTCATTCATGCGGAGCTTTTCGACGAGCTTACGACCAAAGGCTTTGCCGTCGCGGCCGGTGAGATGGGCGAGAACGTCACGACTCATGGGATCGACCTTCTGAGCCTGCCGGCCGGCGCGCGCCTGTTGCTTGGCGAGAGCGCCGTCATTGAGGTCACCGGCCTGCGCAATCCTTGCGTCCAGATCGACCGGTTTCAGAAAGGTCTCATGAAGGCGGTGCTGGGCAAGGACGAGCAGGGCAATACAATTCGCAAGTCCGGCATCATGGCGATTGTGCTCGAGAGCGGGGAGGTTCGGCCCGGAGATGCCATCCGGGTGGAATTGCCGGCCGAACCGCATCGGCCGCTCGAAGTCGTGTAAATCTCCAGAAAGCGGTGAAACAAAAGTGCGGTTGCCAAGTTGAACGAACTGCACTACTTTGCGTTCAGGTTTTTATTCCAGAGAGGGAGGGCTGCATGGCTTTTGTGTGCTTGCTGAACGTTCCTCCCGCGTCCCGCCCGAAATCCTAGGCTGGACCAGGCGGGGCTCCAAGGCCCGGCAAACCTTATCAAGATCTCCATATCCTTGACCATCGAGCGACGTCGAACGCGGTAAGCCGCCGTTCCTGCTGTCGCTCCTCGAAATTCCGGGAGAGGTGTGCGCACCAAGCGTCACCTGTTCGTTGCCATGAACCAGCAGAAGAAGGGCGGGGATGCGACCCGCGACGTTCTGAGATTCACGTTTCGCCACTGGCGCAATGAGCCGCGTTACGTGGCGTTGATCGTCGTCACCATGATGGTCTCGACGCTCGCCGATGTGTTCATGCCGGTCTTCGCCGGCCGGCTCGTCGACGCCATCGCCATGGGCGGCGACGATCGCGAGGCTGCCCTGCATGCGGCTCTCATGGCGTTCGCGTTCATGACCGGGCTCGGCCTGCTCATGATCGTCATGCGCCACCTTGCCTTCTACGGCATCGTGGAGCTGACCCTGCGCGTGATGGGCCGCGTGGCGCAGGATGCCTTCGCGCGCGTGCAGCGCTTCTCGACCGACTGGCATGCCAATTCCTTCGCCGGATCCACCGTGCGCAAGATTACGCGCGGCATGTGGGCGCTCGACCTGATGCACGACACGCTCCTGCTGGCCCTGCTGCCGTCACTGACGGTGCTTGCGGGATCGATGATCGTGCTGGGCTTGCGCTGGCCCGTCATGGGGTTCGTCATCGGCGTGAGCGCGCTGGCCTACATCGTCATGACGGCTCTGCTCTCGACCCGCTATGTCGCGCCTGCCGCACGGCTGGCGAATGCCTGGGATACGCGCGTGGGCGGCACGCTGGCTGATGCCTTGAGCTGCAACCCTGTTGTGAAGGCCTTCGGCGCGGAAACTCGGGAGGACGCGCGCCTCACGTGGGTGCTGAACAAGTGGCAGAAGCGCACGAGCCGCCTCTGGCAGCGTGGGACCAACAGCGGTACGGTGCAGTTCATCGCGCTGCTCGGCATCCGCGCGGCGATCATCGGCACGGCCATTTGGCTGTGGTGGGACAACCGCGCCACGCCGGGCGACCTCGCCTATGTGCTCACGACCTATTTCGTGATCCACGGCTACCTGCGGGATGTGGGCATGCACATCAACAACCTGCGCCGCTCGGTCAACGATATGGAAGAGCTGATCGACATTCATCGGGAGCGCGTCGGCGTGCCGGATCGTCCCGGCGCGAAGCCGATCCGGATCGGTCGCGGGGAGGTCGCGTTCGACCAGGTCACGTTCCACTATGCCGGCCATGACACGCCGCTCTATCGGAACCTGTCGCTGACGATGCATGCGGGCGAGCGCGTGGGCCTCGTGGGTCCCTCGGGCTCGGGCAAGACGACTCTCGTCAAGCTGATCCAGCGGCTCTACGACGTAACGGGCGGCGAGATCCGCATCGATGGGCAGAACATCGCCGAGGCTCAGCAGGCGTCCTTGCGTTCGCAGATCGCCATCGTGCAGCAGGAGCCGATCCTGTTCCACCGCACGCTGGCCGAGAACATCGCCTATGCGCGGCCCGGAGCCCGCATGGCGGAGATCGAGCGGGCGGCGCGGCTTGCCAATGCGCATGATTTCATCATGAGCCTGCCGAAGGGCTATTCCACGCTCGTGGGTGAGCGCGGGGTGAAGCTCTCCGGCGGCGAGCGCCAGCGCGTGGCCATTGCCCGTGCGTTCCTCGCCGATGCGCCGATCCTGATCCTCGACGAGGCCACCTCGGCCCTCGACTCGGAATCGGAGGTGCTGATCCAGCAGGCCATGGAGCGGCTCATGGTGGGGCGTACCTCCATCGTGATCGCCCATCGCCTCTCGACGGTGCGTGCCCTCGACCGTATCCTGGTGTTCGACAAGGGACGGATCGTGGAGGAGGGGGATCACCACAGCCTCTACGGCAAGGGCGGCCTCTATCGCCGCCTCTGCGACCATCAGGGGCTGGATTTCGGAAGAGCTCACCGGCCCGACATGGCGGCCGAATAGGCCGGGCTGGACAAGAAGCCCTCGAACTCATTAGGAAAAACCGCATGTTCGAAGTCAAAGATATCGCCGTCTCCGACAACAAGCGGGACTTTTACGCCTCGCTTGCTCAGCAGCTCACCGGCCTTCTGGAAGGCGAGCGGGACATGATCGCCAATGCGGCCAACATGTCCGCGCTGATCTTCCAGTTCCTGCCCGACCTGAACTGGGCCGGGTTCTACTTCATGCGTGAGGGCGAGCTCGTGCTCGGCCCCTTTCAGGGCAAGACGGCCTGCGTGCGCATCGCGGTCGGGCGTGGGGTCTGCGGGTCGGCGGTGGAGCGCCGGGAATCCATAGTGGTGCCGGACGTTCATGCCTTTCCGGGCCACATCGCCTGCGACAGCGCCTCCCGGTCGGAACTGGTCGTGCCGCTGATCAAGGATGGCCGCGTTCTCGGCGTGCTCGATCTCGACAGCCCCAATCCGAACCGCTTCGACGAGGAGGATCGCGAGGGCTGCGAACAGCTCGTGCGGATCTTCCTCTCAGCCACCGACATGACGCTCTAGTCAGTCCAGCATGTCGTCCGCCTATATCGACACCTATTACAGCCGGACCGTCTCCACGTCGGAAACCTATCCGGCTGCGACTGGTCGGATCGAAGCGGACGTCTGCATCGTCGGCGGCGGGCTCGCCGGATTGACTGCGGCGCTGAAGCTCGCCCGCAACGGGTGCAAGGTCGTGCTGCTCGAGGCGCAGCGGGTGGCATGGGGCGCTTCCGGGCGCAACGGCGGCTTCGTCTCGGCGGGCTATGCCACAGGACTGTCATCCATCGAGCGGCGGGTGGGGAAAGACCAGGCGAAAGAGCTCTTTCGCCTGTCGATGGAAGGCGTCGAGATCATCCGTCGAAATATCGATGAATTCGGCATAGCGGATGCCAAGCTCGTTCCCGGCATCGCAAAGGCCTTGCGCTACAACTCGCGCGGCGCGCTGCAGGCGGCCTGCGAGAGCCAGCAGCGCGCGTTCGGGCTGAACCTGCGCCACTTGGGCCGGGACGAGGTGAGAAGTCTCTTCGTCTCCTCGAAATATTATGAGGCGATCCTGGACGAGGATGCGTTCCATTTTCACCCGCTGAACTACGGACGTGCGCTTGCCCGCGAGGCAGCGCACCTGGGGGCTGCAATCCATGAGAACTCCGCGGTCGCGTCCGTCGATCTGGACGGCGCTCGAAAGATCGTCCGCACAAACAGCGCCGAGATATCAGCCGGCCATGTGGTGTTCACGACCGGCGGCTATACGGGCGCCATCTCGCCTGCCCTGAAACGCGCCTTCCTGCCGATTGCCACTTACGTCATGCTGACGGAGCATGCGCCTGAACTGCTGCAAAGCGCGATCCGCACCCCTGCGGCGATCCTCGACGATCGCCGGGCCGGGGACTACTACCGGCTCGTCGATGATGGCGGCCGCATTCTCTGGGGCGGGCGCATCACCACACGCACGGCGGATCCGCGGGACATCGCGGCCCTGCTGCGGCGCGAGATGGTGACGACGTACCCGCAGCTCGCCAGTCTGAAGGCCGAGATCGCCTGGTCGGGGCTCATGTCCTATGCCCGACACCTCATGCCTCAGATCGGGCAGCTCAAGCCGGGTGTCTGGTTCTGCACGGCCTTCGGTGGCCACGGCATGAACACTACGGCTATCGGCGGCACGGTGGTTGCGGAGGGGATTGCCGGCGAGAGCGACCGCTACCGTCTCTTCGAGCCTTTCGGCCTTGCATGGAACGGCGGCATTCTCGGGCGTGCCGCGGTTCAGCTCACCTATTGGGGCTATCAGGCCACTGACGCAGCCAAGGAATTCCGCTCTCGCTGAGCATGCTGCCTTACATCTTGGCCGCGGAGGCGACGATCCAAAGGCAGCTGATGCTGAAGGCGAGGCCGATCAGGTTCATCAGATAGGCCAGCGCGTCATTGGCAGGGTGGCGTCTTCCCGGACGATCCATCGTGCTTCCCCAAGAGCCCAGAGATGGTTCAGTGGGAATATGCCCAAGCTTGGAGCTTGTCCAGATGGTTAACACGGAGTTTCTGTGCACTGAGCCCAGCCAATATAGCTGAGCTCAGTGGCCATGACCGTGACTGCCGTCCAGATCGGGTGGGGATCAGAGATAGAAGTCGCCCTTGGACATTGCCGAAAGCCCGGCGACAGTGATGCCAAAGTCGGCGATCTTGTCGCCGTTCGTATCGCCCGACACGATTCCATCGGCAAAACGCAACTCTCCAGCCTTGCCGTGGAAGGCGGTCTTCCCGATGAAGGCGAACGCCTGATCGCCTGCGACCTTCGTGTTGGCATCGATGGCACGCAGATCGATGTGGTCGGAGCCGCGACGGAAATCCTTGATGGTGTCTGCCGAAGACATCCGTGAATGGGACGGCGAGGAGAAGACGAAAGTATCCGCCCCACTTCCGCCGATCAGCACATCCTTTCCGCTCCCTCCATAAAGTTTATCGCGACCTGCGCCGCCATTCAGCACGTCGTTGCCGCCTCGTCCATAGAGCGTATCATTTCCGGATCCGCCCTTGATCTCGTTGGCTGATCCATTGCCATAGAGGGTGTCGGTGTAAGAGCTGCCCGTGAGCCACTCGATGCTGGAATACGAGTCGCCGGCGGCATCGCCGCGGTTGTTGCTTCGCGTCTGAAGGTCGGCCACCACGCCGGCTTTCGCCGTGCTGTAGCTGGCAGTGTCCGTTCCGGCGCCTCCGCTCAGGAGGTCTTTTCCGCTGCCGCCGATCAGCACATCGTTGCCGCTCAACCCATAGAGCTTATCGTCGCCTGCATTGCCGCAAAGCGTGTTCTTGGCGTCATTGCCCTTGATGCTATCATCAGCGGAGCCGCCATAGGCATTCTCGATGAGGGCGCGGGTGTCGCCCTGATGCAGAAGCGCATTGGCGATGTTGCCGACGGCGAGCCTGGATCCATCCCAGTGGAGCTTGGCGCGCTGTTCCTGCGAGGTGATGCTCCACGCGCCAGGCTGAAGATCGATTGTCAGGGCCGTCGTGTAGTTGGTGAAGCTGTACGTGTCCGTGCCGCCGCCGTCCCAGACCGTAAGGAGAATCTGATTTCCGCCGGGAGCGCCCTGCCCGACCCCGTTGACGAACATCTCGCCGGTGGTCGGGCTCCATGAATACGTCGTGCTGCCGCTGTTGGTCTGATAGTTCGCGCCGTAGATATGTTGGAGGGCGGCGATGTCGTACATCATCAGGGACTGCGCATAGCCCCAGGTCTCGTTCATGTAGCCCGCGCCGGTCGATGCACCGGAATACGAGCGGTAGCTCATAACGGTGTATTCCATGCTGTCGTGCGACAGGGGCATGACTTTGCCTTCGTGCGCATGCTCAAGCCCGAGGGCATGCCCGATCTCGTGCACGATGGTGAGATAGGCGTAGTTACCCTTGGCAGGGCTTTCGTAGTTCCGGCTGGAATTGTTGACCCAGACATCGCCGCCGGTTGCGTCAGTTGTCGGGAAGTAGGCCCATGCGGTTCCCGGCACGTCCGATTGCGCAAAGCGCAGATCGGCTGACGACGCGCTCGCCCCGGTGGCTTCCTGGAACGTCAGGTTACTCACGGATGAGAACAGCTTCAAAGCCGAGCGCGTGATCGCCTGCTGCGTGTCGTTGAAGGAGCCGAAGCCCTTGGCCGTCTCACCGTCGCCATAATACGCACCATAAGCGCTGGCCGCGGTGGGGAAGCTGTACGTCAGGTCGCTCGGCACCCATTTGAGGTTGCCCAGAATGGAGTCGATGTACAGATTCCCAGTGGAGCTATAAGACTCGACAGCAGGCATTTTCAGCTAACTCTAAGAATAGAATAAGAGATGCGATGTCTCGCGCGCGATCTGGCGCGGGAAGCAAGCCGGGTTGCTCTGTGAAGGGCGATTTAGAATTCAGAGAGAACAGGCAATTGCTGCGCCAGGAAATGTAATCCTAAGCGCTACAGTAAATTGACGTGTGCCATTGTAATTTGCCCCATAGCAAGACTGTTATGTTTGTTTGTCTGGCTTAGAAAAATGACGTTAGGTAAGTTATTAAAAGATTAGCGGCAGGACTAAAAGCAGATTGGCTTGAAATTTAACCCTTTAGACAATGTGCCGCACGACCGGCCTTTGCAGCCTCACCAGGTGGGACGCCGCCAATGCTCAAAAGCAGAGGGTTCGTGATGCAAGGGCCAAGGCCCAGGAGGTGAACGCCCTTAGATGGGCATCTCCGGCGGCTCGCCTGACCCACCGGCCTTCTTCAGGTCGGGCGTCCCTCGTTGCGCTGTACGGAAATCGGCGCTTCTGAACTCATCTTCATGCGAACCCGAGCCTGGATGATCGCCTTGGCGCGTTCCGCATCGTCCAAGCTGCCTCGCTTTGCGAGCGCCTCCTGAGCCAGGAGGCGAATGTCCTCAAGGCGCCACTCCTCGCTCAGCCACGATCTGCCGATAACTTTGAGAATTGTCTCGAGAGTCGCATACGGATCCGCGATCTCAGGCGCTATGGCCGAGTCTTTCATGGTCCTCATCCCCCTTGTCCAAGCCGGAGGTTCTCCTCCGGTCATGTTCTTCAGGAGGGCTTCGTCTCAATGGCGAAAGCCTCTCCCGATGCAGGATTATTGCAAGGCTTTAGGGAGAAAGACAACTGCGCCTTTGGTCAGGACGCGCAGGCACACCTTCAAATGGAACGAGCGTTTATCTGTGCGGATAAAGAAGAAGCCCGAGGTCGTAGTTTCGAACTCTTGAGCCACGTGGCGGTGGCTGGTGCTGCCAGAGAGGATCGAACTCTCGACCTCTCCCTTACCAAGGGAGTGCTCTACCACTGAGCTACGGCAGCGCGCCAACGGGGAGGGCCGCTTACTGCCACAGGGCTGCCCTCCATGCAAGCTTGAAAATGATCTTTATTCGGCCGCCTGGACTTTCGGCTCCAGAGGGAGCCCGAGCGCGGTCCAGACCTCGATCAGGGCGGCGGCCAGGGCATCGATGTGGGCGTTGGAGTGGGAAGGCCCGGGAGTGATGCGCAACCGCTCCGTGCCGCGAGGCACGGTGGGGTAGTTGATCGGCTGGATATAGATGCCGTGCTTCTCCAGCAGCCGGTCGGAGGCCGCCTTGCAGGCTTCCGCATCGCCCACCATCACCGGCACGATATGCGTAGGCGTATCGAGGACCGGCAGGCCGGCGCCGCTCAGGACCGCCTTGGTGCGGGCGGCCTGGCGCTGTTGCTGCTGGCGCTCGGTGGAGGAGGACTTGAGATGCCGGATCGACGCCATGGCAGCGGCGGCGACGGCCGGGGGCAGGGCCGTGCTGAAGATGAAGCCCGGGGCAAAGCTGCGGATGGCATCCATCACGGCCCTGGTGCCAGTGAGATACCCGCCCATGACGCCGAAGGCCTTGGCCATGGTGCCCTCGATCACGTCGATGCGGTGCATGGCGCCCTCGCGCTCGGCGATGCCGCCGCCGCGGGGGCCGTACATGCCCACCGCATGAACCTCGTCGATATAGGTCATGGCGCCGTAGCGCTCGGCCAAGTCGCAGATGGCATGGATCGGGGCAATGTCGCCGTCCATGGAATAGACGCTCTCGAACACGATCAGCTTGGGCCGGTCGCCGGCCGCCTGGAGCAGCTCCTCCAGGTGCGCGAGATCGTTGTGGCGGAAGATCGCCTTGTCGCAGCCGGACTGGCGCACGCCCTCGATCATGGAGTTGTGGTTGAGGGCGTCCGACAGGATCAGGCAGTTCGGGATCAGCCGGGCGAGCGTCGAGATGCCGGTCTGGTTCGAAACGTAGCCCGAGGTGAAGACCAGGGCCGCCTCCTTGCCGTGCAGGTCGGCGAGCTCCGCCTCCAGCTCGACGATCGGGTGGCTGTTGCCCGAGATGTTGCGGGTGCCGCCGGCCCCGGTGCCGAGGCGCCAGGCCGTCTCCACCATGGCGCGGGTCACGTCCCGGTTCTGGCCCATGCCGAGATAATCGTTGGAGCACCAGACCGTGATGGGGCGCGGACCGTCCGGGGAGTGCCAGATCGCCTGGGGATAACGCCCGGCCAGGCGCTCGATATCGGCGAAGACGCGGTAGCGCCGCTCCGCCTGGAGACGATCGAGGGCTGACGTGAAGAAGTTCTGATAATCCATCATCTCACCGGGTGGGCAGTGCAACGTGCCCGGGGATATTGATCCCATTATGCCAGATCACATTGATCCGGGTCAAAGTTCTCAAGCGTGATATTGCGGTTGAGGGCCGCGTGCGAAGCCTCTATTGGGTAAAAGCGACGATGGGTCGCGTGAACCATGACTGACGTGAAATCGCAAGAGAAAGCCGACCGGCTCAAGGCGGCTCTGAAGGAAAATCTCAAGCGGCGCAAGGCGCAGGCGCGGGGGCGGCAGGCCGTCAGGGCGTCTGGAAACGAAATTGGCAGCTTGAGCGTTTCGGCAGAGCGCGACAAGCCGTCCGACTAGCCTGGAAAGCTCAGGGCGCGCATAGCGCACAGCCTACTGACCATTTTGCAAGGGAATATCGATGGATCGCATTCGCATCCGGGGCGGCGCGCCCCTCAACGGCCTGATTCCGATCTCAGGCGCCAAGAATGCGGCCTTGCCCCTCATGATCGCGAGCCTGCTCACGGCGGACACGCTCGAACTCGGCAACGTGCCGCGGCTTGCCGACATCTCCTCCCTGTTGAGGATCATGAGCAATTTCGGCGTCGATCACTCGATTGCCGGCCGTCGGCCGGGTCAGTCCTCGGAGACCGGCCAGACCGTCCGCCTGACGGCCAAGAACATCATCGACACCACGGCCCCCTACGAGCTGGTCTCGACCATGCGGGCGAGCTTCTGGGTCATCGCCCCCCTGGTGGCCCGCTTCGGCCATGCCAAGGTCTCCATGCCCGGCGGCTGTGCCATCGGCACCCGTCCGGTGGACCTGCTCATCATGGCTCTGGCCAAGCTGGGCGCCGTGATCGAGATCGAGTCCGGCTACGTGGTGGCGACAGCTCCCAAGGGGCTCCGCGGCGCCGAGATCGACTTCCCGAAGGTGACCGTGGGCGGCACCCATGTGGCCCTGATGGCCGCAACCCTCGCTCAGGGCACCACGGTGATCCGCAACGCCGCCCGCGAGCCGGAGGTGGTGGATCTCGCCGAATGCCTCATCAAGATGGGCGCCAAGATCCAGGGCGCCGGCAGCTCCGAGATCGTGATCGAGGGCGTGTCCAGCCTGCACGGCGCCTCCCATGACGTGATGCCGGACCGCATCGAGACCGGCACCTACGCCATGGCGGTGGCCATGACCGGGGGCGACCTGGTGCTCGACAACACCCGGCCCGACTATCTCCAGGCGGCCCTCGACGTGCTGGGCCAAGCCGGGGCCGAGGTGACCCCGACCCACGGGGGCATCCGCATCCGCCGCAACGGCAACGGCCTCCAGCCGGTCGACGTGACCACCGATCCGTTCCCGGGCTTCCCCACGGACCTCCAGGCGCAGTTCATGGCCCTCATGACCCGGGCGAACGGCACTTCGCGCATCCGTGAGACGATCTTCGAGAACCGCTTCATGCACGTGCAGGAGCTGGCCCGTCTCGGCGCCCAGATCCGCCTCGATGGAGACAGTGCCTATGTGGACGGTGTTCAGGGCCTCAAGGGCGCTCCGGTCATGGCGACCGACCTGCGCGCCTCGGTGTCCCTGGTGATCGCCGGCCTCGTGGCAGACGGCGAGACCACGATCAACCGGGTCTATCACCTGGATCGCGGCTTCGAGTCGCTGGAAGCCAAGCTCACCCGATGCGGCGCCTTGATCGAGCGGGTCAGGGGCTAAAGATCAAAAGGCCGGCATCAACGCCGGCCTTTTTCTTTTCCGGGCCGGAAGGCGAACCTGAGCGAAAGGTTGCGCCGGGGCAGGGGGCTCTCTACTTAAAGATCAAAGTTCAACAACAGGTTGGTGGGCCATGGACCTCCTGAGACTCGTCGCATTCGACCCTGAAGACCTTTCCGTCATCTCCGCTCACCTGCAGGATTCGCTGCTGCAGGTCGGGGACATCGCCTATCTGCCCAAGGAGCGGCGCTTTGCCATCCAGGTCCGCCGCTACGACTGGGAGGCGGCAACGCCCCAGCGGCGGCTGACCTGCATGCATTTCGAGAATGTTACGGGCGTGCGCGTCCGCGGCATCGACCGGAGCAACAAGGACGCGGTTCTTAACCTTCTCGCCATTGCGTTCGAGGAGAACGATGCCCCTTCGGGCACCGCCACCTTGATCTTTGCCGAGGGCGGAGCCATCCAGGTGGACCTGGAGTGTATCGAAATGCAGATGAAAGATACCGGCCCGGTCTGGGCTGCGGAAAGCCGCCCCTCCCACGAGGACCAGCTGCAAACGGCGGAGCGCCCGTAAATGGCGCAGAGGCTCGATGCGCGGGATGCCTCTTTCCCGCAAGCCTTCGCCGCCCTGCTCTCCGCCAAGCGAGAAGTCTCGGAGGATGTGGACCAGGCGGTGCGCGCCATCATCGAAGATGTGGTGGTGCGCGGCGACGAGGCGCTGATCGACTTTACCTACCGGTTCGATGGGCTGGCGCTTCAGCCTGAGACCCTGCGCGTGTCCGACGCCGAGATCGATGCCGCCGAGGCCCAGTGCTCCAAGGAAGCTTTGGAGGCCCTGGCGCTGGCCAAGGAGCGCATCGAGACCTATCACCGGGAGCAGCGCCCGAAGGACTTCAAGACCACGGACCCCGTCGGCGTGACCCTGGGCTGGCGCTGGACGGCGATCGAATCCGTCGGCCTCTATGTCCCCGGCGGCCTTGCGAGCTATCCGTCCTCAGTCCTGATGAACGCCGTGCCGGCGAAGGTGGCGGGGGTTCCACGCATCGCCATGGTGGTGCCGACCCCGCGCGGGGAGACGAACCCGCTCGTGTTGGCGGCCGCGCGCCTTGCCGGCGTCGACGAGGTCTTCCGCATCGGTGGCGCCCAGGCCGTGGCTGCACTGGCCTACGGAACTCAGAGCGTGAAACCCGTCGCCAAGATCGTCGGACCCGGCAATGCCTATGTGGCCGCCGCCAAGCGCCGCGTCTTCGGTCAGGTCGGCATCGACATGATCGCGGGTCCGTCCGAAGTGCTGATCCTGGCTGATGCCCATGGCAATCCGGACTGGATCGCCGCCGATCTCCTGGCCCAGGCCGAGCACGATACGGCCGCGCAATCGATCCTCATCACCGACAGCCCGGCGCTGGCCGACGCGGTGGAAAAGGCCGTCCAGCGCCAGCTCAAGACCTTGCCGAAGGCGGAGATTGCGGGCGCGAGCTGGCGGGATTACGGGGCGATCATCCTGATCGACCGGCTGGAAAACGCCATTCCCCTGGTGGATCGGCTGGCTCCCGAACATCTCGAAATCGAGACGGAGAACGCCGAGGAGCTTGCAGCCAAAGTTCGCAATGCAGGCTCGATTTTCCTCGGCAGCCATACACCGGAAGCCATTGGCGATTATGTGGGCGGCCCCAACCACGTTCTGCCTACGGCGCGCTCGGCCCGGTTCTCGTCGGGACTCGGCGTGCTTGACTTCATGAAGCGAACCTCGATCCTGAAATGCGATGCGAGCGCTCTGCGGACGCTCGGCCCGGCAGCAATCGCCCTCGGGCGGTCGGAGGGTCTGGAGGGGCATGCGCGGTCGGTTGCGATCCGCCTGAACCTCTGACCGGCAGAGGAGGCGGGATGGCGAGCGAAGCGAAGGAGCGGACCCGGCTGGTCGCCGTCACCCTCGACGAGGCCTCCATCGGCCGTGGCAACCCCGATCAGGAGCATGAGCGGGCCATCGCCATCTACGACATCCTCGAAGAGAACACCTTTGCGCTGCCGAACTACGATGGCGGGCCCTATGCCCTGCGCATCTCGCTCATCGACAAGAAGCTCTGCTTCGAGGTGACCACGCAGGACGGCGCGCATCTCATCTCGCACCATCTGTCGCTGACGCCGTTCCGTAAGGCTATCCGGGACTACGAGATGATCTGCGACAGCTATTACCAGGCGATCCGTTCCGCCTCGCCCGCGCAGATCGAGGCCATCGACATGGGGCGGCGCGGTCTGCACAACGAGGCGGCCGAACTGCTGATGAAGCGGTTGGAGGGCAAGCTCATCCTCGATTTCGGCACCGCGCGGCGCATCTTCACGCTCATCTTCGCGCTTCACTGGAAGGGCTGACGCTTGGAGGAGCGCCAAGACGAGCCCCTGGACGAGCCCCGCCCGAAACGGATCCATTCGGTTCTGTTCGTCTGCGCGATGAATGCGGTGCGGTCGCCCATGGCTGAGGCCATTGCGCGCCATTATTTCGGCAAGTCGATCTACGTGCAGTCCGCCGGCGTGCGCAAAGGCGAGCCGGATGGCTTCGTGTCCTCGATCCTGTCCGAGATCGGCATCGACGCCTCCAAGCACAAGCCGCGCACCCTGGACGAGCTGGAAGAGTGGGAGGGGCTCAACTTCGACCTCATCATCTCCCTCTCGCCGGAAGCCCACCACGCAGCGCTCGAGCTCACGCGCACCATCGCGGCGGATGTGGAATACTGGCCGACGCCGGACCCGACGATCACGCAGGGCTCGCGCGATCAGGTGCTCGACGCCTATCGCAACATCCGCGACGGGTTGATGTACCGCATCCGCCTGCGGCTCAAGCAGACCTCACCCAAAAGCCCGAATGACGGCCAGGGTGCCTAGACCGGCCACGAGGCCGACGATATCGATCCGCGTCACTGCCATGGCCACGATGGCGGCTGCGAGCGCGATCATGGCGGGCCAACCGTTGTCGATCACCACGGGCAGGATGGTTGCCAGGATGATGGAACCGGGCAGAGCGCGCAGGCCCCGCTCGATGCGCGGCGTGATGCGCACCCTGCTCATGACAACGACGCCTGCGATGCGGCACAGGAACGTCACCAGCGTCATGCCCGCGATGGCGAGGATCGAGCCCCAAGGGCTCGCGATGAAGCTACTGAGGCCGTTCATTCGATCAGCATCCCGGCGACGACGCCCGCCAGCGCACCGGCGATGATGAAGAAATAGCCCGGCACCAGTGCATGAACGATGAGCGAGACGAGCCCTGCCACCAGCCAGGGGAGGGCAGGCTTGGCGCCTTTCCACAGGGGCACGAGCATCACGCCGAAGAAGATCGGCATCACGAGATCGAGGCCGAAGCGCTTGGGCTCGGGCACGAGTGCGCCCGCGAAGAAGCCCACAAAGGTCGTTGCCAGCCAGACCAGCCAGAGAATGAGCGCGCAGCCCAGGAGCACGCCCACATTCCGTCCGCCTTCATTGTGATACCGGGTGCCGATGAGCCAGCCAGCCTCCGTGAGGAGGAAGAGGTTGAGCGCCGTGCGGGGAAGAGGCTCGTGCTTGAGCCATGGCTGGAGGGTTGCTCCGAGCATGATCATGCGCGCGTTCACCACCGCGGTGACGGTCATGATCGTGAGGATCGTCGCGGGCGTCCAGACCTGCTGCCAGATCTCGAGCCCCACCATCTGCGAGGCGCCGGCATAGACGAAGGCGGAGAGGCCCAGGGTCTCGCCGAGAGACAGGCCCTTCTGGGCTGCCGCCGTGCCGAACGCCAAGGCGAACATGATGAAGCCTGGGAAGGCCGGAAGGGCGGCGCGCGCCCCGTGGCGCAGGCCTGAGTAGGAAAAATGAGGGCGGAGAGCGGGGGGCATGAGCGTCATGCTCTGTGCCCTCCCGCATCCCCGCCGTCAATTGGAGATTGGAGGTCTCGGATCGATGCTAAGGCCTAGCCGGTGGCGCCGTTGATGAAGGGAGCCACCTCGACATAGCCCTCGTAGATCATCTTGAGCGCCACGTAGAGGATGATCGCCAAGCCCACATAGGCGATCCAACGGTAGCGTTGTAGCAGGCGGGCGATGTAGGAGGCTGCAAGGCCCATGAGGGCGATCGACAGCAGGAGGCCGAAGGCCAGGATGTAGGGGTGCTCGCGGGCCGCACCCGCCACGGCGAGCACGTTGTCGAGGGACATGGACACGTCCGCGATGATGATCTGCCAGGCAGCCTGTGCGAAGGTCTTGCGCGGAGCCCCGCTGGCGACGGTGCCATCCCTGTCGAGATCCTCACCCGCCAGAGCCTCCTCGGCCGCATGCTGCTCTTCCTCATGGCCCGTGCGAAGCTCGCGCCACATCTTCCAGCACACCCAGAGAAGGAGGACGCCGCCTGCGAGCAGGAGCCCTACGATCTGGAGGAGCTGGGTCGTCAGAAGAGCGAAGATGATGCGCAGGACGGTTGCAGCGAGGACGCCGAGCAGGATCGCCTTGTTGCGCTGCTCCTTGGGAAGACCAGCGGCGGCCAGGCCGATGACGATGGCATTATCGCCGGCGAGCGCCAGATCGATGCCGATCACCATCAGGAAGGCGACGACCTCGGGTCCAAAATACTGCGAGAGATCAAACATGCAGTGCCTCATATGTCGGTTTGCGGGCAGCGCATGCGAAACGTTCAAAGAGACGCATCTGGCATTGCCCTGCCGCGGAAATTTTCGAGGCAGGAGCCGAAATGCAGGCAAAACCGTCTGTTTGAACGAACCCAGGCCGCCCTGGTTTTCATCCAGTCCGACATCGCCGCTCCTGTGAGGAGCGACCAGAGGGGCCCGGCCTGGCTACGGGGTCCATCTAGACAACCCGGGTCCAGGGATCAAGTGACCTCCCATGGAAGGCAGCGTCTATCCTAAGGATGATGGGCGGTTTCCCTTCTGTCCCCTAGTTCCCAAGACGTATTGTTGAGAAGGCCTGCTTCAGGGAAACAGAAGCTTGATCCGGGTTGGTGCCTCAGGCCATATCGATTTGAAAGAACATTGGGCGCTCGAGGCGTCTGTCGGGAGGTCGTTCATGTCCACTCTTCACGAAGACTCAGGGCCGGCGGGGCCCGGCGGGCCCGTCCGCGCCCCGCAAAACGTGGCGGGCGGTCTGGTTCTGGTGGCGCTGGCGGCCCTGGCCCTGTGGCTCACGCGGGATCTCGACCAGGGCACCCTGAACTCCATGGGCCCGGCGATGCTGCCCCGATGGCTCGCCATTGCGGTCGGCCTGTCGGGACTTGCCCTCCTCGCCTTCGCGTTCATCAAGCAGGGGGATGCCCTGGAGCGCTGGAACCTGCGGGGTCCGGTCTTCGTGATCGGCGGGATCCTGGCCTTCGCGCTGACCATCCGCCCCTTTTCGATGGGAGGTTTCACAACCCCAGGGCTGGGCCTGCTGTTCGCCGGCCCGCTGGCGATCATCATCGGCGGCTATGCCACGCCCGAGGTGCGCCTGCGCGACCTCGTTGTTCTCAGCCTGAGCCTTACGCCCTTCTGCATGGTCCTCTTCGGCGATCTCCTCAACCTGCCGATCCCGGTCTTTCCGCAGGCGCTCACCGGGCTGTTTCCCCCCGACTGGTCGCAGAAGGCGGTGCTGCGGGCCACTGCCGCCATCATGGCCGTTGCCGCCCTGATCGTATTCTTCGTGACCCGTGGTCGGCGTCGCGGTCCGGTTGATGTCGCCGACCACAGCGGGAGAATCTGATGGGTGATCTGGTTTCCAACCTGAGCCTCGGCTTCGGGGTCGCCCTGACCCTGCAGAACCTTGGCTTGGCCTTCCTGGGCTGCCTCGTGGGTACGCTCATCGGCGTGCTGCCGGGTGTCGGCCCTATCGCCACCATCGCGATGCTGCTGCCGATCACCTTCGGGCTCGACCCGACCGGTGCCCTCATCATGCTGGCCGGCATCTACTATGGTGCCCAGTACGGCGGTTCGACCACCGCGATCCTCGTCAACATTCCGGGTGAGGCCACCTCCGTGGTGACGGCGCTCGATGGTCACCAGATGGCCCGCCAGGGCCGCGCCGGCGTTGCGCTCGGGATCGCGGCCATCGGCTCGTTCTTTGCCGGCACCGTAGCGACCCTGGTCATCGCCGCCCTGGGGGCTCCGCTCACCAGCCTGGCCCTGATCTTCGGGCCGACCGAGTACTTCTCCCTCATGGTCATGGGCCTCGTCTTCGCGGTCGTCCTGGCACGCGGCTCGATTCTCAAGGCCGTGGCGATGATCCTGGTGGGCGTGCTGCTTTCCACCGTCGGCACGGATCTGGAGACAGGCGAGGAGCGCATGACCTTCGGCCTGCCGTTCCTGTCCGACGGCATCGATTTCGCCGTGCTGGCCATGGGGATCTTCGGCATTGCCGAGATCATGCGCAATCTCGACCATACCGAGACCCGCGACGTGGTGCGCCAAGCCATCGGGCGTCTGCTGCCGAACAGGGACGACTTCAAGCAGTCCTACAAGCCAATCCTGCGCGGCACCTTCATCGGCGCAGCCCTGGGTATCCTGCCCGGCAATGGTGCAGTGCTCGGGCCGTTCGCCGCCTATACGCTTGAGAAGAAGCTCGCCAAGGACCCCAGGCGCTTCGGCCGGGGCGCCATCGAGGGCGTGGCGGGACCTGAGTCCGCCAACAATGCCGGCGCGCAGACCTCGTTCATCCCGCTGCTGACGCTCGGCATCCCGCCGAATGCCGTGATGGCCCTCATGGTCGGCGCCATGACCATCCATGGCATCATCCCGGGCCCGCAGGTGATGACCAAGAACCCGACCCTGTTCTGGGGCATGATCGCCTCCATGTGGGTGGGCAACCTGATGCTGCTCATCATCAACCTGCCGCTGGTGGGCATGTGGGTGCGCCTGCTGAAAGTGCCGTATCGCCTGCTGTTCCCCGCGATCCTGATGTTCTGCTGCATCGGCATCTACTCGATCAACTCGTTGCCCACCGACGTCATGTTCATCGCCTTCTTCGGGCTGGTGGGCTACATGCTGATCAAGTTCGGCTTCGAGCCTGCCCCGATGCTGCTCGGCTTCGTGCTCGGCAGGCTGATGGAGGAAAACCTCAGGCGCGCGCTCATCATTTCGCGCGGCTCGCTGGAAACCTTCATCGAGCGTCCGGTCAGCGCCGGACTGCTCGCGGTGGCCGTTATCCTACTTGTGATCGCTCTCCTGCCCTCCATCCGGAAGGGGAGGGACGAGGTCTTCACCGAGTAGCTTGCCTTCAACTCCATCTTGCCCACATGGTAGGCCATAACTTTTCCAAGGGAGGAAAATTGATGAAGAAGGTTGTACTGGCTCTGGCCGCAGTCGCCGGCTTAGCCGCAACGGGCGCCCAGGCCCAAGGCTATCCCACCCGTCCGATCACCATGATCGTCCCGTTCGCGGCTGGCGGCCCGACCGACGTGGTGGCCCGCATCGTGACCGACAACATGAGCCGGACGCTGGGCCAGCAGATCGTGATCGAGAACGTGGCCGGGGCCGGCGGCACCACGGGCATCACCCGTGCCGCCCAGTCTCAGCCCGACGGCTACACCATCATGATGGGCCACATGGGCACCCATGGCGCCGCACCGGCCCTGTACCCGAACCTCAAGTACGATCCGACCAAGGACTTCGCCCCCATCGGCCTGGCGGCCGGCACCCCGATCGTGATCGTGGCCAAGAAGGACTTCCCGGCCAACGACCTGAAGGGCTTCCTCGATTACCTGACCAAGAACGCCGACAAGGTGAACATGGCCCATGCGGGCGTGGGTTCGGTGTCCCACTCCACGGGCATCTTCTTCAACTCCGTGGTCAAGGCGAAGCCCACCATGGTGGCTTACCGCGGCACCGGCCCGGCCCTGAACGACCTGATGGCCAACACGGTCGACTTCATGACCGACCAGATCGTCAACGTGGCGCCGCAGATCCAGGGCGGCAACATCAAGGCTTTCGCCATCGCGACGCCCGAGCGCTCGCCCGTGCTGCCGAACGTGCCGACCACCAAGGAAGCCGGCCTCGAAGGCTACGAGGTCAGCGCCTGGAACGCGGTCTTCGCCCCCAAGGGCACCCCGCCGGACGTGGTCAAGAAGCTCAGCGACGCCCTCATGAAGTCCCTGGACGACGAGAACACCAAGAAGCGCCTTTCCGAACTGGGCGGCGTCATCCCGAGCAACACCGAGCGGACCCCGGAAGCCCTGCAGAAGCTCGTCGAGAGCGAGGTCGCCCGCTGGACCCCGGTCCTCAAGGCCGCTGGCGCGACGGCGGAATAAGCGTTCTCAAGCTTGAGCATGCGACGCGGCGGGCCTTGAGCCCGCCGCTTTCATTTCCGGAGCATCGGGCCATAATCAGGTCTTGAAATTGCTCGTCCGGGCGATTACACCCTGCCTCACGTGCAGCCGTAGCTCAGTTGGTTAGAGCACCAGATTGTGGATCTGGGGGTCCCCCGTTCGAGCCGGGGCGGCTGTACCATTTAAAATCAAGAACTTAGGCCTCGCAGGTTTGAGGGTCTGCTTACTAGGAAGTGTAGTTGGTAAGCAAATGGTAAGCGGATGCCTCGCTTCGCGAATGATTGGTTTCGTAGGGCAGCTCTATACCTTCGTAACTTTCAGTTCATTCCTTGCATTTTGACATACGGGTTCGAATCCCTCAGTCCCGCCATTATCAAATCCGAAGTTGTTCGAAGCTGTCCAATGGACGGCTTTCTCGGTCTGCGCTTTGATTTATAAGGGGTTGTGCTACTACGCTTGATCCGTCGGCGTCCGAAGCAATCCCCCTCACATCCGAACCGTTGTAGGAGTACATCGACTTCTTTGACTTCACCGGTGACGAGGCGGTCTAGATCAGGTCCGCGACAAGCTCGAAGGGTTTACGGCTCGATTGCACGCCGCCAATCAAGGTCACGAGGCCTACCCCGTTCGGAAGAGATGGCCGGAGATCCGATAACAAGCGAGGCGCCCAGGGGTGGGAGCCGGCGCCGACCTCTGGAGCCCAGCGACCCACCTAGCTACTCCGCCGTCGGGTCAAGCACGACCACGACCCCGTACCGCTGTGGCAGTCTGGGGAGCGCCTGCTCAAGCTCCTGCATCATGCGATCGAAGCATCGGCGCATAATGGGGTGCCGGGAGCCCCAGTCCAGCATCTCTTGCGGGTCACTGCCGAGAGGTCGATCAGCCGCATGCTTGTCGACAGTTGACGCCACGGGATAGCGGCCGGCCCACTCTGCAATATGGGTGAGCGCAAGGAGAACGAGCTTCTCTTGATGCGCAAGGGAAAACTGGGCCGCTTCAGCGAGCCGGACCAGTTTGTGTGATTGGAGGCGTTTACTGATGCTGCCGGGCACGATGAGCTCAGGATTGCGCGCTACCATCAACCCCTTAAGCGCATTCTCCATCGCGTAGGCATACAGGAGCTGCGCAGGCAGATAATTTGGCGGCAGGTAGGTGATCTCGGCATCAGCCGATCCGCTTGGATCATGGATGGCGGCCGCTTGCGCCTCCTCGCCAGCCTTGTGAACCGCGGCGAAATAAGGCTGCTCCTCGGCGAGCTGGTCGCGGAGGATGATCTCCGCTGCGTCTCGTAGACGCTCTGCGCTCAGGAACCAATTTCCGGGGGACTGAGCCGCTTTAAAGAAGGCGGTGGGGGAGAGTATTGAATCCAGCATGTAACCTTCCTTCGAGATCCCAGCATTTAACCGGTAGTCGCGCGGTCGTGAATCGAAACTAGAGCCTCCTGATTCAGACTTTTGGAGCCTAGATGGCCCGATCCGCTGACGCTCTCCGCGACGAGGTAATTGCCGCGATCCGCCGGCTGACTGTCGAGCCCGGCGTCAAGGAAGGCGTCCGCCTCGCGCGCGAGCAGTACCCAGACATCCCCGATGGCACCTAGGGGCGTTGGCGGCAGATGGCCGTGGGCAATGTAGCGGGCCAGCGGAAGGCGGCCGGCGATGCCGTGGCGGCGCTCTCTGCCCAAGTGCGGGACCAGATTTCGGCACCGGAGGCTTTAGCCACGCAGGCGGAGGCAGTGCCGGCCACGCGCCGGGCACTGGACTTCTTGCGGATGCTCGACGAGCTCGACGATGATGCCCGTTGCTCCGCGAATCTGCCACGATGACAGGTGCCGATGGAAAGCGGAAGGTGAAGGTTACGTTCGGTTTGCGAGATGCCCACCGGATGCCTTGCAATCTGATCCGGCTAGAATTGCAGCACTCAGGTCGGCGTGGAGTGTGAGCCAGATGCAGAGTTTCTACGACGCGATCGTTGCTGAGCTCGAGGCGGAGCCGCTTGAGTTGCAGCGCCAAGTGATCGAACGGCTGCGCCGCCTCAGCTCGGACGCAGAGGTGCGCGGCTTCTAACGAAGGCCGATCAGTCAGCTGCGGGAGCTTCCATCAGCTGCTGATCGCGATAGCGTTAATCTGACCGACGTATGTGAAGCTCTCAATCCTATCCAGCAGGTCGCCTGTGGATACCACAATGTAGTCCAGGACGATTAGGGTCTCCGCCTCTGTCAGCGACTTATCGGAGATCATGTTAAGAGGCGTCGAGTGAAGGAGTTTGCTCGTATATGGATAGAGAAAGCGGTAATGCTTCTCCATGCCAGCGTCCTTCGCGCGTTCGGCCCAATTCCACTTCTCGGACGCTAATCTGGTCAATCGTGCATCGAGCAGCGACGGCAGCACAGTCTCGAGTTCCACCTTGTGCTGAGTAACCTCGGCCAAGTGTGCCTCGTACTTCGGGATGATCTTCGTCCTCAGCAGATAGGCCTGGTAGCTGTACCCGTTCCAAGTGGCCGGTCCTGAAAACAAACTGAACTCCCGCCGGACCATATCGTCCAGCATGTCGCTTTTCGACCTGTGCGCTGCGTGCGCCTCTGCAATCTCATCGGGTAATGGGTTGTTGGCGACTACTTCGCCGAGCGTCGACATCAGAGCGTGGTCGTCAAGGCTGTCTATCGACTCGAATAGATCTGCCTCATCCGAGATCTTCCTGATCAGGCCCTCAAGGTTGCCGACTTGCTCACGAAGGAGCTGGCCGTAGAATATTAGGCCGTATCGGTGATCATTCTTCATGAGCCGAAGCCAGACCAAGTTCTCAAATATGTTTCGAGCTAAGGCCAGGAGCTCGAGGGTTTCATATGGCCCATCCCGTCGAAACAGACCCTCTAATTTGTCGAGCGTACCAAGGTGGGCAAGGTGAACCCACCATACGGCGGAATGGTTGCGGTCCCGCTCAGAGGAAAGGCCGAACTCGAGGAACGCCCGCTGTCCAGCAACGTGAGCCCGGATGAGCGGGACACGGTTTCGGAGGGTATCTCTAAACTCGCTTATCAGCGACTTCTCAGTTCTGGGGTTCATTTTGCACTCTTACCGATATAAGCCAGAGATAAAGCTTTACCTAGCCGTGCGCCATGCCTGTCCTGGCTGGCATGCGCCTTCTGCTGCCGATCTGGGAAGCGCCGGCGGCGAGCCCCTGAGCTTACCAACTCACTGGGTCACTTCCTATATTCGCCGGTGTGCTCCACGGTCCGCCGATCCTCCCAGGCAACAACCTCGTGGAGTGGATAGAGCACCCGGCCGCCCAGGCATTCCGCACTTCGAATGCGAGCGCCTTCGGGCGAGCCTGTCAGTCGAGTCCTGCTCAGGCGACTGGCGCCGTGCAAACCACGAGCAGAATCTAGAGCATCGGACGAGAAGTTGAACTCGGTGAGTTCTGTACCCCGCGATAGCGGGTCCATTTCGGAATCGGTCAAGGGTGCGTGCACGTAACAGTCCGATGCTCTAGGGCGCCCTTGCTGCAAGGGTTGCGCGGTCGGCGCCCTGTATGCTGGAGAGGGAGGCGTCAGCCGCTCACCATTCCATGGCATGAAGATCTGCGGTCGGTGCCATCGCTCGGCGACGCGACTGATCCGGAAACACCTATGCTTCAGCTGTTTCAATCGCGAGCGTGAGGTGATCAAGGGCCGGAACGCGAAAGGCACAAAGCCGCTCAAGCTGACGGCCCTGGACGCGCGCAGCGTTACATTCCAGCGGGTCGATAGGACCGTTCACACGCGGTCGATCGATCGGACCCTCGGCACTACCGAGGTGATAAAAGCGGTCCTTCATGGCGAGAAGCAGCATGTCCAGTTTTGCTTTTGCGGGGAGATCCCGGTAACCGACCGTGCGGACCTTGGGCTGCACGAGCTGGATCCGGTCGAATAGGTCTGGCGCTCCGCATAGCGAAAGGGCCTCTGGAGGGCACCGCTGCTCAGCCGCCAACCACCCCTAGCGCTTGCATGCTCGGCTGGAGCGACGGAGTCGGTCCGACGACGACGAGGATACCTTGCATCCGATCGAGCTCCATTGTCACAATCTCTATATGCCCGAACAGCGCCTTTCGCAGTAGTGCTGCCTGCTCATCCGGGACCATCGGACCAAGCAAGAGGCGGGAAGGCTTTGACGGCAGATCGAAGTATTGGCGGTCAGTGATGATCCGGTACTCCTCCTCATAAGCCCACTCCTCACCCTTCCCGTTGAACAAGTGCCTCATGTCCTCTTGGGTCTGAGCCTTCTCTGAGAAAATTGACGAGAATGGCGAGTAGGTGACTTTTGTCAGCTCCGGGTGGTCCTCTGGAATGTCTACCTCAATGGCAACGCCTTTATGGCCGTCGGCGTAGTGCGACCAAAGTAGGAAGTTTGTGGCCGCCGCCGAAAGCGACGCGATTCTGAACCCATTCCTCGCCTGCTCAATGCGGCTGACCATGATCGACTCGAGCTTGGATGGCTTGTTGCCGAGAAAAATCTCGTAGCGTCCCTCCAGCGGGTCATTCAGCGTCGACCAATGTGCGCAGTACAAGCGCTGGTTGAGTACGAGATCGAGTACATGCCACAGATTGGCAAGCGACTTGTATTTGTACAGTTTCATGCCCCACGTTCCGGTTCGTGACCTCTACCGGCGCACTTCCGCCAAGCACGCCCCGCGCAAATCAGGCCGGCTCACCGCATAACACATGCCGATATCTTTCCGCGCAATGGCTAGGAAGGCGTTGCGCACGTCGCTATTGGACATGGCGTAGCAGGGGCTGGCGTCGGTCGCGGCTGCATGGGTGGTCGAGATGGCGACGAACGGTATCGCCAGCGAGATTCGGTAGGCTTCTGTCATGGCGTCCCCCTCGCGAGCATCCTACCCGATGGCGTGACGGTGCGGAACTGCGTGCTTAGTGGCCTTGGCCGCACCCACAGTGACGCATGTTGTCTGTGCTAAACGACAGCCTGTCAGCCCGCGAAAAGGCGAGGTATATTTCTGGGTACATGGAGGGTGATTGCGCTTAGTTACCCGGAAATCCTTATGAAGAGCCAATTTCCGAGAACTCCGTCTCCGCCATCATTCTCGCGCAAGCTGCTGAAAATCGGAGATTTCTTGGTTCACGGTTGATATGGCCTCAACACAGGGCCGGGTTGTAGTGGCGCGTTACTCTCTTTATCAGGATATCAGCTGGCAAGTTTGAGAAATCGGCAGCGCATCTGACTTTATCAGTGGGTCCTTGGTTTGATGCCCAGTGGCTCATCACCTCAAATTCTTAACCCGCAAGGGTTTTGCGATCGGGATGTACTTTGTGCATCTTCCTAAGCTCATCTCAGCGTAACGCGTCAGTGAGAACATAAACTGAGCATACGCTGATGCCCCTGCCACCGTTAAGTAGAACATATTCCTAGAGAGCGCATCGTCGTGAACCTAGTGCTTGGCATTTTGCCTCGCGCCACGCAGCGTCCCGGCCCATGCGGGTCAAGATCCTTGGCGTGACGCCAAAAGGGCTCGGGAGCCCACCACCAGAGCGGTCCCTTGCTTTGCTGTTTCCGGCGCCGTTCCTTC
The DNA here is from genome assembly GCF_000739015.1 of Microvirga sp. BSC39. Lineage (GTDB taxonomy): Bacteria > Pseudomonadota > Alphaproteobacteria > Rhizobiales > Beijerinckiaceae > Microvirga. The sequence continues at coordinate 103,008 of NZ_JPUG01000077.1, forward strand.
GGTGAGAGGGCGACAGATGGCTCCAGACGAAGAAGGCTTATAAATTGTTGACGGTTGATCCATTCCGGAAAACCGTACCGCTTTGCAGTTGCGGGACCTGGCTGAAATAGCCATTGTGGACCAAATCCACGCTGGGATCAGCATTATGAAATCCATGTCGGCAAAGGACGCGAAGAACGCCTTCGGGCTGTTGCTCGATACGGCCCGCGCTGAACCTGTCACGGTCGAGAAACATGGGCGGCCAGTCGTGGTGGTTTTAAGTGTCGAAGAGTTTGAGCGATTGAAGAAGCGGCAAGATATGGAGAAGGCTCCGCGCAAAGGGGCGATCGATCGCTGAGAGTGGTTGAGGGGGAAACGCGATGCAGGCGAACAAAGTCGATCATAGAGTGAGAGGCTCGCGCTTACCTTACGCAGCTCGCCATTCGTGCTGGTAAGGAGATGGCAGTGCCAAACGACTCATTGAATGATCTTCTGAGAGTCAGACTTCTTGTCGGCTATCTCGGTGAGATCAATCAGTTTGGCTGGTGGAAAACCTCATTCTACCAACCGGCAAGCCAGGCGTTTCTCGAGCCCGTCTTTCCGCGCACCAGCCATATCGCCAAGTATCATGGCGTAGCTGAAGCGGCACGGCTCGCTCATGACGAGAGCCTAAGTGTCGGCTCGTATCACCTATTTCGGCTGCCAGAAGAGCTAGAGCATGACCTGCACATGGCTTTGGCTGGCGATGAGGGTAGATCGACTCAAGATGAAATCATCCAAACCAAAGACGTTGCACTGGATATGCTCCGCGCCATAGGCACAGCATCCAAAATCACCGCAGATGGCCCCATTTCTCTAGGAGCGATAGACGGGGTGCGCACGTCAGGTGTTATTGTGCGAATGGCAGCCATTTACGCGTCCGCGTACAAGAGGGGGATCAAGGCTTTTCCCTATTTGACGCGAGCGTGACGTGGCCAGCGTACAGTATACAACGCAGCTTCAGGCAGGACTGGGTTTGGTTGCTGAGACCAAGGCCCTTCTGGACCTTTGGCGCCCAGGAATGAGCACTAGGCAACTGCAAGAGGTTGCAAGAGAATCTGGGAGTTTTCCCACGATCACCGCGCGGAGGTTGCGCAACATCGTTAACGAGTGTTTTGCGCCCCGCTACCTCATTTCAGATGCGTCCCCAGCCGCTCATCTGAAAAGGCTAGCGGCTTACGTGCCCATGGCTGACCTCATGCAACTTATGTTGCTCTTCACAAGCAGAGCAAACCCTATCCTTGGAGACTTCATTAGGGAGATCTATTGGGCGCGTTATGCAGGCGGCTATCAGCAAATTAGCAACGAGGGGGCGCGCGCCTTTGTTGAGCGCGCAATTGACGATAATCGCACATCAAAGCGCTGGTCTGAGACCACCGTCCGGAGAGTAGCGGCCTATCTCACGGGTTGCTGCGCAGACTATGGGCTCTTGGAAAAAGGCGCCAAGTCAAATAGGCGAATTCTACCTTATCGCGTCACGCCCACGGCTTCAGCTTACCTTGCCTATGACCTGCACTCGAAGGGGCTTGGGGACAACGCCCTACTCACCCATCAGGACTGGCAGCTCTTTGGGATGAGCCGAGAGGATGTCATCGATGAGCTTAAGCGTCTGTCCTTGAAGGGCCACATGATCGTCCAGGCAGCTGGCGACGTAGTACGTATTGGCTGGAAGCACCAAAGCATGGAGGCGCTCTGTGATGTCATCTCTAAGAGCTGATTTTGACGAGCTGCGTGAGCGCATAAAGCAGGGCCGAGAACTCGGTCACGCTAGCTTCGAGCCCATATTCTACCTCGTCTTCCCGCCGGAACAGATCCTGGAAGTCAAGCGACAAACGCTCGCGTGGATTTCGAAACTTCGGCAGGATCAATGGGAGGTGGAAGTCTTCTCTATTGCGGAGCACTTGTGGGCGCTTCTTAGGGAAGATCCGTTCTGGGATCTTTGTGTGGCCGAAGATAAGACGGCGCCGCTCGACTGGCAGCGCTCCAACAAAGCCCTTGCAGATATAATCGCTACCGGCAACGGACTGCTATCGCGGCTGGAGGCAGTTCTGGCCAGATATGAAGGCAAAGCCAACGGCCTAGTCTTGGTGACAGACCTAGAAGCGCTGCATCCCATTATGCGCATCGGCGCAATCGAGAGCCAGCTGCAGGGGAAGTTCCACGTGCCGACCGTCTTCCTCTACCCGGGAGTGAGGACTGGTAAGACAAGACTGAAATTTCTGGGCTTCTACCCGGAAGATGGCAATTACCGCTCCGTCCACGTGGGCGGGTAAACAAACTACGCAGTGAGATGACCATGGCGATCCGCGCGCTTTTCGACCCGAGCAAAGACATTCAGAGAAGTATTGAGAAGGTTATCAGTTATGGCGCTTCGCAGGAAAACCGCCTCAAGGCGGAAATCTCTGAATATGTAGTCACAGAAAGCATAGAAGAGCAATTCCGTAAGCTGCTCGATCGCATGCAGTTGGCCATGGAAGCGGGCGGAGAGAACGAGATCGGCGTCTGGGTTTCCGGCTTCTATGGGTCAGGCAAGAGCTCGTTCACGAAGTATCTCGGGATGGCGTTTGATGACAAACGCACTATCGATGGAACACCCTTCATCAATCACCTTCAGGACCGGCTCAACAAGGCGCAAACCAAAGCACTGCTCGCCACGGTGGCAAAACGATTCCCCGCCGCTGTCGTGATGCTTGATCTAGCAAGTGAGATGCTCGCTGGGGCCACAATGGAGGACGTCTCAACTGTTCTCTATTTCAAAGTCCTGCAATGGGCAGGTTATTCTCGCAACCTGAAGGTCGCCGCATTCGAGCGTATGGTCGAAAAAGATGGCCGAATGCAAGAACTGGAGGAGCATGTCGCTCGCGCGCTCAAGGGTGCAAACTGGGCACGCGTTCAAAATAATCCTCTCGCTATCGACGGTCTTATTCCTAAGATTGCGCACGAGATGTATCCGGCGTTGTTCCCGGAGCCCAAATCCTTCTCTTCGAGCACCGAAGGCTTCTACGAATTTGAGGATCAGCGCGTTCAAGCAATGATCGACATCGTTCGTGAGAAGAGCGGCAAAGAGAACATCATCTTCGTCGTTGATGAGGTTGGCCAGTACGTAGCGTCGCGCGACAACCTGATCCTCAATCTTGACGGGCTGGCGAAGAATCTGAAGCGTCTGGGTGACGGCAAAGTCTGGATAATTTCAACCGCGCAGCAAACGCTGACGGAGGACGACCCTCGCGCAGCGCTTAATTCGGATAAGTTGTTTAAGCTGAAGGATCGCTTCCCGATCCAAATCGACCTTGAGTCAAACGACATCAAGGAAATTTGCTATCGGCGCCTCCTCGGCAAATCCGCTGCCGGGGCTGCTGAGCTTGGCAAGATGTTTGATACACACGGTCAAGCGTTGCGCCACAACACAAAGCTCCATGACGCTAAGTACTACGATGCAGACTTCAGTCGCGAGAGCTTTATTAATCTCTATCCGTTCTTGCCAGCCCATTTCGATATTCTGCTCCACCTGTTGGGAGCCCTGGCGAAGTCAACAGGCGGCATCGGCCTGCGTTCAGCGATCAAGGTCATTCAAGACGTTCTCAAAGGCGAAGGTGGATCGAAGCCGATGGCCGATCAGGCAGTCGGCTGGCTTGCCACAACCGTGACGCTCTTTGACGATCTGGAAAAGGATATCAGGCGTGCCTTCCCTTCGATCTATCAGTCGGTCGGTAAGGTACAAATCGAGTACTTTGGGAGCGATCTCCACCTAGAGGTGGCGAAGACCATCGCCGTTCTTCAGACCCTGGGCAACCTGCCGGTGACAGTCCAGAACGTTGCAGCTCTAATGCAGCCCAGCGTAACGGCGCCTTCTCGGCTTGAGGATGTCAAGAAAGCGGTAGATGAGATGCTCGCCAACGTGCGCGTGCCTCTTGGCGAGAAGGACGGCAATCTCGTCTTCTTAAGTGAGCGCCTGCGCGATATCGAGGAAGAGCGCGGCGGCATCGCCCTCAGAACCGTCGATCTGAAGAGCATCTTTGCCGCAAACTTACGTGAGGTGTTCGACCCCTTGCCGCGCCACACACTCCAGGGAACGATGGCTGTTGCGACGGGGCTAAAGCTCCACTCTGGGAGTGCCGTCACCAGCGTAGCGGGAGATCAGAACGCCATTCAGACGGTCGTCGAATTCGTTAAACCAGACGATGCAGAAGCGGCGCGCACGCGGATGCTCGACGACTCGCGGGGGCGCCAGAACCGCAACGTCATCGGTTTGGTTGCGCGTACCAACCCAGAGATTGATGAGCTGAATGGGGAAATCTACCGGTGTCAGCGCATTGCTGAGCTTCATCGCAATGATCCCGAGCAGGAAATCAGGGATTATTGTGCCGGCCAGTTGGAGCGCGCAGCCAAGTTGGCGCTCCAACTTCAGAGCAAGATTAAGCAGTCGTTGCAGGCGGGCTCTTTCATTTTTCGTGGAGAGGCAACAGCGGCCGCGGCGCTTGATCCCGATCTTCTAGATGCCTCCAAGAAGCTGCTTGCAAAGGTGGCAGCGGAGGTCTTCGACCGCTACGCAGAAGCCCCGGTTCGCGTCTCCACTGACAACGCAGAGAGATTTCTCAAGGCGGCGAACCCTGCCGCCCTTGCAAGCAATCTTGATCCTTTAGGGTTGGTGCAGACCGTTGCTGGTAAGGCCAGTTTCCGCACGGATCACCGCGCGATGACCAGCATCCGCGATTACATCGATCGCCATGGCATCGCTAACGGTAAGCGGCTGCTGGATGATTTCTCAAGCGATCCGTTCGGCTGGTCGCCTGATACGACCCGATACATTTTGGCAGCGATGCTGATGGCGGGTGAGATCAAACTCACTGTGTCAGGACGGGAGGTCACCGCGGCGGGCCCCCAGGCGATTGAGGCGCTCAAAACCAACAATTCGTTCCGACAGGTCGGCGTTGCTCTTCGCCATGAGCGGCCCTCGAATGAAACTCTAGGCCGAGCGGCACAGCGCTTAACCGACCTCATCGGGGACATCGTAATTCCGCTGGAGCAGGAGATCAGTAAGGCGACAGCCAAGCACTTCACGCGGTTCCAGCTAGAGTATGGAACTCTCTCGGAGCGCCTCAGCCGCCTCGGGCTCGGCGGTAGTGAGCGGGTGAAAGGCATGAACCAGGAGATTGCCGACATTCTCTTCACAGATGCGTCCGATGCGCCGCAGCGCCTAGGGGCTGAGGACTCATCGATTTATAACAACTTGAAGTGGGCCCTTGAGGTCAAACGCGCCCTCGACAACGGGCTCGAATCGACCCTCCGCGACCTTCAGGACCACTGCCGTGAGATCGGTCAGCTGCCTGACACCGGTATTCCCGGCGACCTTCGCCGAGATTCGGAAGATGCCCTCAAGTCAGTGACCGATTGGCTCGCAAAGGACGAGTTTTATCGTCATACAGCAGATTTCAGCACGCAGCTCACAGAGACGAGGGCGCGCGTAAGAGCTGCCGTCGCTACGCTGGCGGAGCAGCAGAAGCATCGGCTTAAGGACGGCCTTGATGATCTGCAGCGCGTTCCGGAATGGAATGAGCTGACTCAAGAGGAACGGAGCAACGTGGCATCAAGGCTCGATGCTTTGGAGCTCACTGTAGGACATGACCTCGCCGGATTGAAGCGGCTCTTGACCCGCGACTATGACATCAACAGCACAATCGATGACCTTCGCCGGTCTATTCAGCGGCAGGGACAAGAGCGTGTCCTGCAGCGCGTAGCGCAACAGCAGAAGGGTATGGCTGAGGACGGTCCCAAGAAGCTCACCGAGGCGGTTCCTCTGCCGGCGAAGCTGACGACTCTCGCTGATCTGGAATCGCTCATTCAGCGCCTCAATCAGCTTCGGGATCAGTTCGCCGCTTATCAGGATGTCGAGCTCTCGCTCATTATTGAGGGAGAGAAGTAATCATGGCTTTCGACCAGGCGACGCGCAATCGCTTGCAGCGATTTGTAAATGAGGCGCGCAAAACTCTAGAGGAGGAGTTCGCCCGTCAGCTGCAGCTCGACTACGGGCTTGATCCCGCTTCTGGCACAGTCACGCCTATAGAGAATCTGCGTCACTTAAACGATGCTCAGCGGGAAACGGCTCGCATCCTGCGTGATACGCTTGCTCACTATTGCGCAAGCCCCGGCACGGATACGGCTGCAGGCCTCGACCGGATCGTCCGCGAACAGGCCTTTACCATCCTCAACCGGCTGGCGGCGCTGCGTATGGCAGAAGCGCGCGGGCTGCTGATCGAGTCAGTAGGAAACGGCTACAGGGCAAAAGGCTTTCAGCTCTATTCCCGACTAGCTAACGCCGGCCTTGGTGAAACCGGGGACGCTTATCGGATGTATCTCTTAAGCATCTTTGACGAGTTGTCGCAGGACTTGCCGACCCTCTTTGATCGATACTCGGCACAAGGGCGCCTGTTCCCACGTGAGGCGGCGCTGGTTCAGCTTCTGTCTCTGATCAATCACGGTGAGATCGATCCTCTTTGGACTGAGGACGAGACGATTGGATGGATTTACCAGTACTTTAACTCGAGAGAGGAGCGCAAGGCGATGCGCGATGCGTCACAGGCGCCGCGCAACAGCCGGGAGCTTGCCGTTCGCAACCAGTTCTTCACGCCGCGCTATGTGGTCGAGTTCCTGGTCGATAACACCCTGGGGCGACTCTGGTTCAACTGGACGGCCGGACATACCTCGTTACGCGATCGCTGCCAGTACCTACTGGTGAAACCGGATGAGGTGCCCGCTTCTCTTCACCGACTGCGCGACCCGCGGACGATCAAGCTACTCGACCCTGCCTGCGGCTCAATGCATTTCGGCCTATATGCCTTCGACCTTTTTCTGGAGATCTACCGCGAGGCCTGGGAGTGGGAGCAGATGCACGGCCCAGGTGCGCTTGATACGGAAACTGGCGGCAGCCATGATCTGGAACCGCTCAGCCGGACCTATGCGGACCAGGATACCTTCCTGCGCGATGTGCCACGGCTGATCATTGAGCAAAATATCTATGGCGTCGATATCGACCCGCGAGCGGCGCAGATCGCCTCGCTTGCACTGTGGCTACGGGCGCAGCGGGCTTGGCATGAGGCCGGTGTAAAGGCCAAGGAACGACCGCGCGTTGGAGAGGGCCAGGTGGTGGCTGCCGTAGCGCCCCCCGCCGAGGTAGATTTGCGCAAGCAGTTCATGGAGGAACTCGCCCCCCTGGATGCTGAGCTGTTCGAGCAGACGCTGTTCATGCTCAAAGGTCTGCCTGAACTGGGAGTTCTGCTTCAGGTCGAAGAGGAACTGCCTAGGTTGATCCGTAAGGTCTATGGTGAACATGGCGCTCTGTTCCGAGCCGAGGACATGGCACAGTGGCAGAAGGCCGAGGCGCGGCTGCGCGAGGCGCTCATGGACTATGCTCGCGCGGCCAGGTCCACCTACCAGGGGCGTCTGTTCGCTGAGGATGCGTTGCAAGGGCTCCGGATGATCGATCACTGTCGCGAAGTCTATGACGTTATCGTGATGAATCCGCCGTTTGGGCAACCGACCGATGTTGCTTCTCAGTACCTTGAATCTCGAGATAGCGACGGCTGGAAGGACATATATGCTGGCTTTTTCGAGCGGGCTATAGTTTTGAAACGGAGTGGTGGCCTAATCGGAGCAATCACTTCATCACAGTTCTTCCATACGCGGCAAATGAAGAAACTTAGAGAGGATCTGATTGTCAACGAACGGCCACTTGCGATCGTTGATTTAGGTAAGGATGTTCTCGACGATGCCGCGGTCCAAACTGCTCTTACGGTATTGGCGGATCCGCAACGAAATGCGGTTATGGCATATGCAGATCTTTTTGAGATCGAGAGTAAGGACGCTGAGCTTCTCGGGAGGATCACCAGCGGAACCTTACAATATCTTCCTTTGAGGGACATCGCTGCAATTCCGGGACGCCCACTATGTTTGCATGCCTCGCCGCAAATTTTGCACCAATGGAGGCTTGATAAGCCTCTTGATCCGGAGACGGTCACTGTAGCAACTGGGAACCATACTTTCGATGACGAGAGATTTTTGCGTATTTTCCCGGAGCTGGTGCACCCAGCTACCGATTGGATCCAATATGAGAAGGGCGGGGAGTTTCAGCCGTTCTTCAGTCCATCGAGCATTTTTGTTCGATGGTCAGGTTCGGGCGCGCAACTTAGAGCAATGAACATCGCGGCTCATGGCGGTGACTCGCAAGTTATGCAAGCCAGTAAGCATTGGGGCAAAATTGGTCTCTGCTTTAATCATGTCAGTAGCGTCGGCTTTTCGCCGAGAGTTTTGCCCAAGGGAACAATGTTCTCATCGGAGTCCATCGCTATCCTATTACATGAAAGGCGAGAAGCCGATGACAGTGTATTGCGGAACAAATATCTAACGCTGCTTGGGTTTCTTTCATCAACTGTGGCTCAGGAACTGGTTTACGTATTTGGGCGCGTTAGGAAAATTGAGAATAGAGCGGTCTCGGGAATTCCGATCTCTTTCCCGCGTCTTGAGCAACAGCAAGAAGCCCTAGCCTCGGCAGCGATGAAAGGAATATCGATCTCTAGGCGCCTCTCGTCCTTTGACGAAACATCTGCGTGCTTCGTCATGCCGGAAAAGATCGCGCAGGTCCTGTATCACGGTGTAACCCGAACATCTCTGAAAAGAGACGCAGAGGAACTCTACAATCAGCTAGACGATATCTGCAATCGTATTGTCGATGTCTCAGATGGTGACATCCTTGCAGAACGGCGAAGCAGATTGGTGGGGCAGTTCTCGTTACTTAGGGCGAACCATTCAGAGCGGCATCTCAATGATGAAATCCTATCATGGGCGGTTGGCGTCGCCTTCGGCCGTTTCGACTGGCGTCTTGCCACCGGCGAGCGGGAAGCTGCGCCTGAGCCTGACCCATTCGATCCTCTCCCGCCTAAGAGTCCCGGCATGCTGCCCGACGGTGCTACGCCATTCCATGCCCACCATGGGATCTTGGTGGATGACCAGGGTCATCTACATGACCTGCCCAGGCTGATCGAAGAAGTCCTTGTGCGTGTTAATGCCGAGGTCCCTGAAGACGTGCGCCGCTGGCTGCAAAGCGACTTCTTTCCTCTGCACCTGAAGCAGTATAGTAAGAGCCGTCGCAAGGCCCCGATCTATTGGCCTCTGTCGACCACTTCTGGCAGCTACACGCTCTGGCTATACTACCCGAGCCTAACCAGCCAGACGCTTTACACTGCCGTTAACGATTTCGTCGAGCCGAAGCTGAAACAGGTTGCCCGCGACGCTACCGCGCTGCGCGACAAAGGAAGTGCCCGCTCGCGCGACGACGAAAAGTCTTTGGAGACGCTGCGGAGCGTGGAGCTCGAGCTGATCGAGTTGCGCGACAGCTTACTAAGGATTGCTCCGGCCTATCAACCAGACCATGATGACGGCGTTCAAATCACTGCCGCGCCGCTATGGGAACTGTTTCGCCATAAGCCATGGCAGAAGGTGCTAAATGATACCTGGGCCAAGCTGAAGAAGGGTGACTATGACTGGGCGCATCTAGCCATGGTGTATTGGCCCGACCGCGTACGGGACAAGTGCAAGACCAACAAATCGCTGTCCATCGCTCATAACCTCGAAGCGCACTATCTGCCTGATCCAACCACAGAGCGTGGCGGGCGTAGGAGGAATGGGGGCAGAAAATGAGTATGCAGTATAGTGTAGTAGCGCTCACTTATTTCTCTTACTCTCTACTGCATCGCAAAGCACCTTATCGTATTTATGTATCTCTAAAAGAGCTTTAGTTCGATGAGCATTTCGAATTTCATCAAGGAGCACATCCTTCTTCCGCGCCTCAGGCGGGCGGGATGCATGGTTGTCTATGATCCCGAGCACCGCTATCGCGACCAATGCCTCAGTTTGGCGAGCGACCAGATGGTCATCGTGGACGCCTCTGGGAGTGGGATTGAGGCGCGTCAGGCGGCCCTCGCTGCTCTGGTTGATCTTGGCAAGCCCGACCCGGCCATTGAGGGTGTGCTCATCTATGTTCCTGCCCGTAAGCCCGACACTGACGACGCGATGCAGGTTGATCCGTTTTCCATATATTGGAAGTGCGGCGCGGTCTTTCCTCAAGACGATGGTGACGAGTATCTGAGCCTTTGCCTTCGTGCGCGTCCGGATCATATCACCGAGATTAGAAAGGCTTTCTCCGCCACCCCATCAGGGCCGGCATTCTCGGTTATTGATGCCATTGGTGGCGGAGGAAGCTGGCCCCACCTCCGGTCAGCATTAGGTGTCGAGTCAGGGCGCGAAATTCTGACCGCTCTTCTCGTACCTAGTGATAGGCAGTCAGCTGAGCTCAAGAGCCAGGAGGGGTGGGCTGACGAGGCGCGCGAGTTTCTCCGCGCGACGTTGTCCATGGCGGTGAAGACGCGCGGCAAGACATGGGGTGCGTTAGCCGATGAGCTTTGGCGGTTCATTCTGTTCAGTGAGTTCGTGTTCGATCTACCAGGGGCGTTGCCGGAGTCCCTTAAGGGCGTACCTCACGCGCCTGTTGAGGCGCGCCCTGTGGTCGAGGATGTCTGCGAGCGCCTGCGCAATGATCCGCGCTTGCGGTCGGCCTATATCGAGCGTGCAGAAACCATAGAGGCCGAACTCGATCTCCAGAAGCAATGTGCCTCAATCGAAGACCTAGGGGAGCGTGATACCTTCCCGTTTGAAGAGCGAACTTACCTCAACGTCGCGATCAAAGGAATCACGACAGGTGATGTGGATGCTGCTCGCAAAGTCTTAGCAAGGCATAAAAACTCGGTTTGGCTCGGCAAGGGTGAGAGCCAGGCGCAGTGGGAGCTGGTTCGGTCCGGGCTGAATCTTATTGAGGCTTGCGACGACTATGAGCGGCAACTCGCAGCTCGCGCGCGCACGCAGTCAGAGCTGATCGACTTCTATGTAACTACGCTCCGTGAGGTCGACCGCTTGCATCGGGAGTTCGAGCAGGCTGTTGGGGAATTTATCGATCCACATAGCTTGATGCATGAGGTCATCCAGCAATCTCGCCATCGCTACCGCCGGCTCGCGGAGAAGGTGCAAGCAATCTTCATGAAGCACTTGGCAGCAACCGGTTGGCCGCCGGCGGAGCGGCTTGCAAATGCAGAGACATTTGACCGCTTCGTGGGTTCGCGTCTGAAGGCCTCAGGGCGTCGGGTGGCTTACATCTTAGTCGATGCTCTCCGCTACGAACTCGGGGTCGCGCTGGAAAAGATGCTGGCGGAAGACGGGCCGGTTGAGTTCCATGCCGCTTACGCGCAATTGCCCACGATCACACCGGTCGGCATGGCAAGCTTGCTGCCGGATGCCCACTCGCAGCTGACGCTGTCGACGGAAACCGGGGTGCTTGTCCCTAAGTTTGGGGGGGTGGCCGTTGCTAATGTTGGCGCTCGCATGGACGTGCTTCGAAGTAAGTTCGGTGATCGGTTCAGCGAAATGCCGCTCGGAGACTTTGTTCGCGGGAAGTCTAAGATTTCAGCCACCGTCGATTTGTTAGTGCTGCGGTCAACGGAGATCGATAGCCAGCTTGAGAACAATCCAGAGACGACCCTTGGATTGATCCCGTCAACGCTCAAGTTTGTGCGCCATGCGGTTCACAAACTGAAGGGCATGGGCTTCAACGACGCCGTCATCGCGACCGATCATGGCTTTTTCCTGAATGCGCAGGCAGATCATGGTGATGTTTGCGCTAAGCCGCTCGGGAGATGGGCGATCAATGCACATGATCGTATGCTTCTCGGCACGGGCAACGAGGACAGCAATAATCTCGTCGTGGCTGCTGAGCGGATTGGCATCCGCACTGACGCAGCACAAGCAGCACTGCCGCGGAGCATGGCCCCATACAGCAACGGTCACCTCTACTTCCATGGCGGCGCCTCCTTGGCGGAGGCTGTAGTTCCGGTCCTTATCGCGCGACTGGATTCTGGGGGGCAAGCGGCCGTCTCTCGCTCTTCGGTCGAGCTCAGTTACCGCAATGGTGCGAATCGCATCACCACGCGCGTGCCGGTCATCGAAGTGGCGCTGATTTCGGACGATATGTTCTCGCGCGATATAAGCGTTGAAATCCTGTTGGAGGCCCATGATGCCAAGGGCCGTGTTGTAGGGGAACCGCGGCCAAGCGCGGATGTGAACCCTGCCACCCATACAATCACCCTTATGCCTGGCGATCGTAAGCAGATCGCCGTGGGCATGGACCGGGAGTTTGAGGGCAAGTTCCTGGTCAAAGCTCTCAATCCGACAACGCTGGCAAGCTATTTCATCCTTACCCTTGAAACGGACTACACCGTATGAGTGAGCACGACCAACTAGATACGAAGCTCCTGTCAGCTTTCGATGGAAAGGTGGTCCGTAAAGATCTCTTGCATCGGATCAAGAAGGGAACGAACGTGCCGACGTTCGTTCTTGAGTTTTTGCTTGCCCGCTTCTGCGCCAGCGACAGCCAGGCAGAGATCGATGCCGGAATGGAAGCCGTGCTTGCCACGCTTCAGGACAACTATGTGCGCCCCGATGAGGCGAATGCCGCGCAGTCGAAAGTCGCGACAAAAGGAACCCACCGCTTCATCGACAAGGTGCATGTGCGCTATATCGAGAAGGAGAAGCGGCACTGGGCATCCCTCGAGAATTTCAACTCTCAGCGGATCGCGATTGGCGAAAAGTTCTATCGCGACAATGACAGGCTCCTTGAAGGTGGAATCTGGGCAGAGGTCACGCTTACGCATAACGATATCGAGGAAGATGATTACGCTTTCTACATAGAGGATTTGCGCCCGATTCAGCTGTCCCGGTTTGATTTTGCTCGCTACGCCGAGGGACGAAACGGGTTCACACGCAATGAGTGGATTGACGTGATCATGCGGTCGGTGGGCTTGGAGCCTTCAAAGCTCGATCACCGTGTAAAGATGCATTTCATAGCGCGGTTAGCTGCGTTGGTGGAGCCGAACTACAACTACATTGAGCTTGGGCCCCGCGGAACGGGCAAGTCGTACTTCTTTAGCGAATTCTCCCCGTACGCCACGCTTATCTCGGGTGGTCAGGCAACCAAAGCAACACTGTTCTATAACAACGCCCGCCGCAAAGTGGGCCTCGTTGGCTATTGGGACACAGTAGCTTTTGACGAAGTGGGCGGCATCAAGGTTCGTGATCCGGACACGATTCAGATCATGAAAGACTTTATGGCGAATGGCCGGTTCTCGCGTGGCGCAGAGGTCATCGCTGATGCGAGCTTGAGCTTTGTCGGTAATATAGACCTCTCGGTGCAGCAGGTTGTCAACTCTACTGAATATGACCTGTTCCAGCCCTTGCCGCCTGAACTCGATCTTGCTGTGATGGATCGCTTTGCGGCGTACATCCCTGGCTGGGAAATGCCTAAAAACAGCAGCGCCTTTCTCACGAGCCGATATGGCTTTATTACCGACTATCTAGCAGAGGCTTTCCACTATCAATTCAAGCACACCAATCGGTATGAGGAAGTCAGCCGTCGCGTTCGCTTGGGCAAAGCCGTCGAGGGCAGAGACGAGAAAGGCATTAAGAAGACAATCTGCGCTTTCCTCAAAGTTCTGCACCCCAATGGCCCTCCGACCGACGAGGAGTTTGATGAATACGTCTCCTACGCGGTCGAATGCCGACGTCGCGTTAAGGAGCAAATGAACAAGCGCAAACCTGATGACGAGTTTGCGAAAATAGGGCTCTCGTATTTCGATGCAGCCGGGAAAGAGATTGTCGTTTATTGCCCGGAGTCCAAGGATGCCGAGGCGACCCAGCAGCCCGCGCGACGCCGCCTGCGGCAGAGCGGGGAAAACGCGGTGTCCGAGAGCGATAAGCCGAGTTCGCCAATTGTAGCAGAAAGCCCACTGCCATCGGCCGACACAACGGATGCTCCGTCACCCGTGTCTAACGGGAGGGTTCCTGAGTTGAGGGAGCAGCATTTTAGTATCCTCTATGGCGACACCGGTTATAGCTACGAGTCTATCCTTGGTCCATATTTGCGCGGCGCGAAGTCGGTGGTCATCGAAGACCCCTACATTCGCATGCCACATCAAATTCAAAACTTCGTCAGGTTCTGTGAGACTGTTCTTCGATACAGCGTTGCGAAAAAAATAACATTGATAACGAGCTACGACGACAAAACGCAACTAGCCGACATTTCGGAGAAACTCGAAGAGCTGAAGCAAAGTTTGCTCGAGCTAGACGTTGCGCTTGAGATCAATCTTAATACGAACATGCATGACCGGGAGATCAGAATCGACAACGGGTGGGTGATCAAGATTGGTCGCGGTCTAGACTTTTACCAAAAGCCAGGAGGCTGGTTCGAAGTGGGCTCGCACGATTTGAGCTTGCGCAAGTGCTTGGAAACGAAGGTCGACATATTCCGTGCCACAACCGGTACAGTCGCTTGAGCACCTTGCAGCTTTCTTAGCTGAAGGGCTTACCCAGAGAGAATAGCGTATGCCGACGTTTGAAGAGGTGACAGGGTCACTCGACAAGATCATGGGGGTGAAGGCGGTCTGGGGTCGCTCTTCGGAGCCTGTCATGTGCTTTGGATCGCGCGGTGATGAGGCTCTTAAGAATCCTGGTCATTTTCAGCAGGCTCGTGCGACCGCGGAAAAGGCGATCTTACGGCAATACCTTGTCACCATCGGGGGCGGCGCCGAAGTCAGTTCAGATTTGCGCGGTCGGGTTCTGGAGGTTGTCCGGGTGACGGGTGTGTACGGGAAACGAAAGCTTTCGTTCGCGATCCCGCCTTGATGGCCCGCCTGGCGCAGTGGCCGGTGGCGGTCGTGCTTTCAGAGGTCTACCGCATCGAGGGCGAACCGCGGCTGATTGAAGACCTCGGCTTTGCGGACAAGAACATCCTGAACAATGCCTATGACGGTGTGCGACGCGACGAAGCCTCTATGACGCAGCTTTGGGACGCGGTGCGCTCCGTGGAGGTCGCCCGTCGTTGGGATGTCGAGCCGCTGCTAGGCTTTCGTGATCCGGGAAAAGTCCAGCTCTGTAGTTCGCTCTACCCCAACGTCCGTGCTGGATCGGCGGAAGGGAGGCGTATCAGGAAAGAAATGGTCGATAAGGAGCGGGACCCAAAGCTTGCCAGGGCGGTGAAGGAGAACAATCGGGCACGCAATGGAGGCATCATCGTCTGCGAGGGCTGTGACTTCCGCGACGAGAACAACGTGTTGTTCGACGCTCACCATCGCGACCCCCTCGGTAAAGGACCCCGCTGGAGCTGCCCTGAAAGCTTCGCCGTACTTTGTCCGACTTGCCACCGCTGGTGCCACTACAAGGCCGCCGACATTCTTCAGCCTCTCAAAATTCCCACGTTGAGAGCAGTCCGATCCGGTGCAGTTAAGTTGGCTGCGACGGCGATCGCTGAATGACCGCTGCAGGCGCCCCTTGGCAAGGCGGGCTCTAGGCAGCGCCCCGAGCCGCCACACGTCTCGGCTGATACGGGCGACGATCCCCGGCGCAAAAAGGCTCAGGATTCACCACCAAAGCAGACCCTGCTGATCGCCTGAAGCCGTCGGCTGCCCTCCGCCTTTGAGGCGACGGACAGTTCCAGACGAAGCAGGATGATAACTCAAAAAAGCGAGCTCACGCAGAGACTTGCGAGGTTCTTGACTTGGCGCAGGCGCCCGGGCAGAATTCCTGTGTGCATGAGAGCATAAGGCGAGGCCTGGCACCCTAGACTACTGTCGCCAATTAAGAATCCAGCGCCAGTTTACTGGAAATGCTGATGAAATCCCGGAAACAATCTACGGAGGACGTGCAATGCACGACACGGATCCGTTTACGCGGACGCCAGCGCTGGACTCGATTGCTGAGCAGCCGCTTGAAGAAATGCTCCATTCATTCGAGAAGGAATGCGAGGTCGCGTTTAAGGAAGAGATCTATCTCGTTCGCGATAATGGCGCGGTGTTCAGGCGCTCCCGCCTGAATGGGCGACGCAGAAAGCTCGATGAGCTATGGACCTTCGGGACCCTCAACCGTCATTCGGGCTACTTTGAGATCGCGGGTGTTGTTGTACATCGGGTTGTAGCGACGGCCTTTCACGGACCAGGGCCATCGCCAGACCATGTCGTGGACCATATTGACACCAATAGGCTCAACAACCGTGCCGAAAATCTGCGCTGGGTCACGCGGCTAGAAAACATCCTTCTCAATCCCATCACGCGTGCGCGGATAGAGACCGCCTACGGCTCGCTTGACGCTTTCTTCGAAAACCCGGGTGCCCGTCCTATCCCTAATTGGGAGTGGATGCGGGTCGTTACGAGGGAAGAAGCAGAGCAGTGCCGCAAGCGTCTGGAGCAGTGGGCGCAGACGGCGAAAGTGGGTAGAGGCGGAGCGCTGGATGAATGGCTATACAAGCCTGCTCCTGAAAAGTCGCTCCCGGCCAGGATCAACTTCGTCTCCTCTCCGTTAGGAGAGATCCAACGAGAAGCTTCCGAGGTGCCGACCTTTTCGTCTCCGGTGGGTCAGGACGCCGCGCCTCCTCGGTGGCGGGGAGCCGTTGCTATGGCGCCAGAGCCGGAACCACTAGACATGCCCTCGCTTACAGCGAGCGCGATCCAGCGCAAGTGGCGGACGCCAACCGAGTTCCCGCAATGCCCTAGGGCTGTTTCTGAGGACGGTGTCGCCGGCTATCAGGCGCGGCTGGTGCCGGGCAGTGTTTTTGCCCGAAATCGTTATGGAGAAAGCACTGTGGTGGAGGCGGCCATTGGCCCCGATGGCATCCTATCCGTGGTCTGTAATAGCCCGTCGGGCGTCAAGGACTGGTCTCATGCCAAGGTGTATAATGAGAAAGAAACCTTTTGTCATGAGTCCGGCGGCACGTTCTTCACTCTGGAGGGCGCGATGAAAGCCCATTGCGTGACTATTGGCGCCCCGTTTGAGCAGTATGAGGGATCAATCGACGACTTTTGTTAGAGAGTCGATCTAGCGGGTGGGTAAATGCGGATCACGTTATCTAAGGCCGACATAGAGAAGTACGCCAGCACGTACGCGTACGAGGGCGACGAAGAGTTGGCCTCATTGATGATTGATGCACGCACGCGCGGTTTTATGACACGTAACGATCTTGAAGCAGTCGCGAGGTGGAAATGGCGCGGCGGACGAACTCGTCAGCTGGTAAGCGAGAATATGGATGACGAGGTCCGCGAAATAAGTCAGACCGCATTCTCGGCGAAAAGTGAAAGACTGAGAATTGGCGCGCTGCTGGCGTTACGCGGCGTCCAGTGGCCGATGGCGAGCGTTATCCTGCATTTCGCCTTTCCCGATCAAAATCCCATCCTTGATGTTCGTGCGATGAAAACTGTCGGGGGCTCCACACTATATATTTTCGAGAAGTGGCTCGCTCATACAGAGCTCTGCCGGCAGAAAGCGCAGGCCGGCAATGTCACGCTGCGTACTCTGGACCGCGCGCTGTGGAGTGCCGACAAGGCCCAGAATCCGAAGAGGCGGAAAGCGCCGCTGGCGCATGGCGACACGTGATTCGGATATTTCAGCGAAGCGGCTCGGCAGCACGTAAGGTAGCCTGCACCAGAGCAAAGAGCCGATGGTAGAGATAATCAACCTGGCTGTGACTGGTTATCGCTTCACGATCCGTTTCTGAGTGACGAATGCGGAGCTGATTGCCCAACTCCGTGAGCGCAACGGCATCCTGCTCCAGCGCAGCGCGAAGTCGGGGTGAATCCGGGCCGGATACGGAGTTAAGGAGGGACGAAATACCAGCCTTCTTTGCCGATCCGCCTAGGGTTTTCAGGCGCTCCCAAGCGTCCCATAAGGCTTCGAGAGATTCGCGCCGTATGTCGAGATCGGGATCGAGAAACTTCCGGCGTGACTTATCAAGCAACCGATCAAGCTCGGAATCGCCGGTGCGGAACGCGATGCGAGACAGTGTGTCGGCGAGCGCCAGGGGCGCAAGCCGGACGATCTCTCCGCCCTCGCTGAGCTCAAAGACAAGACCGTTGCGCCGGAAGATGCGATTGACTGAATCGCGAAATTCGGCGCGGCCACCCTCAACCTCAAAATTGAGGTGATGATGGCCAAAATAGGAGTGGTATGAGCCCTCGACCGGCTTTCCGACCGCCTGCCAGCAGAATTCGATCACGTCGAGCCCGTCCAGCATAGATGGCATGGCTGCGGACGGGTGCCACGGCTTTTCGTCAAGGTTGGGAATCTCGGAGCGCATCACCTGCCAGAAAGCAGTCTCATCGGTGCCGATCGGCCCACGTCCATCCGGACACATGGCTGGAAAGCGCGCCCCGAATGAGCCGTCTTCGACACGGCTGCGGATGATGGCGCGGATTCCATCCCAGACGGCTTGGTTGATTGTGTCGCGGTCGCGCGGAAGTGCGCCCGCTTCCCGATCACTAAAATAACTCATGTCTCGATGGCCTTAAGGAGGCGCGTCACAATGTCGGATGCGTCGCGCTGGCGCCGGGCGCGGCTTTCTCGGGCTTCTACATCGTCGTCTTCGCCCATCTCGAACTTGGCGACAGCTACGGGACCGTTCTTCCTGTAGCCTTCCGTGTCACGATCATCGGCGAAGTGCTTGGCAAGGAGACCGAGAACTTCCCCCACGACATTTTTGTGCTTCCCTTCTAGTGCGGCTTTAAACTTCGCGGCGGCAGATTGGATCCCGCCGTCGAAATGCTCAAGGCAGTAGACCAAGTCGTGAGCGTCCTTACGTTCGTCGCGTTGGTCGACGGCATAGGCTTTGAGGCAGGTGAAGGCGACCAGATCGGCATAGTGGAGGTTGACTGCCGCGACGCCGTTGTCGCCAAGCAGCTCGGCCCTGATCTCCCTCGTCTCATGGTGATCAAAAACTATCGATGAGTGCGGGATATTAAGTGCCGAGACGTTGCCATCGGTGGGCAACTCCATCACCTTCCCGCCTGATTTGGCGGGATCGTCGGCGAGAAGTTCGACGATGACTTTTATCCCGCCCGTGAACACTTCCCAACGCCAGGAGACGGCTCTTCCCGCATTGTTTGTAGCGCGGGTGAAGCCCAACTTTTTGAAGTTGTCTTCTAGTGTGTGATACGCGTCCGTGCTGGCCAACATATGAAGCTGGATGACAACATCCAGGTCTCCTGTACCCGCGTGGGCGGGAACATCCGGCGGGCGCTTTGCTATCAGGTAGCGCGGAGTGAGACCGCCAATCAGGTAGATTGAGTCTCGCCACGGCCCGAGGCCGCGGATTAGAGTTACAAGGACTCTCTCACAGTTCTCCGTGACGTTAGGATCGTATCCTTCGGCTGTTGTGGGTTTCGTCATGATCAGATCCTCAGTAGTTCTTTTCTTATATGCTCGGCCATGTCGCGGGCGCGCCCTTCGCCGCGAAGAAGGTCCAGATAGACCTGCACAGGGCTCGCGAGCCAGAGATTGTCTACCTTCTCCTTGAATAGGAATTCGCTTTGGGTCTTCGTTTCGAGGATGTCGACATTTGCGCCTTCCGTTACCGGGCGGGCATCAAAATCAGCCAGCATTTGCTCAACACCGCGTACAGGCGGAACGCGAATGGCGAGACGTGAATAGCTGGACAGGAAAGGGGCGTAGCGCTGTGCAGCAGCTTCCTGGGTCAGGGCATATTCAATGCGCTCGCCCTCGCAGTGCATTGCGATGCGGTGCGCCAACGCAGAAAGATCTCCCCCGGGCACATAATAGCGGCGGCGGGGCAACTGCCGCCGCGATGCTTGTATCTGCGTTTTCCACTCATTTAGAAGTCCCGGCGCGTTCGAAACACGGCGTTCTTTCGAAGGCCCCTGGCCACGTGCCGATACCCATTCCATCTTTTCCAGCATGGTGAGGGTCTCGGAAGCGGTGGCAGGGGATACTTCGGCGATGTGGGAGAGTCCCGTTACGCCCAGCCACTCGTCCTGCTTTATGAGCAGCGCGTGCAGGACTTGGGAGCGCTTCCCCGTAAAAAGAGTACGGACGGATTTTTCGAATGTCTTGGGAACGGGGCGGTCGATGTAAAGGTAAGCCCCTTTGGCTGGGATAAATAGACTTCCGCCGGTATCGAAAAAACCTACATCTTCGGCCTGGAGCAGCGCGCGAGCGCCCTGTGAGATTGAGTCGGCGGCAACCAGAGCAACGACTTGAGTCTTTCGTTCGTGGATATATGTGTTACGGAGATCCCGCATTTGCCATAGCAGCTGCCTAACGTCGCGGGGATAGACAGCCTTTTTTATTTCGACCAGGAGCACGACCTCCTTGCCTGCGATTTCAAGGTCGATGGCTGCATCGATCGTCCGTCCCATTCCATTGAAGGGATGCTCGACCTTGCTGATTTCAGCGTGCGCATGAGGGAGCGATTCCAGCGCTGACGTCAGCGCATCCAGTGTTTTTCGTTCTCCCTCAAACCTCTCTGTCATCACCCAATCTGCCTTTTTTGCTGCGCAGTGAATAACGCTCTTATGGCGAAATTTTACTAAAAAGGCAATATTCACTGTTCAGTGAAAACGTTCTGCGCAACGAAGGAATAGGGAGGGAGTTCAATTCTTCTCACTGGTTCAGAGGCTTAGGAGGCCCGGCGATTGGCTCGGTGGGTGAAAGCCGAGGCCGGTGACTAATGATATTAGCAAGCAAAGACAATGAGATAGTAGGTCTTCTTTTCAGTCTGTCTGGCGTGCCATTCCTTTCAGCATGCAAAGCGGCATCAGGCGGAAGCAACGGCTGATCCATCAGGCCCCAACCGAGGCGTCCCGCCCCTCCATCTGCCGTGCCGTAGCCTTAATCATGTTAGCAATCCGAAACGTGACTCTGGATACAACCGGAAATGCCGGCCCACTTAACGGTTGGGCCTCCCTGTCAGTCCGGTTAATCACTGCTCATTGCCTGATCCCTCAATCCCCTTTTATTCACGTATAGACCTGCCCAGCATTTTCTCAGTGCTGGAGATCAGAAATGTGAGCGCTTGCCGGTCCGCTTGGTAGCAGGCGTCCATACCCCGCCAGTAGGTCGCCCAGCGCATCCACTTTGGCTTTCTGGGTAGCTTTTCCAGCAGGTTCGGGCTCCCTCCAATCCGAGCTCGCGCTTTGCGAGCGCGCCGACGGGCCTGCTCGCCTGCGCCTTCCCGCTGAACGGCATAGCCCAAGCTATGGGCCTGCCGGGACGCGAATACACAAGCGCCTGGGGGAAGATACAGATTCATCACCCGCCGGCCGGTCTGCGGGCACACAAACCACCACCGGCGGCCACCATAGGGCAGGGTCGTAGCTACCAGTCGGATGCTCTGGCTTGGAAGGTGACTGAACCTCCCATAGGGGTCAAAGCACGTGATGTTGACCAGGTGTAAGAGGCCAGCATCCTCGCCGAGATGGGCCCGATAAGCTACCTGGCAGGACGGCCGATTGTTGGACCACATCCATTGCCATGTACCTGACTGGGTATAGCCTGAGACGTGGCCGCCCCGGGTGAGGTGGCGGACATCAAGAGTGATGCTGTTTTCAACCGTCGGGCGCCCGCCGCCACACCTTGCCATTCACTTGCTCCCGAATCCTAAATTTTCTGGCAAACCATACAACCGAGTTAACAGGTGGGGTGTCCTAGCCGGTGGAAGGCATGTGGTTGAGACCAGCATAGCCGGGGTAATCCGCCGAGCGGTATCGGCCCGATTGTAGGTCGAAGGTCATCTTAAGCTTGCACGGGTAGCCCAGCTCCTCGAACCGGCTCTTGCGCTGATAGAACTCCGCTTCCGTGTTGCGGCCATTCTCGTCAATGAACTTCGGCCGGTGCACGACAAAGCCCTGATCGACCATGTTGTCCCAGTTCTTCGAGCCAGAGATATCCTCCAGCTCCGGTGCTTTGCCTTTACGGGATGCATCCATTTTAGCTGGGTGTGCAAGAACTTGGAGGTGACAGTTCATGTCATGTGCGAAGGCATGCAGGGTGCGCAGGCAGCGCCCGATGTATTCAGTCTCAGTCTCATTGCGCTCGCGCGTCGCCTCTAGCCGGTTCCACGGGTCGACCTGAATGATGCGTGCGCCGTGTCGGACCACAGCGACTTCGGCCATGTCCAGGAACCACTCCAGTGACGGCCGTTGCTCCGGGTGCAGAAGCCAAAGGAAGTGATCGTTGATCCAGGCATCCGCCGCCCGAACTTCCCGGTCTGACAGGTTGCCTTCCAGCTTGCCTGCATGGAGTTGCCGAAGCGTGCGGCGGTGATGCGGCTTGGCCCGCGTCTCGAAGGAGGCAATGGCGGCCGATAGCCCGTAATCCCTGCAGATCTGATACCAGATTTGCATAAATAGCGTCGTCTTGCCGTGCCCGGGGTGTCCTGTGACCACGCTCAGCGTGCGGGGCGCGAGATGAACCTTGCTCTCCCACTCGGGAAAGCCAGGATGCCAGAGCGTCAGGGGAGGAAGTTCCGGCACCTCGCTCAGCCGGTAGACACCTTCAATTGGCCACGGCAGAGCACGGTTAGTCACCATCTCGTGGAGCGCCGCTGCTCCGTGCCGGCGCAGAACATCATTGGCGTCCTTGCAGCCCTCTGGCCACTCGACATAGTGGCAGCGGGCAGGGCCGAACAACTGCACCATGTCGGTACGCAGTCCGAGGCCTACACCATCATTGTCGCCGCACCAGACGAAGCGCTTCACCCGGCCAAGACCACTGCGCAGCGCCTCCTCGACATAGGCATAGCCCCGCAGCTCTGTTGGTGCATCAGCTGGGCGTGAGCGGGCGCCGTTTGGCACGCTGATGACCTGTTCAACCGGGATGCCGGCCTCGACGAGGGAGGCCGCATCGATCTCGCCTTCGGTGCCGTAGATCGTCTCCGAGCCCGCGGCACGTTCAATATTCCAGAACTGGAGCCTGCCACCCTTCTTGGACGTGAAAGCCTTCACCGGAAAAGCTGCTGCCTTCCAGTTCACGACTTCGTCGCCAGTGCGGTAGGCAAACACGAGTGCCTCGCTCTGGCCGTTCAGCTCAGGGAAGAACACCGTAGCGGAGCCGACGTCGAGCCGCTCCAAAGTCGCCTGGCTGATACCACGCACGTTCTTGGCGTAGGCCAATGCCGTTGGACTGATTGTCGAAGGCACCACCGCTCCAGTCGCAGTGCCAGCAGTGGAAGACTGCCCCATCATTCTGAATCCTCACAGAAAGGCATCGATCGAATTTCTTGCGGCGGGTGGGCGAGCACCGGGGACATTGGGTGCGGTGCTCGCCAGGGCGGCTGGGAACAACAATCCCGAGACCACGAAGGCGCTCCAGCATCACCATCCGACCATCTCACCCGCTTCGTTCAGGAGTTCGCCCAGACAGCGCCAGTGCCGACCGTCGCGTTCAACGATGACACCGGTGGCCCGGCGTTCAGCGACCCAGGAGGGCACATGTGGGCTGGGGCGAGGCGAGGGGGCCTTGCCACTTTGCTGCCGGTTGCGAATGATAGCACCAAGATACTGACCGGGTTTTGCCGCCTGCTCGGCCCCATCCAGCGCTCGATTGGCCTCGATGAAGTCGTGCCCAGTCAGCGCCAGAAGCTCTGTGCAGCGGGAGCGGCTGATCCCTTTTTCCTCAAGGTCATTCAGACGAGCCCAAAACCGGTCCTCCGCCGAGATACTGGCTAGATCGGACGGCGCGTTCTGACTCTCTCCCTTATGTAGTTGTGATTGTGGTTGTGATTGTGGTTGGCCCAGCCGGGCTTCGGCATTGCCGGCTTCTTGCTGAAGCATTGCTCCAGCATCGGTTTGCTTTTGCTTTGTTCGGCCCGATGCGAGGCCGCCTTGGCGTCCCGCTACGGCGCGCCTCTGGTACTTCTCCTTTGTAGTCGCGAGTTCCTCCTCGATCCGCTTGTGCCGCCAGCCGGGCTGGAAAAAGTCGGCAAGGGTCGAGCGGATTTCCATCCATTGGTCCAGCGGCAGGCGGACAATGCGGGCGAGTTTCGTATCATCAGAAGGCAGGACTTCATTGCGCCAATAGTGGATGATGAGCATGAGGTAGGCTCCATGCTCGAGGGTGCTCAGGTGCACCGTGTCGGCGAGGTAATCGCCGGGGTAGAAGGGCATCCAAGGGTGGCTCATGCCGCCTCCTGCGCCAACATCCAGGCCCGGTTGAGCCAGGCTGAGAGGCGATTCAGTTGGGGCGCCCACGCGATGATGTCTTGAGCTTCACGCTGCTTATCTAGGATCAGGAAGAGGAAGGCGCGGGCGCCATCCACTTCATTGTTGCCGTGACCACAGAAATCAAAACCGGCGTCGTCGAAGACCACATAGCCCGCGCGGACCGGAGCGGGGCTCAGCAGGGTAGGCAAGGGGGCGCCGTACCTGGCTAATTCACCACGCTCGCGGCGGAGGAGATCCTGGCTGGCCCAGAAGGCGCCTGCAATCTGAGCCGAACTTGTGCTGTGGGTACGAGCGAAAAGACTAGCCGGCATCATTGAACGTCTCCTTCAGATCGACACCGGTGATGATGATCCCGCTATGCAGCACATAGCGGACCCCAAATCCGCGACCGTCGGTACTCTTTGTGCGAACAGTCTTGATGCCGATCCCGGCCTTGCGGAGCTCGCAAATAAAGCGGCTTAAGCTTGGCCCCATCAGATTGGCAGGCGTGCACCCCACTTTGCCGGCGTGCATGAGGCGGATCAGAATCCACGCGAGCTCGGCTTCAAGTTTGAGCTTCAGGCGCTCGTCGATATAGCCGCGGATTTCCTTGAAGGGATTGTAGAAGATCGGGTTTGTCCTAAGCATGGGGCACCTCATGAGACAGGCCAGAGAGTTCGACAATCAAAGCCGCTGCGATGGGGCTGACATGAGAGCGTCGGACAATGGTACGGACTGCTGGGATAGCCAGCAGTTCAAGATCGCGTTGGGGATTGATGCGCTTCGGGCAAGCGGAAGCCTTGCGCCGCTTGCGCCGTGTGCTAGACAAGTTCTGCATTTGAATTCCTTTGCCCCGCCGGAGCGCGCCTCTTGTGGGGCTTTTCTTTAAGGCGCTGGCGTCGAGAAGTTAATTAGGCCGTCACCGGACGGCTCTGACGTGCGGCAACCCAGTCAATGAGATCGCCAGCCCGCCAACCGAGCTTTCTGGCGCTGAGTTGAATAGGCGCGGGTACGCCGCCGCTGCGATAGAGCCGACGGAGATGGACGACGCTGAAGTTGAGGAAGGCTGCTGCTTCTGCGGTGTTCAGGACGCGATGGCGGGAGATTTCTGTCGGAAGTTGATTGAACTGCTCAAGCTGGTTGAGCAGTTCAAGCTTAGTAAGAATGGACGTCATGGTGACCTCTCGTGAGGACCGAGTTTGTCCCAGTGGCACAATGGGTCAGAGTGACTGTTCGTGATTACGGGCTCGGTGTTACAGAAAGATCAGGGACGTTCATTGGGATTGGAATGGAGACTTAATCCCAAAGCCTCCTCCACTAGGTGATTGGCCAACTCCTCGGCTTTCTGCTGCCGTATTTCGAGTGGCAGCTCCTTGATCTGAGCTGCAAACTTGGGCTCCTGCATCTCATAGGCCTCAAGAGCGGCAGGATGCTTAACCTTTTTCGATCGGAACGCCTTGTCCCATTCGATGATCGTTGCTTTCAAGTCCTTGGATTTTGCGCCAGAAATTCTGCTAATTTTCTTATGGTGTTGAGCTAGAAATGCAGCTGCCTTCTGCTTGTTCCTGCCTGCTGCGACTAGAACAACTAGAGCTAGCGCAATGAAAGCTCTCTGCCGTCCTCTCTCACTCGTATCTGGGGGCCTTACAGGAAACCTAGTGGGTTTAAGTGCAGGGTGCTTTGAATCATGAAGCAATGGATGGATGGATCCGACCTCCAAATCGCCGATTGCCTCTGCAAGCATGTAGAATGTATCTGCTTGTCCAGCTGGCGCTCCTAAACCCTTCAATAGCTCTCCGACAGCGCAAAGCGCATCAGAGCAGCGAGCGCGAGCG
Organism: Microvirga sp. BSC39; assembly: GCF_000739015.1. GTDB lineage: Bacteria > Pseudomonadota > Alphaproteobacteria > Rhizobiales > Beijerinckiaceae > Microvirga. Next base: position 128,935 of record NZ_JPUG01000077.1, read on the forward strand.
GAGTTGACATCGGGGTTAGATAGTACTCCGCTGCCAAGCGCTTCGGAGATTGCGCCCTTAAAGGTGCGGAGCTGACTCAAACCATTACCCATTATTTGTCCTTCCGTGAATGCGAAGAGCCTTTTGATCTCACGGATTGTCACCTGCTTTGGTTGCAGCTGCTTTAACGGATTATTGGTTATCTTTTGATCTTGCTGCTTTTTCTCTCATGAAAGAGCCAAGTTTCTGACTTTGTTAGGATCCCTCCTGGGGCCACGTGGGTGGACTATCGTCAACTCGTTGACGCATGGACCAGGTGAGTGACCGGCACAGTCGCTTGAAGCTGAGACCGGAGCTCTTTGGCTACTATGTATCGCAAGAGAAAGTCGGTCAGAAGGCGAAGCTTCACATTCCTGAGGTGGTCGGTATCTTCGGGCAGCAAGGAAGATGTCCGCAATGAAGCTCGCTAATCTCGAAACGTTTGTGCATCTCGCGCGCCTTCGTCATTTCGGACGGACTGCGAAACACCTTAACACGACCCAGCCTGCAATATCGTCTCGCTTGGCCGCTCTTGAGCGGGAATTGGGAGTCCAGCTGATCGATCGTGAAGGGCGCGAGTTTCATCTCACCCCGGCCGGTCACGAGGCGCTGCGGGTGATCAAAAAGATGCTGACTGACTTCGATAACCTAAAGTTAGGTTTTACGGACCCAGAAAGCATCCCTGTCACTTTGCGGATCGGTGCCATCGACGCGATCGTTCAGACGTGGCTTCCGCGCCTCTACGACCAGCTGCGACAGACCTATCCAGGTTCGCAGATCGAGATCGTTACGGACTCAACCTTCAGCCTCAACCAGCACCTGAAAAGTGGTGAACTGGATATTGCATTCTGTCTCGATCCTGTCCTGGAGGAGGGCTATCGCAGCTTTGTCGTGTGCTCCTATGCGATGGCCTGGGTTGGAAGCCCGAAGCTTGTGGAGCGCGATCAGCTCTATTCAGTCGCGGAACTAGGAGCCATGCCGCTCATCACGTTCCCACGTGGCTCGCCGCCGTATCGGATGATCGCGCCCTATTTCCAAGACGAGAGTGTTCTTGCTTCCCAGTTGTCGAACTCCAATTCCCTGCCAACCATGATCCGTCTGGCTCTCGACGGTTTCGGAGTGGCTGCTATTCCTACCATCGTGGTGCAACGGGAGCTTGCATCGGGCGAACTGGTTCAAGTCCAAATCAACAAGCCTTTTCCACCTTTGACATTCATTGCGAGCTACTGCCCGGTTCCTGGGTCTCTTTTGACTGAGAGAGTGGCGGAGTTGGCCCGGCGAACCGCAGCAGACTTTTGCGCTGAGGCCAATCCAAGCCTTGCTTGGATTGATAGAGGTAGTTGATAAATAATTTTTATGGTGGCGATATAGAACGATAATTGGACTTGTTCTGCCTTGGCTGCAACGCTTTCGTGGCAAATGCCGGCTGGGTTTGCTCCCGGCCTTGGGGAACAGCTCATGACAACACGCCGCCTTTACCTAAAGTTCGTTGACAAGGATGTTCAGGGAAACATCGATCTTTATTGGGAAAATGCTCCTGTAACCTGTGAGACGATCTGGAATGCTCTGGTCAATCCCGTCCGAATGCCAGCCGGGCATGCCATGTTCGCTGGGCCTGAGATCATGACCGGTCTTCCGGCCGAGGCGCAGACCTTCGATCCTCTCTCGATTCCGGCTGAGAACCAGACCTGCTTCCCCATTGCGGGAGAGCTCCTGTGGTTCTACCAAGCCAAAAATCTCATGAAGGGCATGACCGACGAGTTCTGGGAGATCGGCATGTTCTACGACAACGGGGGGCGCATCTTCGGGCCCATCGGCTGGACCCCCTGCAACATCTTCGGCCGTATGACCGAGGGTCTTGAAGAGGTGGCTGCCGCATGCCGCAGCATCCGTATTGAAGGCATTCAGACTGTAGAAGTTGGGCGCTTGGCCTGAAACAGCGTAGCCTGAACCTGTGCAACAAACCAGAGGGTGAAAACAATGTTTGCCAGAGTCTCACAAATCGCGGCAGCTCTTGCCATGGCAACGGCTCTCGTCACGCCGGCTGCAGCCAAAGATAAGCTCGTCATCAACTCCTATGGCGGGGCCTACGAGCAGATCCACCGGAAGCTCGTGATCGAGCCGTTCATGAAGAAGTACGATGTGGACGTTCAGGTCGTCACAGCCTACTCGGCCGATGCCCTGGCGCAGGTGCGCGCCCAGAAGGCATCTCCGCAGTTCGACGTTATCCACTTCTCTGGCGGACAGGAAGTCGTGGCCGCCCGAGAAGGGCTGATCTCGCCGATCAAGGCGGAAGAGCTAGCGAACGCAAAGGATCTTTATCCGTTCGCTACTGAGGGGCTGTCGCGAGGCGAAGGGCCTGTTCACGCAGTTGCCGCCATTGGTCTCCTCTACAACAAGGACAAGGCGCCTAAGAAGCCGGCGCGCTGGGCTGACCTCTGGGATCCTGCATACAAGGACCACATCGTCCTGACCGACCTATCCAACAGCTATGGTCTCCTGGGCTTCCTGATGATGAACAAGGTCAAGGGCGGCGAGATCAAGAATCCGGAGCCGGGCTTCACTGCGGTGAAAGACCTGCTCGATAGTGCCGTCGTCGTGTCAACCTCGCCCGAGATGCAACAGAACTTCGCACAGAACGACGCCTGGGTCGCTCCTTATGCGCAGGACTATGCCTACACCTTACGCAAAGCAGGCCTGCCAATCGAATTCGTGCAGGGCGCCGAAGGCACCCCAGCCGTCTATCTCACGGCAAACCTTGTAGCGAACCGTCCAAATCATGATCTGGCTAAGAAGTTTATCGACTTTTCTCTCTCTGCCGAGGTGCAGGAGGGTTGGGCTCGTGAGCTGCGCTACTCGCCCACCAACAAGGCGACCAAGCTCGACGACACTCTTGCGAAGGAGGTCGTCTATGGTGAGCAGGCCGTGTCTGGCCTGATACGCTTCGATCCCGTCGAGGTGGATGCCGCCCGCGCTTCGCTGGTCGAGCGCTGGAAGAAGCTGATCGCCCGCTGATCGTTTGACCGGGGCTCGCCATGCGTGATCGCATTGAAGACATCGCACTCGCGGGCCCCGGCATTCTCCTGCTGGCGCTCGCCTTCGTCCTTCCTCTTGTCGAGATGCTGCGTCTTAGCATCGTCGGGGCAGACGGAGGTGTGACCGCCGAGCATTTCGTCCGCTTCCTGTCAGATCCTTATTACCTCGGCGTGGTGTGGCGCACGATATACCTGTCTCTATTGATCACCATCATCTGCGCTGCCGTTGGCTTTCCGCTGGCCTATGTAATGGCCCGGGTCAGCCCTCAGCTGCGGCTCTGGCTCATCGTACTCATCATCCTGCCCCTGATGACCAGCGTCGTCGTACGCACATTCGGTTGGATGGTTGTGCTCGGGCGCGGCGGATTGATCCCGTTCTCCCTTTGGAAGCTCGGATTTGTCGGGCGCAATTTCACCCTGATGCATACGGAAGCAGCGATCGTTATCGGCATGGTCCAGGTTCTGCTCCCGTTCACGGCTCTCTCCATTCTCGGCGTGGTCATGAAGATCGATCGCCGTCTGGAGGAGGCGGCGCGAACCATGGGCGCGAGCTTCCTGGCAACTTTGCGCAGCGTTGTGCTTCCGCTCGCGATGCCTGGAATTCTGGCCGGTTCTCTCCTGGCCTTTACGCTGTCGGTCAGCTCCTTCGTCACCCCGTCACTGCTTGGCGGCGTCAGGCTCCCCGTAGTGGCCAGCTCCATCTACGATGCCGCAACCAAGACGCTGGAATGGAATTTTGCGGCGGCTCAGTCGGTCATCCTTCTGATCGGCGTACTCCTCGCGCTGACGCCCTACATCAGGCTCTCAGGACGACGTCATGGTTAGAGGCGTTCCCCGCTGGCTGAAGGCACTCACATGGGTATTCGTGGCGCTGACGCTCGTCTTCGTACTTGGCCCGCTGATCGTGGTTGCGGGCGTCTCTGTTTCGGAAAGCCAGTTCATCGCCTTTCCTCCGGCGGGGTTCTCACTCCGCTGGTTCGGCGCCATTTTCGAGTCGAACGCCTATGTGGGGGCCCTTGTCACGAGCCTTCAGCTCGCGGTGCTGGTCACGTTGACCGCAACTGTCATTGGAGCTGGAGCGGCAATCACTCTCCATCGCCGGCGGCTTCCAGGCACCGGGATTCTCGCCGGCCTTTTCCTTTCACCCTTGATCCTGCCGTCCATCATCTTCGCCATCGGCTTGCTCATGCTGTGGAGCGCAAGCGTCGGGCCGGTCTCGCTCCCGGTCCTGTGGATCGGCCATACGGTGATTGCTCTGCCCTACGTCATCCGCACCACGCTCGCGGTTCTTGCGGATTCGGATCCTTTTCTCGAGGAAGCCGCACGCACCATGGGAGCAAGCCGATGGCAGCGGATCCGCCATGTGGTGCTGCCACAATGCGCACCCGGCCTCGCGGCGGGCGCCTTCTTCGCCTTCAATATTTCATTCGATGAGGCCGTCGTTGCCCTGTTCCTGCGGACGCCCGACCTCGTGACCCTTCCGATCCAAATCTACAACCAGCTTGAATTCAGTCCGGATCCTACCGTGGCGGCCGTCTCGACCCTGATGATGGGGCTCACGATCCTGCTCATCGCGGTGATCGACCGGTTCCTCGGCATTCAACGCTTCGTCGGCACCTGACATGGCAACCCTTGATCTTACCGAAATCGTGAAATCCTTTGGCTCGACACAGGTGCTGCACGGCATCTCTCTTGCCATCGAAAGTGGTCAGTTCGTGAGCCTGCTGGGCCCGAGCGGCTGCGGAAAGACGACGCTTCTGCGCATCATTGCCGGGCTGGAGGGCGTCACGCGTGGGTCCGTCCGCATTGATGGGCGCGACGTGACAGGCTTGGCGCCGGAGTCCCGGGACATCGCCATGATGTTCCAATCCTATGCGCTTCTGCCGCACATGAGCGTGCGTGAGAATATCCGGTTTCCTCTGAGGATGCGGCGCAGAGGCACGCGGGCGGAGCAGGACGATCGCGTCCAGGCTGCTCTCGAGACCGTTCAACTCGGCCATCTCGCCGACCGAATGCCGCGCCAATTGTCAGGCGGCCAGCAGCAGCGTGTCGCCTTGGCCCGGGCCATCGTATCCGATCCGAAGATCCTTCTGCTCGACGAGCCGCTGTCGAATCTCGATGCCCGCCTGCGCGAGGACATGCAGGTGGAGTTGATCGAGCTTCACCGCAGGCTGGGGCTGACCACCGTTTTCGTCACCCATGACCAGGAGGAGGCTCTCAGCCTCTCGGACGTGGTCGTGCTGATGAATAGCGGTCGCATCGAGCAGGTCGGAGATCCCCAGACCATCTACGCATCTCCCCACACAGGATTCGCCTCCGAATTCTTGGGCTCCGCGAATCTTGTTCCGGTAAGGGTCGTTGACGGTGTATCGGGGCCTCAGGCCCAGTTGCCAAACGGTGAAACGGTCGCCGTCGCGGTGGGTACAAAGCCGCACGGCGAAACTCACCTGGTTCTTCGCCAAGAGGATTTGAAGCTCTTTCCTGCCAGGCCCGGCATGTCCGGCGATTTCCTCGCGACGGTGGAGACCCGGGTCTTTCTTGGCGCCCGTATTCGCTACGTACTCCGCATGGGAGATCTGCGCCTCAAATGCCTGGCTCCCGCATCCGATGACTTCTCTGCGGGGGAGAGGGTGACGGTGCGCCTGCCGGAAGGCGGGGCACAAGTTATTTCGACCTAACTTTGACCGTATCCGTGAGGAGCCCAGCGCCATGATCGGCTTGACAACCGCGCTGCAAAACAACTCCGGTGAATCCCAACGACCGCTCCTCGGCGTGATCGCCTGCAACCGCATGGTTGCTGGAGAAGTCGCCGCCAGCGTGATGCAGCGCTATCTGCTCGCCGCGGCTGAGCATATGAACGCCTCACTGGTGATCATCCCGAGCCTGCCCGATTTCGTCGAGGCGCCGCGCTTGGCGAGCATGATCGATGGCTGCCTTTTGACCGGCAGCCCGTCCAACATAGCCCCCCGGTTCTACGGGGGGGCCGATGCCGGGGCTGACGGACCGTTCGACGAGGGGCGGGACGAAGTCGTGAGGCGGATGTTCTCGGAGATGGTCAAAGCTGGCAAGCCTGTTCTCGGCATTTGCCGAGGCCTGCAGGAAATCAATGTCGCTCTCGGCGGAACCCTGCGATGTGACCTTGCAACGAGCAGCGGCACCCTGAGCCATCATGCCCCAGCCAATGCCGATATGGATTCGATGTTTGAGCACAGTCACGAGGTCCGCCTTATGGAAGAAGGCGTCCTCGCCCGCGCGCTGGCGGCATCGAGCATCGTGGTCAACTCGGTGCATTACCAAGGTATCGACCGATTGGCCCCAGGGCTCTCGGTCGAAGCGACGGCTCCCGATGGCGTCGTTGAGGCCGTCTCTGCGCGCGTAGGCGCATCCTCCATCCTCGCGGTGCAATGGCATCCGGAATGGCAGGTTCATAACAATCCTGAATCCCAAGCCCTCCTTCGTCTCTATGGCGATGTTCTCCGGGGCAAGGTCACTCTGGCTCACGGCTGAACGCTCATTTCACAGGAACTTAATCATGTTTGATCAGGCACAGCTTTTCGTAAACGGTCATTTCCAGGCTGGCGAGGGAGCCGCCGAACCAGTGGTGAATCCGGCCACTGGCGATCTGATGGTGTCTCTTGCCAGCGCCAGTGAGGCTCAGGTCGACAGTGCCGTCGCGGCTGCAGAGGCAGCTTTCCCTGCCTGGGCCGTTCTGACGCCCCGCGAGCGTTCGAGGGCCCTCTTGCGGATTGCGGACGGGATCGAAGCCAACGCCGCGGGCTTCGCACGGCTCGAAGCCGACAATTGCGGCAAGCCACACCGCTATGTGCTGGGCGGCGAGATTCCGAATGTAGTGGACGTGTTCCGCTTCTTTGCCGGCGCCGCGCGGAGCATGCCGGGCGTGCCCGCGGGCGAGTACCGCAACGGTCAGCATACCAGCATGCTGCGGCGCGATCCGGTCGGCGTGGTCGCCTCGATCTCTCCCTGGAACTATCCGCTTCTCATGGCGGCCTGGAAGATCGCGCCGGCCATTGCCGCCGGGAACACAGTCGTGATCAAGCCCTCGGAACATACGCCCCTGACCCTGTTGAAGCTGGCTGAAATCTTCGCGGAGGTGTTGCCGCCGGGCGTCGTGAACATCGTAACCGGGACTGGGGCTCTTGTCGGCCAGCGGCTTGTCTCGCATCCCTTGGTTCGGATGGTGTCCCTGACGGGCGATGTGGGCACCGGGCGCAAGATCCTGGCTACAGCGGCGGAAACCATGAAGCGCACGCATTTGGAGCTTGGAGGCAAGGCACCCGTCATCGTGTTCGACGACGCGGATCTTCCGAGCCTGATCGAGACCCTCAAGGAGGCGAGCTTTTACAACGCCGGTCAGGACTGCACGGCCGCCTGTCATGTCTACGCGGCGGCCCCGATTTACGACCGTCTCGTGGCCGATCTCGGACGAGCCATCGCCTCTATCAGTTATGGAGGCCCGGATGAGGCCGGGGCCGAGTTCGGACCGCTGATCACGCAGAGGCAACGCGATCGTGTCGCCGGCTTCGTGGACCGCGCTCAGGCCGACGGGGCGACGGTGATCACAGGTGGCGGTATCCCCGATCGGAAGGGCTTCTTCTACGAGCCGACACTCATCGCGGCGAGCCAGAATTCAGAGATCGTGCAGAAGGAGGTCTTTGGCCCCGTGGTCTCGATCACGCCCTTCAAGGACGAAGACCAGGTGATCGGCTGGGCCAATACTTCTTCCTATGGCCTTGCCTCGTCGATCTGGACACGCAACCTAGGACGCGCAGCCCAACTCTCCGCCGCCTTGCGCTATGGCGTGACATGGGTCAACACCCACGGCGTCTTCGCGACCGAGATGCCACACGGTGGGATGCGAAACTCCGGCTACGGCAGCGACCTCTCCATGACGGCTCTTACCGAATACACGCAGGTCCGGCACGTAATGTTCGCCCACGGACGCTGAAGGCTCACCGCTGTTAGCCCGGCTCACTGGCCTGTAGATCTGGCTGCCCCTCTAGCTCCCTCATGCTGGCCGGTTTTCTGGCAACTGCCGACGGTGTTGCCTTTTGGCGCTGGCGGACCCCAGGGCAGCCGGCACCGCGTTCTCCGTGACAGTGAGCTGGGTGTGTTACAACAACGAGCGAATTACGGCGAGCACCTGACCTCGGCAGGCGCTCGCCTTTCTCGCCGTGGGAGAGCGTGACCGCTCAGCCGGCCAAATCTACTGTTTCTGGCTTTTCACCAGATCAAGAATGCCGGTTTCGGCAACGACCTGCTTCAGCTTGGCCGTCTCGGATGACCAGCGCTGTGCAAAACCGGCGGCATCCACCGCGACCGGGTCAGAGCCGAGCTTCTCGATCTGGGCCTTCACCTCAGGGTCAGCCATGGCCGCCACAAAGGCATCCGACAGTTTTTTGACGATGTCTGGATTCAGACCTTTTGGTCCCGCGACGCCCGTCCAGGAGACGATCTCCGCGTCATAGCCGAGTTCTTTTGCAGTCGGAACGTCCTTCAAGAGGGGATCGGTGCTGCGCTCGGGGCCGAAGTTGACCAGCGCCCGGAGCTTGCCCGCCTCGATTTGGCTCTTGTAATCCACCGGACTTCCTGCTGCCGCAGACACGTGACCGCCGAGGAGCGCCGTCATCAGCGGCCCGCCGCCGTCGAACGTTACGGGTTCAATCTCAACGCCCGCCGCGCGCGCGAGCTGCGCAGGCCCGATATGGGAGGAGTTCCCGATGCCTGTAATGCCGTATTTGACCTTCTTAGGATTGTCTTTCGCGAAGGCCAGTAGGTCCTTCAGAGTCTTCCATTCCGATTGCGCGCTGGTGGCGAGGATAGGCGGCGTAACCACAACCTGGGCCAATGCTTGTAGGGCGTTCGGATAATCGTAGCGGGTGTTGCCGTAAAGCGGCTGGAGCACGAGCGTGCTTGTTACCATGCCGATCGTATAGCCGTCCGGCTTGGCGCCCGCGAGTTCGTTGAGACCGATCATCGTTCCGGCGCCCGGCCTGTTCTCGATCACCAGGGGGTTGCCCAACTTTTGCTCGGCGACCTTCGCCACAATCCTGCCGATTAGATCGGTGCTGCCTCCCGGTGCAAACGGGACGATTATTTTGATCGGACGCTCTGGGTAGCCCTGCGCAACAGCGGCACCCGTTCCAAGGGTGAGGCAAGAGACCGCCGCGGCTGCGGCGGCTGCGAGGAGGGACCTTCTTCTGAAGAGGTTCGGTCGGCACGGCATGAAAAGTCTCCCTAAATGTCGTTGTTGTGCTGGGGTAGACCGGACACCGGCGTAGAAGCCAGTACCGGGGCGAGATGGGCAGAGCTGGGCCGGCGCGCATATCGAAGGGCCGCAAGCGCGATGCGGGCGACGATGAACAGCCCAGCCGCTCCAAGCAGGAAGCCGCTGAAGGGCCGCGCCATCAATCCTATGAGGCTTCCGTCGACCAGGACCATCGATTGGACGAAGCCCTTCTCGATGAGCGGGCCCAGAAAGAGGCCAATGACAAGCGGCGCGATGCTGTACCCGGTCCCTTTTAGGATGTACCCCGCGACGCCAAAGGCAATCGCGAGCCATAGGTCGGACAGGCTGTTACCGATGAAGTACGTTCCGCTTAGGACTAAAACCGAGACCAGCGGCATCAGGATGTTGAGTGGAACTCGTAGTACGGATGCGAATACACCGACAAAGGGCAGGTTAATGATAAGCAGCATCATGTTGCCGATGACGAGGCTCGCAATGAGACCCCAGAACAGGTCAGGTTGGCTGTTGACGAGGTTCGGGCCCGGTGTGATCCCGTGGATTAGAAAGCCGCTCAAAAGCATCGCCGCACCTGCGTTGAACGGCAGTCCGAGGGAGAGAAGCGGTATGAGCGTCGCGGAATCTGCGCCATTGTTTGCCGATTCCGGTCCCGCGACACCTTCGATGGCGCCAGAGCCGAATTCGTGGCGGCCACGGCTGAAACGCTTCTCAACTGCATAGGACGCAAAGGTCGAGATGGTGCCGGACGGGCCGGGTATCAGTCCGATCAGAAAGCCGATCAGACTCCCGCGGCCGATCGCTGGGATCGAGCGGCTGATCTCCTCGCGGGTGGGATAGAGATCGCGCAGGCCAATCTTCGGCGGATTGACGGCGGCATTGCCCTCGGCGGCGGTCTTAAAAACTTCCGCCAGTCCATACGCTCCCATCACGACGATGATGAACGAGATGCCGTCGAGAAGCCCGTCGAGGGAGAAGGTAAAGCGCTCAACCCCGCTCATGGGATCGATGCCGATCGTGCCAATCATCACCCCCACCACGACCATTAGTCCGGATTGCACCATCGATTGGCCGCTGATCCCAGACAAGACCACCAAAGCCAGGACTGCAATGCAGAAATATTCCTGGGGTCCAAAGGCGAGGGCTGCGCCGGCAATGGTCGGAGCAAACAGAATCAGTCCCGCGAGGCCGAAGAGACCAGCGACGAACGAGCCGATCGCCGCAACGCTCAGGGCGGCGCCGGCCCGGCCGCGCCGCGACATGGCATAGCCCTCGATGCAAGTAACAACGGACGCTCCTTCACCCGGTACATTGAGGAGAATTGATGTTGTGGACCCACCATAGGCGGCGCCGTAATAGATGCCACCGAAGATCACCAGTGCGGTGAGCGGATCAAGGCCGAAGCTAATCGGGATGAGAAGGGCGATGGTGCCGGAAATGCCAAGTCCGGGAACCATGCCCGCGAACGTTCCCAGCATAACGCCTAAGCCCGCGGCCAGGAGGTTCGTCGGGGTTGCGGCGACTGTGAAGCCGTGGATGAGCGCGTCAAGGGATGTCATTGCAGCGGCCGCCTATGGCAAGGGAAGCTGGAGGATGCGCCCAAATAGGAGCCAGATACCTCCAGAGAAACAGCCCGCGATGGCGACGGGCCAGACGAGGCCGCGCAATTCTCCAACCTTGAGTAGTGCCAGTGTGGCTAGGAACGTTGCGAGGAGGAAGCCCAGAATTCCGAGCACCCCCGCATAAAGCATCAGGACGGCGAGGAACCCGAGCGCCCGGATCGGGGACTGGCCGAAATCGGCGGACCCAGCGGCGCCTGCCCGGAAGATGCGAACTACGTTAGCGGCCGCTAGCATGACGCCGAGCGAGCCGACGATGGTGGGCACGAATCCCGCCTTGGGACTGCTCCAGCTTCCGAAGGAGAAACCCGTCGCGGCGTTGAGGTAGACAGCGCAGATCAAGAACAGCGCTAGGGCGACGATCCGTTGAGTCAGGATGACAGGGTTGATCTGTCCCATTCCCGCAATCTCCTCTCCTGGTGGCCTAACCTGCCATTTCCGGGCTGGCCACAACTGTACTAGGCAGCTGGGCCAGCCGCGCCTTCAAATCTGCGTTGAGTGTTCGCAAGCGCTCCCACCCAAGCATGTTGTAGACGGCGAAGTGCTGGTCCGTTCGCGCTTCAGCGGCCTGCATCCGGTCCGCCAGCACGAGCAAATCGTCCAAGTCGGTCAAGATCAACTCCTGAGCCTCGCGCCCGAACCTTGTTGTGGCGCTGGGATGGTCAAGAAGGTATTTCGTGAGCATGCATGCGCGCACGACAGCTCGCCAACCGGCGACATAGAGCCGGAACGTATCGAACTTGGCGGTCAAGTCGGTATGGGCCTGCACGGACAGGGCATCTGGTTTGTCCCTGACGAGGAGAGATTCCTGCTCGACGAGACGGAGTGCCTCATCCTTTTCAGCTAGAATGGCTCGGACGTTTTCTTCGCTCGTTTCTAGCGCGTTCCCCTTCGCGGGATCCCAATCTTTGAGACTATTCTTCTCCTCCGCCAACCACCAGGCGTGTTCAAGGCTGACAGGGTAGTTGCTGGAATCGGAAAAAACGCAGTCATTGACGAAGAGGCTCTTGCTGATGATCTCCCACGATCGGGCAAAAAGCCGTTCGCTCCAGGCTGCGGCATCATCAATGGCGTGATCCGTCGCATCGGGGGAGATCATTCCGTTCTCTGTCAACCATTCCCGATGAACTGCGACTGAGGAGACGTTTTCGTCTACCGCTAGGGCCGATGCGGCGTGCAGGTTGATGAGATTGGGTGTGTGGAAGCAGGAGTGTCCGTCGAGACTTTCCCAGTCCGTTCGGAGGATGACGCCCTCAACGCCGTGTTTGAGCGCCATCGCCATGCGTCGCCTATAGTCGTCAATGATAATAGCTGGCCCGACGCCCCACCCGAAATACTGGCCCATCGTGTCGAACTCGACCCACTGAGGGTGGTTGCCGACGTCGCCGAGGCGTGGGTTGTCCGGGAACGTCGGGTAGTAGTCGTGGGGAGTGTTCTTGAGGCAGACGATTATGTCCTCTGGCAGCTTCTCGATCGTCTCGGCGAGCTCCGTCTGAGCCTTCTTGTCGAAGACAAAATCGCGAACGGCGAGCTGGCGGCCCGCAGCCCGGATTGGCTCGTACATCGCCATGATCAGCTTGCCGTACCAGGCTTGAGGCGTGCTGTTGCGGCACTGGTCACAGGTGCAGCGGTTAGAAGAGATCGCTAGCCGGCTCTCGCCCGTGCCCGGCGCCGTGATGATGCCTGCAATATTCGGGAGGTCTTGGAAGAGCTCGGTGTATTTGGTGCGGACAAAATCCCACCAGAAGTGGTCGTTGGGGCAAAGCGTCCCATTCTTGTTCAATTGCGGATTGAGCTCGATCAGGATGTCGGGGAACGACAGCTCCTTGTTCTCGAAATAGACATCGAGACCGTCCCGGTTGGCGAGGTCGATGACTCGGCGGAGATAGTCCCTGCGCTGGTAGGGACCGCTGCGCCGGGTAGGGGTATATTTGTAGAGTTTTGGATAGATCTCCCGGTAGCGCTCGAAGATGTTGCGACCGATATCGGAGGCGCCGAAAAGCTTGCCGGGATACACTGTCAGGTCGACGATATCGTTACGGTGGAGCACGAGCGCCGTCATATCGTGCCGCTTGGCGAAATCCAAAGCCTTGCGGATCCAATCGAAATTCCAGACATATCCGCTGTGGACTTCCAGAGCTCGCGTCGAAAAGCGGGCCATCCTCTGCTCCAATCTTGCGAGCGCGGCAGAGGCGCACGAGAGCGATCGCCCTTGGCGCTTGGACGAACGTTTCCTCAGCCGCGCATAGCCGCGCTTGTTGTGTTGGGGGGCAGGTTGCTCGACAACCGGGTGGACGTCGACAGTTCAATGATGCGTCGGCCATAACTCTGGGTTATGGTCAGCTATGTTCAATCTTCGCCAACTCGAAATCTTCCGGGCTGTAATGGTGGCCGGCAGCATTACGTCCGCCGGAAAGCACCTCCAGATGTCACAACCGGCCGTGACGAAAGCTGTGCGGCGGATGGAAGACCTCGTTGGCTTCGCGTTGTTCCGGCGCTCGAACGGCCGAGTCCAACCCACACCGGAGGCCCTTAACCTCTTTCGAGAGGTCGAGAAGGTCTTTCATACCGTTGGGGTCGTCGAGAAATATGCCCGAGACCTGAAGGAGTCCCAGTCTGGGGTGCTCACCCTCGCCTGCACACCGACCCTATCATGCAGCTTTCTGACGGAAGCCATTGCCAGCTTCCGCCGCGACCGCCCCCGTGTGCGGATCTGGCTACAAATCACGAAGACTAAGGAGGTCATGGAACTCGCCGCCAGCGGCCAGATCGATCTCGGTTTGATCTACGCACCGGCGGAGCACTTGGCCGTGAGTGTGTATCCTCTCTTCGAGACGCAACTCGTCTGCGTCATGAGTCCTGATCATCCGCTGGCCCGCAAGGCGGCCATCCAGCCGGATGACCTTCATAAGGAGCCGATCATCACGAATGTTCGCAACGAGCCCATCCACGACCTGCTCGGAGCGGCCTTTGGCAAGATTGATCTCGATCGGCAGGTCATGATTGGAACCAACAGCACAATCACGGCCTGCTCGCTGGTGATGAAGGGGAGTGGCGTCGCAATCGTGGAGCCGATGGGAGTGAGCGAGATCTTTCCGACGGCAGTCCTGAAGCCGTTCCTGCCGGCAGTTTCAGTCACGCCGCGCGTCGTTCAGGCCCGGAATGTTGCACCCTCCCGGATTACCCGCGCATTTCTTGAGGTTCTCGAGCAGGCGGTCTCACGGTATCTTGAAAAACGCTAACCCCGCGATCCGGTTAATCCGCGGGCCAAACAGGTCGACTGCTTCCGAGTTGCTGGCGAGGTTGGAGTGTTCGAAGAGTATCCTAAAGCGCGTCATCGATACGTTGATCCTTTGCTGGATTGCAGCTTGCTTAGCTTTCAGACTGACGGTTCACGCCGTGATCACCTGTTCGCGATCAGCACACTCGGTCCCGGGCTAACCTCAGACAGTTTGAGGATGTAATCCGCCCACCTGGTGAGAGCCTCGCGCTTCTCTTTGGCGTACGTCGCGCGGTTATAAATTCCGGCGACACCTGCTTTATGGCCAGAAACGTGATTGAGGATTGCCTCGACGACATGGGGGAAGATGCCTATCTCCGCTATGCGTGTGGCCACCGTGCGCCGCAAGTCATGAAGCCGCCAGGGGCGCATCACTGCCCCGGCTTTCGCGATCCGGGCATCAAGACGAGTTTTCGACTTTGACCAGCCACTGAATCCGCCTCGACCCTCGCCGAATACAAAGTCGCGCCCTTCGCGGCGTGCTGTATTTCGCAGGATCTCCAAGGCAGCGCCACTGAGTGGCACCTCATGGGTCAACCCATTCTTTGTGCGCTCGCGCGGAATGGCCCAGAGACCCATGTCGAGGTCCAGCTCCGACCACTTCATGTCCCCAACTTCGTCGCGCCGCTGGCCTGTTAGGATCAGGAGCCGAACGATGCGGCCATAATCGTCATCGCGGCAGGCCGTCCAGATGGCGGCGAGCTCCTCGTCCATGACGACGTGCTCGCGCGAGACCTCGGCGGCCACCCTAATGGTGCCCATAACTGGGTTGGAGTCAGCGAGCCCAACTGCCACCGTCCAGGCGAAAAGTGCAGACAAGGCGGCACGGGCACGGTTGGACGCAATCGGCCCGCTCTGCTCGGCGATCTCCTCGAGGCGGTTCGCGACCAGAGCCCGTCTGATTTCACTGATGGGCAGTCCCTGAAAGGGCTGCCAATGCTTCTTCAGATGACGTTCCACCTCCTCGAAGCTGCGCGGCTTCAGGCGGTCCTGCGCATGCTTCAGGTACCGCTCAGCGACAGCCTCAAAAGTGATCTTCGCACGCGCCTTGGCTTGTGCCTTCTCGGCGTGAGGGTCCGACCCCAGCTGCACCTTCGCAAGTGTCTTCTTCGCCTGCTCGCGAGCCGCATCGAGGGGAACAGTATCCACACGACCGATGGTTTCGCGGCGGGATTTCCCACCAGCGCGGTACTGCACCACCCAGACTTTGCCCGTCGGGTTGATGCGGACTCCAAAGCCCGGGAGCACGTCATCCCATTCGATGTGGTAGGGCTTGCCGGCGGGAATTCGGAGGCTGGAAACGGACTGCTTTGAGAAGCGCATGGAACCCTGCTGGTAAGCAGCTGGTAAGCAGCCTGATGCTTACTAGCGATTATCTCGGATCGCATGATCTGGTGGTCCCCATTGAATTGTCAACGGAATTCGGTGCTATGATGCTTACTGATCGCTTATGATCAGTGTGGCTGCCAGATTGTGGATCTGGGGGTCCCCCGTTCGAGCCGGGGCGGCTGTACCACTTCAAAGTCGAAGATTTGGCCCTCGCAGGTTCGAGGTGTTGCTTCCTGAAAATCCAGTCTGATCTGCCCTCCAAGGGCATGGCGGCTTGTTGCGTCCTGTTCTGAGCAGAGCCCGCTTGACTGGCAGCTTGCCGTTTCTGGGATTTGGACTACGACCCTCAATAAGGATCGTCGCAGGTCACTGCGCTCACATTGTCCAACAGGTTGAATCAATGACACCGGACCAGGAGAACCCCGAGGCGCGTCGGACGAGGATCGGCGTTCTCTATGCCCTTGCGGCATTCTTCATGTGGGGTTTGGTGGTGCCGCTGCACTTCAAGCTCCTCTCGTCGATACCGCCGCTCCAGATCCTCGCCCACCGCATCGTCTGGGCGAGCCTGTTCGCACTTGGGCTGATCTTTGCCTTCAGGCAGTGGAAAAGGCTCGTCGAGGCCTTCCTCTCCGGTCGGCAACTGCTCCTGCTCGGCGTTTCGGCGGGTCTGGTTGCGATCAACTGGCTGATCTACATCTGGGCCGTGAATTCCGGGCATCTGGTGCAGACAAGCCTCGGATACTTCATCAACCCGCTCCTGAACGTGGTGCTGGGTGTGCTCTTCCTCCGGGAGCGCCTCCGGCCTGCTCAGGTGGCAGCCTGCCTGCTCGCCGGGATAGGTGTTCTCGTCCTTGGCGCGTCCTCCGGCGAGATGCCCTGGGTTGCGCTGGCCCTGGCATGCAGCTTCGGCTTCTACGGTCTGGTCCGAAAGATCGTGCCGGTGCCTCCACTTGTCGGCTTCTGCATCGAGTCTCTTCTGCTCACACCTCTGGCGCTGGGCAATCTGGCCATGACTTTCGCCGATGGCAGCGCTGCGGCATTCCAAGGACAGATCGGCCTCGATCTGCTTCTCGTGCTCACGGGGTTCAGCACGGCGGCGCCGTTGATCTGGTTTGCCGCCGGGGCGCAACGACTGAAGCTTTCCACCATCGGGCTCCTGCAATACCTGGCCCCGTCCGGGCAACTGGCTCTCGGTGTCTTCGTTTATGGGGAGGCCTTCGGATGGGTGGATGCCATCGCGTTCGGTCTGATCTGGATGGCCCTGGCGATCTATACGACGAGCGCCTTGAGGTCTGCACCCGGCAAGAAATGAAACGAAGGCTGCTTTCCTGATCCTGTGGCGCCCATTCAACCAGAGCGGGATGTGCAAACAGAAGCGGCCCCGGTTGCCCGGGGCCGCTTTGCAACTGATGGATTAGGCCACCCTTAGATGACGAGGAAATCGGCCGCCGTAAGCTTGGCGAGGTTCTCGATCATGGCGAACTTGACCGCCGCGCTTGAGCCCGAGCCATCCGCATCATAGGACAGAGCGCCGGTCTTGCTGTCGTAGATGATGCGGTCGTCGGAATCCAAGGCCTTGGTGCCAACCACGAAGCTGCTGGCCGACAGGTTGCCCCACTTGAGCTTGGTGAACGCCGAGTCGTTGAGGCGGATCGTGTCGTCGGCCACATTGAAGTCGACGATCACGTCCACGTTCTTGCTGCTCGGCGTGGTGTCGAACGTGAACGTGTCCTTGCCTGCGCCCCCGATCAGCACGTCGTTGCCGTTCTTGGCCCAGATCTTGTCGTCGCCGCCTTTGCCATCGATCAGATCGTTGCCGGACGTGCCTGTCAGGCTGTTCGAGCTGCTCGTGCCCGACATTGTATTCGTCGTGACCGGTCGCGAGGTGGTGGGCGTCGGGGACGTCGGTGCGGCCGTCTCCGCCACATCCGCAACGGCGAGAGTCACGGTGCCGGTGTCCGTGTCGCCATCCGCGTCCTTGGCGGTGTAGCTGAAGCTGTCCGAGCCGAAGAAGTCAGCCTTTGGAGTGTAGGCGAAGGAGCCATCGGCATTGATCTTCACGCTGCCGCCCTGAGCGGTGGCGAACGTGCCGGCGACAGCCACCTTGCCGCCATCGGCGGCGGTGTCGTTGATCAGAACGCCCTGCGACGCGCTCACAGTCAGAACCGTATCTTCCACCGCCGCATAGCGATCGTCCGTTGCCGTGACTGCATTGTCCTTCGACACGGGAGTCGGGGTAGGAGTAGGAGCCGGCTGCGTCGGTGTCGTCACAGTGCCGTTGTGGTTGAAGCTCAGAGCGTAGAAGGAGGTCTGGCCATAGCCCGTGCCATTGGTCTCGTTCGCCCCGAGATAGGCTCCGGCCTTGAAGTAGAAGGTATCCGACTGCCACACGCTGTTGATCGTGCTGACCGACTTGTAGACCTGTCCATCGGCAAAGATCGTCACCTCGAGCGTGTCGCCCTTGGCATTGATCGTGTAGGAGAAGCGCTCGTCGAGCGACACGCTCGGCTGCTGACCGGACGCATTCACGAAATAGAACTTCGTCTCGGCATTGCTGGAGCCGGCGTGATCGTTCGCGAAGTAGAGCTTGCCGTTCTCCCAATAGAGGCGAACCAGCTCGTCGTTTTGACCGTGGATCTGACCGACGATGATGCGGCCGCCCATGCCGTCGCGGATCGGAGCGGCATCGACCTCAAGGGTGGCGCTCATGAAGCCGCCCGTGTTGAGGTTCCATGCGGCCTTCGCCGTGCCGTTCATCTCGCGCAGTTCGGAACGGGCATAGGACGAACCGCTGGTGGTGGCACCGTCGACTGCCGCCACGAAGGTCATGGCGCCGTCGGCAGCGGTGTAGAAGTACTTGGAGTTCTGGTAGGTGGAGAGATTCTGCACTTCCACGGCGGTGCCGCTGATGCCGCCATTGGCATCTACAGGAAGGGTGATCTTCCAATTGGACAAGTCAAAGTTGCCGCCGGGAGCGACTGAAGGATTCAAAGTCATATTATCTGCCCCAAAATTAAGCGAGCCTCTTTCTGAGGCTTCTGAATAATAGTTATGCAGTTCTATGAAGAACTTGCTGCGACCACGCAGTAATAAAACACTATGCAACTATCGATACAGGTGAGCACTTCTTACGTTGCTCATAATATTGCGGATCTCAGAATCGTGATCTGCTCATCCGTTGAGGCCGTTCTGACGGCCGAATAAGGCAACATCGTGGCAAGGACGATATTATTATCCTAGGTTTTCCGAAGCGTAACAGTATCGGAAGTGCCCCGGTGCGGTTCGAGACGACAGGGGGCGAGGGATCATACATGATCCTCTTTTCCCCTGACAGTGTAGCCCTGATCAACTCACCCTTTCCAGAGGCATGCAAAGAAAGAGCGCCTTCTCGAATGGCGCTCTAGGAGGGCCGCTCTTGCGACCGGGAGGGAGGACCGTGCCAGTCAGGCACTCATGAAGGCTGCGCCTGAAAGGTAAATGGTTGATTACGTAACGGAAAGATACCTGTGATTTTTGAAGTGTCTGCCAATCGGACAACCGACTCAGGCTCGTAGCCATGCCGGGGCGTGGCTGAACTTTGCTGCTTCAGTGCAGCACAAGCAACCAGCTCACCAGAGCCAGAGGAGCGACTATGCCGAGGACAAATGAAACAGCACCGTGAGCCATGAAAGCCTCCTGCTAATTCCCGAAGGTAAGCCAAGGCTCATCAGGCGGCGGTGCGCTGCAGCACGTTCACGAACCGCGATATCGGCGCTCAGGTCTCTTTATCAACAGGCTGGGTTGCCGTGTGCGGGGGTGCATCCGCTTGCGCCGGGGCATCCGCCGCATCGTTGCGCGCCTTGCGCTTTCGACCGAGCCATCTGTACAGCATCCAGCCCAGTCCCGAGCTGATGGCGGCGATCACGACCAGGCCGGAACTCGGGTAATCCCGGAAATTGACGCGGCTTTCGGTGTCGAGCTCGTCTGTTCCCTCATCGGTATGCTTGTCGGTCTCAGGCATGAATGCGCCTCGTCTGGAATGCTCCACATATAGGCCGCGCAAGCTGGCCGTCCATCAATGGTGCACAGCCAATACGTTCGGAACAGCACACGAGGCGGCTCCGAAAAGGACACGAACGGCACCGGTCCATATGTTTCCGGTGCCGTTCCCGGCTCGATGGCTTTCCCTACCTCAGCCTAGGGCCTCGGGGAGGGCTCTTTCATGCAGGATTCCGGAAAGGCGCCAACGAAGAGGCCGCCCTTCTGGCGCTGCCCTGCCATGTTGCCTTTTCCGCGAGCTGCACGGCAAGGTCAGCCAGACGGAAGCTGTTTTGGAGCGTCAGTTCGAGATTGTCCTGCATGAGCGAAACCTGCGTCCTGGTGAGGTCCTGAATCGACCGGCACTGAGCGAGCTTGGTCCATGCATCGAGGTTCGTCTGAAGCCGCTTCTGGCTCATGCGCAGGCACTCTTGCGAGAGGTCCTGCACGCTGGCGGCCACCGTATGGGCGCTGTCCGTTCCCATGCGAACAACGTCGTCAACTCCGTCCAGGCTACCCCGGACCACAGGGCTCATGCCTGCGGGAGCGCGCGGCTCGACCTGCTTTGCGTCGCTGAGGTTCGCCAACTCGTCCTCGACCTGGTCCGCGACGGCTTGGGCTTCCTCGTCGCTGAGCACTTCGAGGACGGCCGGAAGAAGCTGCTTCCGATCATCCCGGATATGCCGCTGGAAGGCCTTTCTGAGCTCAGTGACCTTGCCGAGAAACTCGCTGCTGCTCTTTTGCATGCGCTCGAGTTCCCCCAGCAATGACGCCGTCTCCTCGTTGTCGCTGACGGAGGCGCTGAGCAGGTCGT
This sequence comes from Microvirga sp. BSC39, assembly GCF_000739015.1. Taxonomy (GTDB): domain Bacteria; phylum Pseudomonadota; class Alphaproteobacteria; order Rhizobiales; family Beijerinckiaceae; genus Microvirga. The sequence goes on from NZ_JPUG01000077.1 coordinate 149,309, forward strand.
GCATCCCATGCCTTTGCAGAATCGGGAAGAGATGTTGCTCCTGAAGGCTCGCGAGGAGTTCCAGTTCGTCCTTCAAGTCTGCGAAGAGACGCTCACGGGTTTTGGTCGCGCTGTCCGAGGTTGCTAGGATTTTCTCGAAAAGGTCATTGGCTTTGTCAGGCGGCGTCTGGCTGAAATGTTTCGCTGGCATTGTCGTGCCTCATCATCGTGGGAGGGAAATGGATAAACTCAAACGCTCTTGGCTCATGCGTTGCTGCCTGAATCATCGAGCATCACGCCAAGTTCCCGACTTTCAATGGAAAAGCCCGCAACTCTTTCGCCACGAGCGGCAACCTCAACAGCAAACCATGACCTGAATACGACAGGTCTCATGAGAATCCGCGGCCGAGGAAGATCGTGCGATCCGGAAGGTTGTTGCGCCAGCCAGCAATTCTGGCTGCACCGCATGTTCGCAGTATTCAAGGAAGAGACCAGGCCGACTACGATGCGGCGATCGAGTGAGCCCCGTGCTCCTGCGATCTTCTCATCGACTCGACACGAGAGCAGAAGAGCCAGCTCCAACCGCGCTGTTTCGCGAGCAGGTTCAAGAACCGATGCTCAACGTGCTGCAGTCATTCCGGCGGCTTCCGGAACAGGGCTCTTGGTGAGAGTGATCTTGTTGTGGCTCCGATCGCACGAGACGGTGACGAAGCCGTCCGAGGCCTGGATGCGAGCTGTCACGACATCGCTCGTGTTCACGAGCTTGACAGGTTCTTCGTCCATTTCCTGTGCAGCTTCGCTGATGATGGAGAGGCATTCACCGAAAGGCATGGATGCAATGCGGGTGTCGGCGGACTGAGCTTGAGCGCCACCCAATGCTGCCGCGCCAAAAGTGCCAGCCAAGATTATCATCAGAAAGGAGCGCATCAACCTATTCTCCAACGCCCGGAAGATCATCACATCCGAGCTTTGCCCGCTGTGCTCTGTCGCACAGGGAAGGAACGTGCCGCAGCATGCGGCCGTTCCTCGCTGTCAATGTCGCAGGGAGATGTCTGCCGGTTCTGGTGGATCCTATTCGGATGCCCTTAGCAGAGATTGAATCTTGGCGGTGAAAAGCGCTGTCGCCATGGCTGAGGCGATACCTCAGCCGCTCGATTCCTTCTGATTTCCGAGGATCTGGCGCCCGCGCCGTTCTGCCTGCTCCAGGGCCTCGGCCAGGAGACGCCGACCCTGCAGCAGGGCCTGCTCGTCCGGGACGGTAAGGCTCAGGGCGGAGAGAATCTTGTCCGCTTCCATTTCATGGCGAGTGTCTGTCATGAGGTCATTCTCTTTCCAAGCTCTGCTGGTGGAACTGCCGAACTTCACCTCAGGTTCCGGGCTGATGAGTGCTGCGCCTCAAAAGCGCCCAGCTTGACCATTAGAGCGCCGTGGAATGCACCCGTAGAGGCTTGCCAGCCTTCTGGAACTGTAAGACACTTACATCCACTAAGCAGAGCCCTCATGATTGCCGATGCACGAGCCTCGTTTCGCGGCCGTGACCAGTATCGTTTTGCGTAAAGCCTCCTGCCGGGCCTGTTCGTGGCAGGCCTCTCCGATTGACGTTCATTCTCTTGCGCGTTCAGACATGATTCATCGCAACATTGGCAGTCATGGTTCCATGACAGGCGACGACCCGGATCCCTTGAAGGACGCCCTTGATCTCCAGAATCGGGTGAGATCTTTGAGGGCCTTGCTCGAGCTGCAGCGCTGGCAGATCGAGGTGCTCAATGACAGGCTCTACTCATCCGATGCGGGCGGAGTCGCCGCTAAGCGGCTGCTTGCCCTCAAGCGCAGTGAGACGGAGAGCCTTCAAGCGCCTCGTGCTGTCAACGACCCCTGATGCAGTGGCCCGGCCAGCGGCAAAACGAAAAGGCCCGGTGACAGCACCGGGCCTTCATGCTTTCCGAACAGTCAGGCAATCAGTTGAACTTGTAGTTCACGCCCGCACGAAGCACGCCGAACTCGGCATCGCGGTCGACATTGACGCGGCCACCGCGATCGAAATTGTCCTTCGTGTCGATATCCACGTAGAGGCCTTCGACCTTGGCGGTGAAGTTGTTGGTGATCGCGTATTCGACGCCGCCGCCGATGGTCCAGCCCCAGTTGATTTCATCGCCGGAATGATGGCCGAGAACCGGGTCGATGCCCCTGTTTCCGCCGACATCGCCATAGGCGAAACCGGCCGTGCCGTAGACCAGGGCGCGGTCGAAGGCCACGCCGGCGCGGGCGCGGATGGTGCCGAAGAAGCCGTCCGAGTCGCCTGGGTAATAGGTCGTGCCGTAGGAGGCGCCCTTGTTGCCGACGGCGGCATATTGGAGATCCGTCTCCACGCCGGCCACGAACATGCCAAACTGATAATTGTAGCCGCCCTGCACGCCGCCCACGAAGCCGCCGTGCCGCCGGCCGGGAATGCTGCCGAAGGTCGGGTCATAGAAGCGGCTGTCGCCCATGTTCCAGCCATAGCCGGCGTTCAGGCCTGCATAGAAGCCCGTCCATGTGAAAACCGGGAGTGAATTGTAAGCAGGAGCAGGGGAGTAGCGGGACGGAAGATCGGCCGCCTGGGCGTTCGAAGCCGCAAGGCCGAGAGCCGCTGTGGCAGCGAGCAGTCCAAGAGCAGATTTACGCATGATTGTATTCCGTACTTGTGAGCTAGATGTCGCTAGGCATGAATTGCCTGTCGCCAAGGTCATAAAAGAATGTGAGAGAATGTTGCAATATGTTTGAGTGTAACCACTCGAAACATGATTGACGGTTTATGAAGGTTTACTCTTCATCAACCATGTTACGGAGCTGCGGGTTGAGGTCGGCTGGCGATTATGTGCAAATCGCAGCGTGACGTTGGGCCTTCCAGCCTCAAGTTAAGAGACAACAACTTGGCCTCATCCGCACAGGGGTGGGGCCTTTTTCTTAACGCGGGAGGTTATGGGTTCGACACGAGAGCCCGAGCGCGACGGGCAATCGTCCCGACATCAGCGCTCATAGCAAGTCTGTCGTGTTCAAGCTCGATCACCGGAAACCAGCCGGCCTCGAGCGCATCGTCGCCCGCGACAGGCTCTCCGGAGATCCAGCGGCAGCGGACGGCGATCAGGATGTAATGCTGCTGAACCGCCCCGGAAGGATCCGGTACCAGGATGTCGAGCGTGGTGATGACGTCCTGAGCTTCCGCGTGCACGCCGGTCTCCTCCAGGAGTTCTCGGATGGCTGCGGCCCTGACCGTCTCGCCGAACTCGATCTTCCCGCCCGGGAAGCCCCACAGGCCGGCATCGGGCGGATTGGCCCTGCGGACCAGCAGGGCCCGGTCGTCATGGATAACGACGGCGATGACAGCTGGAATGGGTGATGGAGACATGAAAAAGGCTCGGCCGATGTGGCCGAGCCTTAGCGTATGATCCGGCAGTCGGATAGCGCTACTAGCGCCCGGGCCTTTGAAAGGCCGAGTGCAGGGGCTCCAGGCTCTTGGTGAACCAGAGTGCCGCCGACTCCGCGACGTCCTTCCACTGGGCGGAAGCCGCCTCGTAGGCCAGGCGCGTCGCTTGGCTCTGCGCCTTGAGGGCCTCGGGCAGGGGAGCAGGGCTGATCGCCGAGCGCCAGAGGTCGAGAGCTGCGCTGCTCTGGATGGTCAGGGCATCGATGATCTTGCCGTTGACCTCCAGAGCGCCTTTTGCCGATACCGTCACGGCCTCGCCGACGGCATGGCGGAAGGCGTCGCTCTGCTTCTTCGCGGACGAGAAGAGGGCCTCGGCCGCGACGGGCTCCACCTCGACCACCTTCGGCGGCGTTGCAGGCTTTGCAGCCGTGACCGCCTCCAGGGCCGGGGCGGCCGGAGCAGCCGCCAGCTCGATGAGATCGGCTTTCAGCTCAGGGCTGGCGGCCTTCGTTGCTCTCTTGGCTCTTGGCTTCTTCGCTTCCGCCATCGTGAGGTCCTCGCGGGGCTGTGGGAGGGTGGCTTACTTCTTGGAGCCCGGCTGCTTCATGGCCGACTGTGCCATGGAGCCGAATTCCTTCATCTGGGTCTGCATCGCCTCGAACTGGCTGCGCACGAACTCGGCCTGGATCTGCATGGCTTCCTGCATGTCCTTGGCGCGAACCATCCTCTGGGCGAGGTCGAAGGCTGCGTTCAGGTTCTGCTCGGTGTAGCTGAAGGTCTTGCGGGCGGCATCGCGCGCGCTGGCCTGGACCGTGGTGGCCGAGCCTTCGAAGGTGTCGGCAGTCTTCTGAGCCGCGCTCATGAAGCCGTCGATGGCCTTGCGGGCCTGATCGACGCTCTTCTCAGCGAAATCGCGCATCTCCGGGGGAATTTCGTAACCTTGGGGCTGGTTCGTCGCCATGACATGCTCCTTGTTGTAAGGCATTTGTGCAGTGCAATATCACATTGTGCGCTGCAAAATCAACTCCTTTGTGCCTTGCGTTATTAAGGTTACCTCAAAGTAAACGGATTCAAGGGTTCCGCCTTGCATGCTTGACCGCAGATATTAGTCTAGAAGCTCAAGCTGAAGAGTTTCCGCGGCAGTCGTGGCAAGGACCGTTGATGACGGGTGGCCCCAATCCCTTTGAACGTTTGATCGCGCGGCTTGCCGCCGAGCCGGGCCTGGGCCTGCTCGCCGAGCCGGGCGCGGTCGCGTTCATCTGGGATCGGACAGGGGAGAGACTGCTCTGGACATCACCTGGCGCCGAAGGATTGAGGGATGCCTTCACCGAGGGCTTCGAGCGGGTCACCCGTGATGTTCGCACCCGGGAACGCATCAAGGCTCTCGCCGGCGGCTTTGCTCCCCGCGAAAGTGTCCGGGTGGAACGTCTGAGGCTCGACCCGGCTCGCCCATGGCTTCCCGTTGCCTGTGCCTGCCGTTTGGCCGCCTTGGACAACGGTGAGACCGTGCTGGTGACGGCATTCACCGGATCGGCAAACAGGGCCGGGCGCCCTCGCTCTTTCCAGGCCGCCGGCGAGAACTCACCGGTTCAGAGACAAGCCCCTGAAGTTTCCGGCAACTCCGCTCCTCGAGCAGACCAGCCCCGTGGCACGATCCGTTTCGTCTGGCAAGCGGATGCGCAGACCCGCTTCACCGAAGTCTCGCCGGAGCTTGCCCAAGCTGTCGGGCCTGTTGCGGCCAATATCCTCGGGCGGACCTGGGACGAGGTGTCCCGTTCGGTCGTCATGGATCCGGACGGCGCCGTCGCGGACCTGTTTGCCCGTCGGGATACCTGGAGCGGGCGAACCGTCTTCTGGCACATCGACAACGCCTCTTTGCAGGTGCCTGTCGATTGGGCCGGTATGCCCGTCTTCAGCAAGGACCGGGAATTGACGGGCTTCCGAGGCTTTGGCCTGCTGCGCATGGATGCGGCGCGCGAACGGGACGTTATTGAGGAGCCGATAGAGGATGAGCGCCGTAGCCAGGACGATCTGATCGCCCAAAGCCTCGTCCCTGACGACACCTTCCCGTTCCGCCCGCCGGAGGAGATGCCCTCGCAGGAGCCGGAGGCCGTGAGCGAGGGGTCCGATGAGGACAACTGGTTCACCAATCTTCGGGAGCAGGTCGCGGAAGCGCTCTCCAGCACGGCTCCGCCGGAACCTGCGCCGCAACGCAAGCTCCTTGACAGGCCGCCTCCAGGCTCGACCCTTTCGGATACTGAGCGAAATGCCTTCCGGGAGATTGCGCGGGCGCTCGGCGCCCGGTTGGAAGACGTGCCCTCTCAGGACAAGGTCCCGGAGCAGCCCGACGAGACCGCACCGGCCGCCGAGAGAGACGCTCCTTCCGGGTCGTCCAGCGCTCCGGCAAGCAGCGACCCCATCCTCGACCGGCTGCCGATCGGCATCCTGGTCCATCGCGGCGAGCGCATTCTTTTTGCCAATCGCTTCCTGCTCGATCTCACCGGCTATGAGACCGTCGAGCAGATCCAGGTCGATGGCGGCCTCGTGCACCTGTTTCGCGGCTCTCCCGCCCTCGGAGGTTCAGGCGAAGAGGACACGGCTCTCGCACTGACGACACACGGCAACGAGAACATTGCCGTCACCGTCCGCACTTCGTCGGCTGAATGGGACGGCGGGGAGGCGGATCTTCTGGTGATCCGCAGGGCTTCCAACGCGGACGTTCCTCCGCATCGACCCCAGGACAGCCGCGTCCACGAGCTGGAGGCGATTCTCGATACGGCAACCGACGGCGTGATCGTGCTCAACGAGACGGGGCGCATCCTGTCCCTCAACCGCTCGGCCGAGGCGCTGTTCGGCTATGACGAGCGGGCGGTGGCGGGCGATGCCATCACGGTGCTGCTGGCGCCGGAAAGCCACATCGTCGCTCTCGATTACCTCGAGCGCCTGCGATCGCCGGGTGTCGGCAGCCTGCTCAATGATGGACGCGAAGTGCTCGGCCGGGAGCGCCAGGGTGGGTCCATCCCGCTCTTCATGACCATGGGTCGCCTGGGCGACGGACCGGAGCGCCGCTTCTGCGCCGTGTTGCGCGACATCACGGCCTTCAAGAAGACCGAAGGCGAGCTGCTCGGCGCCAAGCATGCCGCCGAGGAAGCAAGCGCCCAGAAGTCCGATCTTCTGGCCAAGATCAGCCATGAGATCCGCACGCCCCTGAACGCCATCCTGGGCTTCGCCGAAGTCATGCTCGAGGAGCGGTTCGGCCCGATCGGCAACGATCGCTACAAGGAATACCTCAAGGACGTTCACGCCTCCGGCTCCCATGTGATCAGCCTCGTGAACGATCTCCTGGACCTTGCCAAGATCGAGGCGGGGCGCCTGGAGCTCTCGTTCACCGGTGTGAGCCTGAACGACCTCGTCTCCAGCTGCGTGTCCCTGCTTCAGCCGCAGGCCGCCCGCGACCGCATCGTCATGCGCATGAGCTTCGCGCCCAAGCTGCCGCCCGTGGTGGCCGATGAGCGCTCCATGCGCCAGATCGTGCTCAATCTCGTGTCGAACGCCATCAAGTTCACCGATGCGGGCGGACAGGTGATCGTCTCCACAGCCATGACGGACCGGGGCGAAGTCGCGTTCCGCGTGCGCGACACCGGCATCGGCATGACCTCGGAGGAGGTCGTGGCCGCCCTCGAACCCTTCCGTCAGCTCGCCACCTCGCGCAAGCGCGGCGGCACTGGGCTTGGCCTGCCCCTCACCAAGGCTCTGGTTGAGGCAAACAAGGGAGCGCTGCAGATCTCCAGTCAGCCCAGCGAGGGAACGCTGGTCGAGGTGATTTTCCCACCGACGCGGGTTTGGGCGGAATAGTGCCCAGCTTCGTTCTGCGGCATGCTTCCTCTGACGACATGAAGGCTGTGGCCCGGTTGCACCGCCACGTGCGCAGAACCTGCCTTCCTTATCTGCCCGAGCTCCACACGCCGCAGGAGGATCTGGCTTTTTTCGAGGGCCACATCTTCCCATCCTCCACAATCCGGTTGGCCGAGGATGAGGGCCGGTTGATCGGATTTGCGGTCTCGAAGCCGAATTGGCTCGAGCATCTCTATGTCGACCCGACATGGCATGGCCGCGGAGTCGGGCTGGCCCTTCTGACAGCTGTCCGGGAAGATGCGCAGGAGCTGAACCTCTGGACCTTTCAGGCGAACGGGCAGGTGCGCCGCTTCTATGAACGTCACGGCTTCAGGCTTGTCGAGATGACCGATGGATCCGGAAACGAGGAGCGTACCCCGGATGCGCATTATCGCTGGACACGTCGTCAGGCTGGATGGAGCGACGATCATCACGTTCATGAGGCTGACACCCCCTCGTGATCCTGTGCGATGGATCAAAGCCGCCGGAGTGACTTGCGCTTATAGACGGGCGCAATAGGTTCTGGTGGCCTGCTCCGCCCCGGAATGTCCACGAGACGAAGGATCCCGATGTCCACCTATCGCCTCGACAAGATGCTCGCCCCGCGCTCCATCGCGGTTGTCGGCGCGAGCCCCCGACCCGGCTCCCTCGGCCTGACCTTCCTGCGCAATCTCATCGCGGGCGGGTTCGAGGGAGACATCGTGTCCGTCAACCCGCACCATGTGGAGATCGAGGGGAGGGCGTGCTTCCCGTCCCTGGCCGAACTCCCGGAGGTGCCCGACCTCGTCGTCGTCGCGGTGCCGCCCGAGAGGGTGCTCGGGGTGATCGAGGAGGCTGGGCGTGCAGGCGTGAGCGTCGCCATCGTGGCAACGGCCGGCACGGGCTATGGCGAGGGCTCCATGAGCGAACAGGTTCGCCTTGCGGCCCGCGCCCATGGTCTGCGCGTCGTCGGGCCCAACTGCATCGGCGTGCTGGCCCCCCGGGCCAAGATGAACGCGAGCTTTGCGGCTCACAGCGCCAAGCCCGGCGATCTGGCGCTCGTCTCCCAGTCGGGCGCCATCGCGGCGGGCCTCGTCGAATGGGCCGCGCAGAGAAATGTGGGTTTCTCGGCCATCGTGTCGCTCGGCGACAAGGTCGATGTGGACTTCAGCGACTGCCTCGACTTCTTCTCCGCCGACAGCGGCACGCGGGCGATCCTGCTGTACATCGAGTCCATCGACAACGCGAAGAAGTTCATGTCGGCGGCGCGTGCCGCGGCGCGCGTGAAGCCGGTGGTGGTGATCAAGGCCGGGCGCCATGCCCAAGGAGCAAAGGCCGCTGCCACGCATACGGGTGCGCTGGCGGGTTCCGACGCGGTCTATGATGCAGCCTTCCGCCGGGCCGGATTGCTGCGGGTGCTCGATCTCGACCAGCTCTTCGCGGCGGCGGAAACGCTGGGGCGGCAGAAGCCATTTCCTGGCAGTCGATTGGCAGTTCTTACCAATGGCGGTGGTATCGGGGTTCTCGCGGTCGACCGGCTTGTGGATCTCGGCGGAACGCTGGCCACGATCTCGGAGACGACCCGTCAGTCGCTCGATGCCATCCTGCCGCCGACCTGGTCGAAGGCGAACCCTATCGACATCATCGGCGATGCCAAGCCCGAACGTTATGCGGGGGCCCTGGAGGCGCTGCTAACTGACCCTGAGAACGATGCCGTTCTCATCCTCAACGTGCCGACGGCCGTGGCCGGAGCCTCGGAGGTGGCCTCCTCAGTGGTGAACGTCGTGAAGAAGGACCGGGCGAAGGGCTACCGCCAGAAGCCCGTGTTCGCCGCCTGGATCGGCGAGGATCCGGACTCGGCCCGCGTGTTCGAGGAGGCGCGGATTCCGCACTTCGCCACGGAGGCCGATGCGGTGCGCGGGTTCATGCAGCTCGTGCGCTACCGCGAGGCGCAGAACCAGCTGATGGAAACGCCCGACGACCTCCCTGACGATTTCGAGCCGGATACGAACACCGCCCGCGCCATCGTGGACCATGTGGTTTCGCAGAGCCGGCGCTGGCTCGATCCGCTTGAGGTCAACGCGCTGCTCAGAGCCTACGACATTCCCACCGCTCCGGTGGTGCTCGCGACGACGCCGGACGAGGCTGCGGAAGCCGCACGACCGATCCTTGACGAGGGGGGAACGGTTGCCGTCAAAATTCTCTCGCCGGACATCGTGCACAAATCCGACATCGGCGGCGTGAAGCTCGATCTCACCACCGAGGAGGCGGTGAAAAAAGCCGCCGCCGACATCTTCGAGCGTGCGGCGCGCCTGAAGCCGGGGGCGCATGTCAGCGGCGTCACGGTGCAGCCGATGGTGCGCCGGACCAAGGCTCGCGAACTGATCATGGGCATTGCCGACGATCCGTCCTTCGGCCCCGTGGTGCTCTTCGGGCGCGGCGGCACGGCCGTGGAGGTGATCAACGACAAAGCGCTCGCCCTGCCGCCCCTCGACCTGAAGCTCGCCCACGATCTCATCGCACGCACCCGCGTGTCGCGCCGCCTCAAGGCCTATCGCGATGTTCCGGCGGCCGACGAGGGGGCGATTGCCCTGACCCTCGTGAAGCTCGCCCAGATGGCCGCCGACCTGCCGGAAATCCGCGAGCTCGACATCAACCCGCTGCTCGCGGACGAGACCGGGGTGATCGCCGTCGATGCCCGCGTGGCGGTTGCGCCGGAGACCCGCAAGGGCAGCGGGCATCCGCGCTTCGCGGTGCGGCCTTATCCCAAGGAATGGGAGCGCACCATCGGGCTGCGCAGCGGCAGGAACGCCTTCGTGCGGCCCGTGCGCCCGGAGGACGAGGACGAGTTCCGGCGCTTCTTCGAGAAGATCACCCCGGAGGATCTGCGACTGCGCTTCTTCGCACCGGTCCGCGATTTCAGCCACACCTTCCTGGCGCGCCTGACCCAGCTCGACTACGCCCGCGCCATCGCCTTCGTGGCCTTTGACGGGGAGACGGGCGAAATGATGGGAGCGGTCCGCCTCCATGCGGATGCGAACCACGAGACCGGCGAATACGGCATCCTGCTCCGCTCGGACCTAAAGGGGCTGGGACTCGGCTGGGAGCTGATGCGGCTCATGATCGAATGGGCGAAGGTGGAAGGCCTGCGCGAGGTCGAGGGCCAGGTGCTGCGCGAGAACTCCACCATGCTCGACATGTGCCGCAGCCTCGGCTTCGCGATCCGTATCGACCCGGACGACCCGGAACTGCGCCTCGTGACCCTGCCGATCGCGTCGATCGAGGAGCCCGGCAAGCTGGCGAAATCGACCTGACAAGCAAAAGGCCCGCCTGGGGCGGGCCTCATCCTGCATCTAATGGATGCGAGGTCGTCAGTTATCGTCGTCGAGGCCGCCGATGTGCTTCTGGGCGTAGAGCTCGACGCCGATCTGCTCGATGAGGTTGAGTTGGGTCTCGAGGAAGTCGATATGGCCTTCCTCATCCTTCATCAGTTCTTCGAACATGTTCTTCGACACCCGGTCGCCGATGCTGTCGCAATAGGCGGCGGCCTCGCCGTAGAGGTTGCGGGCTTCGTATTCCGCTGCGAGGTCGGATTCGAGGATTTCCTGGATGTTCTGGCCGATGCGCAGGGGGTCGAGCACCTGCAGGTTGGCGAAGCCCTCAAGGAAGATGATGCGCTCGATGAAGCGGTCCGCGTGGTGCATCTCCTCGATGGATTCCTTGCGCCAGGTCTTCGCAAGCTCCTTGTAGCCCCAGTCGTCCAGGAGCCGGTAGTGCAGCCAATACTGGTTGACCGCCGTCAGCTCGCTGCGCAGGCCGCGATTGAGATACTCGATTACCTTGGGATCACCCTTCATCCTAACCCTCTCGTCCATTGGTGCATCGTGCGGAAAAGTGGATCCGGTTATCCGCACGAACGATGCGCCCATCCACTAGAAGCACCGGATGGATCCCAAAAGTGGGGTCCACTTTTGTGTCCGATGCTCAGGCGCCGGATGCGCCGGCCATCTTTAGAGGATTTATGAACTAGGGTGGAAGCCCCTTTGTTCAAAGGGTGGGTTCGGCGGCGGTTTTTTCGAGGGTGGTCGGGCAGCAGCCGCGCTGGCAGGCCGCGATGGGCTCCACGCCCGCAGCCGCGAGGGCCTGGTCCATGATGGCGCGGATCGTCCGGGCGCAGCGCCCGCAATTGGGGCTGCAGCCGAGACAGCGATAGACCTGCGCTGGGGTGCGGGGACATTCGGGTCCCGGCTTCAGGCAGGCTTTGACATCACCGTCGGAGAGGATGTTGCAGGAGCAGACGATCATTTGTTGTTCTAGTTTAGAATGACTAAAAACTACGTGCGATATCAAACACTTAACTGAGAATGGGGTGGGGCGCCAGGGCTATCTCCTGTGCCCAGATGTCACGGCAGCGCTATGGCGCTCAACCCAGACGCTTGAACAGACCGGGATAGTCGAGCACGAAACCGTCCTGGTCCACGGGCAGGTCGACCGTGAAGCCGTCCTCCAGGCTCTCGAAGCGATAAAGCGAGCCTGCCTCAAGGGCGGTATAGCGCTGGCTCGCGGCGAAGACGGTCAGATCCGGCACGGTGATGTAGCACAGGCGGATCTCCATGCTCTCGCCGGTCTCGAGATCAAGGCGCCGGACCGGCAGGGTATTGGTGATCGGGGTCGCCTGAATGTCGATATCGATGCAGCCCTGGAGCGCGGGCTGATCCTTGCCGTTCTCCCGCCAATGCCCGTGGCCGTCGCTTTCCAGATGCAGCACGTGGCCTGAGGTGGTTTTCACGAGTACGTCCCTCATGTGCCACAAGGCATCCAGCTTGAGACGGTAGGAAAGGCCGAACTGGGTCCCGTCCTCCTGGGCGATCACCACGCCGGAGATGTCGAGCCCGCCATCGGCCGGCCGAATGTCCACATGCTCCAGCCCTGCTTCGCAGCCATCCCAGGCCGACCAGCGGAGGGTGCGAAAGATCAGTGTCGGGATGGACATGCGGGGCTCCAGGCTTCGCGGCTGCTCTGCGAGGATTATGGCTCAGCCGCAAAGCTTGTCGACTGCGGCGCTCCTCAGAGGCTGGATGAAAAACGTTCTGCGCGGCTGCCCCACCGGTGCGGAGAGGGGGCAGTGTCATTCCCGGCCGGAGCGTCAGCGGAGGGGAAGGTAATCCACCCCCACGCACAACGCTATGGATCCCCTTCCCGCACTTCGTGCGCCGGGGATGACACCCACCACGTCATGGCCGTCCCCGGACTTGATCCGGGGATCAGTCCCGGCCATCCACGTCTTCAAGCCGTTCGCTTCCTGCCCTCATCCTGCGGAGGATTGCGTGAGCAATCCGTCTCGAAGGAGCGTCCAGAGTGCACTGGAGGCTCCTTCGAGACGCAGGCTGCGTCTGCTCCTCAGGATGGAGAGGGTGGGTGGCAAAGACGTGGATCACCGGCACAAGGCCGGTGATGACGAGAGAGGGTCATGATGCGGCCGTGTGCCATGCAGCAGTGCGGCTTGGGCTTTGACGTTACTCCCGCACCAACACCACATGCAGCCGCCGCGGACCGTGGGCGCCGAGCAGCAGGGTCTGCTCGATGTCGCCGGAGCGGGAGGGGCCGGTGATCCAGTTCACGGTGCGGGGCATCGAGCCCTTGCCATAGGCGAAGCGCACCCGGTTCCAGACGGATTCATAGTCGCTCGCGATGTCCTTGGCCGAGACCACGATGATGTGGTTGTCGGGCAGGAAGTTGAGGGTGGACGGGTTGTCCGCGCCCGACACCATGGCGAGCGTGCCGGACTCGGCGATGCCCCCGAAGGCGTGGCTCACCGCGTTAAGATCGCGGCCTTCGCTCAGCCCGTGGGCGATCTCGAGGGTGGTGTCCTGCCAGGGCATGGTTTTCAGCCGCGGATCGTCGCCCATGCGCAGGGTGGCGGGCAGGTTGTGGTTGCGCAGGAACAGCGCGATGGATTGCGGCACCTCCGCCTGGGAGGCGACTTCCGTCACCGTGGCGAGCGACGTCTCGACCATGGTCTTGAACAGGGCGATCCGCTCCTCGCCGGAGACCTGGCCACGCTGGGGGATCACGCCCCTGGGCGAGCGCTCCAGGCGATCCTCAACCATCTGCCGCCGGATGGTCTCGGTGCCGTTGACGCCGAGCGAGCGGCGGATATTGCCGAAGATGTCGTCGCGGGCGCTCATGGGCGGGCTCCCTTGCGCTCGCGCTTCCAGCGCTGCTGGAACGTCTCTCCATGCGGGGCCGGGAAGTCGCGATACTTGGTCCAGCCCTTCGCCATCGGCAGCCAACTGAAGCGGCCGCGCTGGCGGCCTGCGAGAGCCAGAGCGCCCATCGCCGCGCGGGTGGCGAACCGGTAGAGGGCAGGGCGCTTGGCGAAGAAGCCCCAGAGCTGCAGGCCCGAGCGCACGGTGGCCGGCGTCAGGTGTCGCTCGAACTCCCGCTCGCGCCAGTGGCGCATGAGCTTGGGCAGCGGAATGCGCACCGGGCACACGCTCTCGCAGCGGCCGCAGAAGGTCGAGGCGTTCGGCAGGTGTCCCGCCTTGTCGACGCCGATGAGCGACGGCGTGAGCACCGCGCCCATGGGGCCGGGATAGACCCAGCCATAGGCGTGCCCGCCGACCGCGTGATAGACCGGGCAATGGTTCATGCAGGCGCCGCAGCGGATGCAGCGCAGCATCTCCTCGAAGGCCGTGCCGAGCATGGAGGAGCGGCCGTTGTCGAGGATGACCACGTGGTAGTTCTCCGGCCCGTCCGCATCCGTGCTGCGGCGCGGGCCGGTGGAGAAGGTGGTGTAGACCGAGAGCTCCTGGCCCGTGGCCGAGCGGGCGAGCACGCGCAGCAATTGGCTCACGTCCTCCAGCGTCGGCACGAGCTTCTCGATGGACGCGAGCACGATGTGGGTCTTCGGCAGGATCTGGGTGAGATCGCCGTTGCCCTCGTTGGTGACGATGATCGACGTGCCGGTCTCGGCCACCAGGAAGTTGGCGCCGGTGATGCCCACATCGGCCGCGAGGAAGCGCTCGCGCAGCACGGCGCGGGCCTCGGTCAGCAGCTGCACCGGCTCGGAGAGATCGCGCTTGGCATCGAGATGCGTGTGAACGCGCCGGAAATCCTCTTCCACCTGGGTGGCGTTCAGATGCACGGCGGGCGCGATGATGTGGCTCGGCAGCTCGCCCCGCAGCTGGATGATGTATTCGCCGAGGTCGGTCTCGACAGGGGTGATGCCGTGGGCCTCCAGATGGTGGTTGATCCCGATCTCCTCTGAGATCATGGACTTGCCCTTCGTCACCGTCTTTGCGCCCGTATCCCGGCAGATGTTCAGGATGATGTCGCGGGCCTCCTGGGCGTCGCGGGCGAAGTGGACGTGGCCGCCGGACGCCTTCACCTTCCCCTCGTAGGCCTCGAGGTACAGGTCGAGATGCTCCAGGGTGTGGTTCTTGATGTCGCGGGCCGAGTCCCGCAGCGCCTCGAATTCCGGCAGCTTGTCGGCGGCCATCTGGCGCTTGTCGATGAAGCCCTGCTTCACGTTGCCGAGCGCCTTCTGCAGCTGATCGTCGTTCAGCGCCCGCGCGGCATTCTGCTTGAACTGGGGGGAGGTGGAGTGAACGGTCATCGGACCTCTTTCTGTCCGACCCGCAGCCACTCGGCATAGGGCGGATGCTTATCTTTCATCTCATCGTAGAGCCAGACCATGCGGTCGCAAAACCACATCTTGGCAAACCATGCAATGAGACCACCGGACACAGTCGGCAGCCAATCGTTCAGGAGGGCTCCGACGAGCGCGACGGCAAAGCCCAGGGCGGACGCCATCGTCAGCAGATGGGCCATGCGGGTGTGATGGCCGGGAATGGGGATCGTCTTGCGGTTGAGCCAGACCCGCTCGCCGAAAGTGGCCTTCGCGCTCCAGGTATCGGTGCGGGCGGGTGCGGGAAACAGGCGGGGGTTCAGCCACAGCCACAGGATGACGAGCACGACGGGCAGGAGCGCCCAGAGGCCCAGCCACGCATGGCTCCAGATCGCCGCAAGGAGAAGGGGCAGCGATGCAACCCGCGTCCAGACGCTCCAGGGACTCGCGTGGCGCTCCCAGGTGCGCTCGTCCATCTGGAAGAGCCTGGCGGCGATGTTGCCGTAATCCGTCATGCCCCGCGCGTTTCTTTCGCGGCACCGATCGGCGGCTCGTCCGTCATGCCGGCGAGAACCTCGGCCACGTGACGCACCTGGACCTGTCTGCCGTCACGGCTGAGCTTGCCGGCCATGTTCATGAGGCAGCCGAGATCGCCCGCGAGCACCGTGGGCGCGCGCGACTCCTCGATGTTCTTGGCCTTGGCCTCGACGATGGCGCCGGAGATGTCACTGTATTTCACCGCGAAGGTGCCGCCGAAGCCGCAGCACACGTCGCTGTCCTGCATCTCGACCAGCGTGAGGCCTTGCACGCTGGCGAGGAGCTTGCGCGGCTGAGTCTTCACCTTGAGCTCCCGCAGGCCCGAGCAGGAATCGTGATAGGTTACGGTGCCATCGTAGGAGGCGTCGACCTTCGTCACGCCCAGCACGTCGACCAAAAAGCTCGTGAGCTCATGGGTCTTCCCCGCCAGGGCATCGGCCTTGGCGCGCCAGTTCGGATCCTCCTCGAAGAGTTCCGGATAATGGGCCTTGATCATGCCCGCGCAGGAGCCCGAGGGGGCGACCACGTAATCGTAGCCCTGGAACGCCTCGATCAGCCGCATCGCCAGATCCCGCGTGGTGCCCCGGTCGCCGGAATTGTAGGCCGGCTGGCCGCAGCAGGTCTGGACAGGCGCCTCGACGATGCAGCCGGCATCCTCCAGGAGCTTCACGGCGGCAAAGCCTACGGAGGGGCGCATCAGGTCGACAAGGCAGGTGACGAACAGGCCCACGCGGGGTTTCGCCGGGCGGGATGGGGACGGCGTGGCGCTCATTGGGTGGCCTTCTGGCCCTGTGCGTTGAACTGCTTGAGATAGGCGGTGAGGTCGTTGATGCGCTGCTCGTCCTTCAGCCCCGCATAGACCATCTTGGTGCCGGGGATCTTGGCCCTTGGGTTCTGGATGTATTCCTTGAAGACCGCCTCATCCCAGGTGATGCCGGAATTCTTGTTGGCCGGGGAGTAGTTGTACCCTTCGACTGTCCCGGCCGGGCGCCCAAAGAGCCCGTTCAGCACCGGGCCCACGGCGTTCTTGGCGTTCTCGCCCACCTGATGGCAGGCACGGCATTGGGCAAAGACCTTCTCGCCGGCGGCCGCGTCCTGCGCCTGGGCCTGATTCAGGCCGAGGAGGACGGCGGCGGCGGATAGTACGAAGGAACGCATCAAAAACTCCTTTGCTGGACACCTGTCCCATCTTAGAGAGATTCTACATTATTGGAAAAAGCCCCCAGGGAAAGCCGCCTTATTGTTAAGGTAGCCATGCCCCGGGTGCAGCCGATGATCCTCAAAGGAGGTTTTCATGACCATTGCATTTCCCAAACCGGACCAAGCTGTTCTGGCGCGCCGGCGGGAGATCATCGAGGGGCTGGGGCGCCTTGTCGCGTCGGAGGCCCTGATTATCTCCGAGGATGAGCGTCGGGCCTTCGAGACGGATGGCCTGACCGCCTATCGTCAGATGCCGCTCGCGGTCGTGCTGCCCTCTACCACGGAGGAGGTCTCGGCCATCATGCGCTTCTGCCGCGAGAACGGCGTGAAGGTGGTGCCGCGCGGGGCAGGGACCTCGCTCTGCGGCGGGGCCATCCCGCAGGAAGATGCCATCGTGCTCGGCGTTGCCAAGATGAACCGGGTGCTGGATGTGAGCTTCGAGGGCCGCACCGCGCGTGTACAGGCCGGGATCACCAATCTCGGCATCAGCCAGGCCGTGGCTCATGAGGGATTCTTCTACGCCCCCGATCCGTCGAGCCAGCTCGCCTGCACCATTGCCGGTAACATTGCGATGAATTCCGGCGGCGCCCATTGCCTGAAATACGGCGTGACCACCAACAACCTGCTCGGCGTCACCATGGTGATGCTCGACGGCACGGTGGTGGAGATCGGCGGCGAGCATCTCGACAGCGCCGGCTACGACATCCTGGGCCTCGTCTGCGGCTCGGAAGGGCAGCTCGGCGTGGTCACCGAGGCGGTGGTGCGGATCCTGCGCGCGGCGGAAGGCGCAAGGCCCGCGCTCTTCGGGTTCGAGAAGGCGGAGGATGCGGGCGCCTGCGTGGCGGCGATCATCGGCGCGGGAATCATTCCGGTGGCGCTCGAATACATGGACAAGCCCGCGATCCAGATCTGCGAGGCCTTCGCCCATGCAGGATACCCGCTCGACGTGGAGGCCATGCTGATCGTGGAGGTCGAGGGCTCGGACCAGGAGATCGACGACATGCTGCGCCGCATCGTCGCCATTGCCGAACCGTTCAGGCCCAAGACCATGAAGGTCTCGCAATCGGAAGCCGAGAGCGCGGCGATCTGGAAAGGGCGCAAATCGGCCTTCGGGGCCACGGGCCGCGTGGCAGACTATATCTGCATGGACGGCACGATCCCGACGGGCCAGCTGCCTTATGTCCTGAAGCGCATCGACGAGATCGTGAAGTCCTACGGGCTCGGCGTCGCCAACGTGTTCCACGCGGGCGACGGCAACCTGCACCCGCTGGTCATGTTCAACACCAACGTGCCGGGTGAGATGGAGAAGGCCGAGAAGGCCGGCGAGGACATCCTCAGGCTCTGCGTCGAAGTCGGAGGATGCCTCACCGGCGAGCACGGCGTCGGCATCGAGAAGCGCGATCTGATGACCCATCAGTTCAATCCCGTGGACCTGGAACAGCAGATGCGCGTGCGCGGCGTGTTCGATCCCGGCTGGCTGCTCAACCCGGCCAAAGTCTTTCCGCTCGAAGGAAGGTTCACCGCGTGACCACTCACATCCCCCGCGACGAGCAGGACGCCTCCATCATCATCCGCGACGCTGCCGACAAGGGCACGCTTTTGAACCTGTCCGGCAACGGCACGAAGGCGCCCATGGGGCGTCCGAACCAGACCGACGCCTCGATCTCGTCGGCTGCCATGTCGGGCATCACGCTCTACGAGCCGGCCGAGCTGGTGATCTCCGCGAAAAGCGGCACGCCGGTGCTGGAAGTCATGCGGGTTCTCGCGGCAAAAGGGCAGGAGCTGCCCTTCGAGCCCATGGATTATCGTTCGATCCTCGGCACCAGGGGCGATCCCACCATCGGGGCGGTTGCGGCCATGAACATCTCCGGCCCGCGCCGGATTATGGCGGGAGCCGCGCGCGACAGCCTCATCGGCGTGCGCTTCGTCAACGGGCGCGGCGAGGTGGTGAAGTCGGGCGGGCGCGTGATGAAGAACGTCACGGGGCTCGATCTCGTGAAGCTCATGGCGGGCTCCTGGGGAACACTGGGTTTTCTCACCGAGGTCACCTTCAAGGTGCTCCCCAAACAGGAGCGCATGGCGACGCTGGTCATCCGCGGCCTCGACGACCGGCAGGCCATCGAGGCCCTGTCCACGGCCCTCGGCTCGCCCTTCGACGTGACGGGCGCGGCGCATCTTCCCGACCGGGACCGGCGCGGCGGCAGCACGCTGATCCGGCTCGAAGGATTCCGGGTCTCGGTGGATTACCGCATGAACGAGCTCAAGCGCCTGCTGAAGCGCTTCCGGTTCATGGACATTCTCGAAGGCGTTGGGGCCGAGGCGCTCTGGCAATCGGTGCGCGATGCCAGCGTGCTGACGGATCAGGGTGCGCGGGCGGTCTGGCGCGTGTCCACGGCGCCCACCAGGGGGCCCGATCTCGTGGCTCATGTGGCGCAGTCCATCGACGCGCAATGGTTCTACGACTGGGGCGGCGGCCTCGTGTGGATTTCGACGCCCGCCGACGGCGATGCCGGTGCCTCAATCCTGCGCGAAGCCACCAAATCCTACGGCGGCCACGCGACCCTCGTGCGGGCGCCTACGGAAGTGCGCTCGACACTCGACGTGTTCGAGCCGCAATCCGATGCGCTGATGACCCTCACCCGCGGCATCAAAGCCTCCTTCGATCCGGCCGGGATTCTCAACCCGGGGCGGATGTATGCGGGAATCTGAGATGGCGGGAGGTGCAGCTCTGGTGAACGGCTCGGGAGTGCCGAGGGGAGGGCGGACGGGCCTTGTCGTCGCGCTGGCACTTGGCCTCATCGCGCTCACCGCCGCCATTCTTCTCATGATGGGTCGCACGCCGATCTGCACCTGCGGCACGGTCGAGCTGTGGCATGGGACCGTGAAGGATTCCGGCAACTCGCAGCATCTGACCGATTGGTACACGCCTTCCCATGTGATCCACGGGTTCCTGTTCTATTGCGGAGCCTGGATGATCGGTGTTCTGCGCAGAAAGGCGCTTCCCTTCGGCATCGCGCTTCTGCTCGCCATCGGGCTGGAGGCGGCGTGGGAAATCGCCGAGAATACCGACACGATCATCAACCGCTATCGTGCAACCACCATCGCACTCGATTACTATGGCGACAGCGTCATCAACTCCGTCTCGGACATTATCGCCATGATCGCCGGGTTTACCTTGGCGCGGCTCTGGCCTGTCTGGCTGACGCTCCTCGTCGCGTTGGTCATGGAGGCTTTCGTCGGCTTCTGGATCCGCGACAATCTCATTCTCAACATCATCATGCTGATCCACCCCATTGACGCCATCAATCAATGGCAAGGGTCGCAGTGAGATAAACCATGCAAACCAATTTCACGCCCGATCAGCTGAGAGATCCCGCCATGGCGGCGTCGGAGAAAATTCTCCGGACCTGCGTTCATTGCGGCTTCTGCACCGCCACCTGCCCGACCTATCTGCTCCTCGGGGACGAGCTCGATTCTCCGCGCGGGCGCATCTACCTGATGAAGGACATGCTGGAGAGCGGCAAGCCCGCCTCTCCCGAGGTGGTCAAGCACATCGACCGCTGCCTCTCGTGCCTGTCCTGCATGACCACATGCCCCTCCGGCGTGCATTACATGCACCTGGTCGACCATGCCCGCGCCTATATCGAGGCCACCTATACGCGGCCGTGGCACGACCGGCTCCTGCGCTGGGTGCTCGCCACCGTGCTGCCCTATCCGAACAGATTCCGCTTCGCGCTCGGCGCCGCCATGCTGGCCAAGCCCCTCAAAGGCCTCATCGGCGCGCTGCCGCTGCTGGGCCGCCGCCTGCAGGCCATGATCGAGCTGGCGCCCGTGCACGTCCCGCCCCGCACGCCCTTCGACCAGCCCGGCACCTACACGGCCCATGGGGAGCGCCGCGGGCGCGTCGCCATCCTGTCCGGCTGCGCCCAGCCGGTGCTCAAGCCCGGCTTCAACGAGGCCGCCATCCGCCTCCTCAACCGCCACGGCATCGACGTGGTGCAGCCGAAGGGGGAGGGGTGCTGCGGCGCGCTCGTCCACCACATGGGCCGGGACGAGCAAAGCCACGCCTTCGCCAAGCGCAACATCGACGCCTGGATCGCCGAGATGGACGGGGAGGGGCTGGACGCCATCGTCATCACGGCATCCGGCTGCGGCACCACGATCAAGGATTACGGCTTCATGTTCCGTGAGGACCCGGCCTATGCCGAGAAGGCGGCCCGGGTGTCGGCGCTTGCCAAGGACGTCACCGAATACGTCACGTCCCTGACGCTCATGGAGCCCGTGCGCGAGACGGACCTCGTGGTGGCCTATCACTCGGCCTGCTCCATGCAGCATGGCCAGGCCATCCGCACCGAACCGAAGACCCTGCTGAAGAAGGCAGGATTTACCGTGAAGGATGTGCCGGAAGGGCATATCTGCTGCGGCTCGGCCGGCACCTACAACCTGCTCCAGCCGGAGATCGCCGCCCAGCTCCGGGCCCGGAAGGTGGCCAATATCGAGCGCACCAAGCCCGACCTCATCGCCACCGGCAATATCGGCTGCATGACCCAGATCGGCCAGGGGACCGGGATCCCCATCGTCCATACGGTCGAGCTTCTCGACTGGGCGACCGGCGGCCCGATGCCGGAGACCCTGGAGGAAGCCGGCTTCGGCAAGCGCTCCGATCATCCGTTAACCATCGCGGCAGAGTAAGGCTGCTACACTCTTACGCAACGAAATTTTGTTTCCAAACAGCCCCTGCTTGGGCTAAAAGTTAGGAAAGTGTGAATTTCAGGACGTAAGAGCCGGCATCATGTCTTCGGGATGGACGTCTTTCAGGAACCGTTTTGGCAAAAAGCAGGATGAGGCCGAGGCTGTGTCTCTCCCGCCGCAGCAGGGTGGCGGAGCGGCTGCCGCCCCGGCGCTTCCGGCTTCCGCTGCCCCGGAAAAGGCCGAGCCGATCATCGTCCGGCCTAACGGCATGCTCGACTCCGTCGGCCAGAAGAACGAGCTGATCCGCGTTCGTTTCGCCAACATGATCGACCGGCTGGAGGAGCTTCGGAGCCTCAAGAAGGACTTTGCCCTCCTGAACGAGCCGGTGAACGATCTGATCAGGCACTATCCGCAGCTCCAGTCGCGGCTCATGGAAACCGAGGCGGTGCTCAAGCAGGAAACCGAGACGGCCCAGTCCCTGCGCCGCGAGCTGGGGGATCTCGGCAGCGTCCATGCCCGGACGGTGGACGACCTGAACGCCGCCGTATCCCAGCTGCGCAAGGCGGAATCGAAGATCCGCGAGCAGGACAGCTTCATCGAGGACCTGCGCCTCAACGTGAAGGACAAGGAGGCGATTGTCGCCGACTTGGAGAATCAGCTCGCCATCGAGACCGAGCGGGCCCGCAACATCACGGAAGAGAATCAGGCCCTGCGCCTGGAGGCCCAGGAGGCCGACCAGACGGTGGCCCGCGCCGAGCGGGAGCTCATCGAGACCCGCGAGCGCAATGGCTTGCTCGACCATAATCCATCAATTGTGCGACCACAGGAACCAACACACGATACTTCGATCACTGAAAAACGCTTCGGGTGTTGTGAGCACAATCTATCCGGTGAGTGACAACAGCCATATTGGATCAGTCCGGTCTTCTACTAACAGACATTCTTACTCACCATCTGATTTAGGACGGTTGGCGGCTGATCGAACCTAAAAGACCGCGAGACATTTGTGTTCCAGACCATGTGGTTGCCGAGCAACAGCGGTGATTTCAGCAAGAAAGTGACCGCAAACCTTGTTGATCTCTAGTTGTGATGGTGTTGACGGAAACTACGCTTCCACTAGCTTGGCCGCCGCACAAAAGTGCTTACAAACTTTTTGGGGGCTACATGGCTTTCGACGATACCCTGACCAGCGGCGCGGCTGGCGACACACTGCGCGGCGGCTCTGGCGACACGCTTTATATCGTCGATCACACAGGCGTGTTCACTATCGAAGAGATGCAGTACACTAGCAACGATACTGTTAGGACTTCACTGAACACCTACGATCTTGATCAAGGGCAGGGCTGGAATATTGAAAACCTTGAGTTCTCCGGTTCGGGAAACTTCAATGGTTCCGGCAGCATGAACAACAACAGCATCACTGGTGGCGTCGGCAACGATACGCTGATCGGTGATATGGGCTCTGATACTCTTGTTGGTGGCAAAGGCGATGACCGTCTGATCGGGGGCAGCTACTTCCCTCCGATGCCTCCCAACCCAAATGAGTCCTATAATGACGATGGTACTGTTGACCGCCTCGAAGGCGGCGAGGGCAACGACAGTTACGTCGTCGGTCGCGGCGATGTGGTTGTTGAGGGAGCAGATGCCGGTATCGACACAGTCGAATATCGCGCTACCACCTACGATCCTTACAACCCGGTCACCAGCTATACGCTCACTGACAATGTCGAGAATCTGACCTATTTCGGGATTGGTCCGGGCATCAGACTCGTCGGAAACGATCTGGACAACGTGATCAAGGTCGACACCGGTGCCAGTGGGTCTGTGACCCTCGACGGCGGCGCAGGCGCTGACACCCTCATCGGCGGCAATGGTTCTGACACTTATATCGTGAACAGTGTCGACGATGTCGTGATCGACAATGGCGAGCAGTGGAGTGGCGACGACACAGTTATTACTACTCTTAACGAATACACCCTCGCCGATGACGTTGAGAAACTGACATTCAATGGCACTGGCAATTTCATCGGGCATGGCAACGAGAACGAGAATACGATCACGGGTGGTGACGGCAATGATACGCTGATTGGTGGCGGCGGTTGGGACAAGCTGATCGGCGGAGCAGGTGATGACACCTACGTCGTCGAGAGCAATAGTGAGATTTCAATCACGGAAGACGTGGACGGTGGAACCGATACAGTTGAAATCGCTGGCTCTGGTGGCGATTTCTGGCTGAACGAGAACGTCGAGAACGCTATCGCAAAGGATCAAGGTGTTTTTCGCCTGTTCGGGAACGATCTCGACAACGTCCTGACTACGGGCGACGGTAATGATGAAATCCGTGGCGGTTTCGGTGACGATACTATGTCAGGTGGTATGGGCAACGACATCTACTATGTCTCCAATGTAGGCGATGTGGTCGTTGAAGGTGCCAATGGTGGGGTTGATACTGTGATCTCCGCTTTGGAGAATTACACTCTGGCAGCTACCATCGAAAATCTCATCCTTGCTGGTGGGGATTACTCTGAGGGCGTCGTTGACGGACTAATCAACTCCAATGGCAACGGCAACGATCTAGCCAACGAGATCACTGGTAATAATGGCAACAACGTTATCAACGCTCTTGGTGGCAACGACACCGTTTTCGGTCTCGGGGGAGACGACACGATAAACGGCGGGTCTGGCGACGACAAACTCTATGGTGGCGATTACTATAGTGGCTTCGGGTTTGGCAACGACGTGATAAATGGGGAGGACGGAAACGACTCTGTCTTCGGCGGCTTTGGAGCCGACTCTCTGAGCGGGGGAACTGGCAACGACACACTTACCGGTTTCGATGGCAACGACATGCTCGATGGAGGAGAGGGCAATGACTGGCTCTATGGCGAATCCGGTAACGACGCCGTTACCGGCGGGAATGGGGATGATGGCCTTCTCGGTGGGAACGGCATTGACATTCTGAAAGGTGGCGATGGAAGCGATACCCTTTCAGGAGGCAACGGCAGCGACTCCCTCGACGGTGGAGAGGGCTACGATTACGTAGACTTCAACGGCGCTCGGACTGACTTCACTTTCACCAAGAACGCCGATGGATCGCTTACCATTACCGACACATGGACGTTCGACGGCGACTTGGGGTCGGATACAATCACTGGGGTTGAAGCCCTCCACTTCCGCGATGGCATCCTGACGATTTCCGACCTTCTGAAGATGCCAGAGGGCCAGATCACGTTCCCACAGGGTCCGAAAGGCGATCCCGGTCCGCAGGGGCCACAGGGTCCGCAGGGACCACAAGGTCCACAGGGTCCGACTCCGGCTCCTGCCAAGCAGTCCGATTTCATCGGCAACAGCCGCAGCAACTCGATCTACGGCAACGAGATCGACAATGCGATGCATGGTATGAAAGGTGACGACAAACTGTTCGCCTATGATGGCAATGACACTATGATCGGCGGCAACGGCAACGACGCTCTGTACGGCGGTGACGGAAACGATGCCTTCGTGTTCGATTACAGGCCGAATGCAAATACCAACAAGGACGCTATCAAAGACTTTGAGGTTGGTCAGGATGAAATCTGGCTCGACTCTGCCGATTTCGAGAAGGTCGGCAAAGACGGTGCCCTGAAGGCTGGCGCGTTCTGGACGGACAACACCGGCAAGGCCCATGATAAAGATGATCGGATCATCTACGACAAGAACAGCGGTGTTCTTTATTATGACGCCGATGGATCGGGCAAAGGTGCAGCGGTGGCGTTTGCCACGATCAGTAAGAACCTGAGCTTATCCCATAAGGACTTCCTGATCATCTAACGACAGAAAGCCCCGCTTCGGCGGGGCTTTTTCAATTCAAGGGTTCCAAGACAAAGGCGCGGCTACTGTTGCCGCCTGCCCTTCAGTGACGAGGTGGTAGCAGGCGTTCTTGCTTATGAGCCGTAGGAACACTTGTCGGGACATCGGTCATCACCATCGCGAATCAACGGGCACAGATCGGCTGACCTCCTGCGACCACAGGAAATCGCTTCGTGATTTTCGTCTAACAGAAAAGCCACACCTGCCTTCCTGACCACGATCCGTCAAATAAACGACCGCGCGATTACTTGGCTGCCTGACTTTCGGCTGAACAGAAATTTCCCTTTAAGGACAATATGTTACCTGAAATGTGACCCTTGGCAGGGGGCGTCTCCAAGCCTATGATTTTGGCTTGCCCGCTGGTGGGCATGAGAGATGCAACAATGTGACGCGCATAGCAAAACACCCCTGAAAGCCGCCGTAGGAAGCGGTTCGCAGGGGTGCTCTGATTTTGGGGCCTATCTGAATTAAGCAATCAGAGATTAGCCCCAACATCAGAGCCTGCCAACCCCCTTTCGGGGGGAATAGCGGAGCTTTGCCTGCTCGTCGCCGAAAGGTGACTGAGATGGCCTACACTTCCCGTTGGAGTGGCAATTTCTGGATTCCACGCCCGGCCCGTGAGCGGATGGAAGACCTGATCCAGCGTTACATCCCTACGAAATGGTGCGAGGACGCACGCAAGCTGGTGATGTGCCTTGCTGAGAACCACGCCCTGCGTGATCCCGACGAACCGTTCATGATCTGCCGTGAGGGTCTGGCCAAGAAGCTTGGCATCAAAGATTGGACTATGCGCAAGCTGATCCCGCTCTTGATGCGGGCAGGCTTCGTGGACCGGCTTGAGCACGAGGGTCCAACCCATCGCCCTCTCTACGATGGTAAGGGTAGGCCGGTGATCGGCAGGAACGGCAGGCCCGTGGTGCACAAGGTTGCCTATGTCTACCGGTTTCAGTTCACCTTCAGGCAGATGTTCCAGCGCGCCATCGGCTGGCTCAAGGCTCGGAAATCGAGCCCTCCGAAAAATAGGGTAGGATTATCCTCTACAGTTAAGGATAAGGCTCCAAGTAATAATCTTTCAGGGAATAATCATTCCCTGTCTTTCGGAGGAAATAGACGGAGCCCGTTGACGGAGCCCGATGTTCCCGAAAACGAGAAGGGCATGAGCGAGCGTTTGGCTGAGGCGTTGCGCGGGTTCAGGGGCAGACTCTAACGCGATGTCAGAGGCTGATCACCCTCTCCGCTATTGGATCGACCGGCGTTGGGCGTGCGATCCCAAGCTCGTCGGCCTGCGCGAAGGTGACCCGGTTGGCCTTGGCCAAGCGGCTTACGACACCATAGAGGTGCGCCCCTGAAGTGCAGGGGGCACCGGCTCTGGCTCGCGACGGAAGGGCGCGGGTAAGGGACGGAATGAGCGTGTAGCCGGGGCGGGTCTACTCGATCCGACAGACCTGTCAGACGAAAGAGGGAGCACGGCTCCCTTATTCGCCTCTTGGGTTGTCGCTTCGCAGCGACCGAAGCTTAGTGTCGCCGAGCAAGCAGATTAGTCACTGCAACACCTTGGTCGATTGTGTCGATAACAGCGTCGATCTCCATGCAGATTCCAGCGGGCATCCGGCTTGCCAGCGCACACAGACGGGTCCGCAGAGCGGTCACAGTGCGCATGGGCACGCTCGCAGCGATTCTGCTATCCCTGAACTCAAAATCTCGGAGGTATGTTTTTCCGCGCCCGAGCCACCGGGCAGCAAAGTCACGCTTACTACGTGTTAGACCGATTTCACGCATTCTGATGTAAATTCTTAGCAACATATAGCCCGTCATGGATACCCCTAGATAAATAAGTGTAGGCGCAAAGCATATTCATTGAATTCAGCGGTGCCACAACGAAGGAAGTTACTATGACATATGCTGAAGTTAACACCGAAAATCAATTGATTGCATCGAACTTGATCCTCAGATATTTAGCGGATGATCGGCAAAGCGTTTGGACTATTCATGAGGCGTGCGTATCCGCGCGAACCATGGCGAATCGCACGAACGTCCCACCCGATGCCCTCACCAAGCGATATTTAATCGAACACCCGGATCGGGGCTTTTCATTCTCGGTGCGAGCAGTGTGGCGTTGCGGCACGCTTATGCAGCCTACCGCCACCCACGTTGCATTCGAGCAGTATTGGGATAACAGTGACACTCTCGGCGGTCCGGATGGAGCGCGGCTTGCGGTAAACGAGTGGCTGCGATCACTCCCTCTATGAGAGGTGAGGTGGAAAGCTAAAGATCACTCTTTTCAAAGCTCAGATCGAAGGTCACTAACCTTCTTGGCACAGGCCGATTGTGCATCGCGAATTTTTGCCTGCGCCTTTTTCATTTTCTCGGCGCGTTTGCGAGAGTCAGAGAGAGACATGGGCGGGATTGGCTTCGTGGTACCTGCCGAAGGAGATGAGGGTTTCTGAGGCTTCGCCTCAACGAGTTCAAAGTAGCGCACATTGTATTTAGGCTGCGCAGCGGATCGAACATGCGTCTGAGAGCGATAAGGTGATGATTATCTTGGTGTGGCAAGCCTCCCTGATTGCCACACCATCTGAGGCAGGGAGCATCATTGAACCCATCATCCTACGCGATGTTACTGTCGCCATCGAAGCTCGATCAGTTCGACCTCACAACCCGGTTTCTGGCGACGCAATTCCTGTAGGACGAGAGTTTCCAAGGCTTGCAGAGGACGGCCTGACCATGTGCTGTGGGTCCATGCGCCGCCTGCGTTGCGGCGGTAACGGTACCGGACGATAGCGAGAGGTCTGATTGTCACGAGGCACGTCCGTTCACTGTGCAGCGGCTTCTGAGGACTCACTAACCCTCTTAGCAATCTTTGACACCGTAGCGCGGCTGCACCCGGTTGCAGCTTGAATTTGTGACCATGACGAGCCAGCCTTGAGCATGGTAGCAATGCCGCTATTTCGGGCGATGTTCTCCTTGCGCCCCTTGTAGAGGCCCGACTCTGCCGCGCGTTTCTGGCCTTGCATCTGGCGACGCCTGCGGTCCTCGAAGTCCTTGCGGGCTACAGCCGCGAGCATATCGAGCATCATGCCGTTGATTGCGTCGAACATGCGGGCGGTGAAGTCGTCGGAGTTCGCCTTCGCCATCATCCATGAAGTCGGTAGGTCCAGTGCCACAACCCGAACACGACGGGCGGCGAGTTCAGCCTTCAGTTTCTCCCAATCAGCAGCGTTTAGACGACTTAATCTGTCCACCTGCTCCACGAGCAAAATATCCATTGGTCTCGCATCGGTAAGCAGGCGGAACAGTTCAGGGCGGGCAAGCTTCGCGCCACTTTCATTCTCGACGTAGAACGCCGCGACGGAAAGACCATGTTCGGCTGCGAAGGTTTCGATGTGCTGTCGAGCGCGGTTTGCATCTTGCTGGTCAGTGGAAGCCCGGAGATACGCCCGCACAAACATGAAGTCCTCGACCGGTTCACTTAGTATAGTTCACATATATTCGGTTCACTTTGAATGGTCAAGCTTCCGATATTGAACCAGTTCTAGGCCAGTGCAGGATAGGGTTGCCCAAGTTGAACCAGCCGTTCGGCAGATCATCGCGAGCAATAACGAATACAAGCCAATATACGTTCGCCATAATGCTTTTCGGTCAATTGCGGGGTGCTCGAAGCGGACACCACAAATTGCTAAGACATGAGTTGGCGTAGAGCGTATGTCGAGCGCGGCTATTCCAAGTGTCCTTTAGGCATCGCAGTGTGTATCCTGAGCCGAACGATGCCTTCCACTACAAGCTATATCGGCAGGGGCGGGGTAGATAAGTGGCAAGTGATATTGGATATGGCATTCTCGGCCTTGGCGCTCTCATCCTTGTCTTGAATGTTGCTTCCTGTTTCAAGGGCGAGAAGCCTCCTCCGAAGCCACCAACAGCCGAGCAGTTTGCGGAAGCCAAGCGGCAAGGCGAACTTGCCACGAAGGTGAACGACTACACGATCAAGGTCGCCGAGCAATGTCCGCTGAAACAGATCGGATGCATCGAGGAAGTACGTAAGGAATTTGACCTGAATTGGAATTACTATAACGACAACCGGAGTGTATACGACTGCGCGAAGCCGTATACCGATCTTTGCGTGTACGTGACTGCGCGCCATGCAGCTTCAGAACATTTGTCACAAAAAGCGGAGCACGAACGCCAAGAGGAGTTGGCTTCCATCGAGCGCAAGCACAGAGAGGAAGCCGCAAACCGACATCGCATCACAAGAGAAGCCACTGACCAGTACCTGCGTGACAATCCGCAACTTTATGATCGCATGTTCAAATTCCAAGTGCAGAGGCATTTCCTTTGCTCCGGTGATGTTGGTCGGAGCTTTGGGCGAAAGGACTGCTCAAAGAAACTGGCAGAGACATTTGGGCTCGACTGGGACCTGTTTCGTACCAATCCATGCGACAGTGATTTCGGGCGTGCGACGCCCATGCAGTGCGCGCAAGCCGAAGTTCTTGAGGCAACAAAGGAGGCGGTCGGAAAAGAGATCAGAAAGCGCGAAGCTCAAGATTAGTGCTTCAGGTGGAAGCGGACCACCCTGCCTGAGTTGTCAGGGATAATCGCCTGAATTCGTGAGATTTCAAGCGGACTGGATTTAGGCCGAACAGGGCACCATGAATGGGACTATCGGGCTTCGGACTCCTCAGTGTCGGACATATCGCACGTGCCATTCAAAAGGGCTTGTGCCTGCGTGATCCAGTCGATGGCGGCTTGTGTCAAACGGCTCGCTTGGTCGGGCTGGTTGTGGCGCGTGAACCAGTCGAAGACTCAAACGGTCAGATAGAGTTTCCGGGGCTTTGGCCATCATGAACTGGATTTGCCGAGTGGACCTCTGATACTGGGGCGAGCGCCATGTAGTTTATCATGCTGCCGCGCCAGTTTGTACCCAAGGTCACTTCTGTCCATCCGACATAAAAAGGGGCGGTTCTGGCCGCCTCTTTCTCTTTGTCTATTGTATAAGATTCAGCTTCTCGGCTGGCGCAACTGAGCCCCATACTTCGTGACGATAGTTTGGACTACATTGCTGCACTTTTCCCACCTCTCTGCCATTATCTGCCGGACCAGCACCTCGGGACCACTCACAGTACGCATCTCGTGTCCGCAGGAATAATAGATGTCGTTAGAGGCTTCTCTGTGCAGCCGAGCTACGGCGTGCCGAAACTGGTCCAGACGATTTACCACCTTGACGAGTTCCGACTGTAATTGGGACATGCTCATTCTTTGGAAATCAAGCACAGGGAGAACTGGGACCACCTCAGCCGCTAACGCATGCTGACGATTGATCTCCTTGTGGTAACCATCTAAAATTTCCAAGCGAGCTTTTGCGAATTTGATCACCAAGCTCTTCGCATACTCAATCCCTGTATCATCCAACTTCGGTAGTGCGTATTCTGCGAGAATCCTTCCGGCAGTTTCAGACCCATTTAAAGTCGCTAGCAGGCCCCATGCTACCGCTACAGGGAGGTCAACTCTCGGTTCGTCATTGTACGACATCCCGGTATACTGAGGTGACGGGAAGTCAAATCTGTACTTGTTGTAGTGAAGAACACGAGCCATCATCATCTCTTGAGCTACAGGCTGGTTGAATAATGCTCCTGCCTGTACCAGAGATGCCGTTATGAAAGGGAATTTCTCGACTTCTTTTTGCGACATCTTGCCGTTCAGAAAGTGTTCGTACCTTGCATGAGGGTCAATAAAGTTTTTGCAGTCAAGAGTTGCGATCCAAAACTGATACTTGATGAAGTCGCTCACATCATGATCGAGATCAAACCTTTTTGGATCAAACTTAGGGATCACCCCATAATCTTTTCTTGACCGCTCGGCTTCCCATCCGCTGATACTATTGAAGCGAACGCATTCGGCTTTTGCTTCTTTCGTGATCGCGATAAGGTCTATAGGGAGTGGCCGATCACTTTTTGCTTTAAAGGTAGGGTCGGACAACACTTGCTGGACAGATGGATGCAGCGCTAGTTCCTGCTTGAGCGAGTTGACACGCTTCAATGCACCCATATCCAGTTCGGGTTTACTACTTCCATTCACTCCATTGCCAGCAACTATGCTGACGCGATCTCCACTTTCTGCGCTCAAGTCGCCCACAGATTGACCCGGCATTCCTCTAGTATCGGTATTCAGGGTGCCTGAATGACTCGCGCTAGCCTTCGGCTCGGTTTCCGCAAAACGCTGCACTGCTGGCTCAGGGATTGTAAGTGGCGATGCAGCTTTGGCATCTGGAACAAGAGCAGGCGCGACTTGACCTCTAGCTTCAAGCGATTGTGTTGGTCTCTGGACCGCTACTGAGACAGTTATGTTTGATTCTGCCGAACGATTGCTCGGCACGAGGTTATTTGGCCTTGCCGCCACCGCTACAGACTTCGTCTGATCCCAAACCTGCTCAACATAGACCTCGCCCTTGGAGAGGTACATATCTGCCGGAACTCGTCCAGAATTGATCATGTCTTGCTTGAACCGCTTAGCATCGGCAACATGATGGGGACCGCTGACAATCGCAAACCACCCATTGCTCGACCGAATTACCCGTACATCAGGAAGAGACCCGGTATAGGATCGGGCAAGCTCAATTGCTTCGTCCTCGTCCTGCCTTCCGGCTACAACAACCCAACGGGATGAGCCAGACAACTGAAGCCCGTTACCGGGCAGGACCGGAGCCAATGTGCTTGCCGATGGAAGCGCAACCTGTTTGGTATACCGGCTATGGACCCATCCGAATAGACAAGGCCCGGTGTACGCCTGCCGAGCGAGCCAAGGGGTGGCAACGTTGCAACTCTCCTTAGACTGCGGTGCTCGCGGGTAGACTACCGCAAGCCAAGGGCCTGTCTGGTGGCAAACGTATATCCATTGCCCGTTATGGACCCTATCAACCTCATAGTACGGCTTTCCGCCGGGTCCGCTTCTTACCGAGAGAAAACCGTCGCCATTTGGATCAAGGCCCACAATCTGTCCGCCCGCCTTACAGGCGAACGCAGACGGATCACCGCCTGCAACAACTGGTACGTCCATCGTCGGACCGCCCATAGCCGCAAATGCTTGTGCCGAATACAATAGCGCGGCAGAAGCCGCTGATGCGAAAAAATTTATTTTCATATTTGCCCCGCGTCCGGCCTGTTTAGCCGTTACTTTTGACCGCAGGGTAACCCTTCAGGGTTTTATAAACGGTGAACTATTTTCATCCACGAGTTTTTGACGCGCCCTTGAGAATTTTCTTCAATAAGAACCCGGCCCATCGACAAAACTTCAAAGCCCAAACCGCTGGTTCTTCATAGCGAAGTTGGTGGAGCCTGCTCAATGCAGGCGAGCACTTATATCTGTCCTGTGGGACGATTGTGCGTGACATGATGTACTTCCAGTCAGCCTTCGGGGTCTGTGTGCCCCGTGAGACGACCCCTGCCCAAGTTGCTCGCGTTCTCCTGAACTTTCTGAACGATCACCCGGAGCGTCACCATGAAGAAATTCGTATCTTAGCGATTGATGCGCTCCGCAGGGTTTGGACGTGCAAGCAATATTTCCCGGAGCGTCAGGCTTAGGGCCTAATTGATCAGGGCCACGGCAGAACTAAGGGACGCCTATCTGTTTGAGGATGACTCATTACATCAGGATTGGAACGGGCTTCACGAATGCTGTTCCTTAGACTCGCTTTCTGCTCAGTTCGTGTACAGGCGTGGAGATTGGGGAATAGTCGGTCAAAAGGTTCGATAGACCTGTCGGGGTTCAACTTCTCAGGATACTTTGCGATGTACCAAGCTTGGTGGGCCTGAGCTTCAATGGGCATTGTGCCTGTGGCTAGGAAATAGTCGTGCCATCCAATATACAGAACGTGATCATTCTGCTCATCCGTGAATCGAGTTAGAAGCTCTTCGTCGTCTCGCTCCACCCATTGCTGTCCACGACGGCGCGTCGCGTGCTTAAATGCGTTCCAATACTGGCGCTGGAGCCGGCGCAACTCCTCAATGTCGAGATCAGAGGCCGTTGCGAGAATATGGTTCTTGAACGGCTGCCTCCCCGACTTTTCGGCATAGAACTCGATTACCTCACAGCCGCCACCAGCAAGGCAGTGGACGGATACAGGATCGAGGTCGTCAAGATACAGGGCAAGTGCGGACCCAAGCTGCCGTCTGGCTCCTTCGAATTTCAGCAAGACTTTACCTCCGCTGGCTCTTAGCATCGTCATTGCTCAGAACCGCTGACATGACTCTCTAGCTAAGAGCCGGATGCTTGTGTGTGAAGGACGTGGTAAGCCTAGAATGCGCGTTGCGGCGGCTTTTGTATTTCACATTGTCCATATTCAGTTCCGTTGACCGATTTGATTGTTCGAGAAAATTGGAGGTTCGTTCGATCAATCATCCATCTAACAGTTCTTTCATCAACTAAAACACGGTCGGGCGTAAAGGCAGCATTCACTGTTCTGCTATGACCCGAGCTAACAATATGGATTGATACCGTTCCAGCGGATTCATCAGTAGTGAAGTTTATACGAACCGGACCTACGGAGCCGCCGTCTAAGACACAAGCAAGATAGGTTGGCTGAGCCAGCGCGACAACTGGCAGAACTCCCAAACCAACGGCTGCGAAAACGGCAATGAATATCTTCGTTTTCATGATGTGTCCCCTCGTTTGGCGAGACTATCATAGCGGTTTCATACACCTGAGTTCGGGCTGAAAGTTGTTCGCATAAACGCACAAGGGTGTTCGGCCTAGTGCTTGATCTTTATGCCTGATCTGTATCATCGGGTACAATATTCTTTTCACGCTTTCTCAGATGCTCGTATGCATCCTTGAGGAAGAGCGTCCAGTTGGCTTCGACATCGGCTTCTATGATCTGAGCACGGTACGACCTTGGCGCATCGGGATACCAGCCAGTGCGGGTGATGATCTCCCTGACCATCTGCATGGCCAGCGCCTTCACCTCATCGTCGGTCGGCATTCCCGTGTTCCTCATATGTTCACGTGTTCCGATGTGGATCGGGGCGGCGCGTTTTTCAATCTTTCTTTCGACCCTGAGCACAACAATGTCTCGCCCCTGACCTTTACCCTGACCACCTTGGCTTGAGCGAAGCGAAAGCAAATTCATTTTTATTTTGAGTTCTTGAGGTGCGAACTGATATGGGTAGCAAGACCTGATTTCAGGTCAACAAATGGACTTCGTCCTTATTGTATATATACAATTGTCTCTATCTCTATCAATTCTTTAATTATTACAATAATGACTTCAATTAATAAGAAGTGATATAAGTAAGAATATCATTTTATAAGAAAGTTATTTCTAATGACGCGTAGGTCCAAGTTCTTCAAGTCAATTGAGAAATCAAAAAAGCGCACTGGTCCCTTGCCCGGTGTTCCTGAGCACGACAAGATTGGCGTGATCCAATTTCAGTTCATGGACAACGGGCCGAAGCCCGGTCGTGGCAAGAGCGAGCACGTGCTCAAGCTGGAACTCTATTGTGAGGGTCGGTTCGTGATCGAGAAGCCGACCCGCACCCTCACATCGGGGCTCTATGACCCGCAGGCTGTGATCGACTGGGCGGATGACAAGGTCGCTGAAGGCAAGCTCGATGATGCTCAGCGTGGGTTCTACAAGAACCTGTACGATGCTGCGGTGAAGGCCATCAATGACCCTGACACACATTGGGTGAAGCTCGGCTACATCGAAGACCGCACCTACAAGCACTATCGCCATCCCGGTCAGGCTGTGATGGTTTGGAAGAAGTTCAGCGGCCCGCTGGAAGTGGCGTTGCTCGCCAATGATCGGACGTACGAGCCCGACGCGATGATCTTCGACAAGTATCGTGAGAAGGGATCGTCTAGGCGCGTCGCCTACGGCTTCTATGACCCATTCAAGCTTTATGACCAAGCTCAGGCCGAGAAAGCTTTCCAGCAGGCCGCAGAAGCGAAAGCTGAGGCCATTGATCCTGCTGAGGCTGCCTTCCAGCGTGACATCGCGGGGTTCATGCAATGAACATGAGCAAAGATGAATTCGACCGCAAGTGGAACGGGGGCGAGGCACGCCAGAAGAAGCGTGAGGCGACAATCATACGGAAGCTGCGCATGGAGGGTTTTGGCTATGTCGTCACCGTGCCCGTGCCCAAGTATGACATGTCGAGCTTTCAAGCGATGCAGAGGCTGGTCGAGGGTAGGATCGTACGAAACAATGAGATCACAGCATGGTTGCAAGAGCACGTTGCTGAGAATGCCGTGACGAGCCGTGGAGCGCATTATGGTTCTAAAAACGAGAACGATGCCTTCATGTTCAAGCTGAGGTTCGGCTAATGACCCAAGACGAAATCCAAGCCATGCTCGAACTCATGGCCGAGCTACAGGCTGAGAACGAAGACCTAAAAGCGAAGCTGGCCTATGCTAATGCGCGCCTCAACATGGGCGTGCCCGTAGAGCAGCAGAAACCGGCCTACAGGCCCGTTTACCTGCCCGATGGCACTGAGCGACCTACTGGCAACGCAGGCCAGCCCTTGCTCACGCCAGAGGAGTTATATCGCATCGTGAACGGCAGATAGTTTGAAATCGTCAACCCACATCGTATCTGCGATAGTAACAGACATTGCTTACTAGTAATTTTTGTAAAGCGTGAATTTTAGGGAGGATTTTTGTATAGTGGATATTCAAGGACCTAAATAATATTCGGCTTCTGTTCTTCCGACGAATTCTATGCCTGATGCGCGGAGGTTCAGGTTCACGCCATCCTTGCGGGTCTTCAAGCCCTTACGCTCGAACCGGTAGCGTACCTTGCCACCGACCATAATCACGTCGATTGTGCCCGCAACTTGATCAAAGTCTGTCCGCTGAACGAATTGCTGAAGCGCGATGCTGAGCTTGGCGCGGATGGGCAGCATGTCCCGGTGGTTCTGCTCAATCGCTTCTTTCCACCGTGCTTTGTCTTCATCGGTGGTGGCTGCGTTCAGCCATTTCCTGTGAACGCTTTCGTCCCACTGCAACACCCTGAGCTTGGCTCGAAGCTTGATGATGGTTTTCTCCACATCGTCGCGCTGATCCTGCTGCGCCAACAGTTCGGTGTGGTGCTCCTTCAGAAGTTTCGCTTGATCCTGATGCAGCCGGATTTCCGACCGCTGCTCTCGGAGCACCTTGTGAAAGTCTTCCAAGATCGGATCCTCTTCGTCGAGGATGGCGACCTGACGCAGGATATTCTTCTGCTGCCGTTCGAGTTCTCCAATCCTCTCGGCATAGGCAACCAGATTGCTCTCCACATCCCGAAGCTGAGCGTCGGTCTCAGGGTTGGCGAACAGTTCGTGCAACCTGTATTCTTCGACGTGATGAAGGAGTTGGATTTCGACTGACCGGGCATTGAAGTAGGTTGAGCCAAGGCTGTCACATTTGATGCCGCTGGCGATCCCGGTGCTGGCATTGGCGCAGCGATAGTAGATTTGGGTTTGGGTGGCATTGTGGGCCAGCCGCATCGGACCACGGCACCGGGCACAGAAGGCCAGCCCAGCGAACAGGTTGCTGTAGGCTGTTCCTTTCCGGCCCTTTCTGCCGGTTTTCCTGCGAGCAGCCTGAGCCCGTGCAAACAAGGCGTCGTCGATCACGGCGGGGTAGTGATTCCGAATTGGATCACCGGCAGGAATTTTGCCGTGGCCCTCTCGGTGATAGGGCTGCAACTCGCCCAATACGGCCCGAGACGTGAGCAAGTCGCGAACCGATGCGGCGTGCCAACCACGGGCTTCACGGCCCGCACGGGGTTTGCCTTTGAGCTTCTTGGAGAATGGCGGCTCGGCCCGTTCGTTCAGGATGCGGGCGATTCCGGATGTGCCGATGCCGTTGGCGCTCATCTCGAATATTTCGACCAGAACCCGGACCCGGCTCTCGATGGGCTCGTAGCTCTGACCGTCCGAACTCAGTTTAAGCCAAGCCGGGCACAAGGCATGCCGCAAACCCTTCTCGCGTCGGGTCTTCCAAGCTTCTTTCGTGCGATGTGATTTCATTGCGCTTTCTTCGTGCGCACGGCTCATCACGATCAAGCTGCCGACAAGCTGCATCGGGTCATCGACCGACCGTTCATCGTAGATGCGCTTGTCCTGTAAAGTTGCAACAATGATGCCGGATTTGAGCAGGTTTAGGAATTCGGGCAGGGCCTCGCCGATCCGGTCACGGCTGATTCGGTCGAGTGATTC
This sequence comes from Microvirga sp. BSC39, assembly GCF_000739015.1. Lineage (GTDB taxonomy): Bacteria > Pseudomonadota > Alphaproteobacteria > Rhizobiales > Beijerinckiaceae > Microvirga. The sequence continues at coordinate 186,660 of NZ_JPUG01000077.1, forward strand.
GACCAGCAGCCACGAGCCGCGCGGAATGCGGCCATCTTCAACCGCGTCCAAAAACCTGCGCAATGAGCCCTTGTCGCGATTCTTGCCGCGAAAGCCCGACATACCCAAATCGGTGTAGGAAGTGCGTAATGTCAGCCTGTTCTCAGCAGCAAAAGCCTCAGACATGCGGGTCTGACGCCGTAATGAGTCACCCTTCATCTGCTCAGGGGTGGAAAATCTGACATACGAAAATGCATCGGGCATAGCCAATCCTTGAGGAAAGTCTGCTGTAGCATATTCGGAGAGTTATGCGATCACGAGGTCAAGCGCCTTCAGAAGGTGGCCGAGGAGCAGAACTACCGTCTCTCCAGCCTCGGCAACCGCTATGGAGAGCTGGAGACGCAGCTCGAATCCACCCGCCAGCGCGCCTCCGAGCTCGAGACCAAGCTCATGGCCGAGCAGGTGCTGCGCCAGCGCCTGGAAACGCAGATCGATTCCGAGCGTTCGGCCCACCAGACCGATCTCTCCTCGCTCGACATGAAGATCGAGGGCCTGACCTCGCGTCTGTCGGCCACCGACAAGATCCTGGCCCACACCCGCGACCAGCTGCGCGACAAGAACGAGGCCCTGCGCGGCGTCGAGCGCAATCTGAAAGAGACCACCATCGAGAAGAACACCCTCGACCGGCGCCTGGAGGCAACCCAGCAGGAGGTCGAGCGGCAGGTGGCCGTGGTCAACGAGCTGCAGCGCTCGCGCATCGAGCTGCAGGAGCGTGTCGAGATGCTGGGCAAGGCCATCGCGGCCAAGGACTTCCAGATCGAAAGCTCCGACAACAAGGTGGCCAGCCTCTCCGAGCGCATCGACCAGCTCACCAAGCGCTTCGAGCAGGATCGCAGCGCGCTTGAAGCTGCCAACCGGCGCCTCACGGAAGAGCTGCAGAACGAGAAGGCCGAGCGCTCCCTCGTGCAGGGCGCCCTCGAGATCGCCCGCGAAAGCCGCACCAAGATCCAGAAGAAATACGTGGCCCTGCGCAAGAAGACCCGCCTCGACACGCAGGAGGATGATCCGACCCTCTTCGACGAGGAAGAGGTCGAGACCAATGTCCGGCCGCTCAAGTCGCCGGACGCGGAATAATCAAGCTACCTCCAGGCCCCGCAGCGATGCGGGGCCATTCTTTTTCAGCGGCTGCATCCTGTCCATGCGCGACGCGCCCTGGCGAATGATCCAAGGTGCTCCAGTTTGGGTCCATTACGGAATCTCATCGGCTCCGAGGCCGAACAAGGATCATCGCGATGGCCCAGCATCCAGCAATCGAGTCCGGCCGTGTTGCCGTCGTCACCGGAGCTGCCAGCGGCATCGGCCTTGCCGCGGCCAAGCGCTTCGCGAGTCTAGGGATGAAGGTCTGCCTTGCGGATCTCGCGGGCGATGCTCTTCGGCGCAGCGCCGAAGAGGTGGCAGGCGTTGCGGAGAAGGCCGAGAACGTTCTGGCCGTTGCGGCCGACGTCAGCCGGCGTGAGGAAGTCGAGCGCCTGAAGGACACGGTATATAAGGCTTTCGGCGAGGTCGCCGTGCTGATGAACAATGCCGGCACCGAAGGCGGCGGGCAGATCTTCGGCGATCCGCAGCGCTGGCGCGCCATTCTGGAAACGAACCTCTGGGGCGTGATCAACGGCGTGCAGGCTTTCGCCCCTGCCATGATCGAGCAGAAGAGCCCATGCGCCATCGTCAATACCGGCTCGAAGCAGGGCATCACCACGCCGCCCGGCGACACCGCCTACAATGTTTCGAAGGCCGGCGTGAAGGTCTTCACCGAGGCGCTGGCGCATGAGCTGCGCAACACGCCCGAGGCCCAAGTGACGGCGCACCTGCTCATCCCCGGCTTCGTCTATACGGGCTTCACCAAGGCCAGAGGCATCACCGAGAAACCCGCCGGGGCCTGGGCCCCGGAACAGGTCATCGATTTCCTGCTGCCGGCACTGGAGCGGGGCGATTTTTACGTGCTGTGCCCGGACAACGAGACCACGCGCGAGATGGACGAGAAGCGCATCCGCTGGGCCGCCGAGGATATCACCGAAAACCGTCCGCCCCTGTCGCGCTGGCATCCGGACTACAAGGATGCCTTCGCCCAGGTGATGAAGGGCTGAGCGGCGGTGGATGCCTCATCTGCGAGCTTCGACGCTGCGGCCTTCCGGGAGCATGTAAAGACGATCCTGGATCGGCATGCGAGTGCTTTCGACGTGCCTGAGGAACGTCATGCCCTTCTGCGGCGGCAGATCGCGAGCGGCGATGAGATTCATTCCCGCCGCACGTTCCCAGGCCATGTCACCACATCGGCGTTCATCCTCGACGCGAGGGGCGAGAGGATTCTGCTGATCCATCATCGGTCTCTCGGTCGCTGGTTGCAGCCCGGCGGGCATTACGAGGCACCGGAGGATCTGGCTGTTTCGGCCGTGCGCGAGGCCGTGGAGGAGACCGGCATGGCGGTGCTCGTGATCGATCCCTGGCATCGCACCTCCGGGCTTCCCATCGACATCGACAGCCATCGCATTCCTGCTCGTCCCGAACGGGACGAGCCGGAGCATTGGCACCACGACATCCGTTATGTGGTGAGAGCCCATGAGAGCGCGGCCCTCAGGCCCGATCTGCGGGAGGTGCATGGGGCCGCGTGGCGTGAACTCCAGGAACTGGAGGCCATTGCGCCGCAGGCCTTGCGGAATATGCGCAAGCTCGGTCTCGCGCACCCCTAACAAACCCGACCGCCATGCTTACATCTGTCTCCGACAACCCTTGAAGGAGGCTTGCCATGAACGATCAGGAACGCCAGGTCATCAGCGACATCTTCCGACGGCTCGAACAGGTGGCGAACCAGCCGCGCGATCCTGAGGCCGAGCGCTTCATCGCCGAGAAGCTGCGCGAGCAGCCCTACGCGCCCTACGCGATGGCGCAGGCGGTCTATGTGCAGGAGCAGGCGCTCGCCAATCTACAGGCCGAGAACGAGCACCTGCGCACCGAGCTCGATCAGGCCAGCCGGCGGCCGCAGCAGGGCGGCTTCCTGTCCAGCATCTTCGGCGGCGGCTCCCGCCCGCCGGGGCCGGCCTACAACACCCCGCCGACCCGCCAGGCTTCGCCCTGGGGACAGCCGCAGCATCATCCGCACCCGCATCATGGCGCGCCTCAGGGCGGCATGATGGGCGGCGCGCCCGGCCCGTGGGGCGGTGGCGCGATGCAGCGCGGCGGCGGTGGCTCGTTCCTGGGAACGGCGCTCACCACGGCGGCCGGCGTTGCCGGCGGCATGATGATCGCCAACGCCCTGACGAGCGCCTTCAGCGGCAACAGCAATCCGGTGAGCGATGCGGCATCTGCGGCCGGCCTCGGAGGCGCCGATCAGGCTGCCGACGCCGGCAATGCGGGCATCACGGATTCGCTCTACCAGGATGCGAGCAGCCAGGATTCCGGCCAGGACTTCGCCGATTTCGGCGGCGATGGCGGAGATGCGGGCGATTGGGCCTGATCGGCTTCCAAGCACTATGCGCCCTCTGACCGGGCGCTACACTCAGAAGCAAACGGCCGGGGAAGCCCGGCCGTTGTCGTGAATGGATGATGTCGCCTCGCGCGATCAGAGCACGATCACGCTCGCGCCGACCTTCACGCGGTTGTAGAGGTCGACTACGTCATCGTTGAGCATGCGGATGCAGCCCGAGGAGACGGCCTGCCCGATGGTGTGCGGCTCGTTGGTGCCGTGGATGCGGTAGAGCGAGGAGCCGAGATACAGAGCGCGAGCGCCGAGCGGGTTGTCCGGACCGCCCTCCATGAAGCGCGGAAGGTCGGGGCGGCGGCGCAGCATCTCGGCCGGCGGACGCCAGGACGGCCATTCGCGCTTCATGGAAACAGTCTGGCGCCCGCTCCACTCGAAGCCTTCGCGGCCGACGCCGATGCCATAGCGGATGGCGCGGCCACCGTCCTGCACGAGGTAGAGGAACTTGTTGTTGGTATCGACCACGATCGTGCCAGGGCGTTCTCTGCCCTGGTAGGACACGATCTGGCGCTGGAACTGCGGTGCGATCGCATAGTCGATGCTGTTGTCGTAGCCCGTGCCGTTGCCGTAATCCTGCGGCAGGGATGCGGTTACGCTGCCGGTGGTGCGCACGTCATACGGGTAACCGGTGCGCTCGCTGCGATAGACTTGGGTCCGGGACGAAGGACGCGTGACGAGCGGATAATCCTCCGCATAGCCGTCTTGGGCGCGTGCGTAGGGATAGCTATCGTACTGGGAGGAGATGTAGGTGTTGCCGTAGAACTGTCCGGCGCGGCCCATCGGCTGCGCCGAGGCCGTGGCCGGCAGGAGGGCGGCCAAAAGCATTGCAGAGCAAGGGATCCAAGCACGCATTGAAGTGTCCTATAGCTGTGTTTTGCTGAGTAAACGGCAAGCGCGGCTTTTGTTTCCGTCAAGCTCGCATGAATTTAAGCGCCGAAGTCAGGACCGGTTTCCTGTCGATGCCGAGAAAAGAGAGATGAAGCTTTGAGGAAAGTGCTGTAAGAGCCTTCGCTTCAACGGCGCTCATCCCGGACGCCGCTTCTCACATCGTCGTGAAATCATGAAATTCGGTCCCGCCCTGCGGGCGGCCTCGGGCATCGCGGTTCTGTCCATCATGGATGCGGTCATCAAGGGAATGGCCGCCTTTTACCCGATCTTCCAGGTGGCTTTCCTGCGCTTCGCCTGCGGCTCTCTCATCGTGGCCGCCGTCGTGTCCGTCATGCGGCCCGGCTGGCCGAACCGCGAGACGGTTCTGGCCAATTCCCTGCGCTCGGTCATCGCCGTCGTCACGGCCGTCAGCTTCTTCTATGCGCTGGGCCAGCTGCCCCTGGCCGAAACCCTCGTCCTGTCGTTCCTCTCGCCCATGTTCATTGCCCTCTTCGGGCTCCTGATGCTGAAGGAGCGGGTGGATATCCGGATCATCGGGGCCATTGCCATCGGGTTTGCCGGAACGCTCATTGTGGTCCTAGGGCAAACCGAGGAAGCGAATTCCGCGCGGTCCTGGACCGGCGTCGCCGCAGCGCTGACATCGGCCGTCACCTATGCGCTCAGCCTCGTGCTGCTGCGCCAGCGCGCGCAGCGGGACAAGTTCCTGCACATCGTAGTCTTCCAGAATATCGGCCCGGCGATCCTCGTTGCGCCCTTCGCGCTCTTCGTCTGGCAGCCGCTCGATCTCATGCACCTGGGCTGGTTCATTCTCATGGGCCTGTTGGGCTTCACGGGCCATATGCTCATGGTCACGGCCTATGCCAAGGCCGAGGCGGCGCGGCTGGCGCCGCTCGAATACACCGCCCTGATCTGGGCGGTGCTGATCGGCTATGGAGTGTTCAGCGAGATCCCGACCTGGGCGACCCTCGGCGGCGGCCTGTTGATCGTCGCCGCGGCTGCGATGACGTCCAAGCGCTAGCTTAGAGACTGCGCATCGAATGGATCCCAAAAGTGCAATCCACTTTTAGGTCCGATGCTTTAAGCAGCTTTCTGCGCTGCTGCACCGAAGATCATGCAGGTCTCGGTGCCGTGGGCGAGAAGGCGCCCCTTGGCATCGAAGAGCTTGCCCTCGGAGGTAGCCAACGTTCCGCCGCGGTGGATGAGGGTGCCCTCGCAGGTGACCTTGCCCATGTTCGGCAGGATCGGGCGCACGAAGTTGAGCTTCATCTCCACGGTCGTGTAGCCCTGGCCCGCTGCGAGCGTGGTGTGGACGGCGCAGGCCATGGCGCTGTCGAGGATGGCCGAGGTCCAGCCGCCATGGATGGTGCCGAGCGGGTTGAAGAAGCTTTCCGTCGGCTCGCCCTCGAAGGTCACCCGGCCTTCCTCCACATGGGTCATGTAGACGTTGGTCGATCGCGAGAAAGGAGGCGCCGGATAGCGGCCCTCCAGCATCCCGCGCAGGAAGGCGAGGCCGGGCTCCGCCGTCAGCACATCCCGCGATACGATTCCATGAACCCGCTCGAGCATCGCTCTCTCCTCTCTGTGTAGATACACGATACGGGAAGGAGCAAGATCCTGCAACGGCTTTCAAGCCGGGTGGGAAGCCTTCCTCAGGGCCCGCATCGCCTTGCGGGCCTCATCCCCTTCAACGTCCTTGAGCCGAGCCTCCACTTGGGACTGGGCCTGCTGCCAGAGGGGGATGGCAGCCTCCAGAAGGGCTTGGCCCACAGGGGTGAGCCTGTGCCGGACACCGCGTCCCTTGTCGGAGATCGGCTCAATCCAACCATTCTGGGTCAGGACCTTCAGGTTGCGCACGAGAGTGGTGCGCTCCAGGCCCAGTCCCTCAGCCAGAGCGGTCTCAGACGCTGTCGTTCCATGCCCGATGGCCCCCAGGATGCCGAACTGGGGCAGCGTCAGGCCCAGGGGGCGCAGGGCTGCCTCGTAGGTGCGGCTCAGGAGACGCGCCGTCATGCGGGCGTGAAGGGCAAAGCAGCTCCGGCCAATGGCTTCCAGATCGGTCATGAAATGATCATGACCCGCCGCTATAGAGCGTCAAGGCTTCTTTTCCGGGCTTGACCATGAGTCAGGTCTCTTGACTCCCCATTGGCTTATGCCTATCTCGCGGCCAGCGTTAGCACTCACCAAGAGACAGTGCTAACAGCCGAGAGACCAGGGTACGGCCAGAGGGGCCGTGCCAACAGTCAAAGGGGAAGTTCCATGAAGTTCCGTCCGCTGCACGACCGTGTCGTCGTCCGCCGCATCGAAGCCGAAGAGAAGACGGCCGGCGGCATCATCATCCCGGACACCGCCAAGGAGAAGCCGCAAGAGGGCGAGATCGTCGCCGTCGGCCCCGGCGCCCGTGACGAGAGCGGCAAGGTTGTCGCCCTCGACGTGAAGGCCGGCGATCGCGTCCTGTTCGGCAAGTGGTCCGGCACCGAAGTGCGTATCGACGGTCAGGATCTCCTGATCATGAAGGAATCCGACATCATGGGCGTCGTCGCGAAGTAAGTTCGCCAAAGGCCCTTTCCTGAATTTTTTGAACATACCTGGAGGCAAAGCCCATGGCTGCCAAAGACGTTAAGTTCTCCTCCGATGCCCGCGACAAGATGCTCCGTGGCGTCGACATCCTCGCCGATGCCGTGAAGGTCACCCTCGGTCCCAAGGGCCGTAACGTCGTGATCGAGAAGTCCTTCGGCGCTCCGCGCATCACCAAGGACGGCGTCACCGTCGCCAAGGAGATCGAGCTCGCCGACAAGTTCGAGAACATGGGCGCCCAGATGGTGCGCGAAGTGGCCTCGAAGACCAACGACATCGCCGGTGACGGCACCACCACCGCGACGGTTCTGGCCCAGGCCATCGTCCGCGAGGGCGCCAAGGCTGTGGCCGCCGGCATGAACCCCATGGACCTCAAGCGCGGCATCGATCTTGCCACCGCCGAGGCCGTGAAGGACATCCAGGCTCGCGCCAAGAAGGTGAAGTCCTCCGACGAGGTTGCCCAGGTCGGCACGATCTCGGCCAACGGCGACAAGGACATCGGCGAGATGATCGCCCATGCCATGCAGAAGGTCGGCAACGAGGGCGTGATCACGGTCGAGGAAGCCAAGACCGCCGAGACCGAGCTCGACGTCGTGGAAGGCATGCAGTTCGACCGCGGCTATCTCTCGCCGTACTTCATCACCAACGCCGAGAAGATGGTGGCCGAGCTCGAGGATCCCTACATCCTCATCCATGAGAAGAAGCTCTCCTCGCTGCAGCCCATGCTGCCGATCCTCGAGGCTGTCGTTCAGACCGGCAAGCCGCTGCTGATCATCGCCGAGGACGTCGAGGGCGAGGCTCTCGCCACCCTGGTGGTCAACAAGCTCCGTGGCGGCCTGAAGATCGCCGCCGTGAAGGCTCCGGGCTTCGGCGACCGCCGCAAGGCCATGCTCGAGGACATCGCGATCCTGACCGCCGGTCAGACGATCTCCGAAGACCTCGGCATCAAGCTCGAGACCGTGCAGCTCCCGATGCTCGGCCGCGCCAAGCGCGTCCGCATCGAAAAGGAGAACACCACGATCATCGACGGCGCCGGCCAGAAGGCCGACATCGAAGCCCGCGTGGCCCAGATCAAGGCGCAGATCGAGGAGACCACCTCGGACTACGACCGTGAGAAGCTCCAGGAGCGTCTCGCCAAGCTCGCAGGCGGCGTCGCGGTGATCCGCGTCGGCGGCGCGACCGAGGTCGAGGTCAAGGAGAAGAAGGACCGCGTTGACGACGCCCTGAACGCCACCCGCGCTGCGGTGGAAGAAGGCATCGTCCCCGGCGGCGGCACGGCTCTGCTGCGCGCCAAGGGCGCTGTTGCGAAGCTCAAGACCGACAACCCGGACGTCCAGGCCGGCATCAAGATCGTGCTGCGCGCTCTCGAGGCTCCGATCCGTCAGATCTCCGAGAACGCCGGTGTCGAAGGCTCCATCGTGGTCGGCAAGATCAACGACAACACCTCGTCCGACACCTTCGGCTTCAATGCCCAGACGGAAGAGTTCGTGGACATGCTCCAGGCCGGTATCGTCGATCCGGCGAAGGTCGTGCGCACCGCTCTGCAGGACGCCGCTTCGGTGGCCGGCCTGCTCGTAACCACCGAGGCCATGGTTGCCGAGGCTCCCAAGCGCGAAAGCGCTCCGGCAATGCCGGGCGGCGGCATGGGCGGCATGGGCGGCATGGACTTCTAAGAAGTCCAGGCACCACAGCCTGAGAATAAAAGAAGCCCCGGATTTCTCCGGGGCTTTTTTGTTGTCTGAATATTTCAGATCAGCTTCAGGCTGCCTTCTTCACCAAGCCTTCTGCCTCGAGTGCCTGCTGCACGGCGGGACGCGATGCGACACGGGCCTGGAAGGCCTGGAGGTTCGGGAAGGACGAGATGTCGATGGCGTGGAAGTTCGTCCAGTTCACCACCGTGAAGAGGTAGGCGTCGGCAATGGTGAACGTGTCGCCCATGAGGAAGGGCTTCTTTGCGAGCGTCTCGTCGAGATAGGCGAAGCGGCTGGCCAAGCGTTCCTTGGTGGCGGCCTTCACGGCGTCCGGGGTGGCCGGGTTCCAGAGAGGACCGAAGCCCTTGTGGATCTCGGTGCTGATGAAGCCGAGCCACTCGAGCAGGCGGTAGCGCTCCATGCTGCCCGGGGCCGGGGCAAGGTTCTTCCCGGGCTGGTGGTCGGCCAGGTACTGGATGATGGCGCTGACCTCGGTGAGCACCGAGTTGTCCTCCAGGCCGAGGGCCGGAACATAGCCTTTCGGGTTGACGGCGAGATAGTTCGTGCCGGCCTCCGTGGTGCGGTTGGCCAGGTCCACCTTCTCGATGGCGATGGCAACACCGGCCTCGCGGGCAACGATGTGGGGAGCGAGCGAGCAGGCGCCCGGATAGTAGTAGAGCTTCATGGGTTTTCTCCAGGGTTGAAGAGGGTTCAGGCGGTGGCCTTGAGGGACGTGGGAGCAGTGGCGAGCGCCAGCGGGCGGGAGGGCTTCAGGGCATAGGCCCCGTCGCCGAGAAGGGCTTGTGCAACGGAGAGCACGATCAGGTAAAGCGGATATTCCCACCCGCCGCCTGTGGCTGAGAACACCCAGCCGTTGCCGATATGAACCCAGGCGGCGCCGATGAGAACCGGCAGCAGACCGAGTGCGACCCAGCGGCTCTGGACGCCGAGGACGAGGAGGATACCACCGATGAGTTCCGCCCAGAAGGTGGCATAGGCGAGGGCGCCCGGCAGGCCGAGGGATTCGAAGTACTGCGCCGTGCCGGCGAGGGTGAAGGTCATCCACTTCAGGATGAGGCTGTGGGCGATATACATGATGCCCAGCGACACCCTGAGAAGCAGGGCGGCGTAGTCGGAATTGGTCGGTTGAACGTGTGACATTGCAAATCTCCATGCAAGTGCATATGATTTGATGCAGATGCATGAAACTGTCAATCTTAATGCAATTGCATTGAAAACAGGAAAGCTTTGCGGCAATGCAAGAACCACCTCCGGAGCCATCCGCCTCCGTCATCAGAGCCTGGGGCCGCCTGATCAGGGCCGAGCGCATTGTGGTGGGGCGCATCGAGGCGGAGTTGAAGAACGCCGGCTTCCCGTCCCTGCACTGGTACGATGTGCTGCTTGAGCTGAAGCGGGGACCGGAAGGCCGGCTCACGCCCCGCGAGATCGAGGAGGCTGTGCTCTTCGAGCAGTACAATCTCTCCAGGCTTCTCGACCGGATGGAGAACGAGGGGCTGGTGCGCCGCATCCCGTTCCCGGGCGACAAGCGGCGCCAGCTGATCGAGATCACCGAAGAGGGCAAAGCCCTTCAATGGCGCATGTGGAGCGTCTACGGGGCGGCGATCAACCGCTTCATCAGCGCCAAGCTCACCGACAAGGAAGCCGGACAATTGTCGGCTCTGCTGCTCAAGCTGATCCAGGAATGACCTGACCGCATAGCTCAACCGTTCAGCCCATCACAAAACGATCTGCCGCGCTGCGCGTTCATGTGTATACGGCTAAGCGATAGCTGGCTAAGCGAGGGCGTCACGTGAGTGCAGGACAATCGATCCAATCGAAAGGACGTCAGGTTTTTCTGGCGGTGCAGCTGATCATTGCCTGCTTCGGGCTCTCAGCCTTGTTGCCGGCGGCTGCCGACACCGAGCCCCGTCCGAGTTCGGCCTCGATCCGCACGCCGGATTTCGACGAGAGCGTCCGTTGGTACCAGGACAAGCTGGGCTTCCGGCTGCTTGGCAGCCAAAGTCTCGTGCCAGGACGCAAGGCGGTGCTGGAGCGCAGCGGCTTCCTGCTGGAGGTCTCCGAGGCCGACCATATCCTGCCCCAGGAGCCCGACTCGACGGCCTCCGTCCAGGTCACTCCGGTCCCCGTCGTCAGCCTGCTCGTGCCGGATGTGGACCGTGAGGTGAGGCGCCTCGACGAAGCCGACGTCGACATTCTCCAGCCGCCGCAGGACGACTTGGACGGAACCTACAGGACGGCGCAGATCCGCGACAACGGCCGCCACCGGATCGAGCTGCGCGAGCCCCTCGACGACCCGTCGCGGTTCCACCCGATGGGCCGGTGAAACACAAAATACCGTCAAGCTTCTGGGAATAAGAGGCTCCGGCCGGTGTCTTAGAGTGTGTGGTCACACCTGACCTCGGAGGACACCCATGAAACAGATCCTGCGCCCTGCCATCCTGGCCGGAGCCCTCATTGCCGCGTCCGTTGCTCTTGCCCAGACGGCCGCACCCGCGAAGATTGCGGATACCAGCAAGGGCAAGGCCCTCGTCGATGCCAAGGGCATGACGCTCTACACCTTCGATCGCGACACGGCCGGCAAGTCGGCCTGCAACGGCCAATGCGCCCAGAACTGGCCGCCGCTGATGGCTGCAGCGAACGCCTCCGCATCCGGCGATTGGAGCGTGGTGACCCGTGACGACGGCTCCAAGCAGTGGGCTTACAAGGGCAAGCCGCTCTATCTCTGGGTGAAGGACACGAAGCCCGGCGAGGTCACGGGCGACGGCGTCAACAATGTCTGGCACGTCGCGATGCCGTGACGCTTGCCGAGACCGGCGGTTCATTCTTGAATGATGCCGCCATGTGAGAGCTGACCTTGGACGAGATCGCCTCCCTGCTCGAACCGCAGATCCCGGCCCTGAGGCGTTACGCCTGGGCTTTGCTGCGCGACCATGAAGCGGCGGACGATCTCGTTCAGGATACCCTCGAGCGGGCGATCAGCCGGTGGGGCCAGCGCCGCCACGAGGGCGACCTCAGAGCGTGGCTCTTCACCATCGAGCGCAACCTGTTCCTCAACGGCTTGAGGCAGCGAAAGGCACGCGGAACCCAGGTGGGCGAGGACGCTCTGAACGACGTTCAGGCTCCTGGGACTAACCCTGAGAGCCATCTGGGCCTGCGCGACGTCCTCATGGGCCTTGATGCCCTGTCCGAGGAGCAGCGCTCGCTTCTGCTGCTGGTCGGCGTCGAGGACCTGTCCTATGAGCAGGCCGCAAAGGTGTTGGGAATTCCCCTTGGGACGGTCATGTCGCGCCTGAGCCGGGCGCGGGCACGGCTGCGGGAATTCATGGAGAACGGGCGTAGCACCGTCTTGAGGAGAGTGAAGTGACGGGCGAGCGACCCATCGGAGAAGACGATCTGCAGGCCTATGTGGATGGGAGGCTCGCGTCGTCCCGGCGCGAGGCGGTGAAGGCTTATCTGGACGATCATCCCGCCCTGGCCGATCAGGTGAAGCAGGAGATCGACCTGCGCGAGGCGCTGCGGGCCCGGCTGGCCTTCAAGGCCGCGGAGCCTGTTCCCTCGCGCCTACGAGTCGCCAATCTTGTGGCCGCGCAGCGCCGTCCGATGCACAGGCGTGCTGCGGCAGTTGCTGCTGTGGTGGGTCTTCTCATCGGCGGCATCCTGGGGGCGGCGGGTGGGGTCTGGTGGTCCGGCGCAAGTCATGTGGCGGGGGCGAGCGTTGCCGGCAATGCCATTGCGGCGCACCGGATCTATGTCAGCGAGCGTTTGCACCCCGTTGAAGTGCCGGCCGAGCAGGAGGCGCATCTCGTGCAATGGCTGTCCCGTCGCGTCGGCAAGCCATTGACCGCTCCGAACCTGACAGCGCAAGGCTACCGTCTTATCGGCGGGCGGCTTCTCCCGGACAGCGGCGAGGCGGCCGCCCTGTTCATGTACGAGAATGCGGGCGGCAACCGTCTCACGCTCTATGCGCGGTCCGGCGGAGCCGAAGCGCAGACGTCGTTCCGCTTCGAGTCCCGCGACGACGTATCCGCCTTCTCCTGGATCGATAACGGCCTGTCCTACGTGGTCACCGCAAAAGCGGAGCGCGCGCAGCTGCTCCCCATCGCGGAGACCATCTATCAGCAGTTTGAAGCTCCAGGCGATCCGGCGAAAGGACGCCTTTAGCATTCCTTCTCGATGATCAGGCGAACACCGCCGGGTCAGGTCCGACGCGGCCCGAGGCGCTGTCGAGGCGCTCGATAGCCTGCATGTCGTCTGCATCGAGCTGGAAATCGAACACGTCGATGTTCTCGCGGATGCGCGATGGCGTCACGGATTTTGGAATGACGATGAAGCCGTTGTCGAGGTGCCAGCGCAGGATGACCTGAGCGGGCGTCTTGCCGTATTTCCGGCCGATGGCCGCGAAGGTGTCTTCCGCGAGGATCTTGCCCTGCCCGAGCGGGCCCCAGCATTCCGTGGCGATGCCGTTCGCCTTGTGGAAGGCGCTCAGTTCTGTCTGCTGGAACCGCGGATGCAGCTCGATCTGATTGACGGCAGGGGTCACGCCGGATTCGTCGATCAGGCGCTGCAGGTGCGGCACCATGAAGTTGGAGACGCCGATGGATTTCGCCCGCCCGTCCTGCTGCAGCTTGATCAGGGCACGCCACGTGTCGCGGTAGGCCTCGCTGCCCGCCACCGGCCAGTGAATGAGGTAGAGATCCACGTAGTCGAGCTTCAGGCGCGCCAGGCTCTCGTCGAAGGCGCGCAGGGTGCTGTCGTAGCCCTGGCGGTCGTTCCACACCTTGGTGGTGATGAAGAGCTCCTCGCGGGCAACGGAGGTCGAGCGGATGGCCTCTCCCACGCCTTCTTCGTTGCCGTAGATGGAGGCCGTGTCGATGGAGCGGTAGCCGGCCTCGATCGCGCCTGCGACAGCGCTCTTGGCTTCCTCGTTGGAAACCCGCCAGACGCCGAAGCCCACTTGCGGCATCGCGCTTCCATCGTTCAGGCGGATCATGGGGGTGGTGGACATCAGCTGCTCCGTGGATCGTGCGGCAGGGAGGTAGGGCCTCAAAGCCGATAAGCAAATAGTGATGATTCAGCCCCGCCGACAGTCCGGAACCGGCATGGATACCCTGCGTTCCAAGCTTGGCAACCATGCCGCGACGCAGGAGCTGCGCCTTGTCCACTCCAGAAGCACGGAAGGGCACGCCCGATCCGACCCTCGATGAAGGTGAGTTCCGCAGACGGTTTCTCCAGCAGTTCCAGGATCCGGCTTTCGAGCCGCTTTCGAGCGAGTTGCAGCGGATCACCGATGCGGCCTGGGATGCGTACAGCCATCATCGCAAGAGCCCGAAGACCCGCAAGGCGGGACCGGGCTTCGCCGATCCGGATTACGACCTCGCCGTCGATTGGATCGCCGCCAAGGACGCCATCGACGTGGCCCAGAAACGGCATGAGGACGCGAACGGTCCGGCCCGCTTCCTCCTGATCGCAGCCTCGTCCCGCAGCGAGCACACATGCCCGGGCGAGATGTCCAAGAGCTATCGTCTCGTGGAGACTGCCTATCAGGTTCTCGCAAGCGCTGAGAATGCGGAGGTCGAGGTGCTGGAACTCAGCCGGCTCACGGCGGAGTACGGGCGCCACATCCATCCCTGCAAGGCCTGCTTCTCCACGGCGGCGCCTTTGTGCCACTGGCCGTGCTCCTGCTATCCCAACTACTCGCTCGGGCAGACGCATGACTGGATGTACGACATCTATCCGAAATGGGTTGAGGCTCATGGTGTGATGATCGTCACGCCGGTGAACTGGTATCAGGTCTCATCGCCCCTGAAGCTGATGATGGACCGGCTCGTCTGCGCCGATGGCGGCAACCCGGACCCGACCTCGACCGAGGGCAAGAAGACCGACATCGCAAAGGGCATGGAACTCAAGGGCTGGGATTATCCCAAGCATCTCGAAGGCCGGCTGTTCTCCGTCATCGTCCATGGCGATGCCGAAGGCACAGGCGATGTCCGCCGCAGCCTGTCCGACTGGCTGCGCGCCATGGATCTCATCCCGGCCGGCAGTGCCGCGGAACTCGACCGCTATATCGGCTACTGGAAGCCCTATGCTACCAGCCACGAGGAACTCGATCACGATGAGGCGGTGCAGGATGAGGTGCGCAACGCCGCCTGGACGTTGCTCGAAGCCGTGAAGGCCAAAAGGGCGGGGAGCCTCGTCACGGCTGGGCAGAATCTGAAGGAGCCGCGGCAAAAATAGGTCTCAGACGAGGAGCATGACGCCGCTTCAGATGATGTGGAAGTCGGCGGCGCTCAGCTTCAGGTGCTTGTTGAGCACGGCAAACTTGATTTGTGCGAGGCCGCCGATTCCATCCTGATCGTAGAACAGGTCGCCGGATTGCTTGTCGTAGACGATCCGATCTTTTGAATCTTTGGCTGCCGTTCCAATGGTGAAGGCCGACTTATGCATCTTGCCCTTCCTGATGCCTCGGAAGATCGCATCCTCGAGGTAGATCAGGTCGCTGACAATGTTGAAGTCCGTAATCCGGTCGATGTTGGCGGCGGACGGGGCATCCGATAGGGCAGAATTGAAGTGGAAGATGTCCCGGCCCGCTCCGCCTCCAAGCCTGTCGTCGCCGGCGCCGCCATAGAGCTTGTCGTCGCCTGAGGCACCGGTGAGGGTGTCGGATCCGTATCCCCCCTTCAGGATGTTGCGCGCACCGTTGCCGATCAGCGTGTCGGATCCATCGCCTCCGGTGGCGTTCTCGATCACCACATTGGGCCCTATGCAGACCGACTCGCGCGTCGACGTTCCGTCGCTGAACTTGATGGAATCGCTGACGGAGCTGAACCAGCCCGAGCGCAGATCGATGATGCTGTTTGTGGAGCCGCGATACACCATGGTGTCCGTCCCGCCCGCGTCGTAGATCGTCTGCCAGTACTGCTGGCCGGCGTAGAACGTGTAGGTGGTGCTGCCGGCGTTCGTTTTCGTGTCCCGGCCGTAGAGATGCTGGATGGCCAGCATGTCGAGATGCATCGGTGTCGTCGGATAGAAATGCGGCGTGGCAGTGGCCGACCATGGCGCCGAGTTATAGCTCATGATCGTCGAGAAATGATGGTTGTACTTGGATGGAAGCAGATACGAGTTGTAAATGGACGGCTCGAAGGAATGCTTCAGGCCGAGGGCATGGCCGACCTCGTGCAGAAGCGCATAATAGGCATAGGTACCCGGCTTGTTCGCGTCGGTGCCGGAGGTGTTCCAGCTGTTCGCGTTCATCCAGATGTCGCCGGCTCGAGGAACATCGGCCGGCATATAGGCGTGGCCGTCGGCGCCGGGAGGGCCAAAGAGGCTTTTAGCGAAGCGGATCTCACCCACGGAGTTTTGACTGTCGGAGACGCGGGAAACCGTCAGGCCTGAAATGGCAGCCCAGGTGTCGATGGCCTTGCGCGCGCCCTCGATCTCGACCGCGCTGAACTGAGACCAGTTCCTTTGCTCGCCATAGACGGAATAGGAATTCGCGAACCAGGCCGTTCCCTGCGGAACGCTCCACGTGATGTGGGTGCCCGCTCCAGCGCTTGGAGATCCCCACTTGTCGCCGAAGATCAGCCCTGTCGCGAGGCCCGCAACAATGGACGAGACACGGCCGGTATCGAGCGAATTCTGAGATGGATTGGCCATGGCTGCCCCCAGTCCGGCCGCGAAATTGTTGCTAAGGTTATAACCTAAATAACGTTGGCGCAACTTGGTATAGCGCGAAAAGGCCGGGCTTTCACCCGGCCTTCTGGGATGTTGTGCTGCAGCTGGCGCTTACCAGGAGGTCAGAACCGAGCCTTTGAACTTTTCTTCGATGAACGCCTTCACCTCGGGGGTGTGGTAGGACTCGACCAGCGCCTTCACCCACGGCTTGCTCTTGTCCTCGCTGCGCACCGCGATGATGTTGACGTAAGGACCCTTGGGGTTCTCGCGGGCGATGGGGTCCTTCACCGGGTCGAGGCCGCCTGATGTCGCGTAGTTGGTGTTGATGACCGCCGCGTCCACGTCGGCGAGCACGCGGGGCCCCTGGGCGGCTTCGATCTCGACGAACTTGATCTTCTTCGGGTTGTCGGTCACGTCGAGAGGCGTCGGCTTGTAGCCCGTGCCTTCCTTGAGCTTGATGAGACCCTTGTCCTGCAGGAGGATGAGGGCGCGGCCGCCATTGGTCGGATCGTTGGGGATCGAGATTGTCGCGCCGTTCGGCAGCGCGTCGAGGCTCTTGTGCTTCTTGGAGTAGATGCCGATCGGGAAATTCACGGTGAGCGCCACGCTCTCGATCTTGTAGCCGCGGTCGGCCACCTGGTTGTCGAGATAGGGCTGGTTCTGGAACGAGTTCGCCTCGATGTCGCCGCCGGCGAGCGCCGTGTTCGGCACCACGTAGTCGGAGAACTCGACGATCTTGATGTCGAGGCCCTTCTTAGCGGCGATCGGCTTCACGGCCTCCAGGATCTGCGCGTGCGGACCGGGCGTCGCGCCGATGCGGACGGTCTGCGTCTGCGCGAGAGCCGGCAGGGCGGCGAGAGACAGGATGGCGGCGAGGCCAAGTTTCTTCAGAGACATCTTTGGTACTCCTTGTGCGAACGTTTGAATGATCAGGCGTGGCGGATGCGCTTGTTGAGGTGTCTGGCGAGGCGGTCGCCGATGCTCTGCACCGCCTGGACGAGGACGATGAGAACGACCACCACGGCGAGCATCATCTCGGGCATGAAACGCTGGTAGCCGTAGCGGATGCCGAGATCGCCCAGGCCTCCGCCGCCGACCGCGCCCACCATGGCCGAGAAGCCGAGCAGCGACACGATGGCGAGCGTCAGGCCGAGCACGATGCCAGGCAGGGCCTCGGGGATCAGAACCTTCAGCACGATCTGCAGCGGGCTTGCCCCGAAGGCGCGCGCCGCCTCGATGAGGCCCTGATCCACCTCGCGGATCGCACCTTCAATCAGGCGTGCGATGAACGGCGTGGCGGCAATGGTCAGCGGCACGATGGCCGCATTGGTGCCGATCGACGTGCCGGCGATCAGACGCGTGAAGGGAATGATCGCGACCACCAGAATGATGAATGGCGTGGAGCGTGTGGCGTTGACGATGACGCCGAGCACGCGGTTGATCCACGGCGCCGCGAACAGCTCACCCTTGGCCGATGTGGCGAGAAACACGCCGAGCGGCAGCCCGAAGAGGGTTGCGATCAAAGCCGAGACCGCAACCATGTAGAGGGTTTCGCCGGTGGAGGCGGCGATGAGGTTGATCATCTCAGGCGACATAGCCGAGGACCTCCGTGTCGAGACCGTGCTTCTTCAGGAAATCGAGGGTAGTGGATACCGACGTTTCCGGTACGCCGACCACCAGCGTGCCGAAGGGGCGCCCTGCAATCTCGTCGACGGAACCGGACAGGATGTTGGCTTCGATGTTGAGATCGCGGGCGAGCCGCGCGAGGACCGGATCCGTTGCATGAGGGCCGCGGAAGCCGATGCGGATCACCGCTTGGCTGCCGGGTGTCGCCTCAGACCGCAGGCGGCTTGCCACATAGGGCGGGAGCGCGCGACCGGACTCGTCGGCCAGGAAGGAGCGGGTGACCTCGTGCTGCGGCCGCGTGAACACCTCGAACACGTCGCCCTGCTCGACGATGCGGCCGCCCTCGATCACCGCGACCTCGCGGGCGATGTTGCGGATCACTGCCATCTCATGGGTGATGAGCAGGATCGTCAGGCCAAGCTCGTCATTGATGCGCGCGAGCAGGTCGAGAATGGACCGGGTGGTTTCCGGGTCGAGGGCCGAGGTCGCCTCGTCGGACAGCAAAACCTTGGGCTTGGTGGCGAGCGCGCGGGCGATGCCGACGCGCTGCTTCTGGCCGCCGGAGAGTTCCGAGGGATAACGGTTGCGCTTGTCGGAGAGCCCGACGAGGGCGAGAAGCTCTTCGACCCTGGTCCTGATCTCCGCCTTGTCGAAGCCTGCCACCTCGAGCGGCAGGGCGATGTTCTGGGCGGCCGTGCGGGAGGACAGCAGATTGAAGTGCTGGAAGATCATGCCGATGGAGCGGCGTGCATGGCGAAGCGCCGCCTCGGGCAGGGCCGCGATGTCGGCGCCGTCCACGATCACCTTGCCGGAGGAGGGCTTCTCCAGGCCGTTCACCAGACGAATGAGGGTGGACTTGCCGGCGCCGGAGCGGCCGATCACCCCCAGGATGGAGCCCTGCGGCACCGCGAGATCAGTCTCGCGCAGGGCCGTCACGGGCTGGCCGTCGCGCCCGGGAAAAACCTTCGAGACCTTTTCCAGGCGCACGATGGGCTGGGCCGGGATCAGGCGCTGGGATGGCGTGTCGCCGATATAGCCAAGGGGGACGTTCATGAACTCGTCTTCGGGATCTGTCGTCGGGTGTCGACCTGACACATGGGAGATCGCGTTCTCCATGTCAACGGTTTTGTTCTTTTAACAGGACAGTTTGTTTTGTAGAACGTTCAGGCGCTTACAGCGCCCTGTCGTTATTGTCACAAGGCTGCTATCGCTGGCCCAAGGAGGAAGTTCCTCCTTTCTTTCGCCACAAGCGCCATTGATCCGGCTGCCTTGAGTTTCTAAGAGCCGGGGCAGGGACCCTGGCAGGAGATGCGTATGATCAAGGCGAGCCTCGCGCTGGCACTTATAGGACTGGCCGTCTTAGCGGCCTCCGTATCCGGAGCCGTGGCCGTTCCGTTCTATCTGCCCCTCTCCACCCTGGCTCTGGCCGGGGTGATGTTCATCGGGCGAGACATCCCGAAATTCCTGCGCATCTTCCTCGTGATGCTCTCGGCCACGCATCTCGTGCTCCTCGCGCTGATCCTCGGCGCTCGGGCCGGTGTCATCACCGGGGACTACACGGGCTACGTTCCGCCGCCGTCTGCTGCCCTCGGTGCGACGGCGTTCGGTGCCCTCATTTACGGTCTTTCCTACATCCCTGTGGTGCGTACCATCTGCCGCATCGCCGACCGCTACCTCGAATCCCAGGCCGATAGCATCATCCGCATCCCGTTCATCGGGCTCGTGCGGGCACGGGAGGGCACCATCGGTACCTGGATGATCGGCTTCCTGATTGCGATCAACCTTGCCCAGGTCGCCCTCAACGTCCGCCTCAGCTTCTTCTCGCGCGACATGTTCAATGCGCTCGAGACCAAGGATGCGGCGGCCTTCTGGTATCAGCTCTTCGTCATCTTCACGCCGCTTGCCGCCGTCTTCGTGGCCATCGCGCTCACCGAAGTGCTGCTGCAGAACGTGCTCACCATCCGCTGGCGCGCCTACCTCAACACCTATTATGTGGGCGAATGGCTGGGCGACGGCGCCCATTACCGGATGCAGCTGATCGGCCGCGGCGCGGACAACCCGGACCAGCGCATCTCGGAAGACCTGCGCAAATTCGTCGAGAGCACCTATTCGCTCTCCGTCGGCCTCATGAACCAGGCCGCGACCCTGGTCTCCTTCGTGGCGATTCTCTGGACGATCTCGGCCGGCTTCACCTTCCCTGGAACCAGCGTGGAGGTGCCGGGCCTTCTGGTGTGGGTCTGCGCCGGCTACGCCATTCTCGGCACCTGGGTGACGCACCTGATCGGCCGGCCGCTCATCGGCCTCAACTTCGAGCAGGAGCGGGTGGAGGCGAACTACCGCTTCTCCCTGGCGCGCCTGCGCGAATACACCGAGCAGGTGGCGCTTCTGTCCGGCGAGCCGGCCGAGCGGGAGGGCATCGCCCGGCGGTTCGGGCAGATCGTCGACAACTACATGCGGATCGTCATCCGCCTGATCAAGCTGAATACTTTCACCTCGGCCTATTTCCAGGCCAACGTGGTGGTGCCCTATATCCTCACCGCACCTTACTACTTCGTCGGCAAGATCTCGCTCGGCCAGATGCAGCAGGTGGTCGGCGCCTTCTCGCGGGTGGAATCCGCACTCACCTACTTCATCACCATCTATACGACGCTTGCGGACTACAAGGCCGTGCTCGACCGCCTCACCACCTTCGAGGGCGCTATCGCGTCCGCCCAGCGGGTCGGCGGCGAGAGCAAGCTCGCCATCTCGCAGGCCCCAGGCCGTGAGCTGCGCCTGAAGAACCTCGACGTGCGCCTGCCCGACGGCAGCGCCCTGCTGCACACGGACGCTCTGAACTTCCGGCCGGGAGAGCGCACGCTGATGACCGGCCCGTCAGGCTCAGGCAAGTCGACCCTGTTCCGCGCCATCGCCGGCATCTGGCCCTTCGGCGAGGGCGAGGTGCTGGTGCCCGAGGGGCAGACCATGATGCTCCTGCCGCAGCGGCCCTATATTCCCATCGGCAATCTGCGCGATGCGGTGACGTATCCCGGGGAAGCGAATGCCTATAGCGACGCCGACATCGCGGAGGCTCTGAGGGCGGCGAAGCTGCCCCAGATCGTGGATCGTCTCGACGAGGAGCGGGCCTGGGCCCAGACCCTGTCCCTGGGCGAGCAGCAGCGCCTTGCGGTCGCCCGTGCGCTCCTGGCCAAGCCCGACTGGCTGTTCCTCGACGAGGCGACGGCTGCCCTCGACGAGCCCACCGAGGCGGAGGTCTATCGGATCATCCAGGAAAAGCTGCCGAACACGACCGTCGTCTCCATCGGCCATCGATCGACGCTCGCGGCCTACCACGACCGGCGCATCGACATGAAGAAGAGCGAGAACGGCCTTTCCACACCCGTCGATCTGCGTCAGGCCGAGCCTGCGGAATAGCCTAAGGCGTCATCCCGGACGGCGCAGCCGATCCGGGATCGTTGGACCAGAATGGCGCTTTATCCTGCATGCGGTCCCGGATCTCCGCTGCGCTTCGTCCGGGATGACAGCGTTCCCACGCATAACAAAAAGGCCGGCGTAGAGCCGGCCTTTTTCATTCAAACCCGGCAAAGGTCTTAAAGCGCGCGCTCCAAGACCAGCTGGCCGCCGTTCTGGGTCTTGATGATCAGGTTGCGGCCTTCGATGTCCCATTTGCCCGACGAGCGGAGTGCCACGAGAAAGGACTGCTCGATGGCCATGGCGGACTTGTCGCAGCTCTTCTTCGTCAGGGCGAACGGGCCGACGGCCAAGACCTGCTCGCGCAGCGGATAGGCCGCGGTGGCATAGGTGTTGCAGCCGGCAAAGCCGGTGGCGCGCATCTGGTCGTCGAGCCTGAAGCTCGGACGCTCGCCGGTGAAGGGCCTGCCGTTCAGGCTGACAGCCACCCAGGACGAATTCAGCGGGAAGACCTTGCCCGTCTGGCCGGGCTGCGGAACCTTGGTGTCCACCTGGCGGGTCGGGCCGACCGGGCGGCCGAGGGTTGCGGCGGCCGATTGGGCATGAGCTCCCGAGACGGCGGCCATGGCCGCCAGGAATGTCGCAAGTCGAAGCGCGTTCATCGGAACCTCTACAACGGAAAACGCCCGGACCATAAGGAACCTTGCGCGCCGAGGCAACGCCCAAGGTGGTCACAGGGTGAGGTTGTCCTAGCCCCGAGTGAAAAATCGCACCTAGCCAATGCGGTTCAACAGCCGCTCGGTGAGGGCGTTTGTGGGGCGGAACAGATAATCGAAGGCCCGGACGGAGATGTCCTGGGCTCCGAGGTTCTGCAGGGCCGTCACGATGTCGAACACCTTGGCGGTCCGGCAATGGAGCACGATCTCGCGGCCCGAGGCGTTGCCATAGGGGAGGGTCGCGCCGTGCTCCCTGGCGAGCGGCGCCACGCCTGAGGCCTTCGCCGGATCGAGGCACGCCCGCACCTCGCGGCTGGTGCGCGCTTCCTCCTCGGCGGCGATACGCGTCAGCACGGCCGTGGCGGCGGCCTTGGCCCGGTCGGTCCAGGGTGCTCGAGCGGACGCGACGAGATTGGCCTCGGAGCGCAGCATCACGCCGTCGTCGAGGATCTTCAGGGCATTGGCCGCAAGGGTCGCGCCGGTGGTGGTGATGTCGACGATCAGCTCCGCGGAGCCTGCGCCCGGCGCGCCTTCCGTGGCCCCCAGGCTCTCGACGATGCGGTAGTCGGACACGCCTTTCTCGGCGAAGAAGCGACGGGTGAGGTTCACGTACTTGGTCGCGACCCGCATCTTGGTGCCGTGACGGGCTCGGATGTCGGCCGCCACCTCGTCGAGGTCCGCCATGGTACGCACGTCGATCCAGGCCTGCGGCACGGCCACAACCACATTGGCATGGCCGAAGCCGAGAGGCGTCAACAGCTCGACGGCTGCATCCGCATCCGGGATCTGCTCGCGGATCAGGTCCTCACCGGTGATGCCGAGATGCGCCGTGCCCGAGCTGAGCTGGCTCACGATCTCGGAGGCCGAGAGGAAGGCCACCTCCACGTCGGGCACGCCCGCCAGGGTGCCGCGATAATCGCGGGCGCCGCGGGACTGGGTGAAGACCAAGCCGGCGCGGGCGAAGAACGCGGCCGCGTTCTCCTGCAGGCGTCCCTTGGAGGGGACAGCGAGGATCAGGGGAGTATCGGTCATCAGGGCCTCCCCACGATGCGGTCGAGCCAGAAGGAGCAGCCGACTGCCGGGATCGGCGCCTCGGCGCCCAGGTGCTCCAGCAGGCGGTCGTAGCGCCCGCCGCCGACCACCGGCCTGCCGTCGCTGCGGCGCGGGTCCTGCACCTCGAAGATGAAGCCCGTGTAGTAGTCGAGATTGCGCGCGAAGGTGGCAGCAAACGAGAAGCGGCCCACGTCGAGGCCGCGCGCCGCCATGAACCCGGTGCGCTCCTCGAGCAGGGTCAGGGCCGGGCCGATATCCATGCCTGCGTCCCTTGCCAGGGCCCGGACTGCGTGGGCCGCCTGATCCGGATCGCCGCTGATGGCGAGATAGCGCTCCAGCACCTGCCTGGCCTCATCGGTGAGGCCGGTGCGGTTGGCCGCGCGGGCCAGGAAGCGCTCGGCGATCTCGCCCGCGCTGCGCCCGCCGACCCGCGCGATGCCGGCGATCGACAGAATGTCCTCGACGAAGGCCTTGGCGGCCTGGGGAGCCTGCCCCTCGATGGCGGCGAGAAGGCCCGCGTGCTCCTGGCCGCCCGAACCCTCGGGCTCGGCGAGGCTCGACAGGCCCTGGCCCGACACGATGGCCCGGATCACGCGCCGCTTGGCCGCCGGTGCAATCCCGAGGGCATCGATCAGGGCGTGGAGGAGACCCATGTCGCCGAGTTTCACCACGGGGGCGGGGCCGCCGATCCGGGCGAGCCCTTCCAGGGCCAGCGCCAGGATCTCCGCATCCACGGCCGACACATCCGTCCGGCCGATGGACTCCAATCCTGCCTGCAGGAATTCGCCGCTCTCGTTGGCACGCATGCGGAAGACCGGGCCGCCATAGGAATAGCCCAGGGGCTCGGCGCCGCGCTGGGCGAGATGCTGGAGACAGACCGGGATGGTGTATTCCGGTCGCAGGCAAAGCTCCGTCCCGGCCGCATCCTGCGTCACGAACATGCGCCGCCGGATATCCTCGCCCGACAGGTCGATGAACACGTCCGCAGGCTGGAGGACCGGCGGCTCGACACGCGCATAGCCTTCGCGCTCGAACAGCGCGATCAGCGCAACAATGGCATCCGTCTCCGTCACTGGCTTGGCTCAATCCCTTATGCTGGCATGCTCTCTAGCAATGCCCGGGCAGGAAGGCGATTGTTTTTGGACGGAAGGGTGAACGGAGGAGGGGCCCTGAACCTCCCCGGTGTCGTCCCCGCGCAGGCGGGGATCCATAAACGCTGACGCCTCAAGGAGGGCGAGGAGCGTCGCGCCTTGTTCTGCCTCGTCGGCGGTTATGGATCCCGGGCTCCGCTCACGCGGCCCCGGGATGACGGTGCCAGGCAGGTTTGCCCGATCCCGGATCTGCGCTGCGCTTCGTCCGGGATGACGTTCCATGTCAAAGAACCAGCACCTTGTGGCCCGCAGCGTGAGCTGCGAGCCTGAAGGTCAGTCGAGGGTGGCGTGTCGTGCAGCCCGGCTCGATGCTATGGTGTGGAAGGTGAGAGCCAAGCTGCTCGTCACGCACGGTTTGTTTCAGCGGACCTGGATCAAGCCAGGATCGGCCACCCGCGATCACAGGCGTGCGAGACCTGCGGTGGGACCGCTCCTCACCCCGCATCTGCGACGCCTCGCGAGCGCGCCCCTCGTCGGGCGAGGATGTCCATAGCTATAGCCCAGCTTAGGACCAAAATCAAGAACAAAATGAGAACAAACCCTCACTCTCTCCGTGATGGCCGGGCATGTCCCGGCCATTCCGATGATCTAATGCGCTGTACACTTCCAATCGAGATCACCGGCACAAGGCCGGTGATGACGTCAGCGGGTGTCATTTCCGGGAGGACACGCAGCCCAGGGGAACGAAATCCATGGCGTTGCGCCTGATCGTGGATCCCCTTCCCGCACTGCGTACGCTGGGGATGATACCGGCACGCGCAGGCCTCCGACCATCAGGATGAGGGGTGGAGATTGACGGTGACGAAACGTGAATGGCCGGGACAAGCCCGGCCATGACGATAGGGGTGGTAGGGCAGATAAACTCAGTGCTTCTCGGCCGTATCGCTTTTGGCCTTCGTCGTCTTGCGC
Source organism: Microvirga sp. BSC39 (assembly GCF_000739015.1). Classification (GTDB taxonomy): domain Bacteria; phylum Pseudomonadota; class Alphaproteobacteria; order Rhizobiales; family Beijerinckiaceae; genus Microvirga. Next base: position 211,882 of record NZ_JPUG01000077.1, read on the forward strand.
TTGCTGTCGGTGCTGGAGCGGTTGACGTATTTGACCTTCTTGGGCTCCGACTGGCCGCCCTTCTCCGAGCCGCCCTCATCGCCCAGGAGCGTCGGGGGCAGGAAATGGCGGGCCGCTTCCGTTACGACACCCGCGACGGCACCGGCTGCGGTCTGCGTCAGGTCGACGGCGTCCGAGCCTGCATCGGCGACGGCCGTACCGGCCTTCTTGGCAGTGCGGGTCCTGGTGAGGGCGGCGGCGGCTGCGCCGGCGGCAGCGATCAGGGCGTCGGCCAGAATCTCGCGGCCGAGGGACGAGTTGATCAGGTCCATCAAGCCGGATTTCTTGGCGGACTTCGCCAGCTTCGTGCCGGTGCTCTTTCCGGAGCCCTTCTTGGACTTAGTCGTGCTCTTCTTCTCCTTGGCCTTCGCCATGTTCATCTCCTGATGGTCAAGCTTGCCAGTCAACCCCGATGGAACCGCGGCGGTTCCCGAACGGCCAAGGTTATCCGAAGTGACGGGCCAGAACTTCGCGCACGGCCTCGACCAGCTTGTCCTCCGAGACGGAGAACTGCGCCGGGCGAGCGGCCTTCCACTCCTCGTTGGACGCAATGGCCCCTGCCGCCTTGGCGCCTTCGATCAGGTCCTTGATCTCGACCTCGCCGCGCTCGCGCTCGTTGGAGCCCTGAATGATCACGCAGGGGCTCTGCCGGCGGTCGGCATATTTCATCTGGGCTTTCATGCCCGAGGAGCCGAGATAGAGCTCGGCCCGGATGCCGGCCTGGCGCAGGGCGGAGACCATGCGCTGGTAGGCGGCGACCTGGTCCTTGTCCATCACGAGCACCACCACCGGGCCGGGCTTTTCGGAGCCCGACACGATGGGGCTTTTGACCATCTGCAGGGCCGAGAGCAGGCGCGACACGCCGATGGAGAAGCCGGTTGCCGGAACGGGTTCGGAGCGGAAGCGGCCGACGAGGCCGTCATAGCGCCCGCCGCCGCCCACCGAGCCGAAGCGGACGGGACGCCCGTCCTCGTCCTGAACCTGGAAGGTCAGCTCGGCCTCGTAGACGGGGCCGGTGTAGTATTCGAGGCCGCGCACCACGGACGGGTCGATGGTCACGCGATCCTCGTAACCGGAGGAGGCGACGAGCGATGCGATCTCCGCGAGCTCATCCGCGCCTTCGAGGCCCCGTGCGGAGGAGCCGACGACCTTGCGCAGGTTCTCGACCGTTGCCGCATTGTCCGCGCCCTTGGCGGCGGTGAAGGCCAGAACACGCTCGATGGCATCAGCCTCGAGGCCTGCGCCCTTCGTAAAGTCGCCGCTCTCGTCCTTGCGGCCTGCGCCCAGGAGTTGGCTCACGCCTTCGGGGCCGAGGCGGTCGAGCTTGTCGATGGCGCGCAGCACCGTGAGGCGCTGGCCAGCCCCGTCCTCGCCGCCGAGGCCGATGGCCTCGAGCACGCCGTCCAGAACCTTGCGGTTGTTGATCTTGATGATGAAGTCGCCGCGCTTGAGGCCGAGCCGCTCCATCGTGTCGGCGGCCATCATGCAGATTTCCGCATCGGCCGCGACCGAGGCCGCGCCTACGGTGTCGGCGTCGAACTGCATGAACTGGCGGAAGCGGCCGGGGCCCGGCTTCTCGTTGCGGAACACCCAGCCGGCCCGGTAGCTGCGATAGGGCTTGGGCAGGGCGTCGAAGTTCTCGGCCACGTAGCGGGCGAGCGGCGCGGTCAGGTCGTAGCGCAGCGACAGCCATTGCTCGTCGTCGTCCTGGAACGAGAACACGCCCTCGTTCGGCCGGTCCTGGTCGGGCAGGAACTTGCCGAGGGAATCCGTGTACTCGACGAAGGGCGTCTCGACCCCCTCGAAGCCGTAGAGCTCATACGATTCACGGATCGCCGCCAGCATGCGCTCGGTAGCGGCGAGGTCGGCGGGGTTGCGGTCGGCAAAGCCGCGCGGCGCGCGGGCCTTGATCTTGTCGGCCTTGGACATGGTTTCTTACAGCAGCCGTTGGAATGGGAAAAACGTGCTGCGGTCCTACTCCCTGCGGCGGGGAGGGGCAAGGGTTTCGCCAAAACAGGTCATCCCGGACGAAGCGCAGCGGAGATCCGGGATCGCGTGACGAGTCCAGCGCTGTCATCCCGGGGCCGCGCAGCGGAGCCCGGGATCCATAACCGCTGACAGTGCAGAACGAGGCGCGATGCTGTTCGCTCTTTTCAGAGACGTCGTGGTTATGGATCCCCGCCTCCGCGGGGATGACACTGTTGAGTTTTGGGCACCACGTCCTCTATGCGATCCCGGATCGGCTGACGCCGTCCGGGATGACGCCTCGTGTAGGGAGGCTTTACGCCACCGCCTTGATCACCTTGGTGAGCTTGTCGACGATCTCGCCGATCTGCTCCTCGGTGATGACGAGCGGCGGCGAGAGGGCGATGGTGTCGCCGGTGACGCGCATCATGATGCCGTGCTCCTGGAAGCCGCGGTCCATGGCCTCGAAGGCGCGGGCGCCGACAGCATCTGGGCGCGAGGCGAGGTCGATGGCGCCCACGATGCCGATGGTGCGGATGTCGAGCACGTTCGGCAGGCTCTTGAGGCCGTGGATCGCATCCGCCCAGACCGGCTCCAGGGCTTTGGCCCGCTCAAAGAGCTTCTCGTCCCGGTAGATGTCCTGGGCGGCCAGCGCCGCCGCGCAGGCGAGCGGATGGCCGGAATAGGTGTAGCCGTGGAACAGCTCGATCATGTGCTCCGGACCCTTCATGAAGGTGTCGTAGATCCGGTCGCTCACCATCACGCCGCCCATAGGCACGGCCCCGGAATTCACACCCTTGGCGAAGGTGATCATGTCCGGGATGACGCCGTAGCGCTCGGCGGCAAACGCGGTGCCGAGACGCCCGAAGCCGGTGATGACCTCGTCGAAGATCAGCAGGATGCCGTGCTTGTCGCAGATCTCGCGCAGGCGCTTGAGATAGCCCTTGGGCGGAGCCAGCACGCCGGTGGAGCCGGCCATGGGCTCGACGATCACGGCGGCAATCGTGGAGGCGTCGTGCAGGGCCACGATGCGCTCCAGCTCGTCCGCCAGATGCGCGCCCCATTCGGGCTCGCCGCGGGAGAAGGCTTGCTGCTCGCGGTTGTAGGTGTGGGGCAGGTGATCGACGCCGGCCAGCAGCGAGCCGAAGAACTGGCGGTTCTTGACGATGCCGCCCACCGAGATGCCGCCGAAGCCGACGCCGTGGTAACCGCGCTCGCGGCCGATCAGGCGCGTCTTGCTGCCCTGGCCCTTGGCGTTCCAATAAGCGAGCGCGACCTTGAGGGCCGTGTCCACGGCCTCGGAGCCCGAGTTGCAGAAGAACACGTGGTTCAGGTCGCCGGGGGCGAGCTGGGCGAGACGGGAGGCCAGCGCAAAGCCGCCTGCATGGCCGAACTGGAAGGCCGGCGAGTAGTCGAGCTCCTCGGCCTGGGCCTGGATCGCCCGGGTGATCTCGTCCCTATTGTGGCCCGCGTTGCAGCACCAGAGGCCGGCGGCGCCGTCGATCACCTCGCGGCCTTCGGGCGTGTAGTAGTACATGCCCTTGGCGCGGGCGATCATGCGCGGGCGCTGCTTGAAGGAGCGGTTTGCCGTGAACGGAAGCCACCAGGCCTCTAGATCGTTGGGTGCGAGGGAGTCGTTGGCGGCTCTGGATATCTGCGCGGTCATGGCTTGTCCCCGGAAATGGCTGGCGGGGAGCCTAGCAGCCGTTTCCGGGCGCGGCAAAAGGATCTTTGCGCCGAGCCATGAGCAGGGCGCAACCCTGAGAGCATCGTGCAGAAAAGTGGACCCGGTTTTCGCTAGCGCGGCCCGCTGGGTCCGGTCACACGATGCTCCCATCAAAAGAAAGCATCGGACTCAATCCCAAAAGTGCAAATCCACTTTTGGGCCGATGCTTTGCGCTACATGGTCATGCCTGTCGCTTCATAGCCGGCAGCATCGAGAGCCTGAGTCACTTCGAGGGCCTGCGCCTTGGTGACCACATGCACGCGTCCATGGTCCAGATCCACCTCGACCTTGGCGCCGGGGTCCAGCCGCTGGATCGCCTTGGTGACCGAATTGACGCAGCCCTGGCAGGTCATTCCCTGAACCTGCATGAGCAGGTCCTTGCGAGGCTCTTCCATCGATACGCCCTTTCCAAACTGTCTGACCGGTACTGAGCGAGCAACGCGCGGTTGCGCAAAAATGTCCATTGCGGGAATACGAAACTTGCCTCGCGATTCGCCGTGATTCACATTCGGTTAAGACACTGATTCGGGCATCAGCCCCGAGCCAGGGGAGCGGGGGCACCCATGGTCACCAACAAGAAAATGAATCCGGTCCTGAAGGGCCGGAAGGCGGCTTTGCTCGCCTTCACGCCGGCCATCTTCATGGCGTCCGCTTCGGCCTATGTGCCGATGGAGGCGGGCCTCGTCATGCCGGTCTTCGCCGCTCTTATCACCATGGTTGTCGGCGGTCTCTTCATCCTCCGGCAGCAGGCTGAGGCGGGCAGGCTGAACGGGCCTGAGCCCGAGGCAATCCCTGCCGCTCCGCTCGCGCCGAGCCCGGCCAAGGCTGCGAAGCAAGGTCCGGCATGCCTTTTGCGCGATCTCGCCAGAGCGGCGGGCGCGCCGGAGAGCGCCGCGCTGGCTGCCCCGGCGCTGCGCGGCAAGCCTGCCCTGACGCTTGTGGGAGGCTCCGTCGTCGGGTCCGATCGCTTCCCTGAACCGTCGCTCCTGCCTTCCATCCGCAGGCTCTCGGCCGATGAGACGAGCCGGATCAGGCTGGTCACCCAGGCCTTTGAGGCGGACCGGATCGAGATGCACCTGCAGCCCATCGTGTCGCTGCCGCAGGGCAGGATCCGCTTCTATGAGGCCCTGGCGCGGCTGCGTCTGGCGGACGGGACCCTGCTGGCGCCGGTGGAGTTCCTGCCCATCCTGGAATGCTCCGGCCGCGCGGCCGATTTCGACCGGCGGATCCTGATCCGCGCCATGGCGGTGGCCCGCCATCTCATGGCCCGCGGCAGCGAGGCCATCGTGGGGGTGAACCTGTCGGCCCACGCCATCGTCGAGCCGGGCTTCCTGTGGTCGCTGGCCGGCCTGCTCGATGCCTCACCCGAAATCCTCGGCAGGGTCGTGCTGGAGCTGCCCCAGCACAGCTGGCGCCATCTCGATACGGATCTCAGGGCCGCGCTTGCGACCCTGCGGGAGCGCGGCATGCCGTTCTCCCTCGACCGCGCCGCCGATCTCCGCTTCGATCCGCACGCTCTCGCGGATCTGGGTGTCCGCTTCATGAAGCTGCCGGCCGATCTGATGATCAGGGCCGCCGAGCAGCAGGACGGGCGCTATGCGGGACCGGAGCTCGACGTGCGGGATTTCGCCTCCGCCCTGCGCCGTCAGGGCATCCGGCTGATCGCCGAGCGGGTGGACCGGGACGACATGGTGCCGGTTCTGACGGAGCTTGGCGTACCGCTCGCCCAGGGCTTCGCTTTTGCGGCGCCGCGACCGGTGAAGCCGGAGATCGCCGGCGAGCAGGACCTCCCGCGGGCCTTCGGCCTGGAGGATGCGCCAACCCGCCTGCGCCGCGCCGGTTGACTTGGAAGTCGCTACGGCCTACCCGCCGGGGCTCCGAACAAGTGAGCTCTCATGACCGCCTCGTCCCTTCCCCTTCACGTCGAGGGGCTTCAGCCTCTCGCCGACCGCTACGATCTCATCCTCTGCGATGTGTGGGGCGTGCTGCACAACGGCGTCAAAGCCTATGAGTCCGCAAGCGACGCGCTCACGCGCTTTCGTGCCAAGGGCGGCCGGGTGGTGCTCGTGTCCAACGCCCCGCGCCCCGGCGCCTCGGTGGGAACGCAGCTCGACGGGTTTCAGGTGCCGCGCTCGGCCTATGATGCCATCGTCACCTCGGGCGATCTGACCCGGCTCGCCATTCAGGAACGCATCGACAAGGTGGTGCACCATATCGGCCCGCCGCGCGACATGCCGATCTATGGCGGTCTCGACGTGCGCTTCGGCTCCATCGAGGAGGCGGATTACGTGGTCTGCTCCGGCTTCGACAACGACGAGGAGGAGACGGTCGAGGATTACTGCCCGCAGCTCGAGGCCATGCGCCGGCGCAACCTGCTGATGGTATGCGCCAATCCCGATCTCGTGGTCGAGCGCGGCCACATGATCCTGCCCTGCGCAGGCACCATCGCGCTCGCCTACGAGGAGATGGGCGGCGAGGTCTTCTATGCGGGAAAGCCCCACCGGCCGGTCTATGAGCGGGCCCTCACTGTCGCGTCCGAGCTCGCTGGCCATCCCATCCCGAAGGAGAGGATGCTGGCCGTCGGCGACGCGATCCGCACCGATATCGCGGGCGCCGTGGGCTTTGGCATCGACGCCCTGATGATCGCCCGCGGCATCCACGCGGAGGAGTTGGGCCTGCACAAGGGCGACCTCGTGTCGGATCACGTGCAGGATTGGGTCGGCCGGCAGCCGGTGCGGCCGACGGCCTTCACGGACGTCCTCTCCTGGTAAACAGCATCAAGGGCCTTTGTAGCCCGGTCCGGCACCCCGACATTTCTTCAGCTCGTAGTCCCAAGCGCCACCAGCGTCTAAGCAGTAGTCTATCTTCCCGTGCTCAGTCTGGTCCCAGATGTACAAAGCCAGCCACAAGAGCCCGAAGGTCGCGAGGACAAGCGCAAAAGCTTTGAGCATGAGCATTCCGGATCAGTTCATCGAGAGCATGCAACAATGTAGGCTTGTTCTTCAAGGCCACGAGGCGAACAGGCTTGACCCATCGGGTGCTTTTCGACAGGGTCGCGCGGCACCGACCAGTCCGAGATGAGTTCCGAGGTTCTTCCCTGATGCCCACCTCCTTCGCGATCTGCCGCGATGGCGAGCCTGTGCCCGAGAGCCTCAAGGGAGCCGTCGCGGCCATCGGCAATTTCGACGGGGTGCATCGCGGGCACCGGCACCTCCTCGACATGGCTCTGAACTCCGGGCGGCCCGCTGCCGTCGTGACCTTCGAGCCGCATCCGCGCACTTTCTTCCAGCCCGACCGGCCGCTGTTCCGCCTGACGCCGGAGGCCGTGAAGCTGGCGATCTTCGCGCGGCTCGGCCTCACAGGGGTCTTTGAGAGAGAATTCAATGGATCCCTCGCCGCGCTCACGGCCTCGGGCTTCGTGGACGTGCTGGCGAAAGACCTGGAAATGTCCGGCGTCGTGATCGGGCACGACTTTCACTTCGGCCGGGGCCGTGAGGGCAATCCGGAGCGGATGATGGAGCTGTGCCGGGAGCGGGGGCTCGATTGCATCATAGCTCCGGCCATCGTCGAGGGCACGGAGCCGGTCTCCTCCAGCGCCATCCGGGCTGCCCTGGAAACAGGCGACATCGCCACGGCCAACCGGCTCCTCGGCTATCGCTGGTTCGTCCGCTCCGAGGTCCGCCATGGCGACAAGCGCGGGCGTGTTCTCGGTTATCCCACGGCCAATATGCGCCTTCCCGACGATTGCCGCCTGCGCCACGGCATCTATGCGGTGCGGGCATCGGTTGGCGGCACATTGGTCGATGGCGTCGCCAGCTTCGGCCGCCGCCCCACCTTCGACAACGGAGCGCCGCTCCTCGAGGTGCATCTGTTCGACTTTGCCGGCGATCTCTACGGGCAGATCCTGGACGTGGAGTTCATCGGCTGGCTCCGCGGCGAGGAGCGGTTCGACGGTGTCGAGGCGCTGATCGCCCGGATGGACCGGGATTCCATCGAGGCGAAGCGGATGCTGGCCGAGGACAAGACGGTTTCGATGATTGGGTAGGTCAATCGTCATCCCGGACGCCGCAGGCGATCGGGGATCGCGCAAACCAGTCCAGCCCTGTCATCCCGGGGCCGCGTAGCGGAGCCCGGGATCCATAACCGCTGACCAGGCAGAACGAAGCGTAACGCTGCCTGCCTATCTTAAAGCGTCGTGTTTATGGATCCCCGCCTGCGCGGGGATGACAGTGTGGAGGTTCCGGCACTCCATCCTGCACGCGATCCCGGATCTTCGCTGCGCTTCGTCCGGGATGACGGCCTTCACGATGCAGGCTTCAGCGCCTGCGCGGCCATGGCGTAGCCGCCCATGGCTCCGTCGACGAAATGGATGTGGTCGGCTCGGGTGGGCGAGGGGACGAAGCAGGTCATGAGGGCCGCCTCCTGCCGGTGCAGGCCATGGCGGGCGATGCCTTGCTGCTCCGCTTCCTGCAGAAGAGCCTCAAGCCGGTCGGCGAGGGCGAGCGTGCAGTCGAGCGTCATGCGCAGGCCATCGTCGAACTTGCGAAAGTCCGTGTTCTCGACGAGCTGGTGGCGGTATTGGGCGGGGTCGAAGCCGCCCAACGAGCGGCCCGTCCGGAAGATCATGAACGCGGCCAGGCGCCCGGCTGCGAGCCGCACCAGGGGCCGCAGGCGGAGGCCGCGTGCCCCCAACGTCTTGGCTTCGATCCCGAAGCCCTGGAACGGGGACGCGAGCGGAGGCCCCTTGTCCGGCAGCGGGCGGCCGGCTTCCTGGCCCTCGGCCAGGGCGAGCACCTGGCTGATGAGCGTGTTGAACGCCCCCATGTTGGCTTCCAGGGTCGGCAGGATGATCAGGGAGAGAATGACGCCGCGTTCCGGCCTGATCTCATCGAAGCGGCAGCTCAGACCCGAGAGGTCGGGGAGGGTGCCCGATGGAGCCGGTGGAATGGTGAAGGCGCCGCTCTTCATCTGCCGCTCGGCATAGGCCAGGCCGCCGCCAGCGAACATGGCATAGGACACGTCCGGCGAAGCGGAGAACCGGGCGATCCGGACGTCGTGGCCCTGCGCCCTGATTTCGGAGACCGGCACGAGGGCGATGCGCAGCTCGAAGCCGAAGGCATCCCGCACCCAGGCCGCGACGGCGCTCAACGCGTCCCGTGCAAGGTCGACCTGCGAGGCCGGCAGGGCGAAGCTCGCGCCATCGCCGCCGAACACGAAGGGGAATTCGCTGGTGCCGAGCTTGTTGGCCACCGCCGCGATAACCGCGGCGGCAGCCGTGTTGACTTCCTTGTAGCGCCCCGCCTGGATGGCCGAGGTGGAGCGCACGATGTCGCTGAGGCCGAGCACCCAATCGTCCGGAACCGGCATGTATCGTCCCGGATCGGTCAGGTCGGAGAAGTGGTCGAAAACCGGCAGGCGGGCGTAGAAATCGGCGCCCGTCCCGGTGTCCCTGTCCTGTCGGCTCGGCTCCATGGCGGGGCCTTAGCCCGTGACCTCGCCCTCCGGTGCGCCGCGCCCCAGCTCATCCGGCAGCGGATCGCCCTCGGCCACGAACCGCATGGACACCGAGTTCATGCAGTAGCGCTCGCCGGTCGGGGGCGGGCCGTCATTGAACACGTGGCCGAGATGGCCTTCGCAGCGGGCGCAGAGGATCTCGGTGCGGACCATGCCGTAGCTGGTGTCGCGCACGAAGGCGACATGCGAGCGGTCGATGGGGTCGAAGAAGCTCGGCCAGCCGGTGCCGGACTCGAACTTGGTGCCGGCGTGGAAGAGCGGAAGCCCGCAGAGGCGGCAGCAATAGGTGCCCTTGTCCTTGGCCTCGTTGAAGATGCCGCAGAAGGGCCGCTCCGTGCCGTGCTCCAGGAGCACGCGGCGTTCCTCGTCGTCGAGGTTGTTCACCAGCGCGCGGAACTGCTCGGGGGTTGGCGGGGAGAGGTCGAAGCCGGCTTTCGAGCGCCGTTCGGCCGTGGTGGTCGAGTCTGCCATGGTCTGATCCTTCCTGCCCGTCGCTTGCTGGACATTGTAAGGCTGGTTCCTGCCCATAAATAGGGAGCCGCTCCCGGAATCACCACGCTTTATTATCCGCCCCGGCGCTGCTAAAAGGCTCCCCATGCCCATGGTTTCTCAGGCCCTGCCGGCGGCCCGGATAGGCGCGGCGCGAATTATCGGCCCGGCTTTCGCATGACCTGCGAAGGTCCGGGATCCTAGCCGTTCGCCCTTCAAGAGAAGCCTGATGCGCCCGCCTTTTCACCGGGCCACACGAGACCTGATTGACCGTCATGACCGACAAGCCTCAAAGCGCCGCCCGCGACTATTCCGAAACCCTGTTCCTGCCCCAGACCGAGTTCCCTATGCGGGCCGGCCTGCCGCAGCGGGAGCCCCTGCTCCTGCAGCGCTGGAACGAGAAGAGGCTCTATGAGCGCCTGCGCGAGGTCCAGAAGGGCCGTCCGCGCTTCGTGCTCCATGACGGCCCTCCCTATGCCAACGGCAACATCCATATCGGCCACGCCCTCAACAAGATCCTGAAGGACCTAGTGGTCCGCTCGCAGGGCATGCTCGGCTTCGACTCCAACTACGTGCCGGGCTGGGACTGCCACGGCCTGCCGATCGAGTGGAAGATCGAGGAGGAGTATCGCGCCAAGGGCAAGAACAAGGACGATGTGGACATCGTCGAGTTCCGCCGCGAGTGCCGGGCCTTCGCCGAGAAGTGGATCGACGTGCAGCGCGAGGAGTTCAAGCGCCTCGGCGTCGAGGGCGACTGGACGAACCCCTACCAGACCATGAGCTTTGACGCGGAAGCGCAGATCGCCCGCGAGATCATCAAGTTCGCCGTGAGCGACCAGCTCTATCGCGGCTCGAAGCCAGTGATGTGGTCCTCGGTCGAGAAGACCGCGCTCGCCGAGGCCGAGGTCGAGTATCACGAGAAGACCTCCACGACGATCTGGGTGAAGTTCAAGATCACCAACACCCTCAATGGCGATCTCGACGGCGCATCCGTGGTGATCTGGACGACGACCCCCTGGACGATCCCGGCGAACCGCGCCATCGCCTATGGCGAGAACATCGCCTATGGCCTCTACGCGGTGACGGAAGCAGCCGACGACAACTGGGCCAAGGTGGGCGACCGTCTCGTCATCGCGGACAAGTTGGCGGCCGAGGTGTTCGCGGCGGCCCGCGTCGCCGGATACGAGCGCGTCAAGGACGTGCTGCCGGTGATGCTCGAGCGCTGCGCACATCCGTTCCGCGGCCTTGAGGGCGCGAACGGCTATTGGGATTATCCGGTCCCGGTGCTGCCGGCCGACTACGTCACCGACGATGCCGGCACGGGCTTCGTGCACACGGCGCCCGGACACGGCGCGGACGACTACAATACCTACGTGAAGCACCGCGACCTGTTCGTTTCCTGCGGCATGAAGGAAGTGCCGCACACGGTCTCGCCGGACTCGTCCTACTTCCCGCACGTGCCGATCTTCGCGGGCGAGCGCATCTATGACGACAAGGGCAAGGATGCGGGCGCCAACGAAGCCGTGATCAAGAAGCTTGTCGATGTCGGCGCGCTGATCGCGCGCGGGCGCCTCAAGCACCAGTATCCCCATTCCTGGCGCTCGAAGGGTCCGCTGATCTTCCGCAACACGCCGCAATGGTTCATCTCCATGGACAAGCCGCTCGACGACAAGGGCGATACGCTCCGTCAGCGCGCGCTCCATGGCATCGAGTCCGTCGAGTGGGTGCCGGAATCCGGCGAGAACCGCATCAACGGCATGATCGCCAACCGCCCCGACTGGGTGGTGTCGCGCCAGCGCGCCTGGGGCGTGCCGATCGCGGTCTTCGTGAAGAAGAACAGCAACGAGATCCTCAAGGACGAGCGCGTGAACGACGCCATCGCCGAGGCCTTCGAAAAGGAAGGCGCCGATGCGTGGTATGCGGATGACGGCTCGCGCTTCCTGAAAGCCGGCGGCTACGACCTGAGCGATTTCGACAAGATCAACGACATCCTCGACGTGTGGTTCGATTCAGGCTGCACGCACGCCTTCGCGCTGGAGAAGCGCGAGGACCTGAAGGTGACGCGCAAGGTTGATGGCGGGCCCGATCAGGTCATGTACCTGGAAGGCTCGGACCAGCACCGCGGCTGGTTCCACTCGTCGCTGCTGGAGAGCTGCGGCACGCGCGGTCGCGCGCCCTACGACATCGTCGTCACCCACGGCTTTACGCTCGACGAGCAGGGCCGCAAGATGTCGAAGTCGCTGGGCAACACGGTCGCGCCTCAGACCATCATCAAGGATTACGGCGCCGACATCCTGCGTCTCTGGACGGCATCGGTGGATTACTGGGACGATCAGCGCATCGGCCCGGAGATCATCAAGACCACGGCCGAAACCTACCGCAAGCTGCGCAACACGATCCGCTGGATGCTGGGCTCGCTGGCGCATTTCCGCGATGCCGACAAGGTGGCCTTCAACGAGATGCCGGAGCTGGAGCGCTTCGTGCTCCACCGCCTGGTGGAGCTCGGCGGCGAGGTGCGCGAGGCCTATGGCAACTACGACTACAAGCGTGTCGTCGCCCTGCTGACCTCGTTCATGACCACCGATCTGTCGGCGTTCTATTTCGACATCCGCAAGGACGCACTCTACTGCGACCCGATCTCAAGCAAGGTGCGTAAGAGTGCGCTCACCGTGATCGACGAGACCTTCCGCTGCGTGGCCACCTGGATCGCGCCGATCCTCGCCTTCACGGCTGAGGAGGCGTGGCTCGAGCGTTATCCTCACGCCGAGTCGGTCCATCTCGAAACCTTTGCCCAGGCGCCCGAAGAGTGGCGCGACGAGGCGCTCGCGGAGCGCTGGTCGAAGGTGCGCCGCGTGCGCCGTGTCGTCACAGGCGCGCTGGAGATCGAGCGTGCGCAGAAGCGCATCGGTGCAAGCCTGGAGGCTGCTCCTGTCGTACACATTGCGGATGAGAGCCTGCTCCAGGCCGTGCAGGGCCTCGACCTTGCCGAGATCTGCATCACGTCCGGTATCCGGGTGGTGCAGGGCGAGGGGCCAACCGATGCCTTCCGCCTTGAGGACGTGAAGGGCGTGGCCGTCGTGCCGGCCCTCGCCGAGGGCCGCAAATGCGCCCGCTCGTGGAAGGTCACGCCCGAGGTCGGCACCGATCCGGACTACCCGGACGTGACGCCCCGCGACGCGGCGGCCCTGCGGGAGTGGGACCAGCTCAAGGCGGCGGCGGAATGAGCAAGGCGAACGAGACGGGCGCGCCGCTCCCGCAAACCGGGGCGACCTCGCAGCCAGGTCCGCAGCGCTCCGGCGCTGCGGCGCGGCCACGCAGCCCGCGGGGCTCCGGCAGGAAAAGCACGGTCGGCCGGGGCCTCTCGACCGCCGCGATCCTCGGCTTCTCCGCGGCCCTGATCACCCTCGTGCTCGATCAGGCGACCAAGCTCTACACCCTGTTCGTCTTCGATCTGCCGGTGAAGGAGCCGGTGGAGTTCGCGCCGTTCGTCAACCTGATCGTGGTCTGGAACCGCGGCATCTCCTATGGGCTGTTCCAGCAGAGCTCGGAGCTCGGCCGCTGGGTACTGGTCGTGATCTCGATCCTGGCCGCCATCGGCCTGTCCGTCTGGATCCGCCGCACCTCGGCCAAGCTCCTGGCGGCTTCGCTCGGCCTGATCGTCGGCGGAGCCATCGGCAACGTCATCGACCGGATCGCCTACGGGGCCGTGTTCGACTTCATCCAGTTCCACATCGGCTCATGGTCCTGGTACGTGTTCAACGTGGCCGATGCCGCCATCGTTGCGGGGGTGGTCGGTTTGCTCTATGACTCCTTCGTGCTGGAAGGGCGTCGGGCAAAGAAATGATGTTGCACGGCCTCCGGCTGCCATATGTTCGCCAGAATGAGCGATCAGGCCTTCCGGCCACAACGAGAAATTAATGGTGGGTGCCATGAAGGGAATGAAAATCGTAGGGTGCGCAGGGGCTCTGGCGCTTCTGGTCGCCGCTACCGGCGCTTCGGCGCAGGAGGGCGAGACCGTCAAGAGCCTGCTCGGCAGCATCGGCATCATTCCCAAGGAGAAGGACCCCATCGTTTACAACGAGCGGGCACCTCTCGTGCTTCCGCCGAGCATGAACCTGCCCGCTCCGGCTGCGGGCGGTGGTGCCGAGGCCCGCAACGGCAACTGGCCCAAGGACCCCGACGTGGCAGCGCGCCGCAAGGCGGCCGCCGAGGCCCGCACGCCCTGGACCAGCTCCGAAGCCTACAAGCTCAACGAGGGAAAGCGGCTCGCCATCGATGAGATGCGTGCCAGCCGCAACCCGAACAACATCACCACGACGGCTCCTGTCCGCTCCGGCTCGCAGGCCGATATGAGCCGCCTGACGCCGGACGAGCTGCGCTCCTACTCGACGTCGGACGACAACGTGAAACTTCAGGGCGATGGCCTGGAGCGGCGCTACCTCAGCGATCCCCCGGGAACGCTGCTCAAGGCCCAGGGCGGCGGCAAGCTCAAGGCATCCGCCGACCCCGTGGTCAACGGCGATCCCGACAGCCCGCAGGCCTTCATCCGCCAGCAGCAAGAGCGTCGCCGGCAGTAGCCATCCTCTCTTCTCTCTTTTTCAGGCGAACGGGTTCCACCCGCTTCGCCTGAAAACGTTATGGGGTCCTGAAAAGCCAAGCCTGGTTTCGCCTACCAGCGCGAACCGTCTCCCCACCGGAAAGTTTCGCGGCTTCGCTTGCGTACCCCCTTAATTTGACTATTCCCGTGGGTCTGATCCTGCGAAACGATTTGATGTCGCCAAGGTTGAAACGTCATGGACACTGCCTCTAAGCCCATTCTTCGCGCCGACGCCGCTTCCTTCGGGCGGACGGAAGGCAGTGGCCCGAACCTGTCGTCCTTCACCCTCGATAACGGCCTCGACGTGGTGGTTATTCCCGATCATCGCGTTCCTGTGGTCACGCATATGATCTGGTACCGCAACGGTTCGGCGGACGATCCGATCGGCCAGTCGGGCATCGCGCACTTCCTCGAGCACCTGATGTTCAAGGGCACGCAGAAGCATCCGGCCGGCGAGTTCTCCAAGGTCGTGTCCGGCCTCGGCGGTCAGGAGAATGCGTTCACGTCCTTCGACTACACGGCTTACTTCCAGCGCGTCGCCCGCGAGAACCTCAAGACCATGATGGAGTTCGAGGCCGACCGGATGACGAACCTCCTGCTTGAGGAATCCGTCATCGCTCCGGAGCGGGACGTGGTGCTGGAAGAGCGCCGCATGCGGGTCGAGACCGACCCTTCGGCGCAGCTGTCCGAGGCCATGGCCGCCTCGCTCTTCGTGCATCACCCCTACGGCATTCCGATCATCGGCTGGATGCACGAGATCGAAACGCTCAACCGCGATCACGCGCTCGACTATTACCGACGCTTCTACACGCCGGAGAACGGCATTCTCGTCGTCGCCGGCGATGTGACCGAGGACGAGGTGCGGCGCCTCGCCGACACCACCTATGGCCGCGTCTCGCCGCAGGGCAAGCGGCCGGTCCGCGTGCGTCCGCGCGAGCCGGAGCCGGTGGCGGCCCGTCACATCACCGTGGCGGATCCCAAGGTCGAGCAGCCCACCATGCAGCGGCTCTATCTCGTGCCGTCCTGCCGAACGGCTTCGCAGCGCGACTGCTACTCGCTCGAACTGCTCGCCGAGGTGATCGGCGGCGGCCCGACCTCGTATCTCTATCGCAAGCTCGTCATGGAGCGCGGCATCGCGGTGAATGCGGGCGCCTGGTACATGTCCTCCGCCATGGAGGATACCCGCTTCTGCGTTTATGCGGTGCCGTCCGAAGGCGTGTCGCTGCAGGCGCTGGAAGAGGCCGTCGATCAGGTGCTCAAGACGATCCCGTCCGAAGCCCTGGATGGGGATTCCATCGAGCGCGCCAAGACGCGCCTCGTGGCCGAGACGATCTATTCCACCGACAGCCAGTCATCGCTCGCGCGCATCTACGGATCGGCGCTCGCCATCGGCGAGACCATCGAGGAGGTGCGCCGCTGGCCGGTGGAGATCGAGACCGTTCTCAAGGACGATCTGGCCTCCGCGGCGGAGCGCTATCTCGTCCCCCGCCGGTCCGTGACGGGCTACCTGCAGAAGTCGGCTTCTTGAAGCCGCCTGCCCAGAATTTGAGGTCACAATGACAGCTTCTGTCGAAACCCTGTCCTCGTCCCCGACCCAGGTGAAGGCGCTGACCTCGCCCGGCGGCGTCGAGGTCTGGCACGTCGAGTCCGACGTGGTGCCGCTCATCGCCGTGTCGTTCATCTTCGAGGGCGGCTCAGCGCACGATCCTGAGACCAAGCCGGGCGTTGCGCAGATGCTCGCGCGCCTCCTCGACGAGGGCGCCGGCGAATACGATTCCGATGCGTTTCAGGAGCGCCTGGCCGCGCGTGCCATCGAGCTGTCCTTCAATGCCGGCAACGACGCGCTCGGCGGCTCATTGAAGACCCTCGTCAAGCATGCGGACGAAGCCTTCGAGCTGCTGCGCCTGGCACTGGCCGAGCCGCGCTTCGATCAGGATTCCATCGAGCGCGTGCGGGCCCAGACGATTGCGGGCCTCAAGTACCAGCAAAACGATCCCGGTGTGATGGCGACCCGCCGCTTCTTCGAGGAAGGTTTTGCCGGCCACCCCTACGGCCGCCCGACCTCCGGCACCCCAGAGAGCGTCGCGGCGATCACCCGCGATGATCTCGTGGCCATGCATCGGACGATCATCGCCCGCGGTCGCGTCAAGGTCGCGGTCGTCGGCGCCATCGGGGCCGACAATCTGTCGGCCCTGCTCGACAGGGTGTTCGGCTCCCTGCCCGAAGCGAAGCCTCTCGGCATCATCGAGCCCGCGACGCTGCAGAAGATCGGCTCGCGCATCGTGGTCGATCTCGACGTGCCGCAATCGGTCATCCGCTTCGGCATGAACGGCCTCGCCTGGCGCGATCCAGGCTTTATCCCGGCCTATGTGCTCAATCACATCCTTGGCGGCGGCGCCTTTACGTCGCGCCTGTTCCAGGAAGTGCGCGAGAAGCGCGGCCTCGCCTACAGCGTCGGCACCTCGCTGGTGAGCTACCGCTCCGCCGCCATGACCTGGGGCTACACGGCCACGAAGAACGAGCGCGTCGTCGAGGCGCTCGACGTCATCACCGATGAGATGGCGAAGCTGACGAGCGAAGGCCCTTCGGACGAGGAGCTGCAGAAGGCCAAGGACTATCTCGTCGGCTCCTATGCGCTCGGCTTCGACACCTCGACCAAGATCGCCCACACCCTGGCGCAGATCGCCTTCGAGGGGCTCGGCATCGACTACATCGCGCGCCGCAACGCCCTCGTCGGTGCGGTGACCCAGGCCGACATCCGCCAGGCGGCCGAGCGCATCTTCGGCGACGGCCGGATGCTCACGGTGATCGCCGGGCGGCCGACCGGGGTGTGAGGCTGCCGTCTCCGGACAGCGAGCTTGTCCCAAGGGTCCGTTCCCAAGACTCCGTCTTGAACTCCGCTTCCGTCGTCATCACCGGCCTAGTGCCGGTGATGACGCGGGAGACGTCATCCCTGATCGTCTTTCACGACAGAGACTTCGGCTCGGTGCCGCGGCTCTAGCCTCAGGCCTGGCTCTGCCCTAATCTTCCGCTCCAACTTGCAACGAGTCGGAGTACGCCATGCCCCTGCAGCAATCGATCGATCTTGCCCTGGATGCCACCATCGGGGAGGGCGGTCTGCCGCAGACAGCGCTGGACCAGGCGCTCGCGCTCGTGGGCGAGGCCATGGAGCGACTGGCGCAGGACGATGCCTCCGGCCGCCTGCCGCTGCTCCACATGCCTCGCACCACCGAGGATCTGGCGAGCATCCGCGAAGCGGCCACCTTCCTGCGGGACGATGCCACCGACGTGGTGTTCCTCGGTACGGGCGGCTCGAGCCTCGGTGGCCAGACCCTGGCGCAGTTGAAGGATTATGCGGTGCCGGGCGCCGGACGCTTCACCGAGAGCCCGCGGGTCCACTTCCTCGACAACCTCGACCCCATCACCTTCGACCGGGTGCTCCACAAGCTGCCGCTCTCCTCGACCAAGTTCGTGTCGATCTCCAAATCCGGCGGCACGGGCGAGACCCTGATGCAGACGATCGCCGTGCTCACGGCCCTGGACAAGGCGGGCTTGAGCGCCCACCCCAAGGATGTTTTCCTCGGGCTGTCCGAGCCGCGCAAGGACGGCAGCCGCAATGCGCTGCGCGATCTGCTGGAGCCTGAAGGCGTGCGGTTCCTCGAGCATCACACGGGCATCGGCGGGCGCTATTCGGTGCTCACCAATGTGGGCCTGCTGCCGGCCGCCGTGCTCGGCCTCGATATCGGGGCGATCCGCCAGGGTGCGGCTGACGCGTACGAGCCGTTCCGCAGCGGCGCTGCCGCGAAGGACGCGCCGGCCGCGCTCGGTGCGGCTCTCAACGTTGCCATGGCCCGCGACGGCAAGGGCATCACGGTCGCCATGGCCTATGCGGACCGGATGGAACGCTTCACCCGCTGGTGGGTGCAGTTGTGGGCCGAGAGCATCGGCAAGGACGGTCACGGCACCCAGCCCGTGGCCGCCATCGGGCCGGTGGACCAGCACAGCCAGCTCCAGCTCTATCTAGCGGGTCCCAACGACAAGCTCTTTACCGTCATGACCACGGGCGTGGCGGGCAAGGGGCCGCTCATGGACGAGAAGCTCGCCAAGCGGGCCGGCGAGCCGGGCTTCGGCGGCAAGCATATCGGCGACCTCGTGGCTGCACAGGGACGCGCCACCGCCGACACCCTGGCCAAGAACGGCCGCCCGACCCGCCAGATCCATGTCGAAAAGCTCGACGAGCGCGCCGTGGGCGAACTGCTCATGCACTTCATGCTGGAGACGATCCTGGCCGGCTATGCGCTGGGCGTCGACCCGTTCGACCAGCCGGCCGTGGAAGAGGGCAAGATCCTGGCGAAGCAGTACCTGGCGCAGGGGTAGCTCTCACTGTGCGTCATCCCGGACGAAGCGCAGCGGAGATCCGGGATCGCTGGACGAGAGTGGCGCTTGAACCTCAACGCCGTCATCCCCGCGCAGGCGGGGATCCATAACCACGACGTTTTCAGAAAGGCGGGCAGCGTTACGCTTTGTTCTGCCTCGCCAGCGGTTATGGATCCCGGGCTCCGCTCTGCGGCCCCGGGATGACAGAGCCGGACTGGTTTGCCCGATCCGGATCGGCTTTCGCCGTCCGGGAGGACGATTTGGGTACGGGAATAACATCGCGCGTTCTGGTTTCCGCCGCCTTCAGTGCTTATCTTCCCGTCATCGAATCTGAAGGTTGAACGCCCTCATGCACGTCCGCCGCCTCGATCCCATCCTCGTCGACCGCATCGCTGCGGGCGAGGTTGTCGAGCGCCCGGCGGCGGCCGTGAAGGAATTGGTCGAGAACGCCGTCGATGCGGGCGCCACCTCCATCGAGATCACCGTGGAGGCGGGCGGGCGCCGCCTGATCCGCATCGTCGATGACGGCCGGGGCATGACGCCCGAGGACCTGGAACTCGCGGTCGAACGGCATGCCACGTCCAAGCTGCCGGACGGTGACCTGTTCGCCATCAACACCCTCGGGTTTCGCGGCGAGGCCCTGCCATCGATCGGGGCGGTCGCGCGGTTGTCGATCACTTCCCGCACGGCGGAGGCTGAGACCGGCAGCGCCATCGTGGTGGAGGCCGGCGTGAAAAGCCCGGTGCGGCCCGCGTCTGCGCCCAAGGGCACCCGCGTGGAGGTGACGGACCTGTTCTCCGCCACGCCCGCGCGCCTGAAGTTCCTGAAGAGCGACCGCTCCGAGGCGCAGGCCGTGACGGAGATCGTCAAGCGGCTCGCCATCGCGCATCCCACCGTCCGCTTCACCCTGTCGGGCGAGCACATCACGGCCTTCACCTATCCGCCGGAGGAACCCGGCGAGCACGGTTTCCTGCGCCGCCTGTCACGGGTGCTGGGTTCTGAGTTCCACGAGAACGCCATGGCCATCGGGGTCGAGCGCGAGGGCGTGCGGCTTTCCGGCTTTGCCAGCCTGCCGACCTATCACCGCGGCACCGGCACGGCGATCCACTTCGTGGTCAACGGGCGGCCCGTGCGCGACAAGCTGCTCCTCGGCGCCGTGCGCGGCGCCTATGCGGACGTGATGGCCTCCGACCGGCATCCGGTGCTCGCCATCATGATCGACCTCGATCCGCGCAGCGTCGACGTGAACGTGCATCCGGCGAAGACGGAGGTGCGCTTCCGCGATCCCGCCTTCGTGCGCGGCTTCGTGGTGGCGGCCCTGAAGGAAGCGATCACCCGCCATGCCTTCCGCGCCTCGTCCACCGGCGGCACGCGCACGCTGGAAAGCCTGCGCCCGCAAGGCGCGCTGCCCATGCGTTCCGCTTATCCGCACCGCACCCACGCGATCCGCCCCACTGGCGCCTTCGCCAACTGGCAGGCGCCGCTCGATGCAAAGGAGCAGCCCTATGCATCCGCTCCGGGCCTTGCCGAGCGGCAGGCGAGCCTGCCGGATCTCGCCGCGCCTTCCGCCGACAGCCGCGCGACGCTGCATGAAGTGGAGGGGCAGACCGAGGAATCGCCGCTCGGTGCCGCGCGCGCGCAGCTGCATGGCACATATATCGTGGCGCAGACGCAGGACGGCATCGTCATCGTCGATCAGCATGCGGCGCATGAGCGCCTCGTCTACGAGCGGCTGAAGCGCGAGCGCGCCTCGTCGGGGATTGGGCGGCAATTGCTGCTGATCCCCGAGGTGGTCGATCTCGACCCCATCGATGCGGACCGGGTGCTTGCGGACGCCGCCGTGCTGGAGGGGCTCGGTCTCGTGGTCGAGCCGTTCGGCCACGGCGCGCTCCTCGTGCGCGAGGTGCCGTCGGCGCTCGCAGGCGGACGCATCAAGGCTCTGGTGCAGGATGTGGCCGATGCGCTCGCCGAATGGGGGCAGGGTGCTGCAGGCCCGCTGGAGGAGCGGCTCGACGCGGTGCTCTCGCGCATGTCCTGCCACGGCTCGATCCGCGCCGGGCGGCGCCTGCGGCCGGAGGAGATGAATGCGCTCCTGCGTGAGATGGAGTCGACGCCGCTGTCGGGCCAGTGCAACCACGGGCGCCCGACCTATGTCGAACTGAAGCTGAGCGACATCGAGCGCCTGTTCGGACGGCGCTGACGCGTTTCTGATCGAGTTCTCCCTTTAGAAGAACGCGCGGTGGTCAGATGCTGGTCTGCCAGAGCTTGAGGTTCTTGCGCGCCGGTTTGGCTGCAAGATGGGCCGGCATGGCGGCCTGATCGAGGCAATCTTCGAAGGTGAGCGGCCGAGGCGCTTCCACGCTCATGGCTGCATCGGCCTCGTCGGCGCTGAACGCGATCCCGGCGAAACCGCCCTTGCGCCAGCACACCCGCGCCCGGCGGACCTGCAGGTCATGGGCCGCGATGAACAGCTCGAAGGTCTCCGGCAGGTCCATCTGCGGCTTCAGGGCAATCCTGGCGCCGCCGGTCGAGATGTCCCGCACCGTGCAGGGGATCATCGCGTCGGGTCCCAGCATGATCTGCGCCGGGTGATGGGCAGGAAAGCGCCTGGCGTGCCGGCGGTTATCGGTAGCGATGGCAGGGACCATGGAAGAGACCTGGGACAAATGGCCAATGAAGCTTTGCATTAACCACTTGTTAACCAGCTACTCAAGTCCCTCGAAAGGGGTATCCCCGAAGGGGTTGGGGATTGTGTCTGTCCTGGAGCATCGGATCGATCCCAAAAGTGCGGATCCACTTCCGATGCCTTAACGCGACGGACCCTTCCGCTCCGCCGAGGCCGCCCAGATGTTCAGGTTGCCCTCGCCGGCAAAGCGGTCGATCTCCGCCAGCTCGTCCGCCGTGAACGACAGGTTCTTGAGAGCGCCCACGCAGTCGACGACCTGCTCGGGACGGCTCGCGCCGATAAGCGCCGAGGTCACGCGCCCGCCGCGCAGCACCCAGGCGAGCGCCATCTGGGCCAGTGTCTGCCCGCGCTGCTCGGCGATGCCGTTGAGCCCGCGGATGCGGGCAAGGTTGTCCTCGTTCAGGAAGGTGGTGCGCAGGGACTTGCCCTGCGCGGCGCGGCTCTCCTCAGGAATGCCGTTCAGATATTTCGTCGTCAGCATGCCCTGGGCCAGCGGCGAGAACACGATGGAGCCCATGCCGACACCGTCGAGGGTGTCGAGGAGCCCATCCTCCTCGATCCAGCGGTTGAGCATGGAATAGCTCGGCTGGTGGATGATGCACGGCGTCTTCAGTTCACGCAGGATCGCGACGGCCTCGCGGGTGCGCTGGCTGTTGTAGGAGGACAGGCCCACATAGAGCGCCTTGCCCTGCCGCACAGCGGAATCCAGCGCCAGCATGGTCTCTTCCAGCGGCGTGTCCGGGTCGAAGCGATGGGAATAGAAGATGTCGACATAGTCGAGTCCCATGCGCTTGAGGCTCTGGTCGAGGCTGGAGAGCACATATTTGCGGCTGCCCCACTCGCCATAGGGACCCGGCCACATGCGGTAGCCCGCCTTGGTGGAGATCACCATCTCGTCGCGCAGGCCGTGGAAGTCATGGCGCAGGATGTCGCCGAACAGGGTTTCGGCCGAGCCCGGGGGAGGGCCGTAATTGTTGGCGAGATCGAAATGCGTGATGCCGAGATCGAAGGCGGTGCGGCAGATCTCCCGCGCGGTTGCGGCGGACTTGTCCTCACCGAAATTGTGCCAGAGCCCGAGCGAGATTGCCGGAAGCAGCAGCCCGCTGCGGCCGCATCGGTTGTAGATCATCGACTCATAGCGGTTCTCGGCGGGCAGGTAGGCCATCGAAATCTCCAGCGCAGCAAAAGGGCCGAGGGCTTACATAGCGCGCTTGGCGCGCATTCAACAATGCGAGCGCTGCGTCCCTTCCGACTAGAACCGTGTCACCACGCTGATGCCGAGCCCTTCGAACCGGTCCATGGCCATGAGGGCCGCGGGTGCGTCCTCCAGGCTCAGATGCTGGCCGACGAGCTTTTGCGGCGCGAGCTTGCCCGTGCGGATCATCGCCATCATGTCCTGATAGCGGAAGGCCTGCATCCCATGGCTGCCGTACATCTCGAGTTCATGGGCAATGACCTGCGCCATCGGCACGGCTGCGCGGGCATGATCGCCCAGCATCAGCCCGATCTGCACGTGACGCCCGCGCCGACGCAGATTGGCAATCGAGTTGTAGCAGGTGACAGGGCTGCCCAATGCATCGATGGAGACGTGCGCACCGCCCTTCGTGATCTCCCTCACGGCGCCGATCACATCGGCGGAATCCCGGGCATTGATCGTCGCCACCGCGCCCATCTCCCGCGCGAAGGCAAGTTTTTCATCGGTGAGATCGACCGCGATCACGTTCGCCCCCATGGCGCTTGCGATCATGATGGCCGACAGCCCCACACCGCCGCAGCCGTGAACCGCCACCCACTCGCCGGGCTTCACCCGGCCCTGATCGACGACGGCGCGAAACGATGTGACAAAGCGGCAGCCGAGGCTTGCCGCGGTGGCGAAGTCGAGTTCCTCGGGCAGCGCAACGAGGTTCGTGTCGGCGTAATCCACCGCCACATATTCCGCGAATGATCCCCAGGCGGTGAAGCCCGGCTGGAACTGCTGCTCGCAGACCTGATGGTTGCCCGAGTTGCATTCATGGCAGTGTCCGCATCCGCCGACGAACGGCACGGTGACGCGGTCGCCCTTCTTCCAGCGCGTCACCTGCCTGCCCGTGGCGAGCACCGTGCCGGCAAGCTCGTGACCCGGCACATGCGGCAGCACCACATCGGCATCGTGCCCCATCCAGCCATGCCAGTCGCTGCGGCAGAGCCCGGTCGCCTCCACCTTGATCACGACGCCTTCCGCCGAGGGTGTCGGATCGGGCACGTTCTGCACGCGCGGCGGCTGACCGAACTGCTCGAAGAGAACCGCTTTCATGATGAGCCCTTCCTCCGCGACGATGGATAAGGCGGTATAGAGGTTGAGAGAGAGCAGGGCAAACGCGAGAGCGAGCGACACTCACCGCTATCGTTGGATGCGTCCTCTCCCCTGTCATCCCCGCGCAGGCGGAGATCCATAACCACGACGCCTCAGGTAATAGCGATCAGCGTCGAGCTTTCTTCTGCACCGTCGGCAGTGATGATCCCGGGCTCCGCTGCACAGCCCCGGGATGACAGTGCAGCCTTCACTCTTGCTCAGATCACGAAGAAATCGTGGTGCGTCAGCTTCAGGTTCTTGGACAGGGTGGCGATCTTCACCTGGGCCTTCGAGCCGGTGCCGTCCTGGTCGTAATAGAGCGCGCCCGTCTTGTTGTCGTAGATGATGCGATCTTCCTGGTCCTCGGCCGCATCGCCCTTCACGAACATATCCGCCTTGAACTTCACGCCCTTGGTCGAGCCCTTGCCGAGATTGGTGAAAATTTTGTTCTCGAGTTGGATGGAATCGTATTTCGGGTTGAAGTCGTAGATCCGGTCCACGTTGCTGGTCCTGTTCGGCTTGGTGTCGAACACGAACACGTCCCTGCCGGTGCCTGTTCCACCGTAGAGCTTGTCGTTGCCTGCGCCGCCGTGCAGCCTGTCGGAGCCCGCATCACCCTTGAGCGTATCGTTGCCGGAAGAGGCTTTCAGCACATCGTTGCCGTCAAGGCCCCTCAGGGTGTTCTTGCCCCCATGGCCGATGATCTCGTTGGCAGTGTTCGAGCCGGTGAGATTGGCACCTGTCTTCGACGAGACGTCCAAGAGCTTCAGCACCTCGATCTCGGCTGAAGCCGAGAGCGTATAGGAGCTAGCAGCCAGCACCGTGTCGCGCCCGCCGCCGGCACTCTCGGCGACGATATCGCCTACCCGCACCTCATAGGTGTCGTTGCCGCCTGACCCGTGCAGCTGGCTGGCGCCCTTGCCGATCAGAGTGTCGGCATGTGCCGATCCGATGATCCCTTCGATGGATGTCCACGTGTCGCCGTCGCCCGAGCCAATCGTTAAGCCAGTGCGCACGCCCATCGACGACGAAGCAAACGAGACGAAATCGAAGCCGTCGCCGCCATCAAGCACGTCGGCTCCTGCACCGCCGTCGAGCGTATCGTTGCCGAACCCACCCCGCAAAGTATCGGCCCCTGCGCCACCATCGATCCGGTTGGCGCCGGCATTGCCGGTGATCGCATTCGCCAGGGTGTTGCCCGTCAGGGCAATGGAGGCGGAGCCCGTGGCGGTGAGGTGCTCCACATGAGCGCTCAAACCATAGCTGACGCTTGTCCTGACCGTATCGATGCCCTCACCGGTCTTTTCGATCACCTGATCGCCGGCATTGTCCACCACATAAGTGTCATTGCCATCCGCGCCCGCCAGCCTGTCCGCTCCCGCGCCGCCGTCGAAAGTGTCGTCGAAGGCCGTGCCGATGTAATGGTCGTTCCGAACGGTGCCTATGAGCGAGATCGCCTTGTCACGCGGATCGACGATCTGGATGCCGCTTGAGAGATGCACGGCAATGCGACCGTCTGCTAGCAACGATAGTCCGTTGAGAGAGAACTCGCCCTCTGCGGCCGGCTTACTCACGAGCAGCTTATCGCTCACCCGTTGGCCCGCTGCATTGAAGATCGACAACCGAACTTCCATGTTGGAGTGACCAAAGATGGGAACGACCTGGGCGGCCAGTGCAAAGCCGCCACCGGGGAGAGCCAGAACGTTCGGAGCGCCTACCGAGGCGGCCTCCGTGGAACTCGCATAGAATGCCGCAGGCTCATTGTTGATTGGTGTGCCTGAAGCGTTGTAGACTTGATATTTAACTGTGACGATTGGCTCTGAACCTGCCGCATCGGCCCTGCCCATTTCAACCCACGTCACAACAAATCCACTGCCTGCAAGGGCTGTCACCTCAAGCGACTTCAGGCCCAGATTGACCATGACTGGAATGGAAATCGGGTCGGAAAGACTAGAGCTGCCGGCGGCTGAAGGATCCAGGATGCGGATGTGATTGGTCGTCTCATTCACCCGAAGCACGACCGCCACTTTGCCGTTCGAGAGAGTGGCTAAGTCGGTCACGGATGTAAAATCATCGGCCCGGTAGGGATAAGATGAAGTGGAAAATGCGGTGGCACCCAGGCTTACCGGATCCGAGAGAACGCCATCTGATCCTCGAATCCGGAAAAAGGCCTTACCGTCATAATCCAGATAGGTAACGAGAAGGCGCCCGTCACTCAGACCTATGACGTCATCAGAGCGATAGGAGCCAATCGCATAAGGCTCTCTGGGTTCATACCCGGCAATGGATTGGGGTGGGCCAAGGGGCTCCAGATCGGCATCGTAGAGTCCCAGCCAAGCGTTCCTGGGAGCTCGGTCCGTACTGGCCTGAACGGACCAGGTGATGCCGATGCGACCGTCGGGGAGTTCGGTCGCAACGGGGTTGATCGCGGCCCTTCCCAAGAAGTTATTGTACCATGGGTGAAAGTCCGGAGAGACAAGGATCCTTTCTCCCTTGAGGGAGCCGTCCGCGTTGTAGATCCAAGCCATCAGCTGGACGCTTTCCCACGTTGTCCCGGCTTTGCCGATGACGAGGAAAGTGCCGTTCCTGAGTGCCGTCATATGCGATTGGTAGACCCCTGCAGGAAGGTCAATCTTAGATCCCCAGAGGAACGGTTCAGACATGGTAGCCCCATTGCGATCAGAACAAGACGCCTCCCCGGCGCGGTGACGCAATGTTATGCAGAATCAGCGATAGGACAACCGTCTTGCCGTGGGAGGAGCAAGCTGGCGCGCTCACCCCCTGAACCGCCCGAACACCACCTTGGTCTCCCCGTAATCCCTCCGCTCGATCTCCTCGAAGCGCTCCGGCAGCGAGACCTCGACGCCTTGCGCCTCCTCCACGATCACAAGCGCGTCCGGCACGAGCCAGCCGCCTTCGGCGCAGGAGCGCAGGGCTTTGGGAGCCAGATCCTTGCCGTAGGGCGGGTCGCAGAACACGACCGAGAAGGGCGCGTTGGGCGCGGCCTCGCCCATGCGGGTGGCGTCGCGGCGGAAGAGGCGGGTGGCGCCGCCGGCGCCGAGCGCTTCCACGTTCTCGCGGATGATGCCGCGGGCCTGCGCACCGTCGTCGACGAAGAGCGCGAAGCTGGCGCCGCGCGACAGCGCCTCCAGCCCCAGGGCGCCGGTGCCGGCGAACAGGTCGAGCACGCGCGCGCCCTCGAGCGGGTCGTCGTAGGAATGCTGGAGGATGTTGAAGAGCGTCTCGCGCAGGCGATCCGAGGTCGGGCGGATGGCGTCCGAGCTCGGCCCCTTGAGCGAGCGGCCGCGCCAGCGCCCGCCCACGATTCTCATGGCCTAATCCCTGTCAGCGACGACCGCGCGGGCCGCCCTTGGAACCACCTTTGTTGAAGCCGCCTTTCGAGGCTCCGCCCTTGGACGCGCCCCGGGGGCCGCTCTTGAAGCCGCCGCCGGCACCGCCTCTCGGTCCGCCACGCGAAGGGCCGTCGCCCCGGGGAGGGCCGCGACGGGGACGCTCGTCATCGCCAGGGGCCCGGAAAGGACGGTCTCCCTCGGAGCGGCGTGGACGGTCATCGCCGCCCTCACGAGAGCGGAAAGGCCGATCCCCCTGGGGCCTGCCAGGGCGATCCGTGCCACCTTCGCGCGAGCGGAAGGGGCGGTCGCCCTGAGGCTTGCGGGGACGGTCCTCGGAACCCCCATCACGGGAGCGGAACGGTCGGTCGCCAGCCGGGCGGCGCGAGCGGTCGTCGTCGCGGCGCGGCGGACGGCTTGCGCCCTCGCGCCTTGCCGGTGCCGCATCGCGGTCGTCACGACGGCGAGGACGATCCTCACCGGGCGTCGCGCCACGGCCCCTGCGCGGAGCGGGCGTTTCCTCTTCCTGGGGCTGGCGCACCAAGCGCTCCACCCGGACCTTGCGGCCTTCCTTGGAGGTAATCGCGCCGACGCGTTCGCGCTGGCGCTCCCCGGCTGCGGCACGGGCTTCGCGTGGATCGGCGCCGCGACGGGGCATCTTCCTGCTCGGGGCATCCTCGTCGGTTTCGCCGGCGCGCCACACGGTTTTCTTCACGTCGAGACGCGAGGGGAACTTCCTCGGCTCTTCCTCGTCACGTCCGCGACGTTCGCCGTCACGGGCGCGGAACGGCCGTTCGTCGTCGCGACGGCGGCGCGGGCGCTCGTCGTCGCGGCCGCGCGTGGACCGGGCCGGGCGCTCGTCACGATCCTGGTGTTCCTTCTTCGACGAGCCGAAGGGCGCGATGGGCTCGCGCACCGGGCTCTCGAAATCCACCCCGGCCTCGACAGCCAGGGCGGCGCCGAGCTGGTCCTTGAGCACCTTGGTGCGGACCTCTTCCACAAGGCCGACTTCGATGTCGCCGAGCTGGAACGGCCCGAAGGACATGCGGATCAGGCGGTTCACCTGCAGGCCCATATGCTCCAGGATGCGCTTGATCTCGCGGTTCTTGCCCTCGCGCAGGCCCATGGTGATCCAGGCGTTGTCGCCCTGCACCCGGTCGAGGCGCGCCTCAATGGGGCCGTAGTCGATGCCATCGATGGAGATGCCGTCGCGAAGCTTGTCGAGGTCGGCCTGGTTCACCTCGCCATGGGCGCGCACCTTGTATCGGCGCAGCCAGCCGGTGTCGGGATGGGCGATGACGCGGGCGAGCCCGCCGTCATTGGTGAGCAGCAGCAGCCCTTCCGTGTTGATGTCGAGCCGGCCCACCGCCACCACGCGGGGCAGGTCCTCGGGCAGGTTGTCGAACACGGTGGGGCGTCCCTCCGGGTCCTTGGCCGTGGTCACGAGGCCGCGCGGCTTGTGGAACAGCCACAGGCGCGTGCGCTCCTTGGTGGGCAGGGGCTCGCCGTCCACGGTGATCGTGTCGGCGGCCGTCACGTTGACCGCGGGGCTCTCCAGCACCTTGCCGTTGAGGGTGACGCGGCCTTCCGCGATCATCGCCTCCACGTCGCGGCGGGAGGCGACGCCCGCGCGGGCGATCACCTTGGCGATGCGGTCCTCGACCGGCTCCTGGGGCTCGGCCTGCACAACAGGCTGCTCCTCGCGGGCGCGGCGCGGGCGATCCTCGCTCCCGTGGTCGAAACGGCGTGGACGCTCGTCGCTGCCACGGCCCCGGAAGGGGCGGTCACCCTCCTCACGACGGGGACGGAAGGGCTTGTCGCCGCCTTCGCCGCGAGGGCGGAACGGCTTGTCGCCGGCGCTGCGGGCGCGGAAAGGCTTGTCGCCGCCCTCGGAGCGGCGGGGGCGCTCGTCATTGTCCCGGCTGCGGAACGGCTTGTCTCCCGCAGGGCGCGGGCGAAAAGGCTTGTCGCCATCGCGGCTGCGGAACGGCTTGTCTCCGGCGTCACGGGGCTTGCGCGGGCGGTCGCCGGACGTTGGGCGGCCACGGTCGGAGCGTCCCGGCGGACGGCCCCTGCGATTATCGTCGTTGCTGTCGGTCATGGGAGCCTGATAGCAGAGGTGTTCAAGAGAAGCGAGGGCCAAGGGAACCACAAGGGTCATGGAGAACCACAAGGGTCATGGAGGTCCGCGAGACTGATGGACAACGCCGATCACAAGCCGCTTGATCCGGACCAGGCCGATCCCATGAGCGTGGCCTTCGACGAGGCCCGCGCTGCGGCCGCGCGCGGAGAGGTGCCGGTGGGGGCGGTCGTCGTCAGGGACGGGCGCATCGTGGCTTCCGCGGGCAACCGCCCGCGGGAGCTGCGCGATCCCTCCGCCCATGCCGAGATGCTCGCGATCCGCCGGGCCTGCGAGGCGCTAGGCGACGAGCGTCTCTCCGGCTGCGACCTCTACGTGACCCTCGAACCCTGCACCATGTGCGCCGGGGCGATCTCCTTCGCCCGCATCCGCCGGGTCTATTACGCCGCCCATGACCCGAAGGGCGGGGCGGTGGACAGCGGCGTGCGCTTCTTCGACCAGCCGACCTGCCACCACGCCCCGGAGGTCTATGGCGGCATCAGGGAGAGCGAGGCGGCCGCCCTGCTGCGGGAGTTCTTCGAGGGGAGGCGGTGAGGCGAGCCCGCGGTTCGATCTCAGATGACGAAGAAGTCGTGCCAGTAGAGCTTCGCCTTGTTGGTCAGCGTGGCGATCTTCACCTGAGCGGAGCCGCCGGTGCCGTCCTTGTCGTAGTACAGCACGCCGGTCTTCTTGTTGTAGATGATCCGGTCCTGCGTATCCTGCGCCCGTGAGGCTTCCACGAACATGTCGGCCTTGAACTTCATGCCGTTGGACGAGCCTTTCCCCAGCTTGGTGAAAATGGCGTTGTCCAGATGGAGCGAGTCATGGCGCGAGCTGAAGTCGTCGATCTTGTCCACGTTCGTGCTCTTGTTCGTCCGCGTGTCGAACACGAACACGTCCTTGCCGGCCCCACCCCGCAGCTGATCGTTGCCCAGCCCGCCGGAGAGCACGTCATTGCCCGCCTCTGCCCGCATCACGTCGCCTCCGCCTTGGCCTTGGAGCCGGTTCCTGCCGGCATTGCCCAGGATGGTGTTGCCGTAGTCGGAGCCCGTCAGGTTCAGGGCTGTCGCAGCCGCAGCCGCGCTGGTCTGAAGCACCTCGACCTCCGCATCCGCCCGCAGGGCAAAGGACGTGACGGCAACCACCGTGTCCGCCCCTCCGCCGGCCCCTTCGATCACCTGATCCGAGCCGGAGACCGTGTAGGTGTCGTTGCCGCCTTGGCCGCTCAGCCAGGCAAGGCCCGAGCCGAAGAAGCTGTCGGTGAAAGCCGAGCCGGACAAGCCCTCGATCCCGGCATAGACATCGCCGGCAGCCTCGCCTGCCGAGCCTCCCGACAGGCTCGCGGTCACGCCGGAGGCCGCATGCGCGAAGGACACGATGTCGAAGCCCGAGCCGCCGTCGATCGTGTCCGCACCCGTATCGCCACGGATGAGATCGTCACCCCCGGCGCCAGCCAGCGTGTCGTTGCCCTGGCCGCCATCGATGGTGTTCGCCGCATTGTTGCCGATGATGCGATTGGCCATGAGATTGCCGGTGAGGCTGATCGCAGCTGTGCCGGTTCCGATCAGGGCTTCGATGTGATCGCCCAGGATGAAGCCTACACTGCGCAGGCAACTGCATCGGCGTCTTCGACGAGCCCCATCGGCCCTGAAGTTTATGTCGGCCTGTATTTGTGCGAGGTCGCCGCATTGGTGCAGGAGCTTCAAAGGGAGGCGGTGCGCCGCCTCCTCAATCGGAACTGTTTCCGAGCGGCGAGCCAGACCCGGTCTGGCGCAGGATGCTCTAGATCACGTAGAAATCCGCGTAGGTGACCGTGGCGCCCTTGTTGACTGTGGAAATCTCCACGGCCTTGATCTTCGAGCCGGAGCCGTCGGCATCGTAATAGATCGTGGCTTTTTTCTTGCTGTAGATGATGTAGTCGTCCTTGTCCTTGGCCTTTTCCAAGGCAAAGAAGTCCTTCTTGATCATCGCGGGCTTTTTTTCCGAGCCCTTCTTGCCGAGCTTGGTGAAGACCTTGTTCTCCAGCCAGATGCTGTCGAACAGGTTGCTGAAGTCGGTGATCTTGTCCTTGTTCGTGCTCTTGTTCGGCTTGGCATCGAAGACGAAGACATCGAACCCGCCACCGCTCGTCAGAACGTCGTTGCCCGCCCCGCCCCAGATCGTGTCGTTGTCGGTGCCGCCATCGACAGTGTCGTTGCCGCCGCCGGCACGGATCTTGTCCTTGCCGCCCAGGCCATAGAAGGTTTCCGACAAGGAGCTGCCGATATGCGTGTCGTTGCCGTTCGTGCCGGTCCAAGTGGTGCCGGGAGGAGGTGGCGGCGGTGGAGGAGGCTCGCCGACACTTCCGGGCGTGATCACAGCCGTGGCGTCTTGCCCTTCCCGGCCGATCACCTCGACGATGTACTGATTGGGTAGGCCGCTCTCGCCGTCGCTCTGCCAACTGACCGCATAGGTGCCGCCGGACAGTTCGGTGATGGACGGGTCCCACTGATCGCCGGCCGTGTTGGCGCCGACGAGGGTGGTGGCGATCATGGTGCCGTCCGCTTTCCGGCCGGCGGTGTACACGTTCTCGTCCCCGTTCGTCTCGACGACGAACGCTATGGCAAATCCCCCGTCTGCAAAGGCCTTGATGACGGGATTCCCCTTGAGGACGCCATCGGGCTTGTCGAAGCTGAAGGTCTCGCCGACGGGCTGGCCTGTTGTCCGGTAGACTTGGGTCTTGATGACACTGTTGTTCGACCAGGCGACGATGAACCCGACGAACCCGTAGGCAGCAATCGATGGCTGAACCCCAGCGGGGTCGCCTGAGATGAAGTCGACGGGGAAATCGACAGGTCCGTTGGGTCCGGGTAGGAGAACGTAGAGATTGGCTCCACCTCCGGTCGTGTTCGGCACGACCATGGCGGCCACGAACGATCCGTCCGCCATGAACGCCGTGCTGTTTGTCCCGTCGTTCGGCAGTGGCCAGATGCCGCCATGAGAGGCCGATATCCAGCCCGCCCCAGCCGGGATGCAGATATTGGCGATCAATCCCGTGAAAGCCCCGTTCTCGAAAGTGCCCGATCCTCTGTAGAGCACCGCAAAGCTGCCGTCCGATAGGGCGTGAAGTTCAGGCGCCTCTTCCGAAGTGGCATTCGGGCTGAACGTCAGGAGCGCGCCCGAGGCGGACATGTTCGTGCCGAGCACCTTTCCGACCACCGCCGCTCCAGAGCCGTCGCTCTTGACCCAGGCTACCACGGTGCGACCGTCGCTCAGGGTCTCGGCCGTAATCTCCCGGTACGAGGCACGTGCCGTGTAGTCGATCAGGAAGTGCTGACCCGAAGCCGTGCCGTCGGCGTTGAAGAGCTGACCGTAAACGTAGGCACTCCCGTTCATATCGAGATCCGTCCAGACAGACAGGAAACGGCCATCGGCATAGCGAGTGAGATGGCCGCTCGTGCCGGTCGATCTCAGGCTGATGAAACTGTCAAGATTGGTCGCCATGTCGTGCCCTGCCCTTCCAGCTTGACAGTAACTATATTCAGTATCTCCCATCCTAGGCTCTTACAAGAGCAATCGTCGTGCGGCGACACACAAGAGCTGAGCCTGCCTCAGCGGGTTAAGCAGCCGTCAACTGGTTCCGATCCAAGCAAAAAGCCCGGAGCGATGCGCCCCGGGCTTTTGCCTCAGCTCATGGAATCAAGTTTAGCGGTTGGTGTCCGTCGTACCAGTGCGCGAGACACCGGCGCTGCGGTCGTCGTCGACCTCGACCTCGGTCTTGCGCACGGTGTCGGAGACCGTTTGGGTGCGCTGGTCGGCGTCCTTGCGCACCACCACTTCCTCAACCACCCGGGCTTCCTTCGAGACGACGGCTTCTTCGGCCCGCTCTTCCATCTCGATGGAGCGCTCGCGGAAGAGATCGCCATCGTTCACCGAACCGGAGCGCATGGTGCCCTCGACCGGACGGCGCTCGACGGACACGTGTTCTTCTCGGAGGGAAACCTGCTCCTGCACGGGGCGCTCGGTGACGTGGGAGCGGATGCGGACGCGGCCGTGGCTGACGTCGCGCTTGCCCACATGCAGCTCTTCCTCGGCAACCGGAATCACCTCGTCGCGATCCGAGCTGCGGCCTTGAGCGTACAGGCCATCATCCTGAAGGCCGTCGCGATCCCGCATGGCGGTGCCTTCCGTCATGCCGGAGCCCAGCATGCCTGCCGACGTCGTTGCCGTGCCGCCTAGATCTGCCATGCCCGAACCTTGATGGCTCCAGCCTTCGGACCGCCAGGCGTCCTGCCGCTCGTCGAGATCGAGCACATCGTCGTCATCGAGAATGTCGACCACGCGATCAACCTCGTCATCGTCGCAGCGCACGGCAATGAGAGCATGGCCGCGGCGCACGCCTTCCGCATAGGCGCGGGCGTCGTCGTGCGGCACGCCGTTCGTGGTCAGGTAGTTCTCGACGCGATCATGATGCGACCCGCTGGAGCTGTTATCGAAGCCGCTGGTGCCGTCCCAGGTGCGATTGTCGCCGGAGGCGGTGAACAGGCAGATCTTGCCCTGCGAAATGCCCGATTGCTCCAGCTCGCGGACGATGGAGGAAGCTTGAGAGTCGCTGCCGAAGAGGCAGGTTACAGTCTTGGCCATTGCACAAATTCTCCATGAGCCGCTGAAGCGGCACGGTTGCTACGCGTTTTGATGCTTTACGACAGCAATGCCGCATCACTGAAAACATCGCGGCATCAGACGCATTGACCTATCAATTGTTGCTCGTCGACTTCGTTCCTAAGGACAAGCTGATCGCGCGTACTTTCATGTATTCGTGTTCGTGTCATCGTCGACCGGCACGCGCTCGATCACGGCGCGCTGCTTGCGGAGCTCCACGGTCGTCTCGACGTCTTCAGTGGTTCTGCGCCTGTGAAGGTGCAGTTCTTCTTTCAGGACAAGGCGCTTTTCGACGACAAGAACCTCCTCGAGGATGGGGATGATCGTCACGTCGTTTTCGGTTCGGATTTCAGGAGCATGATCGACGATCCGATCGACCGGAACGCGCGTCACTTCAACGGTCTCGCCTTCGAGCGTGGCCTTGACCAGCTCTGTCTCGACATCGACGCTGGTCCGGACGCGAACCTTGCCTGTTGTGACCGTCCGCTTGTCGAGGCGAAGTTCCTCTTCCACGATGGGGATGACTTCTGTGTCGGACAGTGAGTCCTGAGCGTTCGGCTGGTCCGAAATATGCTTGGCCATGAAAGGGATCCCGTCTGCAGCGGTGAACGTGCCGCTTGCATGACAGGTTCCTCCCATCGGCAGTGCGAAGATCGATGCGGATCGTCAGGCTTCAGCTGAGCAGGAAAGCCTGCAGCGCCTCCAGGGTCGCACTCGGGTTCTCTTCGGCCACGAAGTGCCCCGATGTCACGCCGATTCCATGCGCCTTGGGCGCGAAGCTGCGGCGCCAGATGTCGAGCGGCTTCTGCGCATGGCCCATGGGGCCGCTTACGAGATAGAAGTCGCTCCAGATCACGTATGTCGGGCAGGAGATCGTCTTGCCGGCGGCAAGGTCGGCTTCATCGGCTTCGACGTCCTGCGTGGCGCCGGCGCGGTAATCCTCGCAGAAGGCATGAATGCGGGTGGGCTCGTTGCAGCTCTGCCAATAGGCCTCCAGGGCCTGGTGATCGAAAGCGCTCAGGTCGCCTGCGGCGGACCATAGCCGCATCAGTCCTTCGAAATACGGAATCGGATCGCGCCCGATCTCCTCCTCGGGCGTCGGGTAGGGTTGGGAGAGATAGCCCCAATGCGCTTCCGGTATCGCGCCGGCCCGCATCTGCTCCCACACATGGTAGGTCGGCAGGATATCGAGGAGCGCGAGGCGCTCGACACGGCTCGGGTGATCCAGCGCGAGCCGGTAGCCGACACGCGCGCCGCGATCATGGCCGACGACGGCGAAGTGTACATGGCCGAGGGCTTCCATGACCTCAATGACATCGCGCCCCATCGACCGCTTGCAGTAGGTCTCGTGCTTTGCATCCCCCTTGGGCGCCGTGGACCAGCCATAGCCGCGCAGATCCATGCAGACGACCGTGTGGGTCTCGGCGAGCGCCGGGGCCAGGTGGTGCCACATGGCATGGGTCTGCGGAAAACCGTGCAGCAGAACCAGCGGTTTTCCATTGCCCTTGCTGCGCGCGAAGATGCGCCCGACCTCGGTGTCGATCCAATGGCTCTGGAAGCCGGGGAAGAGATCATCGCTCATGGGCAGCCGCTCAACGTTATGGAAGGGCCTCGATCATAAGCTAGAGCGCAGATTCGCAAAGTTGATGAGCCGGCGCTGGAAAATGAGGCGCAACCCGAACGGGAGAAAACTTACCTAACGTCATCAGTCAAGAGAGGTAGGGGCGTTTTCAGCCCTGCTCACGCTCCACGGCGCGCCAGCCGATGTCCCGGCGGCAGAAGCCCTCGGGCCAGTCGATCCGGTCCACAGCCTCGTAGGCCTTCCGCTGGGCCTCGGTGATGGAGGCGCCGAGGGCGGTCACGTTGAGCACCCGTCCGCCGCTGGCGGCGATCCGGTCGCCGTCCTGCTTCGTGCCGGCATGGAAGACGATCACGTCGTTGAGTTCCTCGGCCCGGTCGATGCCTCGGATCTGCGAGCCCTTCTCGACCGCGCCCGGATAGCCCCTCGCGGCCATTACGACGGTCAGCGCCGCCGCGTCCGACCATTGCAGGGAGATGCCGTTCAAATCGCCGTCGCAGGCGGCGAGGAGGGCGGTCGCAAGGTCGGATCTCAGGCGCGGCAGCAGCACCTGGGTTTCCGGATCGCCGAGGCGGGCATTGTATTCGATGAGCTGCGGCCCGTCCTTGGTGAGCATGAGCCCGGCGTAGAGAATGCCCCTATAGGGCGTGCCCCGTTCGTTCATTCCCGCAAGGGTCGGCTCGATGATCTCCCGCATGACCTGCGCCTGCAGCTCCGGCGTTAGCACGGCGGCGGGCGAGTATGCGCCCATGCCGCCCGTGTTCGGGCCCTCGTCGCCGTCGAACACGCGCTTGTGATCCTGAGCCGTGCCGAAGGGAATCGCCCGGGTGCCGTCGCAGAGCGCGAAGAAGCTCGCCTCCTCACCTTCGAGAAAGGCCTCGACCACCACCTCGGCTCCGGCCGCGCCCAGACCGCCGCCGATCATCATGTCGATGGCGCCTTCCGCCTCCTCGAAGGACATGGCGACCACCACGCCCTTGCCGGCCGCAAGCCCATCCGCCTTGACGACGATCGGCACGCCGTAGCTGCGCACGTAGGCTTTGGCCGTCTCCGCATCGGTGAAGCGGCGGTAGGCAGCCGTGGGAATGCCGAACTCGGCGCACAAGTCCTTGGTGAATGCCTTCGAGCCTTCGAGCTGGGCGGCAGCCTTGCTCGGCCCGAAGGCCTTGATGCCGGCGGCCTTCAGGTCGTCCACGAGGCCGGCCACCAGGGGAGCCTCGGGCCCGACCACCACGAAACCGATTGTCATGACCCGGCAGAACTCGATCACCACCCGGTGATCCGTCACATCGAGCACCACATTGGTGCCGTGCTGCGCCGTTCCCGGATTGCCGGGGGCGATGAGGAGCTTGTCGCAGAGGGGGCTCGCCGCGAGGCTGCGGGCCAAGGCATGCTCCCGTCCGCCGGAACCGATGAGAAGAATGTTCATGGCCTAGGCCTCCCTCGTAATGCCTGCGCTCTTAGCGGCTCTCAGGCCGCTCGCCTACCCGGAAACTACGCAGCAGGGGCATGTTCGAAGGGCGCGGCGAAATGCTCAGGGGATAGCGCGCCGTTGTCGCCGCCTGTTGTGCCCGAGCCCTTGGCAGACCCCATGGGGGCGGATTAGGTTCACGGCATGTTCGCAGACAAAGCCCCTTCGAATGCCCAGGAATGGTCGGTCTCCGATCTCGCGGGCGCCCTCAAGCGCACCCTGGAGGATGCGTTCGGCCATGTGCGCCTGCGGGGCGAGGTGTCGGGGTATCGTGGGCCGCACTCGTCGGGGCATGCCTATTTCTGCATCAAGGACCAGAATGCCCGCATCGATGCGGTGATCTGGAAGGGCGCCTTCTCCAAGCTCAGGATCCGCCCCGAGGAGGGGATGGAGGTGATCGCCACCGGGCGCATCACCACGTTCCCAGGCTCGTCCAAGTACCAGATCGTCGTCGAGAGCCTGGAGCCCGCCGGCATCGGGGCGCTCATGGCGCTTCTCGAGGAGCGCCGCCGGAAGCTCAACGCGGAGGGGCTGTTCGCCCCCGAGCGCAAGCGGCGGCTACCGTTCCTGCCGCAGGTAGTCGGAGTCGTCACCTCGCCGACGGGCGCCGTGATCCGCGACATTCTCCACCGGCTGGAGGACCGCTTCCCGCGCCGGGTGCTGGTGTGGCCGGTGCGCGTGCAGGGCGACACTTGCGCGGCCGAGGTCGCCGCCGCCATCCGGGGCTTCAACGCCCTGGAGCCCGGCGGAAAGATCCCGCGTCCCGATGTGCTCATCGTCGCCCGCGGCGGCGGCTCCATCGAGGATCTGTGGGGCTTCAACGAGGAGATCGTGGTCCGCGCCGCGGCCGAGAGCGACATCCCGCTCGTCTCGGCCGTGGGCCACGAGACCGACACGACCCTGATCGACCACGCCGCCGACGTGCGCGCGCCGACGCCCACGGGCGCAGCCGAGATGGTGGTGCCGGTGCGCGTCGAGCTCATGGCGGCCGTCAACGATCTCTCCCGCCGTCACGTGGAGGCGGCGCTGCGGCTCGTCGAGCGGCGCCGCTCGGACCTGCGCGCTACGACCCGAGCCATGCCGGGCGCGGAGGCGCTGTTCTCGCCCAAGCGCCAGCGGCTGGATCTCGCCGCCACCAAGCTCTATCCGGCGCTCTCCCGCAATGCCCGCGGGCACGAGGAGCGGCTGCTCAAGCTGGCGCGCCAGCTCGCCCATGTGTCCCCGGTGGCGAACGTCGCCCGCATGCGCGCCCGTCTCGATGCGGTGGGGCCGCGCCCCCACAATGCGGTCTGCCGCTCCATTCTGCTGAAGGGTGAAACGCTGAAGCAGACTGGAGAAAGGCTTGCTGTTTCCCGCCAGACTCTTCTGCGAGCCGAGAGGACGCGCCTCGCGCAGGCCTCAGAGACCGCCCAGCGCGTGGCCGAACGGCTTGGGCCCGCGCTGCAAGGCCAGGTCGCCCGCAAGGCCGACCGGCTCGAGGCGGTGTCCAAGCTCTTCGACAGCCTGAGCTACAAGTCGGTGCTCAAGCGCGGTTTTGCCTTGGTTCGCGATGCGGAGGGGCGGCCCATGAACTCGGCGGAAGCCGTGCATGACGGCCAAGCGCTGGTGCTCGAATTCGCCGACGGAAAAGCCGATGCCACCGGCGGGCGGATCGGCTCGCGGCCGAGGCCCGCGAAGCCGAGGGTCGTGGCCGTCGAGGAGCAGGGCGCCCTGTTCTGAGTTAAGGTTGGCAATCGGCCGATGCAGCCCTTATGTGAGGGGTAGGCGCAACGCATTCCGTCGATGTTTTCATGTTGAACAAGTTCGAACGCAGCGGCGGCGAGGCCGTCGTGCAATATCTCGACAGCAATCTCAGGGTGGTGAAGCCCGGGGCATATGTGCGCTGTGCCGTGACGGGGGCCGAGATCCCCCTGGACGAGCTCAAGTACTGGAGCGTCGAGCGTCAGGAGCCCTATGCCTCGCCCGAGGCGGTGATGATGCGGCTCACCGGGCAAGCCGCATCCCGGAAATAGGCAAGCGCCTCAAACGACACGCAGGCGCCGCTCGTTGATGCGCCGCATCAGAAGATTGCGAAGGCCGGTTTCGTTCTCGATCCGCAGCCGAACCGGCAGGGCCGTCAGCGCGGGCCACGCTGCCGAAGCGTCGGCCATCCGCACAAGATCCTTCTCCGTCGTGACAGGCAGGAGCCCGAGAGCCTCGGCTTCCTGACGCAAGGCGGCCACTTCCTGGGGCTTGAAGGGATGGTGGTCGGGGAAGGCGTGGGTCACGTCCACGATGGCCCCGCAGGCGTGCAGGGTGTCGAAGAACTTCTCCGGCCGCCCGATCCCGGCAAACGCCATGACCCTCCGGCCCTTGAGCGCCTCGGCGGCTTCCGGCGCCGGCTCGAGCGATGCCGTGAAGACGCGCTTGCCGTGTTCGTCCGCCTCGAGGGCGACCTGCCGCCCCGGCTCACCGTCTCCGATCACCAGAACGGCGTCGACCAGCGGCCATTGCGCCCACATGGGGGCCCTCAGGGGCCCGGCCGGCAGGAGCAGGCCGTTGCCGAGGCCCGTAGCGCCGTCGACGACGGCGATGGCGCAATCCTTGATCAAGGACGGGTTCTGAAGCCCGTCATCCATGACGACGACCGTGGCGCCGATCTCGTAGGCAAGCCGCGCTCCGGCGGGGCGGGAGCGGGACACGATGGTTCGGGCGGTGCGGGACAGGAGAACAGGCTCGTCGCCGATCTCGGCCGCCCCGTGCTGCGGCTGGACCCGGACCGGACCTGCGAGGCTGCCACCGTAGCCCCGGGAGAGAAAGATCGGATTTTCGCCTGCGCCGTCCAGGACCGCCGCTATGGCGATGGCCGTGGGCGTCTTGCCGGCGCCGCCCGCCGTGAAGTTGCCGATGCAGATGACCGGCAACTCCACCTGCTCGCCGCGCCGCTTCATTCGACTTGCCGCAACGGAACCATAGATCAGGCCGACCGGGCGCAGCAGGTTGGCTTGCAGCGAAGGAGAGGGTTGCCACCAGAAGCGTGGCGCCCGCATCAGCGACGGGCTCCGAGCTTGGCCTGCACGATGAAGGGCTCCACGGATTGCATCGTCCGGTCCACGGCGCCGCCCAGTGCCTGCACGGCGTCTCCGGCCGCGCGGGCCATGTCCCGGGTCAGGGCGGCGTTGCCGAGCATTTCGCTCACCGCCCGCGCAAGGGTGTTGCTGTCCTTCACCATCAGGGCCCCGCGGGACCGGTCGAGCGCATCGTAGATCTCGACCGCCGAATGAACATGAGGTCCGTGCAGGATGGCGGCTCCCAGCTTGGCCGGTTCGATCGGGTTATGCCCGCCGATCGGCACGAGGGTTCCGCCCATGAGCACGATCGGAGAGAGCCGGTAGAACAGCCCCATCTCGCCCACCGTGTCGATCACATAAACGTCCGTTGCCCGGTCGGGATGCATCCCTTGCGAGCGACGGCCTGCCCGCAGGCCTGCCTGACCCGCGAGGGCGGCCACTTCAGGACCCCGGTGCGGATGACGCGGCGCGATGATGGTCAGCAGGTGGGGGTGACGTTTCGCCAGGGCGCGGTGAACGGCGATGATGGCGCCTTCCTCACCCTGGTGGGTGCTGGCGGCAAGCCAGACCGGCCGTCCCGCGATGAGCCCCGAGAGCTGCGCCACCACGCGCGGGTCGGCCGGCGGCGGAGCCGCGTCGAACTTGATGTTGCCGGTCACGACCACCCGGGGAGCGCCGAGACGCGCCAGTCGCTCCGCATCCTCGGCGGTCTGGGTCAGGCAGAGGGCGAAACGCTCGAGCAGGCCCCGGATGATGCCGGGCATCTTCTGCCAGCGCTGGTACGACCGATCCGACATGCGGCCATTGACCATGACGAGCGGGATGTCCCGCTCCGAGAGTGCCATGATCGTGTTGGGCCAGATTTCCGATTCAGCGATGAGGGCCAAGTCCGGCTGCCAGTGATCCAGAAACCGCTTTATATAACGTGGCACGTCCAGCGGCACAAACTGATGCACGGCGCCGGGCGGGAGCCGCCGGGCGATCAGGGCGGCCGAGGTCTTCGTGCCCGAGGTCACGAGGACCGCGAGACCGCGCTGCGTCATGCGCTCCACCACCGGCAGGAGGGACAGGGTCTCGCCAATGCTGGCGCCATGGACCCAGATCAGGTGGCCCTTGGGCCTCTGCCGGCTGGGGTGCCCCTGACGCTCGCCGAGACGGGTCTTGTCCTCACGGCCCTTGCGCTGGCGCCAATAGAGGAGGCCCAGAACGGCGGGTTCCAGGATGGACACGACAGTCCGGTAGGTTCTGAAGGTGAACGGCAGCGTCATGCCCGGGAGCCTCCCGCCAGCATGGGGGTGGCCTTGGCCCCCGGATCCCTGGAGCCGACCAGGGCATAGGCCCGCTCATGCACCCGATCCAGCTCCCGCTCGACACTCTGCCTCAGGCGTTCGAGCGCCTGCTCGTCCGCATCTCTCGGCACCGGGACGGGCTCTCCCAGCACGATGGCGCCCCGGCCGAAGGGCAGGCCGATGCTGGCCCGGTCCCAGCTGTTGAAGTCGATGCGGCGGCTGGTCACCACGGCCACGGGCACGATCGGCCGGCCGGACAGCTGTGCCAGGGTGACGATGCCTAAGCCGCACACGCGGGAAATCTTCGGGATGTCGGCGGTCATCACCACCATCTCGCCTTCGCTCAAGGCCCGCAGCATGGCCCGCAGGGCCTGGGCGCCGCCCTTCTTGCGAATGTCGCGCCCGCGCGCGCCTGAGCCGCGAATCGCCCGGACGCCCAAGTGACGCAGGGCGATGGCGTTGAACTCGCCGTCGCCCGAGCGGGAGACGAGACTCGCCGCCCGGTCCTGCGGCCGCTTGGCGAAGTGGATCATGAAATGCTGCCCGTGCCACATGGCGGCGATCACGGGCATCTCGATCCGGTCATAGGCATCCGCCGGCTCCATGACGAACCGGCTCGTGCGCTGCACGAGCTTGAGATAGCCCGCGACCAGGAAGCCTATGGCTTCCTGCACCGCACGGGAGCGGGTGATGCGCTTGATGAGACCCATCGTGTCCGGGTCAGCCCTGCTGCGGGTCCAGCAAGCGGTGAAGGTGGACGATGAAGTAGCGCATCTGCGCGTTATCCACGGTCGCCTGCGCCCGGGCTTTCCACGCGGCATGGGCCGAGGCGTAGTTCGGGAAGACGCCGACGATGTCGAGGTTGGACAAATCCTTGAACTCGGTGGATTCGAGGCTGGTGAGCTCGCCGCCGAAAACCAGATGCAGGAGCTGCTTGCCAGGCGTGTCGGTCATGGTGATAGGGCTCTTCTGACGAGGGTTGTGATGATTGAGGCTTGAGGAGCCAACGATGTTTCAGGCTCTCATGGCTCCAATAGCACGAGGATGCAACCGTGACGCAACGGCAATCATTTCATCGTGCGAAGGGTTGGGCTTGTTATAGGCCGGGATCGAACCATCGAGGCCCGTCAAGCGGCCTCCCGCCTCCTGCAGGATGAGATCGGCGGCGGCGATGTCCCAGTCCTGGGAATGGGCCGAGACGAGGCCCACATCGATGGAGCCCTCCGCCACCCGGGCGAGCCTGAGGGCCAGCGACGGAACCTTGGGCAGGCGCTCGACGGGATTGATCTGCCGCTCGAGCCGGTCGACGAGGGGCTTGGGGCCTGCCACCCGGACCGCACCCGGGAAGGTGTCCGCCTCGGGCAGCTGCAGCCTGACGCCATTGCTCCAGGCCCCTTCGCCCAGCCGTGCTTCATAGAGGCGGTCATGGATCGGGGCATGCAGGATCCCCAGAACGGGCTTGCCGTCCCGCACCAGGGCAATGGAGATCGCCCAGTCCGGATGGCCCGAGGCGAAGGCCCGGGTGCCGTCGATGGGATCGACGATCCACACATAGCTGCGCCCGAGCCGCGCCGGATCGTCCACCGTTTCCTCGGAAAGCCAGCCGGCCTCGGGGAGCAGTTCGGAGAGCTGGCCCTTCAGGTAGGTGTCGAGGGCGATATCCGCCTCGGTCACCGGGGAGCTCCCGCCCTTGTACCACAGCTTGGCGGTACTCTGCGCGCCGGCGCGGAAATAGGGCACAGCCAGGTCTCCCGCACGGCGGGCAGCGTCGCGCACGGCCGGGGCAAGGGACGACAGGGAAAGGGGTGAAGGGGACAGCATCGAACCTGAGATGGGGATTCCGGGCGGAGATACCATATCCCACCGCACCGCCCCCGGCCTTTTCCCGAGCAATAGGGACGAGGTCTTAAAACGGTCTTGAGAGATCTAGATCAGGCAGTCCAGGACCATGGCCGCGAACAGGATCAGGCCCGCATCACGGTTCGACCGGAAAAGCCGCAACGCGCCGGCACCATCGTTCCGGTCGATGCGCGCGACCTGCCAGCCCAGGTGAAGGGCGAAGAGGCTCAAGCCCGCGAACGACACGATCCCGGCTCCAGCCTGCATGAAGGCGGCGGCGATGAAGACCACGGTCAGGGCATAGCAGATGCCGACGCCCTGCTTCACCCCCTCGCCGAAGAAGCGGGCGGAGGACTTGATCCCGACGACCTCGTCATCCTCGATGTCCTGCAGGGCATAGATGGTGTCGTAGCCCACCACCCAACTGATGCTGCCGAGATAGAGAAGGATGGCAGCCCAGCCCATTGAGCCGAAGGCGGCGGCCCAGCCCATCAGGGCCCCCCAGGCGAAGGCGAGGCCCAGCACGATCTGCGGCATCCAGAAGAAGCGCTTCATGAAGGGATAGAGCGCCACGACGCCGAGGGAGGCGAAGCCGGTGGCGATGGCGAAGCCGTTGAACTGGAGCAGGACGATCAGGCCGATGAGGCCCTGGAGGGCGAGGAAGGCCAGGGCGCCCTTGAGGGTGATCTGTCCCGAGGGCAGGGGGCGCTGGCGGGTCCGCTCGACCTTGGTGTCGAGATCCCGGTCGACGATGTCATTGTAGGTGCAGCCGGCCCCGCGCATGGCCACGGCGCCGATCAGGAAGAGCAGGCAGTGGAGCGGATCGGGCCACGGCTGGCCGGCATCAAGCGCCGCGAGCGCCGCCGACCACCAGCAGGGCAGGAGCAGGAGCCACCAGCCGATGGGGCGCTCGATCCGGGCGAGGCGCAGGTATGGCTTGAGGGATGGCGGCGCCCACCGCTCGGCCCAATGGCCTCTGACGGCATCGGGCAGGGAGGACGCGGCAGGGCGCTCCATGAGGCGTGGATGCGAGGCTTAGAGGGCGCCCTTCGGGATCGACAGGGTGCCGGTCAGGCCCCCACCCATCTTGCCTGCCATGCCGCCCTGCTGGGCTTGCTGGGCCTGCTGCTGCTTGGCGCGCTTTTCCATCTCGGCCATCTTGGCGGCGGCCCCGCAAGCTTGGCCCTTGATTTCCTGGGAGCGCTTGTGGTCCTTGGTGAAGCCCTCGACCACCTGGTCGGGAATCTGGCACCAGTCCTTATTGTCCG
The DNA here is from genome assembly GCF_000739015.1 of Microvirga sp. BSC39. Lineage (GTDB taxonomy): Bacteria > Pseudomonadota > Alphaproteobacteria > Rhizobiales > Beijerinckiaceae > Microvirga. The sequence continues at coordinate 256,213 of NZ_JPUG01000077.1, forward strand.
TCATCCACTTCTGACCGGCGCTGCCGTTCGTCACGAGCTTGGTGAAAATGGAGCAGGCGGCACGCGGGTCGACCTGCTTCTTCTTGCCGCCCCCGTCCATCAGCTTGTTGATCTGCTGCACGAGGCCCTGCCGCTCCTGCAGGATCTTCTGCCCTTCCTGGCAGGCGCTCGACTGCGCGAAGGCAGGAGCGCTCATGAAAAAGCCCGCGACGGCAAAGGCAGCCAGAAGATGCGAACGGATATGCGCCATGCCAAAATTCCCTCAAAAAGCTTGCGACGTCTCGCGCGCCTGCGTTCTGTTATCAGGTGAAAGGCCGTCAGGCCAAGAGGCGAATGGTCGCCTCGGCCTTAAGCTGTGCCATCCCGCACCTGAATTTCCCGTGACCATAACGGCCGCCCCTCTCCCTCGGGGCAGAGGAAATTGATACAGCATGGGCGGCTCAGTTCAAGGTTGTCATGGCTGAATACGACTTCAACGCTCCCCGCCTCTTCGTCGAGGCGCCCCTCCAGGCCGGCGCCAGGGTCGCTCTCGACCGGGGACAGGCCAACTACCTGCTGAACGTCCTGCGCCTGAAGAACGACGATTCGGTCCTGATCTTCAACGGGCGGGACGGGGAGTGGCGAGCCGAGGTCGCGGTGGAGGGCCGCAAGGCAGCCGATCTCGTCTGTGCGGAGCGGATCCGCGAGCAGGGCGCCGCGCCCGACATCATCTATGCCTTCGCGCCCCTGAAGCACGCCCGGCTCGACTATATGGTCCAGAAGGCCGTGGAGATGGGAGCGGGGGTTCTCCAGCCTGTCCTGACGCAACGGACCCAGAGCACCCGGGTCAACCTTGACCGGATGCGCAGCAACGCCATCGAGGCCGCCGAGCAATGCGGGATCCTGTGGATTCCGGAGGTGCGTGAGGAGCGGACTTTAGAGCGTTTTCTCAAGGACTTGGAGACGGAGCGGCTGGTGATCTTCTGCGACGAGGACGCGCCCGTTTCGAACCCGGTCGAGGCCATGGCCAAGCTTGGGAACAATCAAGCTGGTCTGGTTGTTATCGTGGGACCCGAAGGAGGGTTCACCGATCAGGAGAGAGCGCTTGTCGCTGCCCGCGAAAGATGTGTTTGCGTATCGTTGGGACCGCGAATCCTGCGTGCCGACACAGCCGCTGTGGCCGCACTCGCGCTCGTTCAGTCCGTGCTCGGCGACTGGAACTGACCTTATCGTCCGACGACGGCTCAAGCCGATCTGCCTTTAGCTTCATAAGCTTAGCAATTTCGCCTCGACCCGCCCCATTCCGGCCCCATTGAGCCGGAGTTTGGGCCGGTCGCCGCAGGCCGATCCGCATGCGCGAGGATCATTTCTAAAAATAAAAGAAGGACACGAGGAAATGAGCTGGGATTTCAAGTTCGGCATCGAGGAAGAGTACTTCGTCAACGATGCCCCCAGACGGGATATCGCCAAAGGCAAGATCAGGGAGTTCTTCGCCGCCTGCCGGGAGCAGGTTTCAGGCGACATCGAACCCGAAATGCTGGAGCCGCAGCTCGAGATCGCCACCAAGCCGTCGCTGGAACTCGCCGACGCCCGCGCCCAGCTGGCCGGCTTGAGAGCCTCCGTCGGCGCCGTGGCGCGCGACTTCAACCTGTCCATCATGGCCTCCGGCACCCATCCGCTCGCCGTGTGGTCGCGCGTGCGCCCCAACGCGCAGCCGCGCTACGGCAAGGTCATGCACGACCTGCAGATGCTCGGCAGCCGCACCGTCCTGTGCGGCATGCATGTCCACGTGGAGGTGCCCGATCTGGGCATGCGCGTGGACATCATGAACCGGATCCAGCCCTTCCTGCCGCTGCTCCTGGCGCTCTCCACCTCCTCGCCGTTCTGGCAGGCGCAGCGCACGGGCCTGCTCGGCTACCGGCTGGCGGCCTATCGCGAGCTGCCGCGCACCGGCTTCCCGGACCTGTTCGAGAACGAGCAGGATTACCAGCGCTACATCGATACCCTCGTGGCCGCCCGGGCCATCGAGAATTCCAGCTATGTGTGGTGGGTGATCCGGCCGTCCCTGAAGCACCCGACCCTGGAGCTGCGCGTGGCCGACAGCTGCACGAGGGTCGACGACACCATCGCGATCGCGGCGCTCTATCGCTGCCTCGTGCGCCGCCTTAGCCTCGATACGAATCTCAATGCCGGGCAGACCGGCGCCTCGCGGGCCATCAACGACGAGAACGGCTGGCGTGCCCAGCGCTACGGCATCCACGGCAGCTTCGTCGACGAGAAGACCCGCATGGCCAAACCGGTGCGCGAACTCCTGGACGAGACCCTGGATCTCGTGGCCGAGGATGCCAAGGAGCTCGGCTGCCAGCGCGAGCTCGATCTCGCCCGCTGGATCGTGGCCCGCGGCACCAGTGCCGACCAGCAGCTGACGCTCTACACCGAGGCAGTCGGCCGAGGACTGTCGAACCGGGATGCCCTGGCCGGCGTGGTCGACTGGCTGAGTGCGGAGACAATGGGAGAGCCGGCCTTCCGGCATTGATGCGGGCCCATCGTGCGGCTCTGGCCCGCACGATGCGCTGGAGCCCTCATCGTTTTGTGCATGGGTCCCGCATTGCACCTTGGCGTTAAGCCCCTTATTGAGAGCCGACGCTTAAGTCGGCGCGCCTTGAACGCGCTTTTTGATGAGGTGATGCATGGCGCGGGACGTATCCGATACGACCCCCATTGGTGCGCGGTCGGAACTCGTGGAGTGGATCGCCTCCGGAGAAAAGCCGCGTGAGTCGTGGCGGCTCGGCACCGAGCACGAGAAGGTTCCTTTCTATAAGGCCGATCTGTCCCCCGTTCCCTATGACGGGACTAAGGGCATTCGTGCGCTGCTGGAGGGCATGCAGGAGCGCACCGGCTGGGCTCCGATCATGGAGAACGGCCATCCCATCGGCCTTGCCGATGACCGGGATGGCGGCGCGATCTCTCTGGAGCCCGGCGGGCAGTTCGAGCTCTCCGGCGCCCCGCTGGGCAACCTTCACGACACGGCCCGCGAGACGGCTCGGCATCTTGCCGACGTGAAGGCTGTGGGCGAACAGCTCGGGATCGGCTTTCTCACGCTCGGCATGAGCCCGCTCTGGACACGGGCCGAGACGCCCGTGATGCCGAAAGCCCGCTATCGCATCATGACGAACTACATGCCGAAAGTGGGCTCGCTCGGCCTCGACATGATGTACCGCACCTCCACGGTGCAGGTGAACATGGACTACGCGTCCGAGGCCGACATGGTGAAGAAGCTGCGCGTCTCGCTGGCGCTGCAGCCGATCGCAACCGCCATCTTCGCCAACTCGCCCTTCACGGACGGCAAGCCCAACGGCTATCTGTCCATGCGCTCCAACATCTGGCTCGACACGGACAGGAACCGCACGGGCATGATGGGCTTCGCCTTCGAGGAGGGCTTCGGCTACGAGCGTTATGTGGACTGGGCGCTCGACGTGCCGATGTATTTCGTCAAGCGCGACTCGACCTATCACGATGTAGCGGGTGCATCCTTCCGCGATCTCTTCGCCGGCAAGCTCGCGCAGCTGCCGGGCGAGCGCGCCACGCACTCGGACTGGGCGAACCACGTCTCGACCCTGTTCCCCGAGGTGCGCCTCAAGCGCTATCTCGAAATGCGCGGCGCGGATGTGGGCAACCTCGAACACATCGTTGCGCTCTCGGCCTTCTGGACCGGCATTCTCTACGACGACGCGGCGCTCGACGGCGCATGGGAGCTGGTGAAGGCATGGAGTGCCGAACAGCGGGAGCAGTTGCGCGCGGACGTGCCGAAGCTGGCCCTCAAAGCCAGCATTGCCGGCCGCACCGCTCAGGATGTCGCCCGCGACGCGCTGGCGCTCTCGCGCGCCGGTCTGGCACGTCGCGCCTGTCTTGATGAAGCAGGTCAGGACGAGACGAGGCACCTCGCCTACGCGGAGGAGATCGTCGCTTCGGGCCGCACGCAGGCGGAGCGTCTGCTCGAGCGTTACCACGGCGCATGGGGCGGATCGGTGAAGCTCGCCTTCAGCGAGTACGTTTTCTAAACGAGAGTCGCCCGATCAGGCGGCTTTCTCGCTGGCGACGCGGTTGCGCCCGTTCTGCTTGGCGCGATAGAGCGCGGCATCCGCCAGCGTGATCAGGTCGTCCGGGCGGATGCGGGAGCGATCCAGGCTTGGGATCCGCGTGGCGCTGCCGATGCTGATGGTGAGGATGCAGTTCGGAGGATTGGCGTCGTGCCGCACGCGAAGGGACTCGACCTTCGCGCGCAGATTCTCCGCGATGGTGGCCGCGTCGGCCTCGTCCGCTCCCGGCAGGAGAATGGCGAGTTCCTCGCCGCCGTAGCGCGCCGCCAGATCGCCAGGGCGGCGGGCCGCCCCGGAAATGGTCTTCGCAATGTTCCGCAGGCATTCGTCCCCGGCCTGGTGCCCATAAACGTCGTTGTAGGCCTTGAACTGATCCACATCGATCAGGAGCAGGGACACGGGGGTTTTCTGGCGCGCGGCGCGAAGCCATTCCACCTCGAGCTGCCTGTCGAAGGCTCGGCGATTGGCCAGGCCCGTCAGGCCGTCGGTGGTGGCCAGGATAGCGAGCTCCGCCTCCGCATTTTCCCGTCGTCGAAGGGCTCCGGCGAGGATCCATCCGAGCGACCCGATGGTGAGGACGAGCAGTCCGATGATGCTGCTGCGGAACACGAACTCCTCGTTCCATCGGGCGAGCGCCTCATCGCGACCCACGGCGGCAATCACCCCGACGGGAAAGATGTGGTTGCGCTGATAGCCGCCCATGCGGACAAGTCCGTCGATCGGGGAGGTGTAGTCGTAGTTGCCGGAGCCTTTCGCGTTTCTGAATTGCGGGTCGTCGAAGATGTTGGATCCGATCGCCCGCTCGATGTAGGGATAGCGCGACAGGATGGTGCCGTTCTGGTGAAGGAGGGTGATCGAGCCCTGCGAACCGACATCGAAGCGGCCGAAGAAATTTCCGAAATATCGCGGCGGGATGCTCGCCTGGACAATGCCGCCGAAGCTCCCATCGGGCTTGTTGAAGCGTCGCGAGATGGTCAGGGTCCAGTCGCCGCCGAGCGGATCGCGGATCAGGGGACCAGCGAACCAGTCGCTGCTGGCTGCGGTTCTGTGATGCTGGAACAAGGCAAGGGCGCCGATATTCACCCGGCCGCGGTGCCCAGGCAGGGAACTGCTCAGAAGAGTCCCGTCCTCGTCGAAGATCGTCAGAGCTTTGATTCGCTGAAGCGGTTGCACCCGCTCGACCAGAAAGACGTCCAGTCGCGCGACGGCATCGGGCAAGGTGCCGCCCGTCTCGACCCGGTCCACCACATCCACCAGGAGCGCGTCCGCGAGTTCGAACGTATCCTGGGCATGCTGGGTCAGGGACTTGGCGAGATTCAGGGTTTCGGCTTGGATCCGGGCGAATTCGTGCGCCCGGTCATGCCAGTAGCGCCAACCCTCCAGGCCCAGGATCACAAGGCAGACCACCAGCACGAAGACCCGGAGGCCTCGCGCCGAGGATCTCGGCCTTTCCTGAGCGAATGTGGTCATGACGCGTCCACCATAACGACCCAAGCTAGCCTGAGGCTAACTTCAGGCCGAGGATCCCGGAGACGATGAGGCCGATGCAGACCAGGCGCATCACGGTGGCCGGCTCGCCGAAGAGATGGATGCCGAGCAGGGCGGTTCCAACGGTTCCGATCCCGGTCCAGACCGCGTAGCCCGTTCCGACCGGCAGGGTCTTGAGGGCGAGGCCGAGAAGCACGACGCTGACCACCATGCTGAGGGCCGTCAAAAACGAAGGAACCAGCCGGGTGAAGCCGTCGGTATATTTCAACCCAATGGCCCAACCGATCTCGAACAATCCGGCAAGCGTCAGCCAAGTCCATGCCATGACAGGACCTCCGTCATAGGCAGGGCCGTCCCTACCGTTTGTCATGAAGGCGAGGTCGTCCTCGCCCCTTCGGATATAGAGGGTCCGGAAAACGTTCTCAACAAAATCCGGGCGCGGCCAAAGGTCAGCCTATGAATTTAGTTACCGGCGTCGGATGGCTGGGCGGCGCGGCCCAGGGCAGCATAGGGGTCGAACGGGGCGTAGATCTGGTGTTTCCACTCGTCGCCGCAATTGATGCAGATCGAACGGACCATGTGATTGCTCCGCTCCAGGCGCCTGAGGAGTTTCTGCTGCCGCTCTAAGGCCTCGTTCACCTCCGGTTCGGTCCCGGACGGGCGGACGGTGAGCCGAAGCGGCTTGTCCTCCGGCGCAGCTTGAGCCAAGGCCGGACCCGTGAGCAGAAGGAGGCTGGCGGTCCATAGAAGGCGGGTCATCGGGTATCCTGCGGCTGATTTGGCTCTTCCGACTGGACTCCAGGCGACACTGTTTCGTCAAGGCGGGATCGCCGCCCTGAGACCTTTGGCTGCGGCGGCGTCGCCCGCCGCAGCCCTGCCCGTATTTCAGAACCGCACGCTCAAGCTGCCCCGCAGGGTATGCTCCTGGTCGCGCTGCCCGATGGCGCCGTCATACATGACGCCGACGGTGACCGTCTCGCTCACCTGCCAGTTCAGGCCGGCCTCCACCACGAGGCTGTCGCGATCGATGGGCGCGCCGACCACGAGGAACGGCGTGGGGAACCCAGCGACGGAAAAGCGCGCCTCGGGGGCTACGTCGCCGAAGGCGTGGCGCCAGCCGAGCATGCCCTTGAAGGTCACGGTTCCGGCGCTCGTCGGCATGGTTGCGACGACCCGTGCTCCGAGGGTCGAGTAGGTGGTGTCGAACGCGGCCACCTTGCCGGTTGCCTGGAAGGGTGAGGCATTCTCCACCACGTCGTGGCTGCTCACATGCACGTGGGCCAAGCCCACGAACGGCTCCAGGGTCACGTGGTCCGACAGGCGGAACGTGTAGCCGACCTCCCCGAAGACCTGCACGGAATCGGCCGAGGTGTCCGTGTCGCCGCCGCGGAAGCGGCCGGCTACGGCCCCACGGGCGAGTTCGATCTCGTGATGGGCGTAAGCCACGCCGCCGCGCAGGGTCCAGGCCCCGAAGGCGGCGGAGCCGTAGGCGCCGATGTGGAAGCTGTCGATATTGCCCGACGCGGCGGCCGCGTCGATGTCGAAGGACGTGGCGAGGTATCCGGCCGCCATGCCGAGGCGGTAGGGGGTGCCGAGACCCGCATCCACGCCGACCACCATGCCGCCCGTCATCCGCTCCATGGCCGCGGAGGTCGGCGTCGCGTCGGTGCGCCCGAAGGAGCCGAGCACCTTGCCCCACACGCCCCAGCCGGTTCCCCGCGAGGCCGGAGCCTCTGCCACGGGAGCGGCCACCGGCGTGCGCCGCCCGGGAAGGTCCGCCGCGTATTGAACCGGCTCCGAGTCGATCGCCACGAAGGACGGAACGGCCCCCATGGCATCGGAGGACGAGCAGCGCAGGCGGCAGAGGATCGCCGCGCGGAACAGGTTCTCGTGGTGCAGAATCGTGATCGGCGGCGTGGTCTCGGGCTGCAGGGGAGGGACGGGCCTGGGATTGGGGTTGCCCGGATCGCTCGGGTCCTGCCCCGGGTCGTTCCCCGGAAAGACGGGGAGCAGCTCGAGATAGACGTTGTTGGCATCCTTGGTCAGGAGCGGCTGGAAGAAAATCAGGTCGTCCACGCCGCTGAACTGGCCCGTCACGCCCCGCTGCGCCGTCAGGATCGTCCAGCGCCCCGGCGAATACGTTGCCCGCTCGGCATGGACCTCGACGGTGCCGCCCTGGATGGTGGCGCGCCCGTTCGCCACGATCCGGTCGCTCTCGAAGCGGTTGTTGAGGTCGACACGGTAGGTGGTGCCAGCCGCGATATTGACGTCGCCCCTCACGTTCAGGGTGCGGATGTCGCCGACGCCTGCGCGGCTCGTGGCGCCATCGACACCCGGAGACAGGATGCTGCCCGACAGCGCATCGATGCTGCCGACGGTGCCGGTGCCGCCGAGCGTCGCGCCGCCATGTACCGTCATGTCGGATCCGCCCATGCTGCCTGTCACGAGGAGCGTGCCCTCCCGCACGGCCCAGGGCATGGCGGTGTTGTTGTCGTTCTGCGTGGTCCAGGTGGAGGTGTCGACCTTCTCGAACCGCTCGAAGTCTCGATATCTGGCGCTGGCGCCGATCTCGCGCACGTCGAAGGTCGCATTCGCCCGGCCGCCGAGCCTGAACGTGTCCGTGCCCGCGCCTGCGCGCACATGGCCGTCGATGGTCGAACTCGCGCCGATGAGGAGCGAGTCGTTGCCATCGCCCAGATCGATCGCCGTGCCTTGTGCTGCTTGCGTGCGGATCGTGCCGAAATTCTCGATCATCTCCGATCCGTGCCGGCCGCGCACGGCCACCTCGTCACGACTCGCAATCGTGCCGCCGTCCCGGTTGATCACGGTGTTGGCCTGACCGGCATTGCTGATGATGTACAGCCCCTCGCCGTCATTGCCCAAGCCCTGCACGGTGCCGCGGTTCTCGATCCGGTTGGCGTCGCCTTCGATCTTGATGCCGCGCGCCTCGAGACCCGATGCGGTGATCGTGCCGTCGTTGGTGATCGTGCCCCCGGTTCCGATAAGCCGGATGCCATCGGCCGTGTAGCCGCTGGTCTCGATGGTGCCGCTGTTGCTGATCGCGACATTCCGGGCCGTGTTCATCGTGCCGCCATCGGCGCGGATGCCCTCGCCGCCGGCGCCCGTTGTGCGGATCGTGCCCGAATTGACGAAGCTGTTGTTGTGGCCCTCCGCAATCATGCCGCGCGCGGAGGAGCCCGACGTTTGGACGGTGCCGCTGTTGCGCAGAACGTTGTTCTGGCCGCGCGATCAGGGCCTCCGATGATCTTCCGTGGGTCGAGACATTGCCCGTGTTGACGAGGGTGTTCCTGCTGCCCGTGGCTTCCAGGCCATCCACCGAGTTCTGCGTCGTCGAGACCGAGCCGTTGTTGGTGATCGTGCTGCCGTCATCCTTGGCATAGATCGCGTTGTAGGCCTGATCCGCGTTGCAGCCGGTCACAGTGATGGTTGCCCCGTTGGCAACGGTCACCGTGCTGTTGCCCTCCACGCGAATGGCGGCCCCGCTGGGTTGCATCGTAGTCCCGGCCTGCACCTCCACAGAGGATGGCGCGTTTTCCCGTGCCCAGTAATGGTCAGTCGTCGTGCCCGAACACACCACGCGCGTCACGCCGTTGACGACGCTCGACGTGCAGGCGGCCTGCGCCGAACCGATGGAAGCCGCCGCGGCGAGGCTCAAGGCCAGAATGCTCGTTGCCGAGGGCCTGCCGAGAGATGGAATGGTGATGGCGGCCGAACAGGCGCTTGGCCGCTTGCGGCGCGTTGAAAACCTCGACCCAGTACCGCCTCGGCTCGACATGGCGCTTCTCCCTACCGTTATTGTGTAACGGGGTCAGCTAGGGAGGGCGGATGTGCGGGGTACTCCCCGTTCAGGGAGGAAAACGGTCCTGGCTAAAGGGCAAGAGCCAGAATCATGTGCGTTTTCGCACATGGCGGGTATGGGAGGAGCCCGGCCGGAAGCCGGGCTCTGTCTCAATCAGATCTGCCTCACGGCGCCCTTGGCGGCGCTGGTTGCCAGCATGGCATAGGCCTTGAGGGCCGCCGACACCTTGCGCTTGCGCGGCTGAGCCGGCTGCCAGCCTTTAGCGTCCTGCTCGGCACGGCGGCGCTGGAGTTCCGCCTCGCCCACCGCGAGCTGGATCCGACGGTTCGGAATGTCGATCTCGATCCGGTCGCCGTCCCGCACGAGGCCGATGGTGCCGCCCTCGGCGGCTTCCGGCGAGGCGTGGCCGATGGATAGGCCCGAGGTGCCGCCCGAGAAGCGCCCGTCGGTGATGAGCGCGCAGGCCTTGCCCAGCCCCTTCGATTTCAGGTAGCTCGTGGGATAGAGCATCTCCTGCATGCCCGGGCCGCCGCGCGGTCCCTCGTAGCGGATGACCACCACGTCGCCGGCCTTCACCTTGCCGTTGAGGATGCCGCTCACCGCATCATCCTGGCTCTCGAAAACCACGGCAGGGCCGGAGAACACCAGGATGCTCTCGTCGACGCCGGCCGTCTTCACGATGCAACCGTCGAGCGCGAGATTGCCGGAGAGGACCGCAAGGCCACCGTCCTTGGAGAAGGCATGCTCCGCGTCGCGGATCACCCCGGAGGCGCGGTCCGTGTCGACGCTGTCGTAGCGGCTCGCCTGGCTGAACGCGGTCTGCGTCGGCACGCCGCCCGGCGCTGCGCTGAAGAACTCGTGCACCGCGTGGCTGTTCGTGCGCCGCACGTCCCAGCGGTCGAGAGCCGCCTTCATGCTCTCGGCATGAACGGTCGGCACCGAGGTGTCGAGGAGGCCTGCGCGGTCGAGCTCGCCGAGGATGCCCATGATGCCGCCGGCCCGGTGCACGTCTTCCATATGCACGTTGGCAATGGCCGGCGCGACCTTGCACAGCACCGGAACCCGGCGCGACAGTCGGTCGATATCCGCCATGGTGAAGTCGACTTCCGCCTCATGGGCGGCGGCGAGCAGATGCAGCACCGTGTTGCTCGATCCGCCCATGGCGATGTCCAGCGTCATGGCGTTCCCGAAGGCGGCAAACGATGCGATGGAGCGCGGCAGCACGCTCGTGTCGTCCTGCTCGTAATAGCGGCGGGCGAGGTCGACGATTAGGTGGCCGGCTTCCACAAACAGGCGCTTCCGGTCCGCGTGGGTGGCGAGCGTCGAGCCGTTGCCCGGCAGCGACAGGCCGAGCGCCTCGGTGAGGCAGTTCATGGAATTGGCCGTGAACATGCCCGAGCACGAGCCGCAGGTGGGGCAGGCGGCGCGCTCGATAGCCTTGATGTCCTCATCGGCGATCGTGTCATCGGCGGCCGCCACCATGGCGTCCACCAGGTCGAGCTTCTTGGTCACGCCGTTGAGTACGACCTTGCCGGCCTCCATCGGCCCGCCGGAGACGAAGACCACCGGGATGTTGAGGCGCATGGCGGCCATCAGCATGCCGGGGGTGATCTTGTCGCAATTGGAGATGCACACCATCGCGTCTGCGCAATGGGCGTTGACCATGTACTCGACCGAGTCCGCGATCAGCTCGCGCGAGGGCAGAGAGTAGAGCATGCCGTCATGGCCCATGGCGATGCCGTCATCCACCGCGATGGTGTTGAACTCCTTGGCGACGCCGCCCGCCTTCTCGATCTCCCGCGCCACGAGCTGGCCGAGGTCCTTGAGGTGGACGTGGCCCGGCACGAACTGGGTAAAGGAGTTCACGACGGCGATGATCGGCTTGCCGAAATCGGAATCCTTCATGCCCGTGGCCCGCCAGAGGCCGCGAGCGCCCGCCATGTTGCGGCCGTGGGTGGTGGTGCGAGAACGATAGGCTGGCATAGTTTCCCCTACAGATTTGAGGTCTTGTTCGACTGAAATTGCGAAACTTGCAAGAAAATTTGCCATTCCTTGTGGTCGCGCCTGCTGTGCCGCAATGGAATTGCTGAGGGCCGAGCTTGCTGGAAAGGGGCGGCCGTCCTTGATAAGGCTCGACCTGAAAGGAAAGCGGATGGATCAGACGGCCTCCAATCGATCCTTGCGTCAGGTGGTCGCCCTCGTGGCGGCGCTCAACCTAGGCTATTTCGGCATCGAGTTCGCGGTGGCTCTCGCCATCGGGTCGGTGTCGCTCTTTGCCGACAGCATCGACTTTCTGGAGGATGCCTCCATCAACCTCCTCATCCTCCTGGCCTTGGGCTTCACCTTGAGGATGCGGGCCCGGGTGGGGATGCTGCTCTCCGCCGTCATCCTCGTGCCGGGCCTCGCCACCTTGTGGATGGCCTGGGAGAAGTTCTGGGCTCCGGTCCCGCCTGAGCCGGTGATCCTGTCGCTCGCCGGGGCAGGGGCTCTTGCGGTCAATCTCGCCTGCGCGCTTCTGCTCGCCCGCTACCGCCACCACGGCGGCAGCCTCACCAAGGCGGCGTTCCTGTCCGCCCGCAACGACGCCTTCGCCAATGTGGCGATCGTCGCCGCAGGGCTGGTGACGGCGGCCACGCTCTCGGCTTGGCCTGACCTGATCGTCGGTCTCGGCATCGCGGCGGTCAATGCCGATGCAGCCTGGGAGGTCTGGGAGGAGGCCCGTGAGGAGCACCGGGCTGAAACGCCTGAAGCTTGAGGTGCGTTGTCCTGCCTGAGCGCTTCTCAAGGTAGGATCGTACCATGCTGAGCAAAGACGACCTGGATGCCCCAGCCCATCTGCAATATGAGCCCATCGGCACAGCCGGCCAAGGCCATCCCAGCGATGTGAGGGAGTTCACCACCCTGCGGGAGGCGGTGCACTGGGCCATGAACAACGAGGCCCCGGCCGGCATGGAGGCCGTGATCCGTGCCAATTCCGGCGCGGTGCTCGGGCCCCGGCATCTGGAAGAGATCTGGTCGAGCCTGCAGGGGCCTTAGATCCAGCCCAGGCTCAGGGCCCCGACGGCGAGATACCGGCCGGTCTTGGCGAGCGCCACGAGCGGAATGAAGATCCGCAGAGGCTCCCGCAGCAGCCCCGCCACGATGGTGAGCGGATCGCCGATGATCGGCACCCAGCTCAGCAGCAGGGTCCACTGGCCATATTTGTGATACCAGGCCTCCGCCTTGGCCATCTGGCTGCGCTTGACCGGAAACCAGCGCCGATCCTCGAAGTCGGCCAAGAAGTGGCCCAGAAACCAGTTCACGACCGAGCCGAGAATGTTGCCCGCGCTCGCGATGAGAATGAGCACCCACCAGGTGTAATGGTCGGCCACGAGCATCGCGAACAGCACGGCCTCCGACTGGAACGGAAATATCGTGGCCGAGAGGAAGGCTGCGGCGAACAGGGCGCCGTGTTCGGCAAGATGCGGCATGAGGCGGGATGACCGGAGGGAGAGGATAGCGTGAGAGCCTAACGCAGGAGCGTTGGCATGCTTCCCGCGCTGGCGCAATCGTGAGCCGCTTGCATCGACCTCTCAACCTGAATACCTACGGCCCATCGTGAGGCCGAAAGCCATCGGCCGAACCGTCTCGTTGCAGTCCTCCGGGCTCTCAGGAAACCTTCACTTGGATCAGTTCGACGTTGTGGTGATCGGCGCAGGCGCCGCCGGGATGATGTGCGCGGCGGAGGCCGGCAAGCGCGGGCGGTCCGTGCTGGTCGTCGACCATGCGGCCAAGCCCGGCGAGAAGATCCGCATCTCCGGCGGCGGGCGCTGCAACTTCACCAATCTCAACGCCGGCCCTGCCAATTTCATCTCGCAGAACCCGAGCTTCGCCATTTCGGCCTTGCGCCGCTATACGCAGCGCGACTTCATCGCCCTCGTGGAGCGCTACGGCATCGCCTATCACGAGAAGACCCTGGGACAGCTCTTCTGCGACGGCTCGTCGAAGCAGATCGTCGATCTGCTGCTGAACGAGATGCGGCAGGCCAACGCGGAGCTTCGGCTCGCGACCTCCGTGGAATCCGTCGAGAAAACCCCTGACGGCTTTTCGCTCAGGCTCTCGCAAGGGGCGGTGCAGTGCCGCTCGCTTGTGGTGGCGAGCGGCGGCAAATCCATTCCGAAGATGGGCGCCACCGGCTTGGGCTACGATCTCGCGCAGCAGTTCGGATTGAAGATCGTCGAGACGCGCCCCGCCCTCGTGCCGCTGACCCTGGAGCCCTCGATGCTGGAGCGGCTCACGCCGCTTGCGGGCGTCGCCGTCGATGCGGTGGCAGGCTGCGGCAAGACCCGGTTTGCCGAGGCGCTGCTCTTCACCCATCGCGGCTTGAGCGGCCCCTCCATCCTGCAGATCTCCTCGTATTGGCGCGAGGGCGACGAGATCACCCTGTCCATGCTGCCGGGCGTCGACCTGTTCGAGGAACTGCGCGCGGCGCGGGTGCAGAACGGCCGGCAGGCGCTGCAGACGGCTCTCTCGACATTCCTGCCCAAACGCCTGGCGCAGCTCATTGCCGAGACCGAGAAGGGCCCGGCCAACCTGGCGGATTATTCCGACAAGCGCCTGCGGGCTGTCGAGGAGGCGGTCAACCGCTGGCGCTTCAAGCCGGCGGGCTCGGAGGGCTACCGCACCGCCGAGGTGACCCTCGGCGGCGTCGACACCCGCGAGCTCGATTCCCGCACCATGGAAGCCAAGGCGGTGCCGGGCCTCTATTTCATCGGCGAAGTCGTGGACGTGACCGGCTGGCTCGGCGGCTACAATTTCCAGTGGGCCTGGTCCTCGGGCTGGTGCGCCGGACAGGCGGCCTGACGCCTGCGCCGGTTGTTCCAGATCAGCGGGATGCCGGCGCCGTCGCGATGTCGAAGTGCAGCACGTCCTCACGAGTCCCGAGTTTCTCGTAGAGCGCGATGGCCGGGTCGTCGCCGTAATCCGCCTGCACATAGATCACCCAGGCGCCACGCTCCATAGCGATCCCGCGCAGATGCTCGATGAGCGCGGTCGCGATGCCCTGCCGCCGATGCTCCGCATGGACGGCAAGGTCATAGATGTACACCTCGCGCCGCGCCTGCTCGAACTTGTCGAGCTCATAGGCCACGAGCCCACCTAAAACCTCTTCGCCTGCCAGCGCCACCACGGCGAAGATGTGCTCCTTCGCGAGCAAACCCTCCAGGTAGGCGTCCTCGGGCTGATGGCCCGTATAGCTCTCGAGGTCCGCGAAGGCCTGTCCGAACAGGACGTTCAGCCGGCGAAGAACCGGAACGTCTGTTGGACCGAGCCGGCGGATTGTGACGGGTGGCAGGAGCATCTCTCAAGCATAGCACGGTCGCAGCAGCGGTTAAGACCCCTGCGGCCTCACCCCTGCGCATGTGCGCTAGGACATAGAGCCTTCCTGTGAGGAAAGTTTTCAACCCAAGGTTCATTGAGCTTGGTACGCCACTTATCGATATAAAGTTTCAAAATAAGAGCCGACAAGGACATGTGCAATCAAAGGGGCTCTAGGTGAACACAATGATGAAGTCTCTGCCCATCCTGACCGCCGCCTTGTTGGCAGGTCTTGTCGTCACTTCGGAGGCCAATGCCCGGAAGCCCGGTCTGTCGTTCAACGGCCGCAACCTCAACGGCATCTCGGAGAACGGCCGTAACCTGAACGGCATCCTGCTGAACGGACGCAACCTCAACGGCCGTAATCTCAACGGTGCTGCCCGTGAGGGCGCCGTTGCCGGCCAAGGCGTGCACGCCACGGGCGTCATCCTGAAGGATGGTGCTCGCGTCACGCTCAAGTAAGCCCGAGCTAGAGAACCCTCGTTGCTCCCCTGCGAGGGTTCTCCTGACATCCGCCGGAGAGTGACGTGCCATGCATGCGCCTTTGCCGATTGCCCTCAGCACCGTTCTGCTCCTGGCCTCTTCCTCAGAAGGGCAGGCCCTGAATGGCCGCCTGGAAGCGGACAGGGGCGAGTTCAGATTGCGCCTCGATGAGGGACGGGTGCTGGAGCGGGAGGCATTGGCCGGAGCCCGCATCGTCACGCAGAGCGGCGAGAAGACGATCCATGTCCTGATCGATGCCGTTGAGACGGACGACGAGGTGCCTGGCGGCCCCGTCGTGCTCTACCGGTTTCTCGTCGAGGATCCTGTCGGGCGGACTTTCCAGAACGCATGCATGGCCGATGCACGCGGCCGGCAACTGGGTCTGCCCCTTCAGAAGGAGACAGGCGTCGACTTCACCTGCACCAGCGGCGCGGAGGGAAAGTGCATCCTCATGGGCTACCGTCCCTGGGATGACCGGGCGGATGTGCCGATGCAGGATCTGCATGCCGCCTGCGTCCACATGATGCGTGCCGATTACGGCGGCGACAACCGTCCTGCAACGCACGACGGCACGCTTGTCGATGTCTACGACCGTTTCGGCATCCAGAAGCCGGATCGTGTCGATCCGCTGCCGTTCGAGGCCGCGTGGGGCAAGGACGGCGCCGTCTGCGTTGCCCATCCCCGCATTGCCGAGAACGTGAGTCTCAATGAATTGGCGCAACGCTATCCAATCCTCGGCGACGCTTTGGGACCAGAGGCTTGCACGGAAGAAGCGATGCGCGATCATCCGGGCGCGCTTCTCTTCAATCGGTCCGCCCCAACAGGTCCCTGACGCTCGCCGCCCTTGAAACTCGGTGGAGCGAATCCAGTTGATGCTCCATCCGCCGCCATGGCCGCGGCGGCATCCTCATCGTCCAATCTGGAGATCTCTCATGCAGCAGCGTCGGCTTGGCGAATTGCAGGTGTCCGCCCTCGGTCTCGGCTGCATGGGCATGTCGGAGTTCTACGGCAACGGCGACGAGGCGGAGTCCATCGCCACCATCCATCGCGCCATCGAACTCGGCGTGACCTTCCTCGACACCGCCGACATGTACGGCGTCGGCCGCAACGAGGAGCTCGTCGGCCGCGCCATCGCGGACCGGCGCGACAAGGTCGTGCTCGCCACCAAGTTCGGCAACGTGCGCGGCCCCAACGGCGAGCGGCTCGGTATCAGCGGCAAGCCCGACTACGTGCGCCAGGCCTGCGAGGCGAGCCTGAAGCGGCTCAAAGTCGATGTGATCGATCTCTACTACCAGCACCGCGTCGACCCCGAGACGCCGATCGAGGACACGGTGGGCGCCATGGCGGATCTCGTGCGCGAGGGGAAGGTGCGCTACATCGGCCTCTCGGAGGCCGGCCCCCAGACCATCCGCCGCGCCCACGCGGTTCATCCGATTGCGGCGTTGCAGACCGAATACTCGCTGTGGAGCCGCGATCCCGAGGACGAGATCCTGCCCACGGTGCGCGAACTCGGCATCGGCTTCGTGCCCTATTCGCCCCTCGGCCGCGGCTTTCTCACCGGGCAGATCAAGAGCGTGGACGATCTCGCGGAGGATGATTTCCGCCGCAACTCGCCGCGCTTCCAGGGAGAAAATTTCCAGAAGAACCTCGACCTCGTGGGCGAGATCGAAACCATGGCCCGCGAGAAGGGCTGCGCGCCTTCGCAGCTCGCGCTCGCCTGGGTGCTGGCGCAGGGCGACGACATCGTGCCGATCCCCGGCACCAAGCGCCGCCGCTATCTGGAGGAGAATGCGGGTGCGCTCGACGTGACGCTCACGGACGAGGATCTCGCACGTATCGACCGCATTATCCCGCCGGGCGCCGCCGCCGGGACGCGCTATCCGGAGCCGGCCATGAAGATGGTGGGGCTGTAGGCTTCACGCAGCCGATGAGGTGCCGACAGGCAAAGACTCGAGCGCGCCCGCCTCGTCGATGCGCCGCACGAGGTCGTCCACTTCGTCTTCGGTCTGGTAGATGCCGAAGCCGAGGCGCAGGCGCTGGCCGCGCACGTCGGTCACCACGCGCAACTCCTTCAGGTCGTTGTGGATGGCCTGCGCGGCAGGCGTCTGGAAGGTGAGGAAGTTGCCGCGCCGTGTTTCGTCCGCCGGCACCACGAGGGCCGCATCTTCGAACAGGGCCGAACTGCTGACCCGGCGCAGGAAATGCTGCTGCAGCGCCTTGGCATGGGCGTGGATGATGCCGGGCGTGATGCCCTCGTCCGCGAGCCAGCGCATGACCGCGTTGAAGCGGTAGAGTCCCGACGGATCGAAGGTGGCGCCCATGAAGCGCCAGCCGTCCTCGCTGTAGCCCACCTGTCCGCTCTGCGCGTTCGTGAGATTGCCGAAGGCGGCATACCAGCCCGTATCGCGCGGGCGAACGCCCCAGCCCGGCGGGCAGTGCATGAAGCATGCGCCTTCGCCCGCCATGGCGTATTTGTAGCCGCCGGCCATGTAGAACACGCGATCCGCGATGCTGCCGAGATCCGTCGGCCGCGCCATAAAGCCGTGATAGCCGTCGATCACGATCATGGCGCCGTCGCGGTCGCACTCCGCCAGATGGCGCCCGTCCAGGGCGAAGCCGGAATTGAAGAACACCTGGCTGACGAACACGAGATCGTAGCCGGACTTTGCGGCAGCGTGGAAGCGATCCTCGAAGGTCGCGAAGGGCTCCGCCGGAACGCGCGTCACGTCCACGAGGCGCTCCTCCTCGAGGCGCGCGATCTGGCGCGTGAAGGAATGGAACTCGCCGTCGGAGGTGAGAATGCGGATCGGCCGGTCGGCAGGGAAACACGAGAGAATGCGCTTCAGAAGCTCGTGCGTGTTCGGCGCCACCGCGATGGTGTGCCGGTCCGGCAGGTTTAGATGGCCGGCTACATGGCCGCGGAACTCGTCGAGTACCGGTCCGAGAATGTGCTCCCACTTGTCGTCCATGAGGCGGGCGGCATCGTCCCAGGCCTGCAATTGCGCGTCGCGCGTCACGTCGGGCCAGGGGTGATGGCTGTGGGCTGCGAAATGCAGGCGATCGGGTTCGGTGCCGAGGAAGCGGGAGAACTGGGGACGAAGATCAAGCATGATGCTCTCAACCTGATTAGAGCTTGCCGCGTACGGACCAGAGTTCAGGGAAGAAGTATTTTTCCAGCGCCTTGCGCAGGTAGCCGACGCCGCTGCTGCCGCCGGTGCCGCTGCGCATGCCGATGATGCGCTCGACGGTCTTCATGTGCCGGAAGCGCCATTGCTGGAACGCGTCCTCGAGATCGACCAACTCCTCGGCGAGTTCGTAGAGATCGAAGTGCTCGCCCGCGTGGCGGTAGATCTCCTCCCAGATCGCCTCGACGCCGGGATGCGCCGTGTAGGGTTGGGTCACGTCGCGGTCGAGTACCTCCGCGGGAACGGCATAGCCACGCCGGGCCAGCAGGCGTAAGGCCTCGTCGTAGAGGCTCGGGGCCTGGTAGGCGGCGTCGAGCTGCTCGGCGAGGTCGCTCCGGTGCCGGTGCGGCGCCATCTTCACCGCGTCCTTCGCCCCGAGCTTGAACTCGACGAGCCGGTACTGCCAGGACTGGAAGCCGGAGGATTTGCCCAGCGCCGGCCGGAAGCTGAGATAGTCCGACGGCGTCATGGTGGAGAGTACCGTCCAGGCCTGGATGAGCTGCTCCTGGATCCGGTTGATCCGGGCCGTGCACTTGAAGGCCGGCTGGAGCTCGTCGGCCCGGATGTGGGCCAGCGCCGTGTCGAGCTCCCGGTTCAGGAGCTTGAGCCACAGCTCCATCACCTGGTGGATGGTGATGAAGAGAAGCTCGTCATGTTCGGCCGTGAGGGGCGATTGGGCGGAGAGGAGGGTGTCGAGCCGGAGATAGTCTCCATAGCTCATGCCATCGGAAAAATCGGTGTGGATTCCGTCTGTCGCTGCCGACAAGTCTTTCTCTCCCTGATCGTTTCCGCTTGGGTGCGGATTATCGTCCTGCCGTAGGGGCGTACAACGAAAGTAGGACATTGCGGCGGGCTTGTCACGTCGGCGTGACCATCGGACCCAAAAGTGGATCTGCGCTTTTGGGATCCCCGATGCTCCTTCCTTGATCGAGAGCATCGTTGGGTCCGCACGATGCTCCAGCCGGAATTGGCTTTCCGCCTCTGAGACGGTAGGTTGCCGCCCCTGAACGATCCCCATGGAGAGACCCGCATATGACCGCTACGCTTCCCGACCGCCTGGCTTCGAACCCGGACAGCCCCTACTACGACGAGGAGCTGCTGGCGAAGGGGATCGGCATCCGCTTCAACGGGGCCGAGAAGACCAATGTGGACGAGTATTGCGTCAGCGAGGGCTGGGTCCGGGTCACGGCCGGGAATGCCAAGGACCGCTTCGGCAACCCCATGACCATCAAGCTCAAGGGCAAGGTCGAGCCCTACCTCAAGACGCAGGAATAAGCCTTCGCGCATCGTCCGGAAAAGCGGACCCGGTTTTCCGTAGGAAACGGTGTGCCCCCTAAGGAAGGGGCCTCGGACCAAAACGGCTTCCGTTTTTGGGGCCGAGGCTCCCGTGCGAGGAGGTCCTGCCGTCGGCGCAGGGCTGGACGTGCCATGAGGCCCGCTCCAAGATGAAGGACAAGCTCGTCGGTCGAGGTCAGATCCTCGGGAAAGGCTTGTCCTGAATGGCGCCAGTGAAGGCTCTGGTTATCGTTGCACTGGCTTGCGTTCTTGGCGGGACATCATACGCCCATGACTGGTACCCGGCTTGGTGCTGTGACGAGCACGATTGCCGCGAACTGGTAGAAGCCCGGGGTGAGACAGTGACGGAGACTTCCGAGGGCTGGCGGCTCTGGGATGGGCGCCTTGTCCGGCGCGAGCACGCCAAGATGTCGCCGGACGCCAAGTTCCACCTCTGCGAGGAGCCGACGACCAGGGCCATCATCTGCTTCTTCGCGCCGCAAGGCGCTTCGTGACCCGCTGTTCCGAGATTCCGAATCAGAGGCAGACCACAAAAAGGAAGCGCCCGCTCATGGAGGGGGCGCTTCAAGGTCCGACCCGTAGGGGCAAAATGAGGGTCGTGAACCTCTCTATTCGTAGAGTAATCGGGCTAAATTGTGACAAAACATGGCGTCAACTGAGCATGTCAAGAGAATAAGCGCGCTATTCTGACGCAAAGGATTGTTTATTTGCGAACTATTTGACCTTGATCGGCCAGATCGGATGGTTTATTCCAAGTTAACCGTAGGGGCAAAATACGGTCACAAGGGTCGCGAACACAGTCAAACAACAAGGCTGGGCGCGGCCCTTTGTCGTTTTTATTCTTAGGAACTTGGTCCGTTACTTGGAGGCGCTGCGGACGGCCTGCAGGCGCTCCATGGTCGCGCGGATCTCCTCGGCCGCCTTCACTCCGCGGATGCCGATCACCCCACGGTCGACCGTCCGGCCGTCGGCATCTTTCCTGCCGTTGAAGAAGGCGTCCCTTTGCTCCTTGGACATCTTCAGGAGGGTGCGGGCCTCGGTTTCGATCCGCCACTCCTCGGACCAGGTGCTGACGGGCTGGCCGGTGAGTTCGGAGATGGCTTCGGTATCGCGGGAGTAGGTCATGCCGGACAGCATGGCAGCAAGGGGTGAAGAGAGCGTTGATCGGATCTGCTGCTTAACTGGTAAAGCGGGCGCCGTAGTGAGTTCCGTCCGTCCACACCAGTCGCGTCATGGCTGTCGCACCCGCATCGGGGATCTCGAGCTCGAACTCCAAAGGAACGTCCGCGGAGCCGGAAATCACCAGCCGGACGCCCGACTGCGACAGGTCCCACACGGAACATTCGATGCATGCCTTGCTCTCCGTATCTCGGATCCACCCTTCCAGCATGGTGGCGAAGCGTGCGTCCGATCGACGTTCGGGCAGTCCGAGGCTCATGCGCGGGATTCCATGATTCGAGAGGATCCCGTTATAGGCAGGCGGGCTGGTGCGAGGCTATCCAGTGCCCGACTGCCGGGTTGAAGGCGGTGACCGGCCGATTAAGCCGGCGACGCCGCACCTCATGCAGGCTCGAGCGGCCCGTCGATGATCACGTGCGGGCACAGGCGCGAGCAGCGCTCGATCCGTCCATCCACCCGATAGATGGTCTGCAGGAGGGTCGGGGTGATCACCGTCTCCACCGGGCCGCAACTCACCATGGTGCCGGCATCGATCACCATCACCCGGTCGGCGACGCGCAGAACCTGGTTGAGATCGTGGATGGCGAGCACCACGCAGATCTCCCGCTCCCGTGCAAGCGAGCGAATGAGCGCCAGCACCTCCACCTGCCGGTGGAGATCGAGGGCGCTCGTCGGCTCGTCGAGCAGGAGGATCTTCGGCTCGCGCACGAGGACCTGGGCGAGCGACACCAACTGGCGCTGCCCGCCGCTGAGCTCGTTCAGGCCTTTGAACGCAATCGGTTCGATCCGCAGGCTGAACAGCACGCGGTCGACCTCCTGGAGATCCTCGTCGGTCACCTTGCGCGGCGTGCCCTGCTTGCGGGCGAGCAGCACGGCTTCATAGACGGTCAGAACCGTGTTCACCGAGGTGTCCTGCGGCATGTAGCAGACAGGGCTTGGACCGGGTCTCAAGGCGGCGTCGTCGATGCGGATGTCGCCCGGCCCGTCGAGCAGGCCGGCGATGCGCCGGAACAGGCTCGACTTGCCGGCGGCGTTCGGGCCGATCACGGCCGTGACCTCGCCGCCCTTCAGCACCGGCGTGGTCACGCCGGAGAGGACCTCCTGCTTGCCGTAGCGGACGCCGACTTCGGTCAGTTGCAGGGTCGCTACCATGCGCGCCTCCGGGTGGACATGATCAGGCTGAACAGGAACGGCACGCCCACGAGCGCCGTGATGATGCCGATGGGAAAGATGGTGCCGGGCACGATGGACTTGCTGATGACGGAGGTGAGCGACAGGATCGCGGCACCCGACAGAACGGAGGCCGGCAGGAAGTAGCGCTGATCCTCGCCCACCAGCATGCGGGCGATGTGCGGGCCGACGAGCCCAATGAACCCGATGGTGCCGACGAACGCCACGGGCACGGCGGCAAGCAGGCTGATGACCATCATGGTCTCGAGCCTGACCCAGCGCACGTTGACGCCGAAGCTCGCCGCCTTGTCGTCGCCGAGACGCAGCGCGGTGAGCGCCCAGGCGCGGCGCATGAACAGCGGAAGCGAGATCGCAACCACCGCCGTGGTGATGGCAAGCTTCGGCCATGTGGCGCGGGTGAGGCTGCCCATGGTCCAGAACACCACGGCCGACAGCGCCTGTTCCGATGCGAGATACTGCACCAACGCGAGCAGCGCGTTGAAGGTGAACACGAGGGTGATGCCGAGGAGCACGATGGTCTCGACGGTCACGCCGCGCCGCTGGCTCATGAAGTGGATGAACAGGGCAGCGAGCATGGCCATGATCAGCGCGTTGATCGACACGATGTAGTCGATGGCCCAGGGCAGGAAGCTGACCCCGAACACGAGGGCCACCGAGGCGCCGAAGCTCGCTGCCGCCGAGATGCCCAGCGTAAAGGGGCTGGCGAGCGGATTGTTGAGGATGGTCTGCATCTGCGCGCCGGCCGCGGACAGCGCAGCGCCGACCACCACCGCCATCAGCGCCACCGGCATGCGGATGTCCCAGATCACGACACTGATCTGCTCCGAGACTTCCGGCGATCCCATCAGCGCCAGCACGACCTCGTGCATCGAGTAGCGCGCGGGGCCCAAGCCCAGATCGGCAATGACGGAGAGAACGAGAACGACGGCAAGCGCAAGAAGCACGAGCTTCTTGCGCTGCACGAGGACGCGGTAGGCACCGCGTCCTTTGACCATGGCAATGGCAGGGGAGTGGGCCAAGAGCCTTATTCCTTGTCGGAGAGAGAGACCCAGTAGCCGGTCTTGTAGGGCACGGGCAGAAAGCGCTCGTAGAGCGTCTTCATGGTGGCGTCGGGGTCCACGTCCTTGAACAGGTCCGGATGCAGCCACTTGGCCATCGCCTGGATGGCGACGAACTGATACGGGCTGTTGTAGAACTGATGCCAGATCGCGTGGACGTGATTGTCCTTCACGGCCTTCACGCCGGTATAGGCGGGGCGCTTCATCAGGCCGGCGAGCTTGGTCCTGGCCTTCGCCTTGTCCGCGCCGGAGCCGACGCCGACCCAGGCGCCGCCGGGCACGTAGAGTTCCCAGTTCGAGCCGGTGACGATCACGTGGTCGGGATTGGCCGCAATGATCTGCTCGGGGTTCACGACGCCGAAGGTGCCGGGGATGATCTTGGCAGCCATGTTCTGGCCGCCCGCCACTTCCACGAACTTGCCGAAGTTCTCGTTGCCGAAGGACATGCAGCAATCGTCCGAATAGCCGCCGGCACGCTCCACCATCACCAGGGGCTTCGCCGGATTGGCCTTAGCGAGGCGCTCGGTCACGAGATCGATCTGCTGCTTGCGAAACGCGATGAACTCTTCGGCGCGCGCTTCCTTGCCGAACAGCTTGCCGATGAGGCGCATGCTCGGGTCGGTGTTCTCGAACGGCTTTTCGCGGAAGTCGACGAACACCACCGGGATGTCGATCTTGGCGAGCTTCTCGATGAGCTTGGCGTCGTCCGTGGCGGTCTTCGCCTCGATGTTGAGAAGGATCACGTCGGGCTTCAGCGCAACGGCCTGCTCCACGTCGAAGGTGCCTTCCTTGAAGCCACCGAAGGTCGGGATCTTCTCGATCTGCGGATACTTGGCGAGATAGTCCTTGTAGCCGTCGAGATCCGCCTTCTGCAGATCGTCGCGCCAGCCGACCACGCGCTTGAACGGCTCATCCGTGTCGAGGGTGGCGACGAAGTACATTTGCCGGCCTTCGCCGAGGATCACCTTCTCGACGGGCGCCTTCACCTCGACCTTGCGGCCGGTGATGTCCGTCACGGTGATCTTGTCGGCGGCATGGGAGGGAGCGGGCAGGAACCCGACGAGCGCCAGGGCGGCACCGAATACCAGTTTGGAGAGTTGCATCATGCGTCTCGCAGCGGTTGGGAAAGCGGGCCTCTCCTAGGTTCGATCCCATAGTCATGCAAGCAATATCTTTTAGAATTACTTTAATTAAAAACAGTAATGCCGCAGTTTAAAACAGTTCTATTCTGCAGTTTACAATCGTTCCAGTTTGACGACGCCATGGTTTGCTTCTAGAGGAGCGCCGGAATTCATCTTCACCACGAGTTTCTCATGAATGCGAACTACACGCTCCGGGACGAGATCCGCGACTACTGGTCGGCGCGCGCGGCCACCTTCGACGAGCAGGTGGGGCACGAGATCTTCTCGGAAGGTGAGCGGCAGGCGTGGCGCGACCTGTTCCTGCGCCATCTCGGCGAAGGCGCGGGGCGCCGGGCGCTCGATCTCGCCAGCGGCACAGGCGTGATCTCCCATCTGCTGCACGGCCTCGGCTTCAACGTCACCGGCCTCGACTGGTCGGAAGCGATGCTGAACCAGGCGCGTGCGAAGGCGGCGCGGCGCGGCGCGGATATCCGTTTCGTTATCGGTGACGCCGAGAGGACGCTTGAGCAACCGGGGAGCTACGACGTGCTCGTCACGCGGCATCTGGTGTGGACGCTGGTCGATCCGAAGGCGGCGTTCCGGGAATGGCACTCCCTCCTGAAGCCGGGCGGCCGGCTCCTCATCGTCGACGGCGACTTCGTGTCGGATAGCTTGGTCAAGCGCATGATCCGGCTCGTCGAGAAGCTGGTGCCGGGACTCGCTGGCGCTCCGCATGCCCCGAATGCCATGCGCGAGACCCATGAGCGCATACTGAAGCGGGTCTACTTCTCGAAGGGCGCGCAGGCGAAGGAAGTGGCGGCCCTGCTGCGCGAGGCCGGTTTCGCGCAGACCGTCATCGACCGGGATCTCAAGCCGATCCACCGGGAGCAGGCCAAGAACCTTCCGCTGCTCAAAGGCCTTGAGCGCGCGACGCAGCATCGTTACGCGGTTCTGGTCGTGAAGGCCTCGGCCTGAAGGCCATGGTCAACGGAGCCTGATCGTGCTCTCCTGAAGCAGGCTTCAGGAGAGGCGAATGACCTGGCTTCGTCTGTGCTTTCTCATCCTTGGCACCCTGCTGACGGCGCCATGGACCCAGGCGCAGCAGGGCGTGGATGCGGCAACACCCGAGGGGCTGCCCGCCATCGGCAAATGGATGCTGACGGCCAAGGGTGTTCCGTCCGACTGGCTCGGCGAAGTCTATCGCGGCAAGAACCTGCGCGAGCCCATCAACGTCATCGTCATCGACGAGGGTGCCTCAAGCGCGGAGGATGCCAAGGCGCGCCTTCTCGCCGCCGCCGCTCGTGCAGGGTATCCCGTGCGCTTCGGACATTCGGCCGGCTATCAGGGCTTTATCGGCGGACAGTTCCATCGCCAGCTGCCGCAGGGCAGGGATGACGCTTTCTCCAACGACATCTTCGAGATGAGCAACAACCACGGCCGCATCTTCGGGCCGCATGTGTTCGAGAAAGGCTATCTGTTCACGGGCGCCTTCAGCCGCGAAGAGGTCGACCCGTTCCGCGACCCTCCGCACCAATACGGCTCGTTCAACCGGGCGCGGGACGACTTCACGCAGAGGCTCGATCGCCTGACCGATTTCAAGGTGAGCGGCTTCGTCAGTCTCGGCAATGCGCTCATCGACGATCCGAAACTTACCACCGGCGATCACGACGGCATGGCGGTGGTGGTGCGTGCAGGACGGTAAATGTCATTCTCCTCGTCATGGCCGCACTTGTTGCGGCCATCCACGTCTTACGCCGTCAAAGACGTGGATCCCCGGGACAAGCCCGGGGATGACGAGGGTTGTGTCATCCCCGGCGGCCGCAGGCCGGGAAGGGGATCCATAGCGCCGAGTGTGCGGGTGGATTCCCTTCCCCTCCGCTGCGCTCCGGCCGGGAATGACACCGGCAGGGCGATGGTGAGAAAGCTACCCCGCCAGGAAACCTGCCAGCGCCCGTGGGTCCACATTGCCGCCGCTGATGATGATGCCGACGCGCTTGTCCTTGCAGGACACCAGATCGTTCAAGGCCGCGGCCGCCGAGAGGCAGCCCGTGGGCTCCACGACGATCTTCATGCGCTCGATGAAGAAACGCATGGTGTCGACGAGCTGCGCGTCGGACACGGTGAGAATGTCGTCGACGAGCGCGCGCATGAGCGGGAAGGTCTTGGCTCCCACATAGGTGGTCTGCGCCCCGTCGGCGATGGTGGTGGGGACCGGGATCTTCACGATGGAGCCTGAGCGGAACGACTGCTGCGCGTCGTTGCCCGCCTCCGGCTCGACCCCATAGATGCGGCAATCCGGCGAGAGCGCCCTCGTGGCGAGCGCGGAGCCCGCGAGCAGACCGCCGCCTCCGGTGCAGACGAAGAGCATGTCGAGAGGGCCGACCTCCTCGAACAGCTCCTTGGCGGCCGTGCCCTGGCCGGCGATCACGTCCTCATGATCGTAGGGCGGGATGAGGGTGAGGCCGCGCTCCTCCGAGAGCCGGCGCCCGATGGCTTCGCGGTCTTCCGTGTAGCGGTCGTACATGACCACTTCGCCGCCATAGCTCTTCGTGGCCGCCACCTTCATGGCGGGCGCGTCCTGCGGCATGATGATGACGGTGGGTACGCCCTGGAGCTGCCCGGCATAGGCGATGGCTTGGGCATGGTTGCCGGACGAGAAGGCCACCACGCCGCGCTTCTTCGCCTCCGGCGACAGCTGCGCGATCGCATTGTAGGCGCCGCGGAACTTGAAGGAGCCCCCGCGCTGAAAGTTCTCCGCCTTGAAGAACAGCCTGCCGCATGTGCGCTCGTCGGCGGTGCGGGAGGTGAGAACCGGGGTGCGATGGGCCAGGCCCTCGATGCGCTGTGCCGCTGCCAGCACATCCTCATAGGTGGGTAACCCCGCCGGGACAGCGCGAAGGGCATGCTGCTGTGCTTGTGCGTTCATCCGTTTCCCGTGCTCCTCAGCGTTACCGGATCACGACATCACACCTCGACAGGGGCGGGTCCGGCCTGAGCCTTTTCATAGCAATTCCGGCGGAGCCTTGTCAGTAACGGATTGCAGGCGGGCAGTTCCTTCATGGCGACTTCGCCCAAAGGAGCGCCCTGGTCGGAACAGCCGTCCACCCAAGCCGTTCATGCATCAGGCAAAGGCTCTGAAGGAGGCTTCCATGGACCTATGGCAGATGGTGACGAACGATCACGCGAATATCGAGGAGCTCTGCCGCGAGGTGCTGCGGGCCACCGGCACCGGCCCGAACAGCCGCTCCGAGCTTTTCGACGATCTGCAGGACGAGCTGGAGCGGCACATCGCAGCACAGCAGAACGTGCTCTATCCCGCCCTGTCCCACCATGAGCGCACAGCCAGCTATGTGGCCGATCTCGAGCGCAAGCAGGACGAGATCCTGCGCCAGGTCGACGAGCTGTCCGCCCGACCGGACAAGGACAGCCACGATTGGGCCGTGGATTTCAAGGACCTGACCGGCTCCATCAGGCATGCCTTCACCCTGGAGGAGAACGGCGTGATGATCGTCGCCCGGGGCATCTTCTCGCCCAGCGAGCTCAAGAGCCTGCAGCGGGACTATGAGCGCGAGCGCATTGCATCCTATGAAGCCAGCCGCTGGCACATGCCGCAGGCGATGATGCCGAGCCGCTACGGCCTGCCCACCGGCACCGTGTTCGGCGCGCTCGCCGGTGTGATGGCCGTCGGTGCCGGAGCCCTGCTGTGGAACATGAATCGGTCCGGCTCCATGGGTTCCGGGCGGAGCCAGCCCATGCGTCCGGCCTCGCGCCGTCCGCAGCCGCCGTTCCCGCTCAGGAGCGGCGTCATCGACCGCAGCCTCGAAGGCTCGCGCCGCAGCGGCATGGGGCAGGGGGCTTCCGGGGTGCGGACCTATACCGGAGCCGGCGCAGCATCGGCAGCCGGAGCTTCCGCCACCTCGGGCACCGCTGGCCGGACAGGCGGCCAGACAGGCCAGGGTGCGGCCCAGGCGGACGACGCCCTGCTGCATGGCGCAGGCAGCGGATCCTCGCCGGCGGCTGGCGGCAGCCCGTCAGACGACAACTGGTTCTCGTCGGCCCACCCGCCAAAGGCTCCGTCGGGCCTATCCACGCCGCTGCAGCCGAGCGGAACCCTCCCGGCCGGCGGCCCCGCTGCCTCCGCTGGTGCCATCGGCACCGGCGGCGCCCAGACCGGCGGGGCGGATTCAGGCGGCCTGAAACGCGACGGACGGTAAGAACGACAGGGCCTCACGGTCTGCGTGAGGCCTTTTCCAACCCCATCGCGATCCGGGCAGGACTTGGCCGAATGGTCGTGGCGCACCGAGCTGCCGAGCGGAGGATTATCCGCTGGCGCTGTTACCGTATTGAGAAGCCCAAGCTCGCTCTGCAGTTCGCCGCATCTCGCAACGGCACTCGGCGAAATCCGCCAAAAACCTTTGTTTTCCGCCGAAAATCTCCCTTTCTGACCGAAATCTTAACCGTCCGGTAACCATAACGGGCGTCGAATAGATTTCATTCCGTTGCGTAAGAAATCGCGACAGCTCGATCCGCCTCCGCTCTCCGAACATGTTCTGCGGTTTTCCGGGGAACCTGCTGGTGATGCCGTCGCAACAACAGTTCTGAAGGGTAGGAGACCAAGGATGGCGAAAGTTCTTGTGGTGACATCGGGCAAGGGAGGCGTCGGCAAGACGACCTCCACGGCGGCCCTCGGCGCGGCGCTGGCCCAGTCGGGACAGAAGGTGGCGATGATCGACTTCGATGTCGGCCTGCGCAACCTCGACCTGATCATGGGCGCCGAGCGGCGGGTGGTGTATGATCTGATCAACGTCATCAAGGGCGATGCGAAGATCGAGCAGGCGCTGATCCGCGACAAGCGCGTCGAAACCCTGCACCTGCTTCCCGCGTCCCAGACCCGCGACAAGGACAACCTGACGGACGAGGGCGTGGCCCGCGTCATCGAGGGCCTGCGCGAAAAGTTCGACTGGATCATCTGCGACAGCCCGGCCGGCATCGAGCGCGGCGCAACGCTCGCCATGCGCCACGCGGACGTGGCCGTGGTGGTGACCAACCCGGAAGTGTCGTCCATCCGCGACTCCGACCGCATCATCGGTATGCTCGATTCCAAGACCTTGAAGGCGGAGAACGGCGAGCAGGTGGAGAAGCACCTGCTGCTCACCCGCTACGACGCGGGCCGCGCACAGCGCGGTGAGATCCTGAAGGTCGAGGACGTGCTCGAGATCCTCTCCATCCCGCTTCTGGCGATCATTCCCGAGAGCACAGAAGTGCTGCGCTCTTCCAACCTCGGCGCTCCGGTGACGCTCGGCAGCCCGAACTCCGCGCCGGCGCGTGCCTATCTCGATGCCGTGCGCAAGCTGCAGGGCGAGACGCTTGTCGAGGTGCAGAAGCAGCGCGGCCTGTTCAGCAAACTCTTCGCCAGGAGGGCCGCATGAGCCTCTTCAGCTTCTTCAAAAAGAACACCACGTCCGCTCCGGTGGCCCGCGAGCGCCTTCAGGTCCTGCTCGCCCATGAGCGCACCATCGTGGGAGGCGGCGAGTCCGACCTCGTGGCGATCCTGCGCGAGGAGATCATGGCCGTGATCGCCAAGCACCTGGCGGTGCCGCAGGACAAGGTGCAGATCAAGATGGATCGCGGCGCCTCCGTGTCGACCCTCGAAGTCGACATCGAGATTCCTGCCGCCTTGACGGGCCTGCGTCCGGCCGCATGACAAAACGTGATCGCAGGCTGTGCTGTCCAGCCTGCGATCCTGCCTCTATACTGGCCATCCGCAATCCCGCTCCGCCCGGAGGTGATTCATGGATGACGGTGGCTGGCCTGAGCTCTCCTATCCTGAATGGCGCGAGACCGCCGCGACCCTGCAGCTCTGGACGCAGATCGTCGGCAAGGTCCGTCTTGCGCTGACGCCCTGGCTCAATCACGGCTGGCATGTGCCGCTCTACGTCTCCGCACGAGGCCTGACCACCTCGCCCATGCCCATCGGCCGCGAGATCCTGGAGATCGAGTTCGACTTCATCGCTCATCAGTTGCTCGTGCGCACCAGCCGCGGCGATGAGCGCATGCTGCCGCTCCGGGCGCAGAGCGTCGCGGCGTTCCATGCGGATCTCTTCAGCCTTTTGAATGAGATCGGCGTCAGGGTCTCGATCAACGAGATGCCGAACGAGGTGCAGAACCCCATCCGTTTCTCGGAAGATCACCAGCATGCGTCCTACGATTCAGACGCCGCCCATCGTTTCTGGCGCGTGCTGATGCAGGCGGACCGGGTGTTCAAGCTCTTCCGCAGCGGATTCCTGGGCAAGGTCTCGCCGGTGCACTTCTTCTGGGGTAGCTTCGATCTCGCCGTCACGCGCTTCTCAGGCCGCGAGGCACCGCACCATCCCGGTGGTGTGCCGGGCCTGCCGGATACGGTTACCCGCGAGGCCTATTCCCATGAGGTGTCGAGCGCAGGCTTCTGGCCCGGCAGCGATGCCTATCCGCAGGCCGCCTTCTACTCATACGCCTATCCCGAACCGCCGGGGTTTCGCGATGCGGCTATACCAGTGGGCGCAGAGTTCGACTCAAGCCTCGGTGAGTTCATCCTGCGCTACGACGTCCTGCGCCAGGCGCCCGATCCGGACGCGATGCTGCTCGAGTTTCTGACCTCCACCTATGCGGCGGCGGCCAATGCAGGGCACTGGAACCGCGCCGCTCTCGAATGCGATTTCGGCAAACCCGCACGCGTGCGCAAGGTGTGACACGCGTATTTGCGAAAGGTGATGACGTTGCCGAAGCAGGCATCGTCCCGCAGAAAACTCGCGCACCTATCCCGAATTGCCGTTGATCCGGGAAGATCCCGGCAGATTGCCACGCCTCTGCCACATCCCGCCTCTAGCCCTAGCGCTGCATGCGGAAAGACGAACTCCGCTTTTCGCACGCACGCTCATCAAGAGTGGAGCATCCACCACGAGTAAAGGTGCGAGGACCCCATGCAGATCGGCAACCTGTCACGAACCCGCCATCCCCATGAAGGGCACGACAATCCAGCGCTTCAGGCGCTGCGGGTTCTTCTGGTGGCTGGCCTCATGGCTGGCGGATCGCTGGCCCTGTGGCTCTCCGGGGGCACCAGCGCCCCTGCCGGCGGCATGGTCACCGCCGCACCGCCGCAGATCCTGGCGGGCGAGCCGCAGATCGTGGAACTGCCGCAGCGGGATGAGCGCGTGCAGGTGGCCGATGCGGATCTTTCGACGATCATGAGAGCCTCAGGCCCACGGGCGGAAGCGCCTTACCTGCCGGCGTCGGGTCCCCAGGACTCTGTCCCGGCTTCCACGACAGCCGAGGTCTTGCCGCTTGCCCACGGGCAGGTCTCCGCTGCTCCGGAGCCGACACTGTCCGCCCCTCCCACCGACGTCGACATGACGGGTACTGTCGCCAAGCATGCGAGCCTTACGGAGCCCACAGGCCTTGAGAGCCCAGCGGCCGATCTGGTCGATCTCAACCGGGCCTCCTTCGAGCAGTTGAACTCCCTGAAAGGCGCAGGGGCCCTCGGCCGCGCCATCATCAAGGGGCGGCCCTACAAGTCCGTCGACGACCTGATGCGAAAGAAGGTTCTGCGCCGCCCGATCTTCGAGAAGATCAAGCACCAGGTGAAGGTGCAGTAGAGGCGGCAGCGGAGCGCGGCACTCCCGGCGCCTGCGTCAAGGAGGTGCTGCCGGCCCCATTGCCCCGGCCGGGGAAGGCGCTACAAAACATCAAAGCGTCGCCATTCCAAGCCATAGACTGATCCCATGCCTTTTCGAACAGCTCCGGACGTGTCCGTCACGCCAGAGCTTCCAAACCCGATCCCCGTGGGAGCGGGGTTCATCGTCCCTTGCGGATCCAGCCAAGCTGTACTGCTGGACCGTTCCCTGCCGGGCGGGCGCATCGTCCGGGCCGAGGCTGTCGGGAGGAGGGGGCAGGGCGATGGACATTAGAACCCCGCCAAATATCGATTTCCTCCGGGATGGCGGCGAGGCCGGGGCGCTGATCCGCGGCTATGACTGGGCCGGCACTCCCATCGGGCCTATCTCCGGCTGGCCCCAGAGCCTGAAGACCACCGTCGGGCTGATGCTCCGCTCCCCGATCCCCATGGTTCTGCTGTGGGGCGAGCATGGGGTGATGATCTACAACGATCCTTACTCGGTCTTCGCCGCGGGACGTCACCCGCGGCTTCTGGGCTCGAACGTGCTGGAGGGCTGGCCTGAGGTCGCCGAGTTCAACGCCCATGTCATGCAGGTCGGCATGGCAGGCGGCACCCTCTCGTTCCGGGATCAGGAGCTGACCCTGTACCGGAACGGGGCTCCTGAGCAGGTCTGGATGAACCTCGATTACTCTCCCGTCATCGATGAGAGCGGGCAGCCCGGGGGCGTGCTCGCCATCGTGGTGGAGACCACCGACCGCGTGACCATGGAGGCCGCCCTGCGCGAGAGCGAGACACGCCTGCGCGGCGTGCTCGACGGCATGGGGGAGAGCCTGGCCCTCATGGATCGGGATTTCCGCATCATCGACATGAATGCGGAAGCCCTGCGCCTCGAGGGGCGGCCCCGGCAGGAGATCATCGGCAAGACTCATTGGGAAGCCCACCCCGATGCCGATCCCGCTCTCGGAGATATGTTCAGACAGGCCATGACGACCAAGATGCCTGTTGAGATGAAACATCGCTATGTCTGGCCCCACGGACGGGTGAGCTGGATCGCCATGCATGCCTACCCGGTCGGCGAGGGTTTGGCGGTGTTCTACGGCGACGTCACCGAGCAGGTGGAATCCGAGGAGCGTCTGCGGGAGAGCGAGGAGCGCCTGCGGCTCATGGCCGATGCCGTGCCGCAGATCGTCTGGGTCACCGATGCTGAAGGGAGGACCGAGTTCTTCAACCGTCAATGGTTCGAGTACACGGGTTCGACAAGCAAGCCTGAAAGCGCAGACCAAGTGGCGACCGACTTCGTTCATCCCGATGATCAGGCGCCCACGATCCACGCTTTCGAGGAGGCTATACGCAACCAAAGCATCTTCGAGGTCGAGCACCGCATCCGCTCGAAGGCAGGGGAGTATCGCTGGTTTCTCGTGCGGGCGGAGCCCTACTGCGATCCAAGGACAGGCGAGGTCGTGCGCTGGTTCGGCGTCTCCATCGACATCCACGACCGCCGGATCGCGCAGGAGCACCAGCAGCTGCTCATCAACGAGCTGAACCACCGGGTGAAGAACACGCTCGCCACCGTGCAGTCGGTGGCGTCGCAGACCCTGCGCAATGCGGGCTCGACCGAGCAGGCCAAGGAGGCGCTGGAAGCCCGCCTGTTCGCCCTGTCCCGCGCCCACGACGTTCTCACCCGCGAGAACTGGGAGGGCGCGGACCTGTACGACATCGTCGAGCAGGCCGTGGCGCCTTACTCGAGCCGTGGCGAGGATCGCCTGCACCTCGAAGGCGCAAGGGTTCGCGTGCCGCCCCGCATGGCCCTGGCGGTCGCCATGGCGCTGCAGGAACTGGCCACCAATGCGGTGAAGTACGGAGCTCTGTCCAACGAGGCGGGGACGATCAGGATCGTCTGGAGCGTGCATCCCGGCGACACCGGGCCGCGCCTGCATCTCAAGTGGGAGGAAAGCGGCGGCCCCGTTGTCTGGCCGCCGTCGCGGCGGGGTTTCGGATCGCGGCTGATCGAGCGCAGCCTCTCACAGGATCTCGATGGCACAGCCCAGATCGCGTTCCCGTCCACCGGCGTCGTGTGCATCGTGGATGCGCCGCTCACCTGAAGCCGCAGAGATCCATGAATCGTCATGTGAAAAGCGCCGCTCTTCAGCGGCGCTTCTCTGCTTATTACTGTGATCAGTTGGCCTTTGCGGCCTTGACCGGGTCCTTGACGTTCGGAATCGTGGCGAACTCCACGTTGTAGAGCTCCCCGTCCTTACGCTCCACCTTGCGCACATAGATGTTCTGGATGATGTCGCGCGTCTGCGGGTCGATGGAGACCGGGCCGCGCGGGCTGGTCCAGCTCATGCCCTTCATGGCGTCGATCAGCGCCTGACCGCCCTGGCCGTTGGTCTTCTTCAGACCCTCGTAGATCAGGTGCATGCCGTCATAGCCGCCCACACCCATGAAGTTGGGACGCGTTCCGTTGCTGATCTTCTTGAAGGCTTCCACGAACGCCTTGTTCTCAGGGCTGTCGTGCGCGACCGAGTAATGGTGCGTGGTGATGGCGCCCAGCGCCACATCGCCCATATTGTTGAGCACTTCATCGTCCGTGACGTCGCCGGGCCCGATCAGCTTGATGCCGCTCTTGTCGAAGCCGCGCTCCACGAACTGCTTCATGAACTGCGCGCCCTGGCCTGCGGGCACGAACACGAAGAGCGCGTCGGGTTTGGCGTCGGCCACCTTCTGCAGGAAGGGCGAGAAGTCGGGATTGGCCAGCGGCACGCGCAGGTTCTCGACCTGGCCGCCCGCCTTGGTGAACACACCCGAGAAGGCCTTTTCGGAGTCGATGCCCGGCCCGTAATCCGACACCAGCGTCACGACTTTCTTGATGCCGTTCTTGGCAGCCCAATCGCCCATCGGCTCGGTTGCCTGCGGCAGGGTGAAGCTTGTGCGCGCGATGAAGGGCGAGGCCTCCGTGATGGTTGCCGTTCCCGCCGCCATCACCACCATGGGGACCTTCGCTTGGGTCGCGAGCGGCGCGGTGGCCAGCGCCAGCGGCGTGAGGCCGAAGCCCGCCAGCACGTTCACCTTCTCGTTGACGATGAGATCCTGGGCCGTGCGCTTCGTCGTGTCCGCGACGCCGCCATCGTCCTTGACGATAAGCTCGATCGTGTGGCCCGCGACCGTATTGCCCTTCTGCTGCATGTAGAGCCTGGCGCCCGTTTCGACCTGGCGCCCGATGGCCGTGAAGGGGCCGGTCAGCGGCAGGATCAACCCGACTTTGACGGTCTGCTGCGCCTGCGCGCCGGACATGGTCGCCATGAGCGCGGCGGCGCCTGCGGCAAGAATAAGCGTTCTGCGGTGCATCGTTGGTCCTCCCATCGTTTCTCTGTCTTATGGCACAGGATGAACAAGGATACTCGGGCGGCCAATGGATAAAGCAAGCAGGAGATTGGACGAATCGAACATCTCAGGCACGCATGCCGGTCACGGTCATGCGAGGGACTGGGTGTCCCCGTCTATGGCGATGGCCTGGCCTGAGATCGTTCGTCCGCGCGGCGAGCACAGGAACACGATCTGATCGGCGATCTGCTGCGGCTTGACGGCGGTTCGCAGGGAGACATGCCGGAGGAGCTCGTTCTCCATCTCCTCGTAGCTGATCCCGCGCGCTTCGGCCTTGCTGCCGATCACGCGGCGGATCCTCTCCCCTTCCACCACGCCCGGCAGGATGGCGTTGACGCGGATCCCGAGCGGGCCGAGCTCCATGGCAAGCGTCTTGGTGAATCCGACCGCTGCCCATTTCGCAGCGGAGTAGGGGGAGCGTAGCGGAAAGCCGAAACGGCCTGCCGCGGACGAGAGGTTGATGATGGAAGCGTTGCTGCTCTCCCGCAGATGCGGGACGGCGAGCCGCGCGCAGTTGAACTGACCCGTGATGTTGACCGCAAGCGTCCGGTCCCAATCATCGGGATCGACCTCGTCCACCCGTGCGGTCGGACCGGCAATGCCCGCATTGTTGACGAGCACATCGAGGCCGCCGAGCCCCTGCAGGGCCTCATTGAACAGGCGGCTCACATCCTGCCGGTTCGCCACGTCGGCGCGGGATTGCGTGAGATCGGGATCGCTCGTCACGAGGGAGGCAAGCGCCGCATCGTCCACATCGCAGACATGCACCTTCGCACCCTCGCGGACGAAGCTTCTGGCGATTTCCAGCCCGATGCCGGCGGCACCGGCCGTCACCAGAACACGCAAACCTTTGATGTCCAGATCCATGGCTATCTCTCTCCGTCGCCGAACCACAAAAGAGATAGGGCCGGGCAAACCCGACCCTATCGTTGCCGTTTGCGATCAGCCCTTCACGAGGGGGCAGCCGCCTTCGTTGAGAGGCCGGAAGGCCTGGTCGGCCGGGATCGTGGCGAGCTGCTTGTAGAGATCCCACGGACCCTTCGACTCGGCCGGCTTCTTGACCTCGAACAGGTACATGTCGTGGACCTTGCGGCCATCCTGACGGATCATGCCCTTGCCGAACAGCGGATCGTCGGTGGGCATCTCCTTCATCTTGGCCATGACCTGAGCGGTGTCCTTGCCCTTCAACGCTTCGACAGCCTTGAGGTAGTGAAGCGCGCCGGCATAGACGCCCGCATGAACCATGGTGGGCATCTTGCCGCCGTTCTTCTCGGCGAAGCGCTTCGACCAAGCGCGGGTCTGGTCGTTCTGATCCCAGTAGAACGCTTCGGTCATCACGAGGCCCTGGGCCACCTGAAGGCCGAGGGAGTGAACGTCCGTGATGAACACGAGGAGCCCCGCGAGGCTCTGCCCGCCCTGAACGATGCCGAACTCGGCCGCCTGCTTCATCGTGTTGGTGAAGTCACCGCCCGCATTGGCCAGTCCGATCACCTTGGCGCCCGAGGATTGCGCCTGCAGCAGGAACGATGCGAAATCCTGGCCCGGGAACGGGTGCCGAACCGTGCCGACGACCTTGCCGCCCGCCTTGGTCACGAGCGCCGAGGTGTCACGCTCGAGCGCATGCCCGAAGGCGTAGTCCGCCGTGACGAAGAACCATGTGTCTCCGCCGCGCTTCACCATGGCGCCGCCGGTGCCGTTCGCGAGCGCCCAGGTGTCGTAGGTCCAGTGGACGGTGTTGGGCGAGCATTGCGATCCCGTCAGATCCGACGTACCGCCGCCGGAGTTGATCAGGATCTTGTTCTTCTCACGAGCGATGCCGTTGACCGCGAGCGCCACCGAGGAGGTTGGAACGTCGAGGATCACGTCGACGCCCTCCTGGTCGTACCATTGCCGGGCGATGCTGGCGCCGATATCCGGCTTGTTCTGGTGGTCTGCCGCCACGATATCGACCTTGATGCCCTTCTCGGCCGCCTTGAAATCCTCGGCGGCCATGCGGGCCGCGATCACCGATCCTTCGCCGGTGAGGTCGGAGTAAACACCGGACCGGTCGTTCAGGACGCCCAGCTTGACCGAAGTCTGCGCCTGCGCGGCTCCTGCCATGGCCATGACGGCCAGAGCGCTGAGAACATAACGCGTTTTCATTGTTTCCTCCCTGTTAGGGTGTCCATCTTAGGCATGCCTGCAAAGGATTGGAAAGCCGGGCGGAAGCGGCGGGCAAGTGCCATGACAATGCTCTCGGTTATGATAACTTCCGCCCGCTTGATCCTGGAGGAGGCGCAGCATGGACCGGTTCACGGGCGGATGCTTGTGCGGCAATGTCCGGCTTGTGGCGTCAGGGCGCCCATACCGGGTCGGTCTTTGCCACTGCCTCGACTGCCGCAAGCACCATGGCGCCCTCTTTCACGCTTCAGCGATCTTCCCTCAGGATGCGGTGACGATCGACGGTGAAACACGCGACTATGCCGGGCGGTTCTTCTGTCCCCGCTGCGGCTCGTCTGTCTTCTCACGCAGCGCAGACGAAGTCGAAGTGAACTTAGGCTCCCTCGACGCTCCTGATCAACTGGTGCCCACTTACGAACTCTGGACCGTCCGTCGCGAGTCCTGGCTGCCGCCGTTTCCGCTCAAACGGCGATACGAGCGCAATCGCGATGCCACCAGCCGTTCCGAGGAATAGGCCGCGCTCACGGCAGCGGGCTCTTCGGCGCGGCTCTCTCACATCGTTTCAGAAGGCTGTGTTCTGGCGCCCTTTCGTCTGAAGCATGCTGCGCGCATCGTCCGGGGTCGCGATGGTGAGGGAAAGCTCCTCCAGGATGCGGCGGATCTTGCGGACCTGATCGGCATTGGACGGCGCGAGCTCGCCCTTGCCCAGATAGAGGTTGTCCTCCAGGCCCACGCGCACATGCCCGCCGAGGATGGCCCCCATGGTCACATACGGCAGCTGATGGCGGCCGGCGGCCAGGATGGAGAGGTAGTAGTCGTTCCCGAACAGCCGGTCGGCCGTCGCCTTCATGTGCATGAGGTTCTCGGGCTCCGGCCCGATGCCGCCGAGAATGCCGAAGATGGCCTGCACGAAGAACGGCGGCTTGACGAGTCCGCGCTCGGCGAAATGGGCGAGGTTGTAGAGATGGCCGACATCGTAGCACTCGAACTCGAAGCGGGTGCCGAGCGCACCGAGTTCGGTCATGCCCCGCTCGATCTGCGCGAAGGTGTTGGACAGGATGAAGTCTTTCGTCATGTCCAGATAGGGCTTCTCCCAGTCGTTCTTGAACGACGCGATGCGTCCGCCCGCGCCGGAGATGTTGAAGTTGAACGATCCCATGTTCATGGAGGCGATTTCGGGCTGCGCCCATTTCGCGGCGGCGAGACGTTCGTCGAGGCTCATGCCGAGCCCGCCGCCGGTGGTGATGTTCACGATGGCGTTGCTGCCGTCCTTGATGGCCGGCAGGAATTGCTTGAACACCTCGGGGCTCTGGGTCGGGCGGCCGGTCTCCGGGTCCCGCGCGTGCAGGTGAAGGATCGCGGCCCCGGCCTCCGCCGCCCCGATGGCGCTCTCGGCGATCTGCTGCGGCGTCACCGGCAGGTAGGGCGACATGCTGGGCGTGTGGATGGACCCGGTGATCGCGCAGCTGATGATGACTTTGTCCGACCGCTTCATCGAAACCTCCGGGGCCCTCAAGACCGCCTTGTTCCTAGGGAACAATCCCCAGGTTAGGCGAAACGGCAGGTGCGGGTCCATAGAGCAGCGGGGCCAGCGCGTGATTTTCGCTAAAATGCCGACAGTTCAGCGCCGCATGAACCGCTTTTTAACCAAACGCGACAACTTATAGGTTCGTCTGCTCCCGCAAGAATTCAGATGAAGCTGACGGAAGGTTCTTCCGCGTCGGATTGGGCAGAACATCACCATAAGCAAAAGAATTGCAGATTCTGGGGGACTGCATGCGCATGAAATTCGGTATCGGGACGAAAATCCATTCCATTACATTGACCGCGCTGGTCGGCATTGCTGCGATCATCGCCGTTACATTGTTTTATCTGCGCGAGGAGATCACCCAGGCGCAGATGGTCAAGACCCAACATGTGGTCGAGTCGGCCTACGGCATTCTCGCGCATTACGAGGCCGAGGAGCGTGCCGGTCGCCTGACCCGCGAGGCAGCCCAGAAAGCGGCGGCCGATGCGATCAGGGTTCTGCGGTACGACACCCAGGAATACTTCTGGATCAACGACATGCATCCCAAGATGGTGATGCATCCCATCAAGCCGGAACTCGTCGGCGCCGACCTGACGGAGAACAAGGATCCCACGGGCCTTCGCCTGTTCGTCGCCTTCGTCGACAAGGTGAAGGAGAGCGGCGCCGGGTTCGTGCCGTATCTGTGGCCCAAGCCAGGCGCGCAGGAGCCCGTCGGCAAGATTTCCTATGTGAAAGGCTTCAAGCCTTGGGGGTGGATCATCGGCTCGGGCGTCTATACGGACGACACCGCGTCCAAAGTGCGGAGCACGGCCCTGAAGCTCCTGTCCGGCGTGGCCATCATCGTCCTGGTCATTGGTGTGGTGGCTACCTTCATCGGCCGCAGCGTGACCAAGCCCATCCTGGCTCTTGGGCAGGTCATGCGATCCCTTGCAGAAGGCGACCGGCAGATCGACGTGCCAGCGCGGAACCGCAGTGACGAACTCGGCGCCATGGCCCATGCGGTCGAGGTGTTCAGGGACACGCTGATCGCCAAGGACGAGGCGGACAAGATCTATGCGGTCGACGCCGATG
Source organism: Microvirga sp. BSC39 (assembly GCF_000739015.1). Classification (GTDB taxonomy): domain Bacteria; phylum Pseudomonadota; class Alphaproteobacteria; order Rhizobiales; family Beijerinckiaceae; genus Microvirga. Next base: position 296,262 of record NZ_JPUG01000077.1, read on the forward strand.
CGCAGGCCCGCCGGGCGCAGCGTCTCGACCAGCTGACACGCCAGTTCGAAGCCAATGTCGCGGCTCTCACCCAGACACTCTCGGGCGCAGCATCCGAGATGGAGGGCACGGCCCAGACGATGGCGTCCACCGCCCAGCAGACCAACATGCAGTCGCAGACCGTTGCGACGGCGGCCGAGCAGGCATCCCTGAACGTGCAGACCGTGGCTGCGGCGACCGAGGAGTTGTCGATCTCCACCCGCGAGATCGCTGCCCAGATCTCCCAGTCGGCAAGGGTCGCAGGCGCGGCCGTCGAGGAGACCCGGCGCACGGACGTTACCGTTCAGGCCCTGGCCAGCACGGCGGAGAAGATCGGCGCCGTCATCGCGCTCATCAACACGATTGCCGGCCAGACCAACCTTCTGGCGCTCAACGCCACCATCGAGGCGGCCCGCGCCGGCGAGGCCGGCAAGGGCTTCGCGGTCGTGGCCTCCGAGGTGAAGGAGCTGGCGAACCAGACCACCAAGGCCACGGAGGAGATCTCGGCCCAGATCGTCGAGATCCAGCAGGCGACCCGCGAGGCGGTGAGCGCGATCCAGAACATCGGCAGCACCATCAGCCAGATGTCCGAGACCTCGGTGGCGATTGCCGCCGCGATCGAGGAGCAGGGGGCAGCGACCGGCGAGATCGCCCGCAACGTGCAGGAGGCCGCGCGCGGCACCGCATCGGTCAGCGGCAGCATCCTCGACGTGAGGCAGGGCGCCGAACTGACCGGCACGGCCGCAAGCCGCGTGCTTGGCGCGGCCCAGGAGCTGGCGCGCCACTCCAGCGATCTCAGCCGCGAGGTGCAGAGCTTCCTCACGGACGTGAAAGCCGCCTGAGCACGGCATTTCAAGAAGCCCCAGGTCGACACATCGGTTGACCTGGGGCAGCTATCCTGTCGATTTCCCGGCACCCCATTCACGCGGCGTCCTTTCCCGGCTACAAGTCCACGTCCCTTCGCGATATGGATGACAATTCATGGCCGTCAGCGTTACCGACCGTTTCCTCCGTTACGTCGTCATCGATACCCAGTCCGACGCCTCCTCCAAAACCCAGCCCTCCACCGAAAAGCAGAAGAATCTCGGCCGACTGCTGGTCGATGAGCTCCTGTCCATCGGCGTCTCCGACGCGCATCTCGACGAGCACGGCTACGTCTACGGCACCATTCCGTCGAACACCCCGAAGAACAGCGTTCCGGTCATCTGCATCTGCGCGCACATGGATACGGCGCCGGACTTCTCCGGCACGAACGTCAAGCCGCAGATCGTCAGGAACTACCAGGGCGGCGACATCCGCCTGCCGGGCGACTCCTCCCGGGTCATCCGCGTCGCCGACCATCCGGTCCTGAAGGACATGATCGGCCACGACATCGTCACGTCGGACGGCACCACGCTGCTCGGCGCCGACGACAAGGCCGGCGTCGCCGAAATCGTGGCGGCCGCCGAGTTCCTGATCAACAACCCGGACATCAAGCACGGCACGCTGCGCATCCTGTTCACCACGGACGAGGAGATCGGCCGCGGCGTCGACAAGGTCGACCTGAAGAAGCTCGGGGCCGATTTCGGCTACACCATGGACGGCGGAGCCGCCGGCAGCATCGAGGACGAGACCTTCTCGGCCGATGCGGTGGAGATCGCCATCAGGGGCGTGGCGATCCACCCGGGCCAGGCCTATGGCCGGATGGAAAACGCGATCAGGATCGCGGGCGACATCGTCGCGCGCCTGCCGAGGGACATGGCGCCCGAGACCACGAAGGGCCGCGACGGCTTCATCCATCCCACGGGTGTGTCGGGCATGATGGAGAAGGCGAACCTGAGCTTCATCATCCGCGACTTCACGGAAGAAGGCCTCAAGACCAAAGAGGCGCTGCTGGAGAAGATCACGCGGGACGTGATGGAGAACTATCCGGGCTCCAGCTACACCTTCACGGTCAAGGAGCAGTACCGCAACATGAAGGAAGTGCTCGACCGGCATCCGGAGATCATCGAGCACGCCGTTGAGGCGGTCCGCCGGGCCGGCATGGAGCCTCGGCGCGACAGCATCCGCGGCGGCACGGACGGCTCGCGCCTCTCCTTCATGGGCCTGCCCTGCGCCAACATCTTCGCGGGCGGCCATGCCTTCCATTCCCCACTGGAATTCGTCTCCAGCCAGGACATGGAGAAGGCGGTGAAGACGATCGTCGAACTGGCGAAGGTCTGGGAGGAGCGTTCCTAGCGCTTATCAAGCCTGAAGAGCCGATTTCAGCACGAGTTCAGCCCCGAGAAGCAGCAGGCCGATGAGAAACCATCGCCGGAACGTTTCGGGGCTGACCTTGCGCCTGACGAGCTGACCCAGCCACATGCCCGCGAGTGCGGGCGCGATGGCGAGCGACGACAGGACGAGGCCGTCGAGCTGGAACGCTCCGCGCCATCCAAGGCCAACCGCAAGCGCAATGGTCGATACCGTGAAGGACAGCCCTAAGGCCTGGATCAGGTCGTCCTTGCGCAGCCCGAGGGCCTGAAGGTAGGGAACGGCCGGGATGACGAAGACGCCCGTGCCTCCCGTGACGATGCCCGTCGTCAGGCCGACCAGGGGCGATGCCCATGTCTCCCACCGAGTCGGGACGAACAGCTGCCGCGCCAGCAGGGTGAACCCGGCATAGACCACAAGGGCGGAACCTAGGCCCGCCGTGGTCCATCGCGTGTTCCCGTCGACGAGAACGAACGAGCCGGCCACGGTGCCGATCACGATGCCCAGCATCATCGGCCACAGCCGCCGGATCAGCGCCGTGAAGCTCGGGCCGGCCGCCAACTGCCAAATATTGGTGACGAAGGACGGCACGATCAGCAAAGCGGCGGCCGTCACGGGCGCCATGAGCGCTCCCAGCACCCCCATGGCCACCGTCGGCAGGCCCATGCCGGTGACGCCCTTGACGATGCCGGCAAGGAAGAAGGTCAGGCCGACGGAGAGAATGAGCCACAGGGACGGATCGCGCATGCCCTATTGGCCCATGAGCGGACGGAGGCGCAATGCGTATCTGGCGCAGCAAGCCTTCGCGGGGGAGACGGGTGAAGCGGGGATCGCGCCGATGGAACGCGTCGGCGGGACGGGAATTGCCTTGGGAGGCGGCGATGAGGCCGCCTGAAGGAGTTCGCCCCATGCCCAACCGCATGCAGGATGGTCAACAGCCCGAGGCTCTGCGCTCCCTGAAATCGGCCGCCAAGGCGGGCAGCCAGAAGCCCGACGATCAAGGTCTGGAAGCCCGCGCCGACACCGCGCCGGTTCCGGCCTCCCCGGAGCAGGAGCAGGATGCCGCCGCGAAGGTGCTCCGGGAGGGAGTGAAGAAGAACCCTCGCGGCATGGAGGAAGCCGCCAAGAAGGCTCCCCGGCGCTGATCGCCTGATGCCGTTCTTTCCAGCCAGCTGGCCTTAGCCGCGCCAGAACTGGGGGAAGAACAGGATCAGCACGGTGAACAGCTCCAGACGGCCCAGGAGCATGCCGAAGCACAGAAGCCACTTGGAGGCATTCGGCAGCGCGGCGAAGTTGCCGGCCGGGCCGATGATCGGCCCTAGGCCCGGACCGATATTCGAGAGCGCCGACACGGCGGCGCTGGCGCTGGTCAGGAAGTCGAGATCGAACGCCATCATGGCGACCGTGAGCGCGCTGTAGCAGATGAAGTAGAGCGAGAAATACACCACCACCGAGCCGATCACGTCGTCCGGCAGCAGCCGGCCCGCGTAGATGCGTGGAAACACGCCCCGGGGATAGAGCAGGCGCAGGAACTGGCTCTGCAGCATGCGGATCATCACCTGGAAGCGGAAGATCTTCATCCCGCCCGTGGTCGATCCCGTGCAGCCGCCCACGAACATGAGGCCGAAGAACAGGCCGACCATCAGGTTGCCCCACAGGGTATAGTCGGCCGTGGCATAGCCGGTCGTCGTCACCACGGACACCACGTTGAAGGCGGCCAAGCGGAGAGCATCGGCAAGGCCATGCCCGGCCACCAGGATCAACCATGCCGCAACCGCCATGATCACGGCCACCAGGAGGATCGCCAGGAAACGCACCTGGCTGTCGCGCAGGGCATCCTGCTGTCCCTGGAGCAGCCGCAGGTACAGAACGAACGGCACGGCGCCGGAGAGCATGAACACGGTCGCGATCCAATGCAGGGCGGGATCGTTCCAGCGGGCCAACGAGACATCGGATGTGGAGAACCCGGCCGTCGAGACCGTCGTCAGCGCATGGGCGATGGCATCGAACGGCGTCATCGCCACCAGCCAGTAGGCAAGCGCGCATGCTGCCGTGAGGGCCGCATAGATCAGGACGATGCCGGTTGCGATCTCCCGCACGCGCGGCATCACCTTCTCGGACCGGTCGGAGGATTCCGTGCGGAACAGCTGCATGCCGCCCACGCCGAGGGCGGGCAGGATCGAGATGGCGACCCCGATGATGCCGATGCCGCCGAGCCATTGCAGGAGCGCCCGCCACAGAAGAATGCCCTTGGGAGCGTCGTCGAGGCCGACGATCACCGTGGCGCCCGTCGTCGTCAGGCCTGACACGGACTCGAAGAACGCGTTGGTGAAGTGGTCCCTGAGCTGGGCGTAATCGGAGATGTAGAGGGGAATGGCTCCGAACAGGGCGATGGTCGTCCAGGCGACCGGCGTGAGGAGAAAGGCCTGGCGCAGGGTCAGCCCGCCGGACAGCCGGCAACGGGTCACATAGGTCAATGCGGCGGCGCAGACGAAGGTGATGCCGCTGCCGGTGAGAAAGGCTCTCCAATCCGGATCGCCCGTGAAGGCGTCGGCCCCTGCGGGCAGGAGCATGGCCGCCGCGAGAGCGAAGAGCATGCGGCCCGTCAGATGGAACACTGGGCGGATATAGGGCGGCGCCCATCCGCCTGAGATCAACCTCTCGCGCATCGATCGACCCTAGTGTCCCGTCTCGGTCGACGGGCCGGCCAGGATCGCCTCGGCCTTGCGCAGAGCCCGGTAGGCCACCACGGCGATGATGCTGTCGCCGGGATGCACCCTGGTCGAGCTGGTCGGAATGATGACCTCGTGGTCGCGGACGATGGCTCCGATCAACATGCCGTCCGGCATGCCGACATCCCGCAGGGTGCCCTTCACCAGCCGTGAGCCCTCCTGGGCCGTCGCCTGGATCACCTCGCCGAAATCCTCCCGCAGCGTATAGAGAGCGGAGATCGAACGGTGGCGCACATGGCGCAGGATCGTCGAGATCGTGATGGCGCTCGGGCTCACGACCGCATCGATCCCCAGCGCCGGCAGAACGTGCTCGTAGGAGGTCTTGTTCACCAGGGTGATGGCCCGGGTGCAGCCCTCGCGCTTGGCCAGAACCGAGGCGAAGATGTTCGTCTCGTCGTCGTTGGTTACGGCGATGATCGTCTCGGCGCTCTGCACATTGGCTTCGAGCAGAACCTCCTTGTCGAGGGCATCGCCCTGGATCACCACGGCGGAATCCCTCAGCTCGCGCGAGATGTACTCGGCCCGCTCCCGCGAATGCTCGACCAGCTTGAGTGCGACATAGGGGGCATGACGGGCGATCCGGGTCGCGAGGTTGAGGCCGACATTGCCGCCACCCACGATGACGATGCGGCGGGCGACCTGTTCCTCGTGGCCCAGGAACGTCATGACGCGATCCACGTGCGACGTCTCCGTGATGACGTAGACGTCGTCGCCCTGCTGCACCTGATCCTCGGCTCTCGGCACGAAGGCCTGACCGTTGCGCACGATCACACCGACGACGATCCCGGAGCCGCCCGACGCGGAAAGCTCCTTCATCCGCCGCCCGACCAGGGAGCATGAGCCCGTGTTGCAATGAACGCCGAGGAGATGAACCCGGCCATCGGCCAGCGCCACGGTGTCGAAGGCGCCGGGCGTCTTGAGACGCCGGACGATCCCGTTGGCGACCTCAACCTCGGGCGAGATGATCACGTCGATCGGCAGCTGGTCGGAGGCGTAGAGACCCCGCCAGATCGGCTCGAGGTAGCCGTGATGGCGGACACGGGCGATGCGCCGGCGGACATTGAACAGGGAGTAGGCCACCTGGCAGGCGACCATGTTGACCTCGTCGGACCGGGTCACCGCGATGAGCATATCCGCATCGCGTGCGCCGGCCCGCTCGAGAACCTCGGGGTGAGCCGCGTGGCCCACCATGCCGCGGACGTCGTAGCTCTCGTCCGCCCGTCTGGCCTGATCGGGTGAGAGATCCACCACCGTCACATCGATGCCCTCGGAGGCGAGGTGGCGGGCGATGGTCGAACCGACCTGTCCGGCACCACAGACGATTACTCTCACGGCAACTTTACTCCCCGGATACGCTAGAGCATCGGATGCATCCGATGCTCAATCTTTCAAGCAGCGCATCGTGTGGGCCGGACCCAGGAGTCCGCACGATACGCTTGGCTCCGGGATAATGTAGGGCACAGGTCCGTGGAATACACAAACCCTCTTCAGGACCGGCCCGCTTCCGGGTCTCGCGCCTGAGGGCCGGGCGATCAGCCGATCATTTCAAGGACGATCTGGCGGATCTCCTCCCGGGACAGGCCGGAAGATTGCGGCTTGGGTGCCGATTTGGCCTGCAAAGGGGCCTTGGCATGCTGATGAGACTTCTTGGAATTCTGGGATTGAATGACAGTCGACATGATAAACCTGTGGCCGCATGGGGCAGGGCCCTGACGGCTTCTTCTGTGAGTGAAAACGGTCGGCGCCGCGCGCCGACAGGCAAAATCCGCCCGAAAGGGCCGGAGGTAACAAACGATGGGAACGGTAAGCGGGCTCGGCGGCTCGATCACGAGCTAGGGAGAGCAGGCCGAACATCTCGGTTGGATACAATCCATATGGGGCAGCCACCGGCTCATGGCAAGATAAAACTTCCCAAAACAGGATAAATTGGCACTTTCGAGGAAAGTAAAACCACGGGCCAGGCGGGGATTATCTCATGGTTTTCCCAGAAAAATCATCCCGCCTCGAAGAACAATGCTCATGTGAGCGGCGGCACTTTCTCGAAATGGTGTCTTGTATTTGGGGTTTGGAAGCCCTACATCAGGATCATCGACCTTTGGCCGGACAATTGGGCCGTTTCGCCTTGGCATGCCAGGCGCACGTTCAGACGCTCTTCCCAAACTTCGACGAACCCGAGCTTGAGGGCGTGCTTCCGCACGTCTCCAAGCTCACGTGCACTAATGCATAAACTCCAAGGAATACCGCCATGATGACAGGCACCGTCAAGTTCTACAACGATCAAAAAGGCTTCGGCTTCATTCAGCCGGACAATGGCGAGAAGGACGTGTTCGTCCACGCCACTGCTCTCGAGCGCGCCGGCATCCGCGGCCTGCGTGAAGGCCAGAAGGTGTCCTTCGACACCGCCGAGGATCGTCGTTCCGGCAAGGTTGCCGTCAACAACATCCAGACGGCCTAATGATGACGGGCGCCTCATACAGCGCCTGAACGACGAAGCCGCTCCCGCGTGGGGCGGCTTCTGCTTTTTGCAACGCCATCTTCGATGGCAAAACCGGCGAGGACGCGATGAACACCTTTAGAAAAGCGACTGCGGCGAAATCCGTGATGTTCGTGGTGGATTATGCCGACGCTCGCAGGGCCTATCTCTGGGTCGACAATCCAGGCAAAGCCAGCGATCCCCGCGCCGTCGGGCTGATCGCACGCACCCAGCAGGAGCAGGGCACTCTCCCGGGCGGCGATATCACGAGCATCCGACGCGTTCGGTAATCGGCCTCGAATTCGACAACGTAACGAAGGATCAATAAGCGGAATGAAGCATCAGAATTTCGGCGAGCGGCTCAATGCGGCCAAGAACGCGAAGCAGGCCATGGCGGAAAAGTTTCGGCAGCGTCCGGGACTCGACGATCCGGCGGTTGCGGAGCGGCGGGCTGCCCGGGCCTCGGTGAGCGCCGCGCGCGATGCTCGCATCGCCGAGCGCGAGGCCAAGCGCCTTGCCGATGATGCCCGCATGACCGCCGAGCGCGAAGCCCGCGCGGCCGAACAGGCCGAGCAGGACAAGTTGCAGGCTGAGCAGAACGAGCGCATGGCAGCCGAGAAGGCTGCCGATGACGCAAGGCTCGAAGTCGAGCGCAAGGCAGCCCGCGACGCCCGCTATGCGGCCCGCAAGGCCCGCAAGTAAGGGAGGAACCCAAGCGATGACTCACAAGTTCAAAGTTCGACAGATGGTTCGGTTGGCGCAGCCGGGGTTTTCCGATACCCGGATGAATGCCGGCAACGTCTATGAGGTCGTGCGGCTCATGCCGGCCGACCAGACCGGCGAAGTGTCATACCGGATCAAGTCGGGCATGACCGAGAAAGCCGTCCGCGAGGGCGAAATCCGGAGCGCCTAGGCGTCCGCGCCTGACATTCGTCATTCGTCGATCCGCCAGGCGCAAGCCGAGGCGGAGCAACACACCAACATGTAGAGAGGACATCCATTGCAGGTTCTGGTACGCGACAACAACGTCGATCAAGCTCTCAGGGTTCTCAAGAAGAAGATGCAGCGCGAAGGGATCTTCCGCGAGATGAAGGCGCGGAAAGCCTATGAGAAGCCCTCCGAGCGAAAGACCCGTGAGAAGGCCGAGGCCGTCCGGCGCAATCGCAAGGCCGCCCGCAAGCAGGCCATCCGCGAAGGGTTGATCGCGGCTCCCAAGCCGAAGCCCCGTCCCGGTGCCGGTGGCCCCCGCCGGCCGATGGCGGCTCCGAGCGCCGCGCCTCGCACCGAGGCTGCAGAGTAAAGCCTGACAACAGGACACCCCATCGGTTTTGCAGGCGGCGCATGTGATCATGCGCCGCTTCGTTTTTTGTTGATCGTAAGCCGGCGTCGCGGCAGAGCGTATTGCGCATCGAACGCTGATTCATCTGAAGCATTTCATTGTCATGCAGTTTCTCCGCTCCAAACTCTTCGATCTCTATCTGGCTGTCTGGACCGGCCTCTTCGCGCCCGTGCTGGCCGTGCTGTGGCTGTGCGGTTCTCCCGAGCGCAGCGTGCGCCTGGCCTCGCGGCTGTGGGCGCGGGGCATCCTGGCCGGCTTGAAGTGGATCGTCGGCCTGACCTATGCGGAGCGCGGGCTGCACAACATTCCCGACGAGCCCTGCCTGATCATCGCCAACCATCAGTCGACCTGGGAGACCCTGGCGTTCCTGGCGCTCTTTCCGGACGTGGCCATCGTGGCCAAGCAGGAACTGCTGACCATCCCGGTTTTCTCGTGGTTCCTGCGCAAGTCGCCGATGATCCTGATCGACCGGGAGAGCGGCTCGAAGGCCGTTCGGAAGATGGTGGACGAGAGCCGCGCCGCCCTGGCTCAAGGGCGCTCCGTGCTGATCTTTCCGGAGGGCACCCGAAAGTCCGTCTCCGAGCCCATCGCGTTCAAGCGCGGCGTGGAGCTTCTTTATACGAAGCTCGACCGGGTGGTTCTGCCCGTGGCCTTGAATTCAGGGCACTTCTGGGGGGTGGACCGGTCCGTCAAACGGGGAGGGACCATCTCGGTCTCCTATCTCGACCCGATCCAGCCGGGACTGCCCGGCGATGAATTCACCCGCCGGGCCGAGCAGCTTCTCGAGGCGGAGAGGCAGCATTCCTGGCCGCAGGCTGCCTGACGCCAAATCCAGGTTCAGGCGACGGCTCGAGCACTCTGCTGAGGGCTTTGAATCCCGGCCATGAAAGCCTCGAGGGCTTCGCGAGGCATGGGCTTGGCGATCAGGTAGCCTTGGGCCTGCGAGGCGCCGGCCACGCGTAGCGCATTGAGCTGCTCCTGCGTTTCGACGCCTTCTGCCGTCGTGCTCATCTTCAAGTCATTGGCAAGACCGATCGTGGCCTTGATGATCGCGCGGCTGCCCGCCGATTCCGTCATGCTGCGCACGAAGGACTGATCGATCTTGATCTTGTCGAACGGAAAGCTTCTGAGATAGCTCATCGACGCATAGCCGGTGCCGAAATCGTCGAGCGAGATCCCCACACCGAGTGTCTTGAGCCGCCTGAGCGCCGCGGTTGCTTCCTCGGTGAGCTTGACGGATTCCGTGATCTCCAGGACGAGGCGCTGGGCCGGCAGTCCGGAGAGGTTCAGGGCCTTCGTGACGCTGGCGAAAACATCCCGGCGCTTGAACTGCACCGGCGAAAGATTGACCGCGACCTTCATCGGAAGGTTCCAGGTCATGGCCGTCGCGCACGCCTCCTCCAGGATCCAGTCGCCGATCGGGGCAATGAGGCCTGACTCCTCCGCGGTCGGGATGAACTGCAGGGGCGGGATCATGCCCTTCGTCGCGTGCTTCCAGCGCACCAGGGCCTCGCAGCCCCACATCCGGTTCGTCGCAAGGTCGAGAATGGGCTGGTAGAACAGCTCGAACTCCCGGTTGTCGAGGGCGCTCTTGAGAGCCCCCTCGAGGGCACGTCGCTCTGCGCGGGAATCCTGGATGTTCGGATCGTAGAAGCGGTAGCTGCTGTCGGGGTCTGACTTGGCCGCGAAGAGCGCGATGTCGGCCGAGCGCATGAGCTCGGTCGAGGTCTTTCCGTCGGCGGAGGCAATCGCAACCCCGATGGAAAGCCCCACGTCGATCTCCGTGTTGCCGATCGTGCAGGGCGTCTTCATTGCAGCCTGGATGGCTGTCACGAGATCCGTGACCTGCTGCCGGCCCCTGACCGGCCTTTGAATGATGGCGAACTCGTCGCCGCCGATGCGGGCGATGAAATCGCCCTTCCGAAGACGCTCGCGCAGACGCCGCGCCACGGTCTGGATGATCTCGTCCCCGGCGCCATGGCCGTGGTTGTCGTTGATGTCCTTGAAGCGGTTAAGGTCGAGAAGATGCAGGGCGAAGTCCGTGCCGGATCGCTGCGAGGCGAGGTAGGTGCGCTTCAGCTCCTCGATGAAGAATGGCCTGTTAGGGAGCCGGGTTAGAACATCGTGGCGCGACAGGTAGCTCTCGCTCGCGGCCCTGAGGATTCCGGTCTTCACATGCCTCAAGCCCATGAGGCTCGCCGTGTCGACCGCAACGCCCATGATGTAGGCGATGAACCCGACCACCCGCGCCTCGAGGCGCTGTCCCGCCATGAGCTCCGCCACGGTGCGGCTCACCGCGATGCCGCACGGCTGATTGGCCAGCGGGTGCAGGGCGAACAGCCGCTCCTGGCGGTCGATCCAGCTCACGTCGCGAATGAGCGTCGGGCTGTTCTTAGCGATCATCCGCTGCAGCGGCGTGTCGGGCTTCCAGATCTTGCGGCCCAGCGCGCGCTCGGACAGCGGACTGTGCGCCAGCACCACGCCGTCGCGCCGGTAGAGCGTGACGGCTGACGATGGCTTGCGCAGATGCTCCTTGAAGAGCGTCTCGAAATGCGTGAGGTCGATGGTGGAGACCACGGCGCCGAGGAAGTTTCCCTCGGTGTCGTTGATCCTGCGTGCGAGCGACAGAACCTTCTTGCCGGTCGCGCGGATCCGCATGGGCTCGCTCAAGTACGAGGCGAGCGACGGGTCCGTCGAGAGAGCCTGGTAATAGGATGCGCCCGTCAGGTAGATGGGATCGGACATCGGGCGCGGGTTCGAGGTGCCGACGAGCCTGCCCCGGGCGTTGACGAGATCGATGCGCACGAACTGGGGCAGGGAGCAGGAGGCGCCGACCAGAACGGCCTTCGTGGCCTGCGATCCGGCGAAGCCGTCGAACTCCGATGTCCGGAGGCTCGCCTGCGGAATGCGGTCGACCAGATCGCGCAGAACGCCCTCGATGGATTGAAGGATCCCGTCCGTGCGCTCCTGAAGGGTCAGCGCGAGGTTCGCCAGATCGCCTTCGGCCCGCGCGAGATCGTCGGTGTGGCCCCGCACCAGAAGGAGCACGGCGCCGATGATGACCGCCGCCGCGAGAACGACGCTGAGGATGATGAACAGGGAGGCGGGCACGACGGGTTTCGACTAAGCCTGTGAGCGACGATCTGCACCACCATCCGCCCGCAGGTGTAGTTATTCCGTTAACTTTTTGTCGAGCCCAGCTTCCTTTAGGTAAAAAAGCAAAGCTTTATTTCCGGCCTCGATCGGGAAGCGTCCGGAATTGCCCGGGACAGGCCCGTCACCTGTCCTTTGCGTGGAGTACCTGTGCAACCGCGGTGCCGAGTTCGCTGACCGTAAACGGCTTGCGCAGAACCGGACCCGAGCCATCCGGCACGCCCTCGGCATACCCGCTGATCAGAAGGCTTCTGAGGCTGGGGCTGACCTTGCGCAGCTGCGAGATCATCTCGCCGCCTGTCATGCCGGGCATGGCATAGTCGACGAGGATGAGGTCGAACGGCATGTCGCCGGATTCCAGACGATCGAAACCTGCGCGGGCGCTGTCGCCTTCCACCACATCGTATCCCAGCTCCGTCAGCATCGCGGCTGTTGCCATCCGGACTTGGGCATCGTCGTCGACGACCAGAACACGGGCTTTGCCTGCGGGGATTGCCAAGGCCGACGATTCCCGTGCGTGCTCCGGCAAAACGCCGGCCTCGCTCCTCGGCAGGTACAGGTCGACCGTCGTGCCCTGACCCGGCTCGCTGGCGATATGCATGTCGCCGCCGATCTGCCGGATCATGCCATAGACCTGCGCCAGCCCGAGGCCTGTGCCCTGTCCCGGTCCCTTGGTGGTGAAGAAGGGCTCGGCGGCCCGCGCCAGAACCTCCGCGCTCATGCCCTGGCCCGTGTCCTGGATGCGGATGCGCACAGCGTCCGTGCTCAAGGTCAGCGTCTTCGGCCGCTGCGGATCGCCCGCCGCGATGTTTTCCGTCTGGAGAACGACCTCGCCGCCGCCCGGCATGGCATCGCGCGCGTTCACCGCGAGATTAAGCACGGCCAGCTCGATCTGGTTGGGATCGGCCATGGCCGGCCACAGATCCTTTCCGAGCAGCGTGTTGACGCCGATGCGGCCGCCGAGGGCGCGGTGCATGAGATCCGCCATGTTGGACAGCACACCGTTCACGTCGGTCGGCCGCACCTCGAGCCGCTGCTTGCGGGAGAACGCCAGGAGCTGCTCGGTCAGCCGCGCCCCGCGCTGGGCCGCCTGCATGGCATTGTGAAGGAGACGCAGGGCCCGGTCGTCGCCGGCCACGCGTCTCTCCATGAGATCGAGGGAGCCAATGATGGCTGCCAGCAGATTGTTGAAGTCGTGCGCCACTCCACCCGTCAGATGCCCGATGGCATCCATCTTGCGGGCCTGGGCCGCCTGTTCCTCGGCCTCGCGCCGCAGGCGCGCAAGCTCCAGATGCGTGTGCACCCGCGCCTGAAGTTCGCGCGCCGAGAACGGCTTGACCAGATAGTCGTCGGCTCCTGCCTGCAATCCCTCGACGCTGGCCTCGTCACCGGCCCGGGCGGACAGCATGATGATCGGGAGCGTGCGGAGCCTGGTCTGGTCCCGAACCTGCTGAACGAGCTGGAACCCGTCCATGACCGGCATCATCACGTCGGTGACGAGAAGATCCGCTCCGTTCTCGAGAAGCTCCTGCAGAGCCGCTGCGCCGTCCGGCACGGCCACGACGTCATGCTCGTCGTCGAGAAGGCGTGTGATGTAGGCCCTCATGTCGGCATTGTCGTCGGCAACCAGCACGCGCGCCTTGGGTGTGCCATGGATGCCGGCGTTGCGCTGCGGCAGCCGGAGCACGTTGCTGGGTGGGGCAGGGGCATCCGGCAGCCAGCGAAGGGCTTCCTCCACGAAGGCATCGGCGCCGATTCGTGTGGAGGTGAGCTCGCCTGCGTCGTCGACATGGTCGCGCGGCAGATGAGCGTGCCCCTGCGGGATCGTCACCGTGAAGGTCGTGCCCTGGCCGACCGTGCTGTCGACGGCAACCGTCCCGCCGTGCAGCGTGACGAGCTCCCGCACGAGCGCCAGGCCGATCCCGGAGCCCTCGTGGGTTCGGCTCCTGGCGCCCTCCACGCGCTGAAAGCGGTCGAAGATGCGCTCCGTGCTGTCCGCCGGAATACCCACCCCGGTGTCGCTGACGGACAACCTGAACGATCCCTCGGACTCCGTGAGCCGAACCGCGATCCGGCCCTCGAAAGTGTGCTTGAAGGCATTGGACAGCAGGTTGAGAACGATCTTCTCCCACATGTCCCTATCGACATAGGCGGGCATGGACAGGGGCGGGCACTCCACCTTGAATGCCAATCCTGCCCGTTCGACGGCGGACCGGAAGGTGCTCGCCAGGTCACCGGTCAGGCGGGACAGGTCCGTCTCGCGGAAGGTGGCCTGAATCCGTCCCGCCTCGGCCCGGGAGAAATCGAGCAGGGTGTTCACGAGCCGCAGCAGGCGCAGGGCGTTGCGGTGCACGACCTGGACCTCGTCGCGGGTGGCTGCGGACAGATCCGCCTGCCGCAGGAGGTCCTCCAGGGGGCCGAGCATCAGGGTCAGCGGCGTACGGAACTCGTGGCTGACGTTGGAGAAGAATTGGGTCTTGGCCCGATCGAGCTCCGCCAGCGCATCGGCGCGCCGCCGCTCTTCCTCGTGAGCCCTGGCGTTGCGGATCAGGGTGGAGACCTGCCCGCTCAGCAGGCTGAAGAACGAGCGGTAGCCCTCGTCGAGGGCGCGGCTGGGACTGACGCCGGCAATCAGAACACCGAGTTCCTCGCCGCCGCCCGAAATCGGCATGGCCAGCGCGGTGGTCACGGGGTCTGCCCAGAGCCCGCCCGCAATCGACACCAGGGGGGCGACCCCGCATTCGACCGTCTTGCCTGCAAGGACCTGTGCCACGGGCCAAGGCTCGTCAGCATCGGCCTGAAGGATCGTGGGTGCGCCCGGATTGCGTTCATGGAGGCCGGCAGAGCCCTGGAGGGATAGGGCTCCGTCCTCGCCGCGGAGGTAGATCAGGGCGAACGGCACGTCGAGCGGGCCACGCGAGAGCGCGGCCGCGATGTCCTGGGAGGTCGTCTCCAGGCTGCGGATCTCCGCCGCTTCCGTGCCCACGTCGCGCAAGAGGTTCAGGCGGCGTTCGCCGACGACCTGGGCCGTGACCTCGCTGCACACGGCCAGCATGCCGACGATGCGGCCCTCGTCGTCCTCGGCCGGAGCATGGGAGACGCTGAAATAGGCCTCTTCCCGGTAGCCGGCCCGCTCCATGAGCAGGGGCAGGGCGGGCGTCCAGTTGGCGGTGCCGGTGGCCATGACCCGCTCGATCATCGGCCCGAGGGTGTCCCAGCTTGCCGCCAAGGTGACGCGGATGTCGTTGCCGAGCGCCGCCGGATGCCCGGCTCCGATGAGCTTCGAATAGGCGTCGTTGTAGACCTGGGTGAATTCAGGGCCCCAGGTCAGGATCATGGGGTACTGCGACGACAGCAGGGTGCGCACGATCGAGCGCAGGCTCTGCGGCCAGGCCGAGACCGGGCCAAGCGGCGTGCGCGACCAGTCGAGCGCGCGGGCCAGGGCACGAACCTCGCCAGCCCCCTGGAAAAGCGTCAAGGCTGCCTGATCGGGGGAGGTGCTCATTCAAGCCCGGATTTCATATGATGGCGGCAATCGAACACCGAAGGGAGCCTGCGGGCTTACGCTTGCCGGGTTTGTCGTTTGTCGAACGCCTTGCAGGCAAGTTGCCTGAACGGCCGATGGCACAGACATATCGCTGCGTTCGGCGGTGTCAAATGCGCTGCTTTGCAGCACGGGCCCTATCGGGGCGGCCAGCCCTCCACACCGTCATGAGCGCGACGGCACCGCGCCAGGTCTCCCTGGCCGTTCTGTGAAGCTGGGAGCTCTTTATTGGCTTTCCGAGGGCTGCCCGACCCAGCCCGGGCCGCGCCCAGATCGGCAAGGGTCGGGTGTTTGCATCCGGCCGTCCGAAGCCATCTCGTTCTCTGCCGAGAGATGGATCCAGGGCTCGCTCCAGGCAGCTAGGCAACAGGGGCATCGACCGTACAAACCACCCCCGTCGGGGCGAATGCGATTTCCACCTGGCCGTCGAGATCGTTGGCCAGACTGCGCTCGATGAGGCGGGAGCCGAAGCCCCGCCGGCGAGGGGGGACAAGGGGCGGACCGCCGGTCTCCGTCCAGCGCAAGGCCAATCGGGGCGGTGCGGTTCCGTTCGTCACTTTCCACGACACATCGATGGTGCCGGTCTTGTTGGCCAGGGCGCCATACTTCACCGCGTTGGTCGCCAGTTCGTGCATCGCCATGGCGAGCGCGAGCGACATGCGGGGCGTCACGCGCACATGCGGGCCGGTGATGCGGAGCCGGTTCTCGCCCGAGATCTGGTAAGGCTCGAGAGCCTTCTCGATGACCTCGACCAGGTCGGCCCCGTCCCAGCTCTCACGGGTGAGCACGTCATGCGCTCGGGAGAGGGCGAGGAGCCGCCGCTCCAGCGCATCGCGCGCCTCCTCTTTCGTGTCCGCCGTGCGCAGGGTCTGGGCCGAGATCGATTGCACCGTCGCAAGCGTGTTCTTCACCCGGTGGTTCAGCTCGTCGATCAGCAGGCGCTGGTGCTCGGCCGCGCGCTTCTCCTTGTCGAGGCCGGCCCTCAGGAGCTCTTCGCCCTGATGCAGGTCTTCGAGGCGGGCTCGCGCCTCGTATTGCCTGCGCCGCCCGCGCAGGGCCGAGCGGGCGACGCTCACCAGCGTGCCGGGGTGGAAGGGACGCTCCAGGAACACGACGTTGCCGAGAACATCGGAGAGACGCGCCAGGGCCGGATTGCGCTCGATGCCGCCGCCGCGAAGGGTAAGAATCACGAAAGCGAAATCGGACCACGGAGGCTGATCGGCCAGCCAGCGGGAAAGATCCTTCAGATCCGCATTGCGGAGCGCCTCGTCTGTGACGAGCGCGAAGCCCGCACCCCGCGCGATGCCGCGAACGAGCGCCGGGATGTCGGGGCAGATTTCCGACGCGATGCCGACGCTGCGCAGAATGTCGGCAGCAACCGCCGCATCCCGCCCGTGAGGCGCCAGGATGATGGCGCGCTCCGAAAGCGAATGAAGAATGTCGTTCATTCGGGGCGATCTTTGAGGAGTCGCGTGCGGTCGCCATCGGCAAAGACCGGGGTGCCGCGCAGAATGCCCTGGAAGCCCTCCAGGGGTTCGCCCAGGGCGATGCCCGCGTTGGTGATCCGCATCTCGCGGATGGTGTTCTCGTGCGAGCCGAACCGCTTCTTGATGATCGAGATTGCCCGCCGGACCTGACCGAAGGCCTCGAAGTAGCGCAGCAGGATCACGGTGTCGGCCAGATAGGTGACGTCGACCGGGGACTTCATGTCGCCCACAAGCCCGTGCTGCGCGACCGTCAGGAAGGTCGAGACGCCCTGCCGGTTGAGGTATTGCAGCAGCTCGTGGATGTGCAGGGTCAAAAACTCTTCTTCCGGCATGGCGGCCTGGTAGCCGTTGAGCCCGTCGATCACCACCGTCTTCACCCCATGGCGATGGATCTTGGTGCGCACCCGGTCGGTGAACTCGCCGGGGGAGAGTTCGGCGGCATCGACCTGTTCGATGAACAGGTTGCCGGAAGCGCACAGCGCGTCGAGATCGATGCCGATCAGTTTTGTCCGATCGATGAGCAGGCCGAGTTCCTCATCGAAGATGAACAGAGCCGCCTTCTCGCCGCGTTGTGCCGCCGAGATGGCGAACTGCACCGTCAGGAGGGACTTGCCCGTGCCGGCCGGCCCCATCACCAGCGTGCTCGAGCCCTGCTCGATGCCGCCGCCGAGGAGCGCGTCGAGCTCGCCGATTCGGCTTGTCAGCACATCGCGGGCAAAGCCCGTCTTGTGCTCGCCGGAGACCAGGCGCGGAAACACCTGAACGCCCCCTGCCGCGATGATGTAGTCGTGGAACCCGCCCCGGAACGACTGGCCGCGATACTTGATCACCCGCAGGCGGCGGCGCTCGGCGCCGTAGGTGGGCGTCAGCCCCTCCAGGCGGATCACCCCGTGGGCGAGGCTGTGAACGGTCTTGTCGTTGGTGTCGGTGGTCAGGTCGTCGAGCAGGAGAACCGTCGCGCCCTGGCGGGCGAAGTAGTGCTTCATGGCCAGGATCTGGCGGCGATAGCGCAGGGAGCTCTGCGCCAGAAGGCGGATCTCCGACAGGCTGTCGATGACGATGCGGACCGGCTTCGTCCGGTCGATGGCGGCGAACACCGCCCTGGTGGTTTCACCCAGTTCGAGATCGGACGAGTAGAGCAGGCTCTGCTGGTGCTCGTCGTCGAGGAGGTTCTCCGGCGGGACGAGTTCGTACACATGAACGCTGTCGCCGAGAGACCAGCCATGGGACGCCGCTCCCTCGCGCAGCTCGGATTCCGTCTCCGACATGGTCACGTAGAGCCCGGTCTCTCCGGCCTTGGCCCCGTCGAGCAGGAACTGGAGCGCGATGGTGGTCTTGCCGGTGCCGGGGCTGCCCTCCAGCAGGTAGACGTGGCCGGGCGACAGGCCCCCGACGAGGATGTCGTCCAGGCCCTCGACCCCGGTCCGCGCTTTCGGAGCGGATTGAGGTTTAACGGTCATGATGAAGTCCGATCTCGGCCTGCAGGGCGGCCGGAAGCGTGTGGGTCGGGATCAGCCCGAGGATGCCTGTCAGCGCCTGCTCCGCGTGCCACAGGTCGTGCTGCTGCTGCCGGTCGAGCCAGAAGCGCGGCGTCGTGCCTGACAGACGGGCGAGGCGGGCGGCCATTTCCGGGCTGACCGCGGCCTTGCCGGCGAGAACCCGATGGAGCGTCTGGCGGGCGATGCGAAGTTCGCGGGCGGCCTGGCTGACGGACAGGCCGAGACCGGGCAGAACCCGATCGCGCAGGATCCATCCCGGATGGGGCGGAGCCACCGGAAGAGCGTCTCGGGAGCGGGGCATGATCCTGCCTTTGTTGGCCAACTGTAGCGTTATGGGTGACAGGCGGCGAAAGGCAAGAACCTGCATGGACTCGTGCGCAATAATATGGCTGAAAACCACTGTCGCCTGTCCTGCACCGTCGCACGCGCTTATCGTAGGTTAATGGCAGCACCCCTGCAGTCAGGTAAGGCAGGGGGTGTCCTCCCTACGCAACCGGCGCGCAGGGCATCCCGGCCATGTCTGGAGAAGCAAGCGTGTCCAAGAAAAATCACGACGACGCCGTTCTGGAACAGCCGGAGGTTCTTGAGGACCTTCTCAACGTCAACGGCGATCCCGGTCCGGAGCCGGCCCTGCCGTCCCATGTGGCAGCCCACCTGGGCGAGCAGCTCCAGACCTACTACGCCCAGCTCATGAGCGAGCCGGTGCCCGATCGCTTCGTCCAGCTCCTGAAGCAGCTGGACGGGAAGGAACGTGACCGCGATGGCGAGTGAGGATCCTATCCGTCAAGCGATGCTGGAGGCCATTCCGCACCTGCGCGCCTTCGCCATCTCGCTCACCGGCAACGTCACCTATGCCGATGACCTCGTGCAGGCGGCGCTCCTGCGCGGCCTCGAGAACCTCGACAAGTTCCAGCCCGGCACGAGCATGCAGGCCTGGCTCTTCACCATCCTGCGCAACCAGTTCTACACGGATATCCGCAAGAGCCGCCGGGAGGTGAACGACCCGGAGGGGGCGCTCGCCGGCAAGCTGGCGGTCATGCCGGAGCAGGGCGCGCGGCTGGACTTCACCGACATGCAGGTGGCGCTGGCCAAGCTCAGCGTCGAGCAGCGCGAGGCGCTGCTGCTGGTGGGCGCCGAGGGCGTGTCGTACGAGGAGGCGGCGCAGATCTGCGGCACCAATCTCGGCACGATCAAGAGCCGCATCAACCGCGCCCGCAGCCGTCTTGCGGAACTCCTGGCCCTCGATGCCCAGGAGGATCTCGGCCCCGACCGCTTGGTCAAGGCCGCGTTGTTCATGCAGACCTCCTGAAGGTCTGGCTCATAAAAAGGAACACACCTCAGCGTCCGTCATGGCCGGGCTTGTCCCGGCCATCCCGATGCTGAAAAGCACGGCGCTTCAAGGCATCGGGATCACCGGCACAAGGCCGGTGATGACGTAAAGGAGAGCGGCCGGTTCTTTATGAGCCAGCCTTTGAGGCTGCCTGGATCGATCCCTACTTGCCGGCAACCTTGCGCAGGGCCGCGTTGATGCGGTCCTGCCATCCCGGGCCGTCCTGCTGGAAAAATTCGAGCACGTCCTGGTCGATCCGCAGGGTGACGGATTCCTTCACGCCTGGGATGGAGGGAGCCTGCGACGGCCCCTCGATGGGCTTGGTCGTGACCTTCTTGAAGGCGGCCTCGGCTGCCTTCAGGGGATCGGTCGTCCGGCGTCCTCCGGGTGATCGCGACATGTGTCTCTCCGTTGATTGATGCCCTCACGATAGGCGAGATGGCAGGCTTGCGCCAAATCGGGAAACCCGCGGCCGTTCCGACAGAGCCGGGCAGCCAAGTCGAGCGCTGCAGGAACGAGACCTGATCATCTCGGTTGATCCCCATAACCCATGTGGAGGTCGAGGTTGGCCATGACAAAGCTGAGACGCGTATCGGCTGTTCTTGCAGGATGCATTCTCGCCGGCAGCCTCGTCACCGGGGTGTCGGCGCAGTCCAGAATGGATCGCGACTGGGATAACGGCCGCGACTGGCAGGACCGCGACCGAGGCTGGG
Source organism: Microvirga sp. BSC39 (assembly GCF_000739015.1). Lineage (GTDB taxonomy): Bacteria > Pseudomonadota > Alphaproteobacteria > Rhizobiales > Beijerinckiaceae > Microvirga. The sequence continues at coordinate 316,782 of NZ_JPUG01000077.1, forward strand.
AGCGTGACAGAGAGTGGCGCGACCGGGATCGAGATCGTGACTGGGATCGCGGCCGCCGTTGGCGGGAGCGCGATCGCGACTGCTACTACGAGACCCGGCGCGAGCGGAACCGCTTCGGCGAAACGGTCGTGAGGCGCTACCGCGTTTGCGAAGAGTAGGCGTTTGAGGCCGGTGGCAGTCCGTCGGCCACCGGCGTCGACGACCTATTGAGGTGTTGCAGGAGGCGTCGGCGCGCTCGTTGCCGCGCGCGGCTGCGACTGCACCCGGTCGAACATCCGCAGCGCCGCGTCCACGCAGGCCTGCGTCGATTCCCGGTCGCTGCAAACCACGCGAAGCTGCGTGTCCCCGCTGCGCACGAAGAAATGAGCGTTGCCACCGGGAGGGTCATCGTCATCGTCGTCCCGCATGGCCCGCCGGCGACGCTCGCCCCTATCGCCGCGGTCCCTGTCGCCATCCCATCGGTCGCGGCTGTCATACCACCGCCTATGGCGGTCATCATCGTCATCCCGCGATGAGCTCTGACTCCAGGCCGATGTTCCTAACAGGACCAGTCCCGCTGCTAGTATGAGGGCTTTCCGCATATGGGCCTCCATCAGGCGACGCCTTTAGAGGAATGCGCGCGAACATTCCGTCGGAGCGGCGTCATGGATCGTGAAAACGGGCGCCTGGGTGAACCGGGGGCTCGATTGGAAGTTCCGACGGGGATACCGCCATCAGGGTCCACGCTCCCGTGATCCCGTGCATCCCTGCGTCACGACCGCCCGCACCGGAACCTGCCTTCCGTGATTCAGTTGACGACGCTTCTGTGACAGGAGCGGGAACATGCAGACAGGGTGGCTGACGGTGCTGGGTTTGGCAGCGGGGCTGTGCACCAGCCTCAGCTTCGTCCCGCAGGTGCTCAAGGCATGGCGCGAGGGCGACACCGAGGCGATCTCGAAGCGCATGTACGTGGCCTCGCTCATCGCCTACGGGCTCTGGATAGGCCACGGGCTGATGATCGCCAGCGTGCCGGTCGTCCTGTTCAACGTGATCAACGTGGTCTTCGCGGGCATCATCCTGACCCTGAAGCTGCGAAGCTCCAGACTCGCGCGGGTGCGCTGACATGCAGGCAACCCTCTCCACGCTTCTCGGTGTCGCGGCAGGCTGCATCGGTCTCTACAGCCTCGTCCCGCAGGTCGTGAAGTGCTGCCGCAGCGGCGATGTCGCGGCCATCTCGCTGCGCATGTTCGCGGTGCGCACCTTCGGGCTCCTGCTCTGGACCGTCTACGGCTTCGCCCTCGGGTCCCTGCCGATCCTGGTCTTCAGCGCGCTCGGCTTGGTTCTGAGCTCGGTCATCCTTGTCCTGAAGGTCCGCGGCTCCCGTCTGCAGGCCGCCGGCGAACCCTGCCGTCAGGATGCATCGCCGCATCAGGCGCCGGGTGCCGCCGAACCCGTCGCGCGTTGAGAGAGGTCGCCGCACATCAGAGCGAGCATCGTCGCTCTCAGAGGCCGCCTTGCAATCTCAATGAGTCTGTTGCGTGAACGGGACGGCTTCTAGAAAGGGGAATTCCAGGATGATCTCGTCCAGGTCGTCCTTCACCTCGATATGCGCCGTGGCCCAGTTCACCGGCTGCTCGAATTCCGTGCTCATGAGGTTCTGAGCCATCGCCCTCGCCACCTCCCAGGCCTGATCCGCATCGCGCAGGTCCTGTCCCTCGGGGTCGGGGAGGGCGTCTGCACCGATATGCACGTTGAAGAAGTAGCGCGGCATGGGTGTCCTTGAAGCTTGGGTGGATCATGGCCAATCGGGCCGGATGCGTTCGGTTCCGTGTGGTCTCCCGAATTGCCAATCGATGCAAGGCGGCTCGGCGATGCTCCCTCGGCCCATGAGGGAATCGGCTCCAGAACGAACTAACGTTGGGCCACCGTGAACCGTGACGACCACAAGGGCCGAAGAAGCGGTTCGGCCACGACGCCGCCGATCATTGCGAAGGCCATCAGGATGAGGCCAAGGCGACCATAGAGCACAACGCGATTCTTACGGGTCATGAACCCTCGCAACCGTTGGGCCGGAATCAGCCTCAAGGATCCTTGTTGCCAATTGTGGCGATAATACTGCCCGAATGGGACCGCCATCTCTGCACCAAGTCTTAACCATGCGAGGGCAAACGCACTCACCTCCCTCTCTTCCAAAAGCCCTGATGGGAACGGAGGCCGTGCAGAAGGGTTGGACCCACTCACGGGGCGGCTGGGGAGCAGGTCCTTCGAGTTCTCATTCACGTCGATGCCATTGCTCAGATCAGAATTATCCTCCAGTCATGTTGCCGAGCACCTGAGCGCCCTTACTGAGAAGGTCGATGAGATTGCGCAGCGCGCGGGTGTGTCGGCGGTCGCGCGCTTGGACCTCGAAACCACTCTTGCCGCGTTGCCGTGGCCAAGCCGACGCCGCCTCCGCCTGGTGCTCGAGAGCGCCCGTGTCGGTACGGGCGACAAAGCCGTGGGCGAGGCTGTCGCGGTGATGCTTGCGCTGTCGGCCGATGTCTGGGCTCGCACGCCTCCGCCGGGCGAGAGCGACCGCGGCGGCTCACAGGGGTGAGATCATGCCGCTCACGAGAGCCTGGAATATGTGTCCCGTCCCGCATCCCACACCACGATCCGCTGGCCGCCTTCTTCCATCACGACGCCTGCGGCCTTGCCGAGACGGGCCGACGCTTCGGCCACGACCACAGCCGCTTCGATGGCCTGCGGCCGTTCATCGAACCGGCCAAGGGTCTCATCGGCGAGGTGAACGGCCCAGCCCTCCTTGGACAGACGGATGATGTAGAGATCCTGCTCGCTCATGAGGCCCTCCCGGACCGTACCGTTGCCGGATCGAAGATTAACGAACGGCCGGCGGGTTTATTCCGCAACAATCTCTCATCATCTCGTTCAATGGGCGCCGACCGGGCGGAAACTATATTGCCTGGCCGGATTCCGATCCGCCGATCTCGAAAGGCTTGAAGGAGCCCGGGACGGCCGTGCGCCGGTTCAAGTCATGGATGGTCGATGCGCTGCTACTTTCATCTGGTGAACGGTCACGAGATCATTGAGGACGACACGGGCGTTGAGGTCCCCGACCTTGCCAAGGCGCACGCGTTCGCCCTGCAGACCATCGAGGACGTTCGCGCCGAGGCGATCCAGTTCGGCGAATCGTGGCAGGACTGGCGGCTCGATGTGGTCGACTCATCCGGCACCGTCCTCCTGTCCATTCCGCTCGAGCCGATCCTGCACTGACCCTGCCGATTCCGCGCGGGACCCGGTCAGTGAGGCATCGCGGCGGTCTCATCGACATGAGCGCTGGAATAGATCCTGTACGCGAGCGCGGCGAGGCCGAGCAGCGTGATCGCGGCAAGCGCACAGCAGGTTGCAAAGCCCAGCGAGAAGCCGCTGCGCGCCACGTCCAGCCAGACCGGTGCGGTGCCGCCCATCGCTTTCGCCGTCTCGACCGCGCCTGCGAGCGTGCTCGAGACGGCGAGCTGCTGGGCGGCGTTCAGCCCGCTCAGGTCCACGCCGTCCATGCTCATGCGGTACACGAGCGTTCCGAGGCTTCCGAGCAGGGCGACGCCGAGCGCTCCGCCGAACTCCGCGCTCGTCTCGGAGATGGCGGAGGCGGAGCCTGCCTGCTCCGGCGGTGCGGTGCCGACGATCAGGCCCGTCGTGGTGAGGACGACGGGCACGAAGCCGAGACCGACCAGCATGCTGGCCGTCAGAACGCCGACGAGGCTCTCGGCGAAGGCGGCAACGGCCATCGCGGTGACGCCGACCGCATAGACGAGCAGCCCGAGGAGAACGGTCTTGACCGGCCCGAGCCGGTTCGTGAACCGGTACGCGTGCAACGACATGATCGTGAAGACGAGCGCGGACGGCACGGACCAGACGGCCGCCTCGAGAGGCGACAGGCCGAGAACGAGTTGCAGGAACAGGTTCTGAAACAGGAATACCCCGAACACGAAGAACATGCCGGCCAGATTGACGATCAGCGATGCGGTGAAAGCCGGGATGCGGAACAGGCGCAGATCGATCAGCGGATGCGCGAGACTCTTCTGGCGGCGCACGAACAATACGCCGATCAAAAGGCCCGCCGCGATCGCCAGCAGCTGATGGGGCGCGAAGCCATCGGCCGCCATGTGCTTGAATCCGTAGATGATCGGCAGCACGGTCCCGAGGGACAGCGCCACACTGACGAGATCGAGCCTTTCGCCGCCCTCGCTCCTGTATTCCGGCAACAGGAAAGGCGCCACGACCAGCAGCGCGAGCATGATCGGGATATTGATCAGAAACACCGATCCCCAATGAAAGTATTGCAGCAGCACGCCGCCGATGAGAGGTCCCACCAATCCTCCCAGAGCGAAGGCGGTGCCCCAGATGCCGATGGCGCGGTTCCGCTCGTGTTCGTTCTGAAACAGGTTGACCACCAGGGACAGGGTCGACGGCGCGATGGTCGCGCCGGCGATGCCGAGCAGCGCGCGCGCCATGATGAGCTGCTGGGCCGTGCCTGCAAAAGCGGCCACTGCGGATGCCAGACCGAACGCGAAGGCGCCGATGAGCAGCACGCGCCTGCGGCCCACCCTGTCGCCGAGCGTACCCATCGTCACCAGGAAGCCCGCGACCATGAAGCCGTAGATGTCGTTGATCCAGAGCAGTTCCGATGCCGACGGGTCGAGATCCGCCACGATGGCAGGCATCGCCAGGAAGAGCACCGACAGGTCCATCGAGTAGATCAGGCAGGCGACGGACAGAACGCAAAGCCCGATCCACTCACGGCGTCCGGCAAGCGGCTGGTTTTCAACGGTTGCCTGTACCTGCATGAACCGACTCTCATCTTTCGAAGGGCCGGCACTTTCACGGGCTCGTGGGGATTTGGCAAGCCTCGAGAAAATTAGACGGGTGGTTCTACTGAACCAAGATCCAGCTCAAAAGCCGGTCGCCTGGTGTTCCTCAGATTTCTGGCCATCGCCTCGGCCACGTGCATTTCGACACACGAAAACCGTCGATATGCAGCAGCGGCCCCAACCTTCACATGGCTGCCCGAAGAGTCTGGTTGAGGCCCAGCCAATAGGCGTCGATCTGCTCGACCATCCGTAACAGTTCCTCGGGACGCGCCGGCTTCACAAGATACGAGTTCGCGCCAAGGTCGTAGGCCCGCTCGAGATCGACGTTCTCCCGCGAGGAGGTCAGGATGATCACAGGAACCCTCCGGAAGATGGGGTGTCCCTTGATCCATTCGAGCACCTCGAATCCGGATCGGCCTGGAAGCTTCAGATCCAGGAGAATGACCACCGGGCGTTGGGGATCCGGAGCGCGACTGATCCCATTGAGAAATGCCAGCGCTTCGTCGCCATCCACTGCGAAATGGAGGGGTATCTCCACCTTCGCCTTGCGGCAGGCCCGAGCGAGCAGGTGTCGATCGTCGGGATCGTCCTCGACGATCAGGATCACGTCGTCGGTAGGATTCATTCCGGCCTCTCCTTCTGCGCCGACCTGAGCTCGATCCAGAAGCGGCTTCCCTGTCCTGGACTTGAGATCACGCCGCTGCGGCCGTCCATGCGTTCAAGGCTTCTGCTGACGATGGCCAAGCCAATCCCCGTCCCTGGGTAGCTTTCCACGCCATGGAGGCGCTGGAAAGGTTGGAACACGCGCTCCTGATGATCGGGATCGATGCCGATGCCATTGTCGTCGACCCAGAGCCGGACTCGTCCGTCCCGTTCTTCGGCTCCGATGCATATCTGGGGCGTCCGGCCCGGCGGGACGAACTTGATGGCATTCGACAGCAGGTTCGCCACCGCCTGAGCGAGCGTGGGCGGGTGAGCCATGACATCGGGCAGGGGATGTTTCACCTCTACCGCGGCATTCGACTCCCTGATTTGCAGCTCGGCATCGGCAATCACCCTTTCCACCGTGGCTTTGAGGGCGACCGGGCGCACGCTCACCTCTTCCCGGGCCAGACGGCTGTAGCTGAGGATATCGCGGATCAGCTCCTCCATGCGACCGGCTGCGGCAACGATACGCTCCACGAAACCATGGCCTTCCTTCGGTAGGGCTGAGCCGTAATCCTCCACGAGGGCGTCGGCGTAGCCGTGCATGGCGCGCAGCGGCGCCCTCAGGTCATGGGAGATCGTGTAGGCGAACGCATCCAGCTCCCGGTTGACCTGGGTAAGCTGGACGGTGCGTTCCTCTACCTGCCGTTCGAGGTTGTGCCGGAAGCCTCGCTCCGCATCCAGGAGCCGGGCATTGGCGCGCTGGCGTCCGATCCAGATCACGCCGAGGATGGTGCTGACCAGGGCCAGGACTCCCGTGAGCGCAGCGACCCGGCTGGTCCAGACGGCCTGCTGCTCCAGGCGCTGGGTCCGGGAGACCATGATGTCCCGCTCAGCATGTTCGAACTCGACGATGGCGGCGTCGATCTCCTCCATCAGCCTCTGGCCAGTATCCGTCCGGACCACTGCGAGGGCTTCCTCGAAGCTCCTGTGCCGAAGCTCGACCGTTTGAGCCAGCTCGCCCAGCTTGGCTTCGACGAGAGGGCGCAGGTGACGAAGGCGTGTTGCTTGCCCTGGATCCTGCACATCGCGCTCCAGTCGCTGGAAGCTGTCCCAGACATGTCCGGTCGCCTGCTCGTAGGGCGCAAGGTAGCGGCGTTCCCCGGTCAGGATGTAGCCCCTCTGGCCCGTCTCGGCGGCGCGAACATCCACGTGCAGTTTGGCGACGCTCTGAAGGATGGAGCTCGCATGCAGAACCAAGGCGCGGGCTTCCGAGAGGCTTAAGAGAAACACGTTCAACGTGATCGCGCTGGCGACCAGCAGCGCCCCAGCAACCGCAAGCGCCGCTGACCCGAGGAACGGCTTGATGCGGGACGGTCCGGAGGTAGCAGGGCCACGCATGGGCGGTGTCTCGACGCCCGTTCTTGCCCGATGGCTATCGGCGGACAGGATCAACGGAGCTTCCCGTTCGTTGCCTTTGTGGCCTCGTGCGCCAATTCATCCGTCGCTTCTTGCCTGAATGGTCCCATGCGCATCCTCTTTGTCGACGACGACCCCGATACCCGTGCTCTGGCAATTCGGGCCGTCACCCAGGAGTTCCCCGACGCCGAGGTCCGGGAGGCGCCCGATCTGAACGGGCTCGATGAACTCCTGCGGGAGCAAGCACCCGACATCTTGGTCACCGATTACGACCTGCGCTGGTCGGATGGGATCGCCGTTTTCGACAAGGTCAAGGCGGCCAATCCCTTCTGCTGCACAGTCATGTTCACGGGCACCGGCAATGAGGAGTTGGCGGTTCGCGTTCTCAAGCACGGCTTCGACGATTACGTGGTCAAGGGCGCCAAGCAGCTTCGACGCCTGGCCATGGCGGTCCGCTCTGCTTTTGACCGCAGGCGGGAGTTGCTTGAGCTGGGCGAGAACCGCGACTTGGTTCTCAAGGAGCTATATCACCGGTTGCACAACAACCTTCAGATCGTGATCAGCCTCCTGCGGATGACGGAGAAGGCTATCACGAATGCCGGTGACCGGGAGCAACTCGCGGACCTTCAGCGCCGCATCCAAGCGCTGAGCGCCCTCCAGGAGGAGTTCTACCGCTCGGAGGACTTCCGCCGGGTGGACTTCGCAGCCTTCATGGAACGGCTTTCCGGAAGCCTCGCCGGCCTGTCAGGCGGGCGTGTTCGGCTTGCTCTTCGTCTGGAAGCGGTGGAGTTGCCCGTTGACTTGGCAGTGCCGTTCGGGCTCATTGCCAATGAAGTTCTCACCAATTCCTTGAAACATGCCTTTCCGGACGATCGCACCGGGCAGTTGTCGGTCACACTCCAGGCGACGGCGGGTGGAGCGGTCCTGACCATCGTAGACGATGGCGCGGGATACCCTGAGAATTTGGATCTATCTGTTGCGTCCGGTGTCGGAATGCGCCTCATCCGACGGCTGACGGACCAGATAGGGGGCGAAGTGTCGTATGAGCGAGGTGAGGTGGGAGCACTATGCCGGATCAGCGTTCCACTCTGAACGGGAGACTGCGTGTCCTTATCGTCGAGGACGAGGCTCTTGTGGCGGATTATATCGCCGATGTGCTTGAGGAAGCCGGTCACGAAGTGGCAGGCTTCGCTGCGACCGGAGAGAAGGCGCTCCAGTCTCTGGAGCGGGACCGGGTCGACGTCGCCATCCTGGACATCAAGCTGAAGGGCGGCATGACCGGGATCGATGTCGCCCACGCGGCGCGTGATCGCGCCATCCCGTACCTGTTCATTTCCGGTTCGGGCGAACCGTTGACGCGTTTGGCCGCTGAGGCAACCGGACCGCTCGCCTTTCTCCAGAAGCCGTTCAACCAGGAAGAACTCGTCTCGGTTCTCAGGACCGCGGCGGAACGTGAGGTGACATCCAGGGATGCTTCGGCCTCTGCAGCGACGACGGAGCCGCCGCGCAACGGCGTCTGACAGATCTCAGCCAAGGCCATCCGCCCCGAGCGCTCCCGACTTCCGGCGTGATGGCATCGCTCCGAGGCCATCAATATGCGTTGCCCCGCGGGCAAGACGGTGCCGGATCTCGGCCGCACTGGTATCAACGGATAACATAAGTCGCCTCAAGCGGCGAGTAGGCCGTGCCAGTGCGCGTCGCGCGCGGACGGGCGGCGGTGCAGGCGGCGGTCGAGCAGTTGGCCGGCCTTCACGGCCTCGCCGCTGCGCATGAGGGCCAGCAGCAGCATGTCCTCGATCATCTCGCGCTGGGCGCCGCTGCCGCCGATGCGCACGACTTCCGCCGCGACCGGCTCCAGGATGCGCGCGCAGGCCGCGTAGTCCTCGTCCGCAAACGCGAGAGCCGCGCGGCAGATCGCCGGCACCACAGGCCCGGCCGGCAAGGCTCCTGCCTCAACCAGCGCCATCAGAGCCTTCACGCGCTCTTCGACCGCAGCCTTGTCGCCGGTCGCGGCCGCGAGAAGCGCCATGTGCACGTCGGCAAAGGCGAAGCCCGCCTTCTGAAAATACTTTTCGGAATAGGCTGCTGCGTCCTCCCATAGCCCTGCCGGCACTGTGTGGCCGTAGGCCTTCAGCCGCCACAGGAAGGACGCGGTGTCGCTCACCACATTGACCGGCATGCCGGCCGTCACCGAGGGCTGGATGTGATCGGCGTAGATCGCCAGCGCCCCTTCCGGATCGCCGCGTTCCAGGGCGCCCAGCGCCGAATGCCAGGCGATGTGGCCGTGGAGAACGCCTGTGCGGTCGTAGCCCGGCAGCCAGTCGGCGATCAGGCGCTCCGCCTCGTCGTGCGCGCCGCCTTCGTAAAGGGCGTGCGAGAGCGCATGCGCCGCGTTGGCGTTGTTCCGGCGCAGGTCGTAGCCGCGCTGCGTGAGAGCCCGGCCATGCGCCACGTTGCCGTTCTCCGCATGCGACCAGCCGCGATAGGTGAGGAACCACCAGTCGTCCGCGTCGAAGTGCCGGGCGTGGCGCTCGCAGAGATCGACGCGCGCCTGATCGTGACCCGCCATGCCGGAGAAGGCGAAGAGCCCGAAGGCGCCGAGCGGCAGCGACAGGATCAGCACGTCCCGCGGCCAGGCATCGGCATGGGCGAGCGCCCGCTCCAGCGCCTGGGCCGAGAGGCCGTTGATGGCGAGCGACAGGACCGTCACATGGCTGCGCTCGCGCTCGGTGCCGCGCCGGGCGACGATCTCCTCCGCCGTGGCGATCCGCGCCTTGGCCTTCGCCAGCTCGGACCGGATGGCGTGCAGGCGGGCGCGGGCCGCATGGGCGAGGGCGAAGTCCGGATCGGCCGCGATGGCCTCCTCCAACACCTCGGCCGCTCCAGGCCAGGCCGAGAGGAGCAGGTCGACGCCATGCCGGTAGCGCTCGGCCGCGATGTCGGACGTGGTCGAGAGCGGCAGGCCACGGCTGTCGAAGCGGGTCATGGCGGATTCCTCATTCCGGGAGCGTGCAGGCAGCATGGCCCGTCCCGGCGGTTTGTACGGGATCGCCCTCTGTCCGTCTTTTGACAGTCTGCCAAATAATATAGAGTAGGCGCCAAACTGGAGACCCGCGATGTCATGGGAAACGCTCGAGGCGCCGCCCGGGTTGGAGCCTCCTCGGCCGATCACCGTGCGGGCGCAGACCATCCCGGCGCGCCACTTCTTTCCCGAGCATTCGCACCGTTGGCACCAGATGGTCTACGCGATCTCCGGCGTGCTCACGGTCACTGTCGAGGGACATTCCTTCGTGATCTCGCCGGAGCAGGCAGTCTGGCTGCCGACGGGCTTAAGGCACCGCACCGGGTCCCTGCTCGGCGCGGAGTTCCGCAGCCTCTGGATCGCCCATGAGACCGGCCGGGGCCTGCCGACAACGCCGACCGTGTTCGGCGTCACGCCGCTGCTGAAGGCGCTGATCGTGGAGGCGACCGCCATCGGGAGCGACGAAGACCGGGACGGCTATGCGGGCCGCGTGACGGATCTGCTCCTCGACCAGCTCCGGCGGGCGCGGCCGCTTCCGGGCGCGCTTTCCTGGCCGCGCGGCGGATCCTCCCTGACAGTCTTGTGCGAGGCGCTCTATGCCGACCCCGCCGACCCGCGCGGGCCGGAGGCCTGGGGCCGGGAGCTCGGGATGTCGGAGCGGACGCTCACGCGCCGCTTCGAGGCGGAGCTGGGCATGAGCCTGCGCTCCTGGCGCCGGCGCCTGCGGCTGTTCAAGTCGATCGAGCTCATGGGCGGAGGCCTGGACGTGACCCGCACGGCCCTGGAGCTCGGCTACGGCTCCACATCGGCCTTCGTGTACGCGTTCCGCACCGAGATGGGCTGCAGCCCCCAGGCCTATATGCGCGGGCGCGGCGTGGATCGGAGCGCTCCGGGCGAGCCGTCCACATAGCCGAAGCCGCCCCCATCGTCGGGCTTCCGCACGCCGGAGACCTCAAGCGTCAGCGTCATCGCCTTTGATGATCGATCGGATCTTCTGCGCCAGGGCATCCACAGCGAAAGGCTTCGTGATCATCTGCATTCCCGGCTCCAGGAAGCCTGCTGCCAAGGTGGCGTTCTCAGCGTAGCCGGTGATGAAGAGGATCTTGAGGTCGCGCCGTCCTTCCCGGGCGGCATCGGCGAGCTGGCGCCCATTCAGGCCCGGCAGGCCCACATCCGTGACCAGGAGATCGATGCGCCGCCTGGATTGGAGGATCTTGAGCCCTTCCGGTCCATCCGCCGCCTCCAGGGTCCGGTAGCCGAGATCCTCAAGCACCTCGACGATCAGGCTGCGCACTACCGGCTCGTCCTCGACCACCAGAACCGTCTCGCCAGTCTCGGCCCGTGGCGCCTCGGCAAGGGTCGCCGATTCGATCTCCGCGTCCGTCTCGCCGCGATAGCGCGGCAGGTAGATCTTGATCGTGGTTCCTTGCCCGACTTCGCTGTAGATCTTGGCGTGCCCCTCCGACTGCCGTGCAAAGCCGTACACCATGGACAGGCCAAGGCCGGTGCCCTGACCGATGGGCTTGGTCGTGAAGAACGGGTCGAAGGCCCGTTCGATCACATCCTGCGACATGCCGGTTCCGGTGTCCGTTACGCAGATGCAAACATACTGTCCTGGCTTCACATCCCGTTGCGCGGCAACATACGCATCGTCGAGATGGGCGTTGCAAGTCTCGATCGTCAGATTGCCGCCGTCCGGCATGGCATCGCGGGCGTTGATCACGAGGTTGAGAAGCGCGCTCTCCAGCTGGTTGGGGTCGCACAGCGTCGGCCAGAGGCCGCCCGCCAGCACCACCTCCAGCGTGACCATCTCACCCACCGTGCGTCGGAACAGGTCCTCCAGAGAGGCGACGAGCGCGTTCGCCTGCACGGGCCTCGGATCGAGCGGCTGGCGGCGTGCAAAGGCAAGCAGGCGATGGGTCAGCGCGGCTGCGCGATTTGCCGAGGTCGCGGCCGCGGTGATGTAGCGATCGACATTGTCCGTCCGCCCCTGCGCAAGGCGGGTACGCAGCATGTCCAGGGAGCCGATCACCCCGGTCAGAAGGTTGTTGAAGTCATGAGCGATACCGCCCGTGAGCTGGCCCACCGCCTCCATCTTCTGGGACTGCCGCAGAGCCTCTTCCGTCTCCCGCAGGGTTTCGGCCGCAGCCCGCTCCGCCGTGATGTCGCGACCGATGGCATAGAACAATCCCTCCTTCGGCACGGCTGTCCAGGAGATCAGCCGGTAGCTGCCGTCCTTGGCGCGGAAGCGGTTCTCGAACCGGAACGTCCGGATTCCCTGGTCGAGGCGTGAAAGTTCTCCGAGCGTGCTCTCCACATCGTCCGGGTGGATGAGACCCAGGAAGTTGCTGGCCAGAAGCTCCGCCTCGGACCAGCCGAGCATGGCGGTCCAGGCCGGGTTGATCGCCAACAGGGTTCCGTCGGCCCGGCATACGTCCATCAGGTCCGTGCTGAGCTGCCAGATCTGGTCCCTTTCCCGGGTCCGCTCCTCCACTTCGGCTTCCAAGGTTTCGTTCAGACGCCGCAGCGCCTCTTCGGCGCGCCGGCGCTCCTCGATCTCCCACTGCGCTTTCTGGAACAGGCGGGCGTTGTCGATGGCCACCGCCGCCCCTGCGGCCAGCCCGACGATCAAGCGTTCAGAACGCGCGTGGAACACGCCAGGCTGTGCATGTCCGAAGAACAGGCCGCCGATCACCTCGCCCGAGCGCGACGTTACCGGCACGGCCAGATAGCTGCGGACGGGCAGGTGGCCCGCAGGCATGCCCCGGTGGGGCTCCATGTGTCCGTAGGCAGGATCCTTGGTGATGTCGTCCGACCGCACGATCCGCTCACCGTTGAACGTGGGAGCGAAGACATGGGTGTTGCGCGGCATCGGGAACTTGGAGAAGGCCTCGCGCGGGACGCCGGAGATCGCATAGAGCACGTAGCTCTCGCCCGCTTGGTTCTCCACGTTGTAGAAGAATGCGCCGAACTGGGCCCCGGTGAGTTCGACGCCCGCATCCGTCACCTTCTGCACCAGCCGGTCCAGGTCGAGCTCGGACGCGGCGGCCGCAAGCGCCGTGTTGAGGATTTCCAGGGCGCGGGTCTCCTCCAGCAGGGCCTCCTGGCTGGCTCGCCGCTCCGAGATGTCCTCCGTGGTGCCGTACCATTTGATGATCTGCCCATCGTCCCCGCGCCGTGGAGAGGCGCGCGAGTGCATCCAGCGATACTCGCCGGTGCGCATTCGGACGCGGTGCTCGATGTCGAAAGGCTCCCCCGTGGCAATGGAGTGCCCCCACGCATCCAAGGTCGGCTCCACATCGTCCGGGTGCATGGCCTGCGCCCAGGTCCCGCTCAGTCCCGTGGTGCCGGTCCAGTCCTGCCAGCGACCGGCGACGCGATCGAGCTGGCCGTTGGGGAGGGACGTCCAGCTGACCTGCGGATTCAGCTCGACCGCATGGCGGTAGTGGTCCTCCGCCTCGTGAAGCAGAGCCTCCGCATGCTTGCGCTCGGAGATGTCGCGGTAGAAGACCGCCAGGCCATCGGGAGCCGGATAGGCCCGGATCTCGATCCAGGCCTCCCGTCCGTCAGGCCACGTGTAGCTGTTCTCGAACATGACGGGGACGCGCTCCGCCATGGCCTTCCTGTACATCTCGCCCAGCAGGGAGTTCTCCGTGTTCGGCCAGACCTCCCAGTGCGTGCGCCCGACGATTTCGGCCTCGGCCCGTGTGTCCAGGCGCAAGCCGGCAGGGTTGATCCGAAGGATGCGGAACTCCCGGTCGAGCAGCACGAAGGCCTCGTCCATGCCATCGAGCACGCCCCGGGCCCGCTCCTCGCTCTGGCGCAGGGCCTGCTGGCCAAGGACCTTGCCGGTCGTCTCCGTCGCGGCGCAGAACATGCCGGCAATTTTGCCGTCGTCGTCCCAGGCAGGCGTGTAGGAGAAGCTGAACCAGGCCTCCTCTCGATAGCCATGGCGCTCCATCGGGATCAGCAGATCCTCGTGCCAGCTCGCCTGGCCGGCAAGGGTCTGGTCCACGAGCGGTTTGATCTGCTCCCAGATGTCGGACCAGACCTCGGCGAAGGGTCGGCCGAGGGCGCCGGGGTGCTTGGCGCCGAAGATCGGAACGTAGTCGTCGTTGTAGAGGAAGGCGAGATCCGGCCCCCAGGCGATGAACATCGGCTGCTTGGCGTTGAGCATCAGGCGCACGAGGGTGCGCAGCGTCCGTGGCCATGTGTCGGGCTGGCCAAGCGGCGACGTGCTCCAGTCATGCGCCCGCATGCGTGCGCCCATCTCGCCGCCGCCTTCCAGGAAGGGGTCCGTGGCGCTGGGACTCGGATCGCTCCTGCTAGTATCCATTTGGATCCTCGGTGACAGCTTGCGTGGGGACTAGCCGAGCATGCCGAGGCAGATCAAGCCGAGCGGACCAACAGCAGGGGTGCTCCCGAAGGAGGCTGAGATCGTTCTGGACCAGGATCATAGGCAAACGACAGGGGGATTCCCGATAGGGCGGATGGTTTGCCATGGGTGCAAAGGGAGCCGAAACGAGGGTGTGAAGGGGATACGATCTAGAGCAGGCAAAAGGGATCTCAACGCCAGATCTGTTCCTTCAAGGGAAGCTTCGCCCGCCGCTTCGAGGCGGAGATGAGCCTACGCCTGTGCTCTTGGCGGCGTGGATCGGTTGATCTGCCGCAACGGCGGGCGTACGAGGTCCTGACCCGGCTGAAGGCCTTTGCACAGGAACCGCCTCATGAAGAAGATCGGCTTTCTCTCGTTCGGACACTGGTCGCCTTCGCCCGGATCGCAGACCCGGTCCGCCCGCGACACGCTGCTCCAGTCCATCGACCTGGCCGTAGCGGCCGAGGAGCTCGGCGCGGACGGCGCCTACTTCCGCGTCCACCACTTCGCCCGCCAGCTCGCCTCGCCGTTTCCGCTGCTCGCCGCCGTCGGGGCCAGGACCAGCCGCATCGAGATCGGCACCGCCGTCATCGACATGCGCTACGAGAACCCGCTCTACATGGCCGAGGATGCGGGCGCGGCCGATCTGATCGGCGGCGGGCGCCTCCAACTCGGCATCAGCCGCGGCTCGCCCGAGCAGGTGATCGACGGCTGGCGCTATTTCGGCTACGCGCCCGAGGAGGGCCAGAGCGATGCCGACATGGCCCGCCAGCACACGGACGTGTTTCTCCGCGTCCTCAGCGGCGAGGGCTTCGCCCAGCCGAACCCGCGCCCGATGTTCCCCAACCCGCCCGGCCTGCTGCGCCTCGAGCCGCATTCGGAAGGCCTTCGCGAGCGCATCTGGTGGGGGTCCGCGTCCGACGCCACGGCCATATGGGCCGCCCAGCAGGGCATGAACCTTCAGAGCTCGACCCTGAAGGAGGACGAATCGGGCGAGCCCTTCCATGTCCAGCAGGCCCGACAGATCCGCCGCTACCGGGAGGCCTGGAAGGAGGCGGGGCACGCCCGCGCGCCGCGCGTCTCGGTCTCGCGCTCCATCTTCGCGCTCATCGACGACCGCGACCGTGCCTATTTCGGACGCGGCAAGGACGGCGATCAGATCGGCGTCATCGACAACATGCGGGCGATCTTCGGCCGTTCCTACGCGGCGGAGCCGGACAGGCTGGTGGAGGAACTCAAGGCCGACGAGGCGATTGCGGAGGCCGACACCCTGCTTCTCACCGTGCCGAACCAGCTCGGCGTCGCCTACAACGCCCATGTAATCGAGGCCATCCTGAAGCATGTGGCCCCGGCGATGGGCTGGCGATAGGCATCGGCGTGAGCGCGGCGTTTCCCGATTCCGTCACCGGAAGAGGGGCGGGCGGTGCCAGGACAGGGCATGCCAGAGGGAACGCGGCCGCTCCGGATCGAGGATTTCGCGGTCCGCCAAAGCCTTCTCGGCATCGTTGATCGTCGGCGGCTCGAACGGCCGCAGGGAGCGTCCGGGTCCCGACAGCCGCTCGATGGCTGCGATCAGCGACCGCCGCTCCGACACGATGGCCGTCACATGCTCCGCCGACGTGCCGAGATGCTCGGCCAGAAGTCTCGCCCGGAAGCCCCGGATCGCATGGGACAGATCCGTGTCGTCGTCCTCCGCTTCGAGCGCGAGGTCGCACTCGGTGTCGTAGCCCATGGAGCGGTTGTTCAGGTTGGACGACCCCACCCGCAGCAGCCGGTCGTCCACGATCATGATCTTGGCGTGCACATAGATCGGCTGCTCCCCGGCCGTGACGGGCGTGTAGACCCGCAGGCGCCCGAAGCGGTCGCGGCGCTCGAGCATGGACAGGAGACGGGCCCTGGCCGAGCCCATGGCCTCCTCCTCGAGCCAGCCCTCGGCGGATTCGGGGTTGACGATCACGAACTCGGGTCCGTCCGGCTCGTCGAGGCGCCGGGCGATGGCCTCCGCGATGACCCGCGAGGCGAAATACTGGCTCTCGAAGTAAACGCTCCTGCGCGCGGCCGCGATCGCCTTGACGTACAGCGCCTCGACCTCGCGCACCTCCGTCTGATCGCCATAGGCCGGGATGGTGCGGGCGATGGCGACCGCCACATCCCTCATGTCGACGGGCAGGCCGTCGGGCCACGGGTCCGAGCCGGTTGGCGGCGGCGCCAGCACCTCTCCCGATGCCTGCTGCCAGCGTTCGCGTGCATGGTCGCCCAGAGCCCTGGCCGCGGCGCCGCTGACCGCCGTGGTGGCGTCGTGCCATGGGCCATAGGCGCGCCGCGTGAAAGGGCGGCGGCGGCGGGGGTCGTCGTCGCGGTGCTCCGACGTGTCCCACCGGTCGCCGGTCATGTCGATGCCGCCGCAGAACGCCACGGCATCGTCGATCACGACGATCTTGTGATGGTGCGCCGCGCCCGGCGGGTGGGCGCCATCCAGCTTGAACGTGATGCGCTCATGCATGGCCCATTGGGCGACCCGGAAGAGGGTGGTGCCCCGCCACAGGGCCTTCACCGTGCCGAGGTCCCATTTCAGGATGTTGATGCGAAGACCAGGCCGGCTGTCCGCAAGCCATGACAGGAAGGCTCCCAGGTGCCTCGGGTGCGCCTCTTCGTCATCGTCCGGGTCGAGGTCGATCCGGGTGTCGAAATCCCACCCGATCAGGAGGATGGAATGCTGCGCCTCGAGCATGGCCGACCGGACGGCGCGGAAATAGTCGGCGGCATCGACGATGAGGGCAACGCGGTCAGCCTGCTCGATGCGCCAGCATGTCTGACCGGGTTGCAAGACCTGCACTGCCACTCCCTTTCCCGCCCTGCCGCGCCGAACCTTCGGGCGCCCCGCACGGGCGTTGCTTCATCAAAGCTGCCTTGGCTGTAAACCAATTCCGGTCAGTTGCAGTTCCGCAGAGAGCCAGGGGCGCAAAACCGGCCCGGTTGGGGCCAGAGGCTGAAGGAGCTGCTCCCTGAAGGCTCGGGAGATCGCAACTTCGCTCTCCCTGAGAAAGGGGAGGTGCCATTAGGGAAGGTCAGGGCATCCGCATCGCGCGATCCCGCCCTGCGGGACCGGCGCGAAGGTCAGCGCCGGTATGCACGTTGAAGGAGGAGGGAGCACGGGTTCGCCTTCGGCTTGACGTCGTCAGAGACCATCAGGCTGAGGCGATCCGTTTCATGTGGGACCCGCGAAGCGCCCACCAATGCACAGCCGCTCTCAGATTGTCGAGGGCGCAACCCTGAGAACGCTCCTCTGTTCAGGCCGTGGTGCGTGCTCGAGCAAGCGCGCGACCTGCTCCTTGGGCAGGGCTTTGAAGTATCGATAGCCCTGCAGTTCGTCACAGCCGGCATTGCGCAGGAGATGTTCCTGCTCTTTGGTTTCGACTCCCTCGGCCGTGACCGTCAGGTTCATGGCCTGGCCCAGGGCCACGATGGCGTTGACGATTGCCATCGCGCTGTCTTCCTTCCCCAATCGGCTCACGAACGATCGATCGATCTTGATCTTGTCGACTTCGTAGCGGTGCAGATAGCCGAGACTCGAATACCCGGTGCCGAAGTCATCGAGCGCAATTCTGAAGCCTGCCGCCCGCAAGATTCTGAGCGTCTCAGCGGTTTGACCTCCGTCGTCGAGCAGGACGCCCTCGGTGATCTCAAGTTCGATCTTTCCGGGGTCCGTGCCGCTCTCGCGGACAATCTGGATCATTCGTTCGGCAAGGCCCTCACCTCGAAACTGAATCGGGGAGAGGTTGACCGAAATGAACAGGTCAGGCCATCGGGACGATGTTGAACAGGCGTCGCGCAGAACCAACTCTCCTATCTGCGAGATAAGGCCTGTTTGCTCTGCAACGGGGATGAACTGATCCGGCAGAATCATCCCACGTGTGGGATGGCGCCACCGCACGAGGGCTTCGAGCCCCACGATGGGCTTTCCTGCTCCTGCGACCTGCGGCTGATAGGCGACTTCGAGCCCGTGGCCGGTTGCCAGTGCTTCGCGGAGTTCTTCCTCGATGGTTCCGCGGACCTTCACAGTCTCGTCCATCGCAGCCGTAAAGGTGCGGTAACAGCCGCGCCCGTCCGCCTTGGCCCGGTAGAGTGCGATGTCCGCCTTGCGCATCACTTCGACACGTTCCATCCCTGCGTCGGGAGCAAGAGCGATGCCGATGCTCACGCCCACGAAGGCTTGGTGGCCGAGAACGTCGAAGGGCTCGCGAACAGCCGCAAGAATGCGGATGCACAGGGCGTCCACGTCCTCATCGCCCATGACCCCCGTCTGCACGATGGCGAACTCGTCGCCGCCCAACCGCGCGAGGGTGTCGCTGCTTCTCAAAAGCTTCGACAATCGTCCTGCCAGCTCTCGAATGAGGCTGTCGCCGGCATGATGCCCCAATGTGTCGTTCACATGCTTGAAGCGGTCCAGGTCCAGCATCAGCACGGCGATTCTTTCACCGCGTTGGGTGCGGGCCAGAGCCTGATCCAGGCGGTCGTCGAACAAAGCCCGGTTCGGCAGGCCCGTGAGCACATCGTGGAAGGCAAGGTGCTGAGCCTGGGCCTCGCTGGCGCGGAGTTCGACGATCATGGTTTGAAGCGCCGACATCGCGCGCCCCAGCCAACCAAGAAGCAGCCCTATGAGGACCACAACGAGGACGCCGAACAGGGCGCCGACCGGTCCGATGATGCCGAGGATCTTGGTGCCTGGCGTTTCGGGTTTCCAGACGAAGTAGCCGATTTGGCCGCCCGCATCGGACTTGAGCGGCACCGAGACTTCGTCATCTGCCTTGTGATCTGTTGCTGAGAAGCGAAGCTCCTCAATCAGGTTCTTCTCGGAGAGTTGCTGGAGGAATGCGCCGTCGAGAAAACGAACGCTTACGAGGATGAACTCGCTCCCGGGTTGCTGTGTGATCTCGTTCGAATGGGGAACGATTTTCATGGCGCTCACGGCTGCGGGCCGGCCGATCAGCTTCAGGATGTGAGCATCGTAAACTGCTCGTCCCGAAGTCAGATGCTTGCCGTCCGGTGCAGCCCCGGCGGACGTCTGAAGAGGCGGTTGCCGCGCCTCCCGCAGTTCTGCCAGATGGCTTCCAAGATCCGGCTCGATCTGGCTGAAGGTTTGCGGCTCGACGGGGGCGCCCTCAGCCGCCGCAAAGACGGCCTCGTTTCGAGCGTTCAGAATGTAGACTTGGTTATGGCCATACGTACGGGTCAGCCAGGAGCCAAGGTTCGCGTCCAGCCACTCAGCGTCCAGAGGCGTCTTATCGAGCTGAAGAACAGGGTCGTCCCAAACGGCCACGACCTCCTGCTGCAGCGAAAGCTCGCGCAGGATGCCTCGAACACTTCGTTCGGTCATCTGAAGCTGACGCTCGGTGGCCGCCGCGTCACTCTGCCGAACCGCCCAAAGGACGGCAAATGCTGCGAGAGACAGCGCTGTCAGGGTGACCAGTGCAATCAGGGGCAGAGCCTTTCTCGAGACCTGCGGGCCCGCCCGGTTCAATGAGAAAACTTCGTTGCGCAATTCTTCCACCCTTTGCATGGGGGCGCCCGGCAAAATACTGCGGACCGCCCCACGCCAATTCGTTCTTCTTATGGCTTTGATTAGCCCGGGTATTCTGCGTCGTACGTCGGGAGAATGTCAGCCTGTATCGGCAGGTCTGAAAATGCTGGATTCTCACCAGCGCGGTGGAGCGGCCTCATGCCTTTGAGGGGAGCGCATCGCTGCTTCCTCAACCCACCACAATGTGTCGTGTTGACCACCTGAGCTTCGCTGATCGCAGCCTCAAGTCAACAGCATCGGAGTACATGTCCGGAAATAACCAGCAGTACGGTTAATCATCGGATCGGGTCTATGAATGAACTGTGACGATACATGGCAGCTCGCTCGCGCGCAGAGCTGCAGACCCCAGGGCCAGCTCCGGGTCGCAGACGAACATGGAACCGCACAGGCAGGGGGCCGCTGACAATCTCTTTTGGGATTGATCGCGGGCCTACTTCAAATCCCCGCCCCGTTCTCGAACGTCCAGCGATAGCGCTCATCATAGTCCCGCTCCTCGCGCTCGATGCGCTCCAGATGGGCCACGAGTTCGTCGCGCAGCTCGTGGAGGCTGCGGCGGGGCTGGTTGTCGATCTCATATTGCCCCGGCGGCAGGGGCGGGTCGGCGTGCTTGTCCATCTCGCCGAGCGTCCGGGTGAGGCGGGCGAGCGGCTGGAGGGCGCGGTGGGCGTGGACGATGGGCTGGTGCTCCAGCTCCTCCGCGTGGCGCTCGGCGAGGCGCCAGAGCTTCTCCGTAAGCTCCTGGCGCCGCTCGCCCGGGACAGGGCTGGGCGCTTTGCGCCGGCGCTCCGGCTCCGGGTTCGGCCGCTCGATGCGAGCGGCGGCCGCCGCCCCTCGCGGACGCTGCCAGCCGCCTTGCGCGGCATAGCGCGAGAGGGTGGAGGCCGAGACGCCCAGCGCCTCCCCGAGGCGCTTGAAGGAGACGGTGGAACCCTCCACCCATTCGCGCAGCTCCGCGATCCGCTCCGGGCTGAGCTTGTCCCGCGGATGCGATGGGGCTGAGGGGTCAGGGCCGGTAGGGGCGGGGTCGCTGGGCGTCATGGGCATCGGTTCTTTGTGATCATTGAGTACAAAACATGAACAAGATAATGTTCGCGAGGCAACCGTCAAGGTTTGGTCCTCACCGTCATTCCGGGGCCCGCACGCTCACGACGATGGATCCCTTCCCGGTCCTGCGGACCGGCGGGGATGACCCCGGGGCACGCACCTCCATGTCGTTCCCGGCCGGAGAGGGCGGAGCCATCGGAGGGGAAGGGAATCCACTCACATGCTGAGCCTTGCGGATCCCCCTGGCCTGCGGCCGCCGGGGATGACATCGAGCGGCAAACCGGCTCCTGTCTGTTTCGGGCGCGTTGTCGTGTACGAGCCTGGGCCGTACACTCCGTCGGGGGCGCGGAGGATTTGTCCGATGCCGATCGAGCCGGGTCTGTGGGGCGCGGGAGACGCTTACGAGCGCTATATGGGTCGCTGGAGCCGAGAGGTGGCCCCGCATTTCGTGGAGTGGCTCGGCGGGTCTGGCGGGTCCCCGTCGGGTGGCGCCGGCATCGATGTCGGCTGCGGCACCGGGATCCTGACCGCCGCCGTGCTGGAGGGGGCAAACCCCGAGCGGATCGTCGGGATCGACAGCGCGCCGGGCTTCCTCGAACTGGCGCGGGCGCGGGTGTCCGATCCGCGGGCGACGTTCACGCAAGGGGACGCGCTGGCGCTGCCGGCGCCGGACGATACCTTCGACCTTGCCGTCTCGGGGCTCGTGCTGAACTTTCTCCCCGACAAGGCGGCGGCGCTGTCCGAGATGGCCCGGGTGGTGCGGCCGGGCGGCCTGGTGGGGCTCTATGTGTGGGATTATGCCGGGCACATGCAGATCATGCGCCACTTCTTCGATGTGGCATCAGCCCTCGACCCGCGGGCGCGCGACTTCGACGACGGGGTGAAGGCGCCCGTCTGCCGGCCTAGCCCGCTGCGGGAGCTTTTTGAAGGCGCCGGCCTCCAGGGCGTGGAGGTGCGGGCCATCGACATCGCGGCCGCGTTCGAGAGCTTCGACGATTACTGGACGCCCTTCCTCGGCGGCACCGGATCGGCGCCCAAATACTGCATGTCGCTCGACGAACCCGCCCGGGAGGACCTGCGCGAGCGGCTCCGCGCCCGGCTTCCCACGGGGCCGGACGGCGAGATCCTGCTGGCCGTCCGGGCCTGGGCGGCGAAGGGGCGGCTTGCCGGAGCCAGGTAGACCGTTCCAAGACGTTCCAGAACAAGATCAAAGGATTAGCGGGCGTTCCAAGCCGTTCCAAGGGCGTTCCAAGGGCGTTCCAAGGCTTCCGCCTTGGAACGTTTCATCACCGTTCCAAGGGCAAACGATCAGATATCATCATTTGTCTTGATGGCTGGTCAGGCGTATTCCGGCAGCTCGACGAGACGAACGGATACCCCATGAGCCACGCGACCGCCGCCATGCCCGCGCAGAACCTGAACCGGATCGACGGCTCGACCCTCGGCCTTTACGCCGCCACCGTGTTCCTGTGGGGCGTGAGCTGGATCGGGATCCGGGCGCAGCTGGGCGTCGTGGCGCCGGAGATGTCGGTGCTGTGGCGCTTCCTGCTGGCCGCCGTGCTCATGTGGGCCTGGGTCCTCGCCACCGGGCACAAGGTGCGCTTCGCGGCTGCGGACCATCTGCGCTTCGCGGCGGTGGGCTGCTGCCTGTTCTCGTTCAACTTCATCTCGTTCTATTACGGCGGCTTGAGCATCCCGTCGGGCCTGCTCTCGGTGGTGTTCTCGCTGGCCTCCGTGTTCAACCTGGTGCTCGGGTTCGTGATCTTCCGGCAGCGGCCGGAGGCCAGGGTGGCGGCTGGCGGCGTGATCGGGGTGGCGGGAATCGTGTTCCTGTTCTGGCCGGAGATCACGGGCGCGGGCTTCAACGCGGCGGCCCTGCAGGGGCTGGCGCTCTGCGTGATGGGCACCCTGTTCTTCTGCTCGGGCAACATGATCTCGACCGTCGTGCAGCGCCGGGGCGTGCCGCTGCTGTCGGCCACCGCCTGGGGCATGACCTATGGCTGCGCGGTGCTGCTGGCGCTGAACCTCGTGCGCGGCAACGAATTCATCATCGAGCCCACGGTGAAATATGTGGGCTCGCTGCTCTATCTCTCGGTCGGCGCGTCGGTGCTGGCCTTCATGTCGTACCTCACCCTGCTGCGCCGCCTCGGGGCCGCGCGGGCGGGCTACGCCACGGTGCTGTTTCCCATCGTGGCGCTCACGGTCTCGACCCTGATCGAGGGCTATGTGTGGACGCCGCTGGCCGTCATCGGCGTCGTGCTGGCGCTCGTCGGCAACGTGCTCGTGCTGCGGCGTCCGGCGGCGAAAGCGTAATTACTCCGCCGCGATCGGCTGCATCGTGCGGGTGGAGCCGAGATTGTCGAGCGACTGCTTGATGTGGAAGCCGAGCGCATCCGCCAGCGGGTTCTCCTCGCCGCGGGCGCGGATGAGGCCGATCTTGCACGAGGGCAGGGCCGGGAAGCCGTCGGACGGCCCAAGAATCCGCATGCCGGGGCGCACGGCGCTCTCCGGCAGCACGGAGACGGCCAGGCCTGCCAGCACGGCCGCGCCCACGGCCGTGGAATGCCAGCTCACATAGGCGATGCGGAACGGCCGGTCCGCGCTCTCCAGCGCTTCCGTGGCCGAGTGGCGCCAGTCGCAGTTGGGGCGCCCGAGCGCCAGGGGGATCGGGCTCTCCTCGTGCACTCCGTGGCGCGATGACGTGACCCACAGAAGCTGCTCGATGCGCACGATCTCGGACGGGCCGCGCCGGTCCACATGGGTGATGATCGCCAGATCGATGTCGCCGTGCTGCACCCGCTCGATCAGGTTGTGCGTGGGCTCGCACATCACCGTCACCTCGGCCTTCGGGTTGGAGCGCGAGAACCGGGCCAGGATCTCCGGCAGGTAGCGGTCGGCGTAATCGTCGGGGAGGCCTAAGCGCACCCGGCCGGTGAGCTCGTTGTCGTTGAAGGACGCGATGCACTCGGCATTGAGCCGCACGATCCGGCGGGCATAGTCGAGCAGGCGCTCGCCCTCGTCGGTGAGCTTCGACAGGCGCCCATCGCGCTCGAAGATCGTCTTGCCCACCCGGTCCTCCAGGCGCTTCATCTGCATGGACACCGCGCTCTGCGTCTTGTGCACGATCTCCGCCGCGCGGGTGAACGAGCCCGTATCGGCAATGGCGACGAACGTCCTCAGCTGGTCAATGTCGAGCAGGTGCATGGCGCAAACCTCATCATCAATCCTGTTGATGATACATATCTCAAACAATCGTTTCAAGTGATGAAACGACCTGTGCTATAAGATTCCTAGAATAGAAAATCAGCAATACCCTCAGAGAGTTAGAAGGGCAGGCGTTCCAAGGCCAATCACCGAGAGTGAAAGCAAGGAGAGCAGCCATGAGTAAGTCGGTACCAGCCAGAATGACCTTCACCGGTATGACCACCCCGGGGCTGATCGTTCGCTCGCTGACGAACTTTGCCAAGGCTCTCCGGCACCGCGGCGAGATCAGGCATCTCGCCGAGTTCGACGACCGGATGCTCAAGGACATTGGGCTCACCCGCAGCGATGTGTCGAGCGCCTTGTCCGAGCCGCTCATCCGCAATCCGTCATGGGTGTTGGTTCGAAGCGCCGAGCGGCACTCGCGGGGCGAGCGACCCGATCGTTCGCGGCCCGCACGGCCCGTCGTGCCAATGGTGACGCAGGCTAAGCGCTGCGCCTAAGACTTGCCGCCAGCAGGCTTGTCGGCATCCGTGAAAATCGACTGGAGGGACGCGAGATACTGCATCTGCATCTCGCGTCCTTTTTCCATCATCTCGTCGAGGGGTGTGGGCGAGGATTGCGGCTCCGGCTTTGGCGGCTCCGCCGGCGGAGGCATCTGGAAGAAGCCTGCGAACATTTCCTCGAAGGGATTGGCCGGTTTCTTCTCGGGAGAGGCTGCCTTCATCCAGTTTGTCCAGAGATCGGCCCATGGATTGGCTGCTGACGGAGCCTGGTGGCCGTCCTTGGGGTTGGCGAAATTCTGGAATGCCTGCGTGTGAGCCATCATCCACTGGGATGTGCCGCCTGCCAGGATTCCGGCGAGCACCGGCAGCAGTTGCTGCATCGTGTCGGCGCTGATGCCCGCGTAGCCGGCGGCCTGATGCGCCACGCGTCGACTGACCTCGTCCGAGCCGAAGATCTGGTCGAGCAGCCTACGGCCTTCCTGCTCGGCCTGGGGCGTGAAGGGATTGCCGGCCGCCTGCCAGAAATTCTGATAGGCCCCTCCCATCATGGATTGAAGCACACGGCTCGGGTCGCTCGACGCCATGGCGTGCTGGAGTCCCATGGCGAAGGCCGGCATGAAGGCTGCCATGGTCCGCTGCGGCTGGTCGCCGGAAAGATGGAACTGCCGTGCAAGTGCATCCAGGGCTGCACTGGTCTGCGCCTGTCGCATCAGATCGAACCAGTTGAACATGGCAGCCTCCTCACTAACGAAACGCCCGCGCCTGAGGATCAGACAACAGGGACAGCTTGCCTCTCCAGGCGTCGGATTGTCCAGAACGCCGTGATGATGGCTGCAATACCGAACGCGACGGAGCCGAGTCCGATCCCGACGAGCGCGCCCTTCGGTCCTGCCATCTGGGCTCCGAAATAGGCGAATGGAATCATGCCGAGCGTCGCACGGCCCCAGTTGAAGAAGGTCGAGAGCAGGGGATAGCCGAGATTGTTGAAGGAGGCGTTCGACACCAGGACGAGGCCGATGAACAGCCAGATGAAGCCGCTGAGCTGGCAGAAGAACTGCACGAGCTCGGCCGTCCTCTCGGGCGCGTTGAAGGCCCGGGTCAGCGGCACCTGCACGAGGAACAGGATGAGCCAGACGCAACCCACATAGACCACCGTGATGGTAAGGGAATCCTTCAGGATCTGCTTCATGCGGTCGTAGCGCTGCGCACCCCAGTTCTGTCCGAGCACCGGTCCGATGGCGCCGGCCAGCGCGAACAGGCCGGCGAAGGCCACCGGCGTGACCCGGTCGATGATGGCGGAGGCCGCAATGATCTCGTCGCCGAACCGGGCGACCACGCCTGTGAAGAAGGCATTCGCCGCCGGAGCCGCGATGTTGGTCAGGATGGCCGGTATCGCGATGGCCAGGAAGGGGCGCGCATCGTTCAGCAATCCCTTCCATGTGGGAAGGGCCAGCAGGTTGTGGACGCGTGTCACATAGCGGAAGCTCACATAGGCCATGACGAAGCGCGCGGTGCTGATCGCGACCGCCGCGCCGTTCGACTGCAGGTCAAGGCCGAAGATCAGGATCGGATCGAGAATGACCGTCACGATGGCGACGGAGAGCGTGGCATACATGCTCCGCTTGGCGTCGCCCGCTGCGCGAAGAACCGTGGAGAGCCCCATGCCGAGCGCCATCACGGCATTGGTCGGCAGCGCGATCCAGAGAAAGCTCAGGGCAACGTCATAGGTCCGGTCATGTCCGCCGAGCGCTTTCAGAATGACGGGAAGCATGAGCAGAACGACGATGCTGATGGCGGCGGCGATCGCCGTCATGAGAATGCTGCACGATGTGGCGAGACGCCGCGCGTCGTCGGGCCGGCGCGCCCCGAGCGCCCGCGAGACGAGCGCTCCGATGGGGATCATCAGGCCCACATTGATCGAGATCGTGAAGAACATCACCACGGTAGCAAGACCGACGCCGGCCGTCATGCTCGGGTCGTTGAGCCAGG
This sequence comes from Microvirga sp. BSC39, assembly GCF_000739015.1. GTDB lineage: Bacteria > Pseudomonadota > Alphaproteobacteria > Rhizobiales > Beijerinckiaceae > Microvirga. The sequence goes on from NZ_JPUG01000077.1 coordinate 343,414, forward strand.
AGATGTAGAGGAGCGACACCAGATCGACGATGAAGATCGCGACAAGCCCAGCCGCGCCCGTTCCCGTCATGACGAGCACATGACGCATGGTGGAGCCGGCGACAAAACGCGGCGTGTCGGCCTTGCGGCCCAGTTCTTCCGTCGAAGGACTTGCGTCCATCAGATGACCCCTTCGCCGAGGATGTCGCGTGTTTCAGGGCTGAGAGCCCTCGCCTTGCTGGCGGGAGCCGTGAGCGGCTCGGGGGTAATCTTGGAGCCCACCATGAGTTCCGCTCCACCCATGGTGCCAACCTCCTTCTGCAGGACGAGGCGGGCAATGTCGCGCTTGCGGACATCATTGGCAGCTTGCGCGGCCATTTCGGGATTTGTCCCGAGCTCCTCTAGGGCGGCGCGTCCGAACACGATGGCCGATTCGAAGACCTCGCGGATCTGGTAATCGACATCGCGGTTCATGAGTTCGATGGCATGAATGCGGTCGTAGGCGCGCACGAAGCTGCGGGCGTTCTGGAAGTTCTCGTGAATGATCTCGATGATCTTCACCATGGCTTCCTGATCGTCGATGCAGATGCAGATCATCTCGGCCTTCTCGGCGCCCGCCGCGCGAAGCACGTCAAGGCGCGTCCCGTCGCCATAATAGACCTGAAGGCCGAAGCGGCCTGCGTCGCGGATGCGCTCCACATCCCTGTCGATCACCGTCGCCTGAATGCCTTGGGTCAGCAAAACCTGATTGACGATCTGCCCGAACCGACCGAAGCCGATCACGAGCACACGGCTCTCGAGTTCGCCTTCGGGCACGTTCAGCCCATGCAGATCGGGCTCGCCTTCGCTCCCGACGTGGTTTCTGAGAAACTTCTCGACGAGGGTGGACAGGAGCGGACCCAGCAGCATGGTGATGGCGGCGAGCGCCGTGAGCGGCTGTGCCTCCGCCGGCGCCATGATGCCCAAGCCTGCCGCGACCGGGATCAGCACGAAGGCGAATTCGCCCGCCGTGCACAGAAGCGTACCGGACCGCAGACCGTCGCGCCAAGTTGCGCCGAACAGTCGCGACAGGACGGTGACGATCAAGGTCTTGCCCACGAGGATGACAGGCGCCGCAAGGGCGAGCATCAACCACTGCTCCCGGACGAGGGCAAGATCGATCGACATGCCCACGCTCATGAAGAACAGGCCCAGCAGCATGCCGCGGAAGGGCTCGATATCGGCCTCCAGCTGGTGCCGGAAATTGGACTCGGCGAGCAGCAGGCCTGCCAGGAAGGCCCCCATGGCCATGGACAGGCCGACCTCCTGCATGAGGAGCGCCGCGCCGAGCACCACGAGCAGGGCCGATGCGGTCATGACTTCGCGGGCGCCGCTGCGGGCGAGAATCCTGAAGAAGGGGTTGAGCCCATAGCGGCCGATCAGCACGACGGCGGCGATGCCGAGAAGCGCCTCGCCGACCGTCAGAAGGCTGTCCGCGAGGGAGCCTTCGTCCGACACCCGCGATGCCAGCAGCGGCAGAATGGCCAGGAGCGGAACGACGGACAGATCCTGAAACAGCAGGATCGCGAAGGAGCGCTGGCCGTAAGGAGTCGGCAGGTCGTTTCGCTCCCCCAGCATCTGGAGGGCGATGGCCGTGGCCGAGAGCGCGACGGCAGCCCCGGTGACGAAGGAGGCCTCCGGCGAGAAGCCAATGGCCATGGCAGCAACGCCGATAAGGATGGCCGTGATGGCCAGCTGGGCAAAGCCGAGCCCGAAGATGTCGCGCTTCATCTCCCAGAGGTGGGACAGCTTGAGCTCGAGCCCGATGATGAAGAGCAGAAGCACAACCCCGAGTTCGGCCACGGTCGCGATCGTCTGCGGGTCCTCCACCAGGCTCAGGCCCGATGGGCCGATGGCGACGCCGGCCGCCAGATAGCCGAGCACCGCGCTCAAGCCGATCAGCCGGAATACCGGCACGGCCACCACAGCGGCCGCGCAGAAGGTCAGGATGGGGGGAAGAAAGCTGACGTGGGACGCGGTGGATGCCATGGAGATCAGGGAGGTGAGAAGCTGTTGCACCTTTCTAGGGATTCTTGGGCTGAGGCGCGAGCGTTTATTGACAAGAGCCGGTCTTGTCCTGTGCCCCATCGCACGCACTCTTCCCGCAAGGGGGAGGGAACGGCACCGCCCTGCGCCGCGAATAAGCGTCGCTCCCGCTTGACAGGAAGGGCCTCGTCTCGCCACATCGCCTCATCATGACGAAGCCATCCCTCGACATTCTGCTCTGTGCCCCGCGCGGCTTCTGCGCCGGGGTCGTCCGTGCCATCGATGCCGTGGAGAAGGCGCTGGCGATCCATGGGGCGCCGGTCTATGTGCGCCACGAGATCGTTCACAACAAATATGTCGTGGAAAACCTGAAGCGGAAGGGCGCGGTCTTCGTCCGTGAGCTCGACGAGGTGCCGGACACGCAGGCGCCGGTGATCTTCTCGGCCCACGGGGTGGCCAAGTCGGTGCCGGAGGCGGCCGAGGCCCGCAACCTCTTCGCCATCGACGCCACCTGTCCGCTGGTGACCAAGGTCCACCGGGAGGCGCAGGTCCATTTCAAGCGGGGCCGTCACATCATCCTGATCGGCCATGCCGGCCATCCCGAGGTCATCGGCACCATGGGCCAACTGCCCGAAGGCGCCGTCACCCTGGTCGAGACCGTGGACGACATCGCCCGTCTCCAGCCGGCCGATGCCGGCAATCTGGCCTTCGTGACGCAGACGACCCTCTCGGTCGACGACACGCAGGACATGGTGGATGCCCTCAAAGGGCGCTTTCCCGCCATCGTCGGGCCGCACAAGGAAGACATCTGCTACGCCACCACCAACCGGCAGGGCGCGGTCAAGCGGGTGGCGCCGCAGGTCGAGGCCATGATCGTGGTGGGCTCGCCCAATTCCTCCAATTCCCAGCGCCTGCGGGAGGTCGCCGAGCGCGAGGGCTGCCCGCTGGTGAGGCTGATCCTGAGGGCCGAGGACATCGACTGGAGCCTGTTCGGCAGCATCCGGAGCCTCGGCATCACGGCAGGCGCCTCCGCGCCCGAGGTCCTGGTGGAGGAAATCATCGACGCTTTCGCCGAGCGCTACACGGTCTCCGTCGAGAGCGTGTCGACGGCGGACGAGAGCGTGTTCTTTCCTTTGCCGCGCGAGTTGCGTGAGCAGGCGGCGGAGTAAGAGGTGGCGGTCTATACGGAAGTCAGCGACGAGGAGCTCTCGGCGTTTCTCGAGACCTACGACATCGGCACGGTGCTCTCCTACAAGGGCATCGCCGAGGGCGTGGAGAACACCAATTATTTCCTCCACACCACCCAGGGCTCCTACATCCTGACCCTCTACGAGAAGCGGGTACGAGAGGCCGATCTGCCCTTCTTCCTCGGCCTGATGCAGCATCTGGCGCAAAAGGGGCTGAACTGTCCGCTGCCGGTGAACAACCGGCGGGGCGAGCCCCTGGGGAGGGTCGCCGGGCGGCCCGCCGTGATCATCACGTTTCTGGAAGGGATCGCGGTGCGTCGTCCGACCGCCCAGCACTGCGGAGCCCTTGGCGGCGCGCTGGCGAAGCTGCACCTTGCTGGCCGGGATTTCGACGGGCACAGGCCCAACGCCCTCACGCTCGAGGCCTGGGCGCCGCTGTTCGCGCAGGCCGAGGCTCAGGCCGATACGGTGTCTCAAGGCTTGGCCGAGCGGACGCGGCGGGAACTGGCGAGCCTGGCTGAGGCTTGGCCGCGAGGCCTGCCCGCCGGCATCATTCATGCCGATCTGTTCACCGACAACGTGTTCTTCATCGGCTCCGAGGTGTCGGGGCTGATCGATTTCTATTTCGCCTGCACGGACGCTTTCGCCTATGACGTGGCCATCTGCCTCAACGCCTGGTGCTTCGAGATCGACGGCTCGTTCAACCTCACCAAGGGTCAGGCCATGCTGGCAGGTTATCAGGCCGTGCGGCGTCTGAATGCGGACGAGGTCGAGGCGCTGCCCACCCTCTGCCGCGGCTCGGCCATGCGCTTCATGCTGACCCGCTTGGTGGACTGGCTGAATGTGCCGCCGGGTGCGCTGGTGAAGCCCAAGGATCCGCTTGAATACGACCGCAAGCTCAACTTCCACCGGCATGTGAGGCATGCGCGCGAATACGGGTTAGAGGCATGAACGATACCAAGCGCGTGATGATCTACACGGACGGCGCCTGCTCGGGAAATCCCGGGCCGGGTGGCTGGGGGGCGATCCTGCTCTTCGACGGACGCGAGAAGGAAGTTTCCGGCGGGGAGGCGCACACCACCAACAACCGCATGGAGATCCGGGCCGCCATCGAGGGGCTCAATGCCCTCAAGCGCGCCTGCGCGGTCGACCTGTTCACGGATTCCCAATACGTGCGCCAAGGCATCACCCAGTGGATGCACAACTGGAAGCGGCGCGGCTGGCGCACCGCCGACAACAAGCCGGTGAAGAACGAGGATCTCTGGCGGGAACTGGACGAGGCGGCTGCCCGCCACGACGTCGCCTGGCACTGGGTGAAGGGCCACGCGGACGACCCGATCAATATCCGCGTCGACGAGCTGGCGGTTGCCGCGATGCAGCCGTTCAAGAAGAACGGCCGGAGGGCCAGCGTCTGACCTTTCGTGCAAACCCCGAAGTCATGGCCGTCCCCGGACTTGATCCGGGGATCAGTCCCGGCCATTCCGATGCTGCGGAGCGCTGCGCTTTTCCCAAACGAGATCACCGGCGCAAGGCCGGTGATGACGAGAGGTTAGTTTTCCAACAGTCCGGAAACGATCAGAGATCCTTCAGGAGGTTCTCGGCGCCGGAATGCTGCGCCTTGGAGGGGGCATCCTCCACGTTCAGCGCCTTCACCACGCCGTCCTCGACCACCATGGAGTAGCGCTGCGAGCGGGTGCCGAGGCCGAAGCCTGCCCCATCCATGGACAGGCCGATGGCCTTGGCGAAATCCGCGTTGCCGTCGGAGAGGAACTCGATGCCTTCGGCTTCCGAGGCCTTGCCCCAGGCCTCCAACACGAACACGTCGTTGACCGCGGTCACCAGAATTGCATCGACGCCCTTGGCCAGGATCTCGCTCTTCTTCTGCACGTAGCCGGGCAGGTGGTTGCGGTGGCAGGTGGGCGTGAAGGCGCCGGGGACGGCGACGAGAACCACCTTGCGGCCCTTGAAGAGGTCGTCCGTGGTCTTGGCGACAGGACCATCGGAGGTCATGACGCGGAAGGTAACCTGGGGCAGGCGTTCGCCGACCTGAATGGGCATGGACGGTTCTCCAAAGCTATGCCGTTGAATGCATGATTCCTAGCGCGGCTGGCCGTTCGCGTCGAGGCTGACTTCCGTCTCAATGGCCCGGTCGCCGGCGACCAGGGTCAGGCGCAAGGAAACGGAGCCCGAGGCATCCTTCGGCTTCTCCTCGACCGTGACGGTGAAGCGGTCACCGTCGGCCGGGTGGGAAGCGGAGAAGAACCAGTTCTCCGGTCCCTCGGGGAAGAGAGCGGGTTTCGTGCCCGACGGCGCCCGGACCGTGACGGCGAAGGCGGGCTTGTCCTGGTTGAGGGGAGCGACGGACAGGATCGAAAGATCGGCCTGGGCTCCCAGCTTTTGGGGGAGCGGAACCTTGGCCAGGGCAGCCTCGATGGCCTTGCGCTCGGAATCGGCACCGGTCAGATCCAAGGTCATGTCCGCATGGGCCGGGATGCAGATGTCGTTGCAGACACCGTATTCCAGGGCCAGGGTGAGCTTGACGGGCTTCGTCGGATCCTTGGGCCTAACGAGGATCGGGATCACGGCCTGCTTGCCGTAGACATAGGCCACCCCTGCCGCATCCTCATGCCGCTTCGGGGCCGGCCAGCGGATCTCGGTGCTGGCCACGTTGTCCGATCCCGACCAGTCGAACCGGGGCGGCAGGCCTGAATCGCCCGGCGTGCGCCAGTAGGTCTTGAAGCCCTGGTCGAGGGTGATCTCGACGCCTGCGAGCCAATGCTCTCCCTGCTGTCCTCCGCCGATCAGGCGGGCACGGGAATGGAACCCCTGAGTGGAGGCGGAAGGCTTCACCGGTTGCGCTACGGCGGCAAAGGACAAAACACAAAAAAACGCAACCGAAGCGGCGCGGAACATGGATGCCATGGAACTGACGCCTCCCTGAGGCACTTCCCTTATGCGTTTATTCTCGGGTCTGCCATCCACGATCCTGTGATCGGGCGGGCAAGTCCGGCAAGGCAGATTGTAGGATATGGGCTCTCACATTTCACCGTACGGAACCGAATCAACTTACCTCGATGGGCAGCTTCTCGTGGCGATGCCGGGGATGATGGACGAACGGTTCGCCCGGGCCGTCATCTTCATCTGCGCCCATTCGTCGGAAGGAGCGATGGGCATCATCCTCAACCGGCCTGCCGCCAACGTGACCATGCCCGACCTGCTGGTTCAGCTCGAGATCGTTCCCGAGGTGGAGCGCATCCGCCTGCCGCAGAAGGTGGGCAACATGCAGGTGCTCATGGGCGGCCCGGTGGAGACGAGCCGCGGTTTCGTTCTCCATTCGCCGGATTTCCACCTTGCCCAGTCGACCCTGCCTATCGACGACAGCATCTGCCTGACGGCCACCATCGACATCCTGCGCGCCATCGCGGCCGGTCGCGGACCCCAGAATGCCGTGCTGGCGCTGGGTTATGCCGGCTGGGGTGCAGGCCAGCTGGAGATGGAGATGCAGGCCAATGGCTGGCTCAACACGCCGGCCGACGCGGAAATCGTCTTCAACACGGCGGCGGATGTGCGCTACGAGATGGCCCTGCGCCGGATCGGCATCGAGCCGGCCATGCTGTCCATGGAAGCTGGCCACGCCTGATCTGGCGCCCCGGACTGCTCAGGCGGCCGCCGGGGCAGCTCCCACCAGCTGACGCGCCTGGAGCGTCGACATGGGCTCGCCGAAGACGGGTCCCTGCGCGTATTCGCAGCCGAGCTGGTAGAGCTCGATCGCCTCGGATTCGCTTTCCGCGCCTTCCGCCACGATCTCCATGCCGAGCTCATGCGCCATCTTCACGATGGAGCGCAGAATAACCGGCCGTCCATCCGCCATCTGGCGCACGAAGGACTCGTCCACCTTGATCGTGTCGAACGGGAAACGCTGCAGGTAGGCGAGGGCGGAATAGCCCGTCCCGAAATCGTCGAGCGACAGGCCGGCTCCGAGATCGCGCAGGCGCGAGAGCATCTGGGCCGAGTATTCCGGGTTCTCCATCACGAGACTTTCCGTCATCTCGATCTTGAGCGTGCCGGGAATGACGCCGGAGCGGGCGATCACCGTCTTCACGTCCTGCAGCAGGTCGTGCCGCAGCAGGTGGTGGCTCGACATGTTCACGCTGGCGAAGATCGGCGGCTCGACCTCGAGGGCGTTCTGCCACGCAGCAAGCTCGCGGCCGGTCTGCTCGAGCAGGAACACGCTCAGCTTGACGATGAGCCCGGTCTCCTCGGCAATCGACATGAAGTCCTCGGGGCCAACACGTCCGAGCCGCGGATGATCCCAGCGCAGCATCGACTCGAAGCCCGCGATGGTCCGGTCTTCCAGGCGCACGATCGGCTTGAACAGCACCTTCATCTCGCCCCTGTCGAGGGCGTGGCGAAGGTCGGTTTCCATGGTGAAATGATCGCTGCGGTCGGACCGCATGGTGGGCCGGAACACCTCGATCCGGTCGCCGCCGTTGCGCCGCGCATGGGCCATGGCGATTTCGGCGTTGCGCAACACCTCCTCGCGCCGGGCGGCGATCTGCGGATCGTGAAGCGCGATGCCGATGGATGCGGTGAGGAAGAACTCGCGCTCCGAGTAGGTGAACGGTGTCGTGACCACGCGCCGGACCATGTCGGCAAACGAGATGATGCGGTCCGTCTCCCGCTCGGACAGCAGGATGATCGCGAACTCGTCGCCCGAGATGCGCGCCAGCGTGTCCTGGGGCTTCAGCAGGCGGCTCAGCCGTCGGGACAGAGTCAGCAGGATCGAGTCGCCGGCCGCATAACCGGCCGTGGCGTTGGCGTCCTTCAGCTTGTCGATGTCGATCACGACAACGGTCGGCCGTAACTTATCGTCCTGGCTCGCAAAGGTGAGAGCCGCTTCCAGACGGTCATAGAAGAGCTGCCGGTTCGGAAGGCTCGTCAGGTTGTCGTGCACGGCATCGTGCAGGAGACGCTCCTCGGCCGTCTTGCTGTCCATGACGTCGGCGAGCGTGCCGACGATGCGCAGCACCTCGCCGTCCGAGCCGATCACCGGGCGGGCTTTGAGGCGGAACCAGTTATGCGCGCCGGTCGACGAGCGCAGGCGGAAATCCTGGGTCAGGCGGCCACGGCGCTGCTCGATGACGGCATCGAGGGCGAGCCGGTAGCGGTCCTTGTCGAAGGGATGGATCAGGTCGAGCCAGGCGGAGGCCGGACCCTCCAGCGAGCCGCGCTTCAATCCGAGCTGATGCTCGACCTCGGGGCTGACGAAGATGTTGTCCGACACCACGTCCCAGTCGAACACGATGTCGCCGGCCCCCGTGAGGGCCAGCGCCCGGCGCTCCGTGTCGTTGACGAAGCCGCGCGCGAACCCGCCGCCGGCGAAGGCATGCTGCATGACCGTGAAGCCGATGAGCATGACCACCAGCACAAGGCCGCCGACCAGGGCCGGGGGAACGAGGTCGGAAGAGAGCTGGCCCACAACGGTGAAGCTCGCCGCCGTCACCCAGGCCACCAGGAGCAGCCAGGTGGGGACGAGCATCACGGCGCGGTCATAGCCGTGCGTCGCCAGATGGATCACGAGCACGAAGCCGATGCCGGCCACCGCCGCGATCGACATTCGGGCCACGCCCGAGGCCATGGGAGGATCGACGATGGCGAGCGCCACCATCCCTCCGAGGAACAGGAGCCAGAATGCCGTGACATGGCTGTAGCGCACGTGCCAGCGATTGAGGTTGAGATAGGCGAACAGGAAGACGAGGAGCGTTGCCGAGAGCACCGCCTCGGCGCCGGCGCGATAGATCTGCTCGGTAGCCTCGGTGATCGGGAAGACACGCTGGAAGAAGCCGAAATCGATGCAGGCATAGGCCAGCACCGCCCAGGCAAGCGCTGCGGCTGCCGGGAAGATCAGGGCGCCTTTCACCACGAACACGATGGTGAGGAACAGAGCGAGCAGGCCCGCGATGCCGATGATGATGCCCTTGTAGAGGGTCAGGCCGTTGACCCGGTCCTTATAGGCGTCCGCATCCCACAGGTGGACCTGGGGCAGGTTGTCGGAGCGCAGCTCCGCCACGAAGGTGACGGTCGTGCCGGGATCCAGGGTGATGAGGAAGAGGTCGGCATCCTCGCTGTCGTCGCGCTCGGGCCGGATGCCCTGGCTCGCGGTGATCGCCGCGATGCGGGTCGCGCCGAGATCGGGCCAGATGACCCCGGAGCCGGTGAGGCGGAAATGCGGAGCGACCAGGAGCCGCTCGATCTGCTCGTCGGTATCGTTGGTGAGCGCGAAGACCATCCAGTCCGGCCTGGTGCCGGTCTCGCGCGCCTTCACGGCGATGCGGCGGACGATGCCGTCCCGTCCTGGCGCCGTGGAAATGCGGATCTCGTCTCCGTCCGAGTTGTAGCGCTCGATGGCCGGGGTGAGGTCGATGGCCTTCATCTTGGGGTCGACGCGCACGGACTCGACAGCCCAGCCGGCTGTCGGCCAGGCGAGCCCCACGAACATCGCCAGGAGAAGCGCTATGGCGAAAGATACGATCCGCAATACTTCGGTCTTTCGTCCGGTACTAAGACAATGGAACAGGATTGGTACCGGTCAGGAGGCTTGAGAGCAAGGCAGAGCCGGAACAGGCCCCCACTTGTCCGCAGGACTCATTGGTTATTGTTACCATCGGGCCATGGGGTGCGTTTGCGGCGGGATTGAGGAGAAGCGACCTTGCCCATGGGGCAGGCACGTCAGAAAAATCAGCCGCGCAGCCCTGAGGCGATGTTCTCCAGCGACGGCAGCGCCTTGATGGGGCCTATCGCCGCCAGGGTGGGCGCACCCTGCAGGAGCGAGCGGCCCGCCTCGCGCACATGCTCCACCTCGAGGGCGTCGACCTTGCGGACGATCTCCTCGCTGTCGACCACCCGGCCCCAGGACAGAAGCTGACGGGCCACGCGCTCCATGCGGCCGCCCGGGGTCTCCAGGGCAGTGAGCAGGGCCACCTTCATCTGCGCCTTGGCGCGGATCAGCTCGACCTCGCTGATATCCTGCGTGGCCTGAACCATGCAGGCGAGCGTCACGTCCATCAGCTCGCGCACGTCGGATCCCGCCGTTCCGGCGCCGATGCCGAAGAGGCCGCAATCGGAGAAGGGCCAGTGGAAGGAGTCGATGGAATAGGCGAGGCCGCGGGTCTCGCGCACCTCGTGCCAGAGCCGTGAGGTCAGGCCGCCGCCGAGCATATGGGCGAAGAGATGGGCGGCGTAATAGTTGGGATCCTTGAACGAGAGGCCGGGCAGGCCGAGCACGAGGTTCGCCTGTTCGAGCTTGCGCGATATCCGCCGCTCGCCGCCGGTATAGCGGCCGGTCTCGGGCTGACGCGCCGGAACAGTCGGCATGGCGCCAAACAGGCGCTCGGCCAGATCGACGATGCGGGCATGCTCCACGTCGCCGGCTGCGGCCAGCACCATCTTGCCGGGGGTGTATTCCCGCGCCAGGAACGCGCGGATCGTCGCCTCGTCGAAGCTCTTGATGGTCTCCGGCGTGCCGAGGATCGGGCGGCCGACCGCCTGGCTCGCGAAGGCGGTTTCCATGAAGGCGTCGTAGATGAGATCGTCGGGCGTGTCCTCGACGGCGGCGTATTCCTGCAGGATCACGCCCTTCTCGCGGGCAAGCTCGCCTGCATCGAAGGCTGAATGGATGAGGATGTCGCCGAGCACGTCGAGGGCGACGTCCACGTTCTCGCCGAGAACCCGCGCCGTGTAGCTCGTATATTCGACGCTGGTGGCAGCGTTGATATCGCCGCCCACGTTCTCGATGTCCTCGGCGATCTGGCGGGCGGAGCGTCGGGCCGTGCCCTTGAACGCCATGTGCTCGATCAGATGCGACAGGCCGTGCTCATGCGGCTCTTCGTGGCGCGAGCCGGTGCCGACCCAGACACCGAGCGTCGCGGTGGCGATCTCGGGCATCCGCTCGGTGGCGACCATGAGGCCGTTGGGCAGGGTGGTGATGTCGATCCGCTTCTCGCGGACGAAATGCTGGTTCATGCGGCAGCGCCTTTGACCGCCCGCGCGCGCTCGCGGATGAAGCGCTCGACCGCAGCCTGATCGTTGGGAAGAACCGTGAAGCTCTCCTGCCGCTCCATCAGATCAGCCATGTGCGGCGGAAGTGCGGGGCGCACCCCTGTCGCGCGTTCCACTGCGTCCGGGAACTTTGCCGGGTGGGCGGTGGACAGAGCAACCACGGGCGTTTCGGGATCCTGCTTCAACAGGGCGCGGCCGGCGCGGGTGCCGACGGCGCTGTGCGGGTCGAGCACGTAGCCGGTGCTGCGATAGGTCTCGGCCATCTCGGCGATCACGTTGTCCTCGTCAACGGCTTGGGCCGCAAACTCCTCGCGGATGCGCGCGAGCGGCTCCGCGTCGATGAGGAAGGCGCGGGACTGGTGGAGGCTCGCCATGAGGCGGCGAACCGCCTCGCCGTTGCGGCCGTAAGCCTCGAACAGCAGGCGCTCGAAGTTCGACGAGATCTGGATGTCCATGGACGGCGAGGTCGTGGGATGCACGCCCTTCATTTCGTAGGTGCCGGATCCCAGCGTGCGGGCCAGGATATCGTTGGCGTTGGTGCCGATCATCAGCCGGTCGACCGGAAGCCCCATGCGCTTGGCCACCCAGCCGGCGAGGATGTCGCCGAAATTGCCCGTGGGCACGGAGAACGAGACGGGGCGGTGAGGGGCGCCCAGGGCAACCGCGGCGGTGAAATAGTAGACGACTTGCGCCGCCACGCGGGTCCAGTTGATGGAGTTGACCCCTGAGAGCTGCAGCTCGTCGCGGAAGCGGGCATGGTTGAACATGCCCTTCACCATAGTCTGGCAGTCGTCGAAGGTGCCTTCCACCGCGAGCGCATGGACGTTGGGCGAGGCGACGGTGGTCATCTGCCGGCGCTGCACGTCCGACACGCGGCCATGCGGGTAGAGGATGAAGATGTCGACCTGATCGAGGCCCTTGAAGGCCTCCACGGCCGCGCTGCCGGTGTCGCCGGACGTCGCGCCCACGATGGTCGCGCGGGCCCCGCGGGCTTTGAGCACGTGATCCATCAGCCGCCCGAGCAGCTGCATGGCTACGTCCTTGAAGGCGAGCGTGGGGCCGTGGAAAAGCTCGAGCACGAAAAGGTTGTCGCCAAGCTGGGTCAGCGGGCAGACGGCCGCGTGACGGAACGAGGCGTAGGACTCGTCGATCATGCGCGAAAGCGCTGCTTCCGGAATGTCGCCGTCAACGAGCGGCCCGAGCACGGCTTTCGCCACTTCGGCGTAGGGTTTCCCGGCAAAGCCGCGGATCGTCTCAGCCGTCAGGGTCGGCCAGCTTTGCGGCAGATAGAGGCCGCCGTCCCGGGCGAGGCCGGTCAGCAGGGCGTCAGTGAAACCGAGCGCCGGGGCTTCCCCCCGGGTCGAGACATGGAGCACAGGCGATCTCCTGGAAATTCGGCCGGACATTATGGATATGGACCGGACACGGCAAGCCGCATCCGGTCGCAGAGTTCAAGGTTTTATTCTGGCCATCACATAGGCATCGACGAAGGCACCGCCCCGGAAGGCGAAATCCCTGTGCGTGCCCTCGATGTCGAAACCGTTGCGCTTGTAGAGTGCGATCGCCGGCGCGTTGTCCACATAGACGGTGAGCTCGATCCGCCTCAGGTTCATCCAGTCGTCGGCGATCATGATGAGTTCGCGCAGCAGCCGTGAGCCAATGCCCCGGCCGTGGAAGTCGTCATGCAGGCCCATGCCGAGATAGGCCACGTGGGCGCGCCGCCCCTGATAACGCTCGAAGCCGCCGCTGCCGATGATCCGGCCGTCTTTCTCCACGACGAGGCTGACATTGTTGGATGGGTTGATGCCCTCGAGCCATTTCCGGGTGGCTTCGGGCGTCTGGTGGGGCAGGCGCAGGGTGCCCCAGCGATAGCCGGGCATGTTGCCTAAGTCGGCGATGCCTTCGCAGTCGCTCGGCCGCGCCGCGCGGATGACGATGTCATCGGCGGGACTGGGTGGGTGAATGTCTGGCTGGATGTCCATGTCGCTCTCCTCTGGATGAGGCGGAGGCGAACGGAACTCTTCCAAGAAGCCCTGCTCGTCTCCGCAGGGCTCGGGAATATGCTCGACGCTTGTTCTAGACGCGCAAAGCCTCTCCCGTACGCCCTGCAAGGCGCATGGTGAGATGGGTTACGGTCGTGAGAAGCGTGAACATACCGGCCAGTGTAGTTGAGCTCGGCCGAAATGACAAACGTCCTATTTCAGCTCGGCTGAATCCAGCCCCTTCAGGCGCCGCCAGGCGAAGGCCGCAAAGACGCCGATCAGGGTCAGGGCAATGCCGTACCAGGTGATCGCATATTGCAGATGGCTGTTCGGCAGGGTCAGGGGCGTCTGCCCGCCCCGGGGCCAGCCGCCGGGATTGGGACTCGCATCGGCGTCGATCAGGAAGGGCGCAACCCGGTCGAGCCTGTGGGCGGCCGCCATGGCCTGAGGGTCGCGGGCAAACCATTGGTTGCGGGCGGGATCGTCATCGGGCGTGAATGAATTGCGCGTTTCCGGCGCCCGCACGAGGCCGGTGATCGCGACCTCGCCCTTGGGCTGGCTCTCGGGGCGATGCGCGGGATCCCGCAGCTCTGTCGGCACGAACCCACGATTGACCATCACGATGGCGCCGGTGGCAAGCTTCAGGGGCGTGATCAGGTAATAGCCCTGGATCGGTGCTCCCTGCCGCTCGCCGCGGGCGAGGCCATAGACCGGAGCTTCGAACTCATGGAGGAAGGTGCCGGTCACCCGCACCTTTCGGAACTCGTCTTGATCGGCGCGCCAAGTGGGCCAATCCGCCTCCGGCAGGATGGCTCCGGGCTCGCCATAGGCGCGGGTCTCGATCTGCGCGATCAGGTCTTCCTTCCAGGCCTTGCGCTGGAGCTGCCAGGTGCCGAGGCCGATCAGGATGGCAAGCGCCACGAGGGCCGCCAAGCCCGGGATGATCAGGGATCGGCCATTGTGCAGACGGGAGGCGCTCACTTCTCGAAGCGTCCTTCCTCGGCCTTGTGGTGGTACTGCAGGTTCATCAGAACGCCCTTGAGCGGCCTCACCAGGAGGAGGCTCAAAACGATGCTCAAAATCGTCCACATGACGAGATGAAGCCAGATCGGCGGCTCGTAGGTGAACTCGACCCACAGGGCGAGGGCCACCACAAAGATGCCGACAAAGGACATGACGAAGAAAGCCGGGCCATCGCCCGTGTCGGTAAAGGCGAGGTCGAGGCCGCAGACCTCGCATTTCGGCTGCACCGTGAGGAAGCCCTTGAACACATGTCCCTTGCCGCAGCGGGGGCACAGCCCCTTGAGGCCGGTGGTGATGGGCGAGGGTGCGGAGGGATCGTGAGCCACGGCTTTTCTCCAGATTGGGCCGGTAGGGCTGACCGATAGATGGTGACGGAGCCCGAAAATGCGAAGGGCGGCCGTGAAGCCGCCCCTGCTGATTTGCCGTTCGATGTGCGGATCAGTGACCGCCGCCGGCCACTGGTCCGCCGTAGCCCCACACATAGATGGCGGCGAAGAGGAAGAGCCACACCACGTCGACGAAGTGCCAGTACCAGGCTGCGAACTCGAAGCCGAGATGCTGCTGGGGCGTGAACTCGCCGCGATAGGCGCGCAGCAGGCAGACGGCCAGGAAGATCGTGCCGATGATCACGTGCGCGCCGTGGAAGCCCGTCGCCATGAAGAAAGTGGCGCCGTAGATGTTGCCCCCGAAGTCGAAGGCAGCGTGGCTGTACTCGTAGGCCTGAACGAAGCTGAAGACGATGCCCAGGATCACCGTGAGCCACAGGCCCATCTTCAGGCCCTGGCGGTCGTTGTGCAGGAGCGCGTGGTGCGCCCAGGTGACCGTGGTGCCGGAGGTGAGCAGGATCAGGGTGTTGAGAAGCGGCAGGTGCCAGGGATCGAAGGTCTCGATGCCCTTCGGGGGCCAGACGCCGCCGAGCGCCTCGACGCGGGAGTAGAGCTGCGGATCGTTGGCGTAGAGGGCTGCATCGAAATAGGCCCAGAACCAGGCGGCGAAGAACATCACCTCGGAGGCGATGAACATGATCATGCCGTAGCGGTGGTGAAGCTGGACCACGCGGGTGTGCGAGCCGGTATTGGCCTCCTTCACCACGTCGGTCCACCAGGCCACCATGGTGTAGAGAACGCCGATGATGCCCGCGCCGAAGACGATGGGACCGAGGTCCATGCCGGCGATATGAATGTCCTTCCACCAGGTCACGAACCCGGCTGCCATCAGGAAGGCGCTGACCGCGCCGATGAGCGGCCACGGGCTCGGTTCAAGGATGTGGTAGTCGTGGTTCTTGGCGTGGGCCTCGGCCATTTCGTGTCGTCTCCGTGCCTCGAAGGTGAACTCGCTTTAGGACGTTTCCGCCCAGCTTGTCACGTGTCTTATTGAGCGATGGGTGTGGTGGATGATGTCACCTCCGCCACCGGCTTGCCCCCCTTGGAGGGGAAGTAGGTGTAGGAGAGGGTGATGGATGAAAGGTCCTTCACGTCCCGATCCTCTGCCAGGCGGGGATCGACGTAGAAGACGACCGCGGATTCCAGGGTTTCGCCCGGCTGCAGGGTCTGCTCCGTGAAGCAGAAGCATTCGAGCTTGGAGAAATAGGTGCCGGCAAGGTCGGGCTGCACGTTGTAGGTGGCAATGCCCGTGCTCGGCTTATCGCCCTTGTTGGTGACCTTGTAGAGGACCGTCGTGGTCTCGCCGAGCTTGACCTTGACCTCCGGCGTCTCCGGCGAGAAGCGCCAGTTCAAGCCGGGCGCCACATTGGAGTCGAAGCGGACGGAAATCGTCCGGTCCATCACCTGCGAGCCATTGCTGTCGACGGCGACCGGAATGCCCCCGAAACCGGTGACCTTGCAGAAAAGGTCGTAGAGGGGCACGGATGCGTAAGCCAAGCCAACCATGCCCACGACGATACCGACGCAGGCGAAGGCCGTGCGATGCATCTTGCGTTGGATGTGCGGGTTCTCAGCCATGTCAGACCTCAATGTCAAACCTCACATGGGACGCTGCAGGACGCCCGGTCCGAGCTTCGCGATCGTGACCACGTAGAACAGCACCACGAGAGTGCCCAGGGTGAGCGCCAGGGCAAGCGAACGGGTGCGCCGCCGCTTCTGTTCCTCGGGGGTCAGGCTCTGGGATGGTTTGCGATCCGCCATGGGCTTACCCGAACACCGGTCGGAAGAAGCCGAAGCCGTGCTCCACGAGCAGGGTCGCGAAGAGCAGGAAGAGATAGAGGATCGAGAAGCCGAAGAGCTGCTGGGCCACCCGCATGGCAGGCTCGCCCTGGCGCAGGCGATAGACCTGGACGGCCAGCGCCAGCATGCCGAAGCCGCCGACGAGCGAGATGATGGCATAGGCCAGGCCGCCGAAGCCCAGGGCCACCGGGGCCATGCCCAGCGGGGCCAGAAGAATCGTGTAGGCGAGGATCTGGAACCGGGTTGCATCCGGACCCGCCACGTTCGGCATCATGGGGATGCCGGCGCGCTCGTAGTCGCCCGACTTCACGAGGGCGAGAGCCCAGAAATGGGGCGGCGTCCACATGAAGATGATGGCGAACAGAACCACGCTGTCCCACCCCACATGGCCGGTCACGGCCGCCTGCGCGACGATCGGGGGGAGGGCGCCCGCCGCGCCGCCGATGACGATGTTCTGCTGGGTCGTGCGCTTCAGCCACATGGAATAGACGACCACGTAGAAGAAGATCGTGAAGGCGAGGAGGGCGGCGGCAAGCCAGTTGCTCACGAGCCCCAGGATGATGACCGAGCCGATGGAGAGCGTCACCCCGAAGGCCAGGGCCTCGCCGGGCTGGATCTTGCCGGCGGGAATCGGGCGTTTGCGGGTGCGGGTCATGACCGCATCGATATCCGCATCCCACCACATGTTCAGGCACCCGGACGCACCGCCGCCGACGGCGATGATGAGGAGCGACACGAAGGCCACGATCGGGTGAACGTTGGAGGGGCTTACGACCATTCCGACGAGCGCCGTGAAGACGACGAGAAACATCACCCGGGGCTTCAGCAGGGCGAAGAAGTCGGACACGTCCCCCTGCGACAGGCCTGCCGTGGCAAGGCTCTCGACTTGGGATTCGGCCAGAGAGTTCGACATGGTGCTCATCACAAAATTCCGAAATGCCGTGACGCGGCCGAAAAGGCCTTCGAGTGGTCGGCTCCTCGCCGGAAGGCTTGTGAGACCCAAGCCCTCTGGGGAGGAGCCGGGCGGCTTTTGCCGCCCGGCTTGCTGATTAGTGGTGCGTGTCGATGACGCGCGGCAGGGTCTCGAACTGGTGGTACGGAGGCGGGGAGGACAGGGTCCATTCCAGCGTCGTCGCACCCTCACCCCACGGATTCGCAGCGGCCTTTTCCTTGCGGATGAAGGCATAGACCACGCCGAACATGAAGATGAAGAGACCGGCGAAGAAGATATAGGCGCCGATGGAGGACACCATGTTCCAGCCCGCGAAGGCGTCCGGGTAGTCCGCATAGCGGCGCGGCATGCCGGAGAGGCCCAGGAAGTGCATCGGGAAGAACAGGATGTTCGAGCCGATGAAGGCGACCCAGAAGTGCAGCTTGCCGATCCACTCGGGCATCACGTAGCCGGTGATCTTCGGGAACCAGTAGTACATGCCGGCGAAGATCACGAACACGGCGCCGAGAGACAGCACGTAGTGGAAGTGAGCCACCACGTAATAGGTGTCGTGCATGTAGCGGTCCACGGGAGCGTTCGCCAGCACCACGCCGGTCACGCCGCCGACCGTGAACAGGAACACGAAGCCCACCGCCCACTGCATGGCCGCCGTGAAGCGGATGGAGCCGCCCCACATGGTGGCGATCCAGGAGAAGATCTTCACGCCCGTGGGCACCGCGATCACCATGGTGGCGAACACGAAGTAGGCCTGGGTCTGGAGCGAGAGGCCGACCGTGTACATGTGGTGCGCCCACACGACGAAGCCGACCACGCCGATCGCCACCATGGCATAGGCCATGCCGAGATAGCCGAAGATCGGCTTCTTGGAGAAGGTGGAGATGATGTGGCTGACGATGCCGAAGGCCGGCAGAATCATGATGTACACTTCGGGGTGGCCGAAGAACCAGAACAGGTGCTGGTAGAGCACCGGATCGCCGCCGCCCGACGGATCGAAGAAGGTCGTGCCGAAGTTGCGGTCGGTGAGCAGCATCGTGATCGCGCCAGCGAGAACCGGCAGCGACAGGAGCAGCAGGAACGCCGTCACCAGCATGGACCAGGCAAAGAGCGGCATCTTGTGCAGCGTCATGCCCGGAGCGCGCATGTTGAGGATCGTGGTGATGAAGTTGATCGCACCCAGGATCGACGCCGCACCGGCAAGGTGGAGGGCGAAGATGCCGAAGTCGAGCGCCGGGCCGGGGTGGCCGACGGTGGAGAGCGGCGGATACACGGTCCAGCCGCCGCCGAAGCCGAGCGAGCCCGGAGCGCCCTCGACGAAGAGCGAGCAGAGCATCAGGGCGAAGGCCGAAACGGTGAGCCAGAACGAGATGTTGTTCATCCGCGGGAAGGCCATGTCCGGCGCGCCGATCATGAGCGGAATGAACCAGTTGCCGAAGCCGCCGATCAGCGTGGGCATCACCATGAAGAACACCATGATGAGGCCGTGGCCGGTCACGAAGACGTTGAAGGCTTGCGGGTTCGAGAAGAACTGGAGGCCAGGCTCCTGGAGCTCCAGACGCATGCCGATGGACAGGAGGCCGCCGACGATACCCGCCGTGAAGCCGAAAATCATATAGAGCGTGCCAATGTCCTTGTGGTTCGTGGAATAGAACCACCGACGCCAGAAGCTCGGAAGGTGATCGTGGTGATCCGCGTGAGCGGCATCAGCTGCATGTGCCATGATGAGACCTCTGTGGTCCTTTTCAGATTATTGAGCGGTCGCGAACTTGGTCGGAGCCGGGCTGTCGTCCGTGGAAGCATAACGCTGCTTCGCCTCGGCCAGCCAAGCGGCATATTGCTGCTCGCTCACGACGCGGACTTCGATGGGCATGTAAGGATGGCCGTTGCCGCAGAGCTCCGAGCACTGGCCGTAGTACACGCCTTCCTTCTCGGCCTTGAACCAGACTTCATTCAGGCGGCCGGGGATGGCGTCGACCTTGAAGTAGAAGGAGGGCACCGTGAAGGAATGCATCACGTCGGCCGATGTGACCTGAACGCGAACCACCTTGCCCACCGGCACCACCATCGCGTTGTCGGCGCCGAGCAGGCGGGGCTGATCCGGCTTACGGGCGCTGTCCTCGGTGACCATGTTCGAGTCGAACTTGAAGCCGCCGCCCTGATCGGCCGGGTACTCGTAGCCCCAGTACCAGGAATAACCCGTGACCTTCACCACCAGATCGGCCTGCGGGGGCACGAGCTGCTCGCGCAGAAGGCGGAAGGACGGGATGGCGATGACCACGAGGATCAGAACCGGGACGATGGTCCAAGCCACTTCCAGCAGAGTGTTGTGGGTGGTCTTCGAGGGAACCGGGTTCTTGCTCTCGTTGAAGCGGGCAACGATCACAAGGAGCAGCGCCAGCACGAAAAGGCAGATCGCGGCCATGAGCCAAGTAAGGTAGGTGTGAAAGTCGGACACGTTCTGTCCCAACTCGGTCACCATCTCCTGCATGCCGGTTTCCCAAGGGGAGGGCTGCCCGGCGGCGGCCCACGCCTCACTTATGCCCAACACAAGTGCGACCGCTGCCGTGGAGAGGGCGGTCACCGATCGACGTCCAGTCTCGATCCGCATCGGCGTTCCAAAGCTCCTAAAGATGTGATGGCCCAGGGCCATGAAAGCATCGGGGAAGGCGCGGGCGTGCGAATAGCGGCGCCCGGCTTGCGCCATCACCTTTGATCTGCGTCAAAGACCACAGGACGCGCGGAAGCGCAACGGTAGAAGCGTTCCAAACTGTGCGTCATAACCGCCAAAACGCGTTTCAACCTTCCAAAGCGCCCCTGTCGCTTGACATTGCGCCCCCTGACATGGTCCCAACGGGGCCAAAGTTGAAGTCGGAGCGGCGGCATGCCGCGACCCTTGAAGAGGGTTGTAAGGAATGGAGAAACCGATGGGCGCATCGCAATGGGTTCGCCACGGCGCGGCCGCTTTCCTGGGGCTGTCGGCTCTGCTCGGCGCCAGCGGCGCCGGCGCTCAGGGCATGGTCAAGAACACCTTCGGCGACTGGCAGATGCGCTGCGAGACCCCGGCCGGCGCCACCGCCGAGCAATGCGCCCTGGTGCAGAACGTTGTTGCGGAAGACCGCCCCAACGTCACCCTCGTGATTATCATGTTGAAAACCGCCGATGGCAAAAGCCGCCTCCTGCGCGTGGTGGCGCCTCTGGGTATTCTGCTGCCCTCAGGGTTAGGCCTGAAGATCGACCAGACGGATATCGGCCGCGCCGGCTTCGTGCGCTGCCTGGCGTCGGGATGCGTCGCCGAGGTCGTCATGGAGGACAACCTGATCAACCAGATGAAGACCGGCCAGCAGGCCACCTTCATCGTCTTCCAGACGCCCGAGGAGGGGATCGGGATCCCGGTCTCCCTGAACGGGTTCGCGGCCGGGTTCGATGCCCTTCCGTAATCAACAAAGAGAGGGTGGGGGACAGTAATGAACAAGGGATTGAACCGCAGGGCCGGATGGGCCTTTGCCGTGCTCGGGATCTCGGCCCTGGCCGGCTGCGGAGCGCCGGGCGAGGGCGGCTTCGGCGTCGGTGACATGCTGCTCACGGCAGGCACGACCCAGACACCGCCTCAGGCTGCCGAGACCCGCGACGTCTATTGCCCGACCGTGGAGGTCATAGATGGCGGTTCGGTCATCCGATCCGGCGATGCCGGCTCCGTGCGCAGCCAGATCGCCCTGGGCGATCTCGCCCGTGAATGCGTCGGCCAGCCGGACGGCAGCACCCTCGTGAGGGTCGGCGTCGAGGCGCGGGCGCTCCTCGGAGCCGGAGGGTCGGCGGGCCGCTACGACGTTCCGGTCCAGATCGTCGTCAAGGACGGCTCGACCGTGTTCGCCAACCGCTCCCGCCGTGTGGCGGCCGCAATTCCGGCCGGCCAGACGCGGACGACCGTCTCCATCGTCGAGGAGGGCATCGTGGTTCCGGCTTCGTCCGCCAACACGTTCGAGATCGAGGTCGGCCTCGGGGCCCGCTCGGCTGCAGGACGCCGCGGCTGATACTTAATAAAGGACGGCCGCGCCCGCTCTCTGGTTGAGGGGAGCGGCCAGGACCTTGTCGATCCGGCGCTCGTCGAGGTCGATGACTTCGAAGCGCCAGCCGAAGGTCTCCACGTGTTCGCCCGTGGTCGGCAGGTGCTGCAGCTCGCTGATCACCAGGCCGCCGACCGTGTGATAGCTGCGGGACTCGGGCAGGGTCACGCCGAGGATCTCGGCCATCTCGTCCACCGGCATGGAGCCGGCGAGCAGCCAGGAGCCGTCCTCGCGCCGGACGGCATCGGGCTCCGGCGCCTCGCCGTCGGACCGGAAGGCGCCGACGATGGCCTCCAAGGCATCGGCCGGGGTCACGACCCCTTCGAAATGGCCGTACTCGTCGTGAACGAGGGCCATGGGGACTTCGGCGTCCCGCAGGATCGCCAGAGCATCGAGAGCATAAAGCGTGTCCGGAATGACCGGCGCCTGCTGCAGGTGCTTGCGGACGTCGAGGGGCTGGCCAGACAGCATGGCGGCCAGAAGCTCCCTCGACTGAACGACGCCGATCACGTTGTCGGGCGTGCCCTCGCTCACCGGCAGGCGCGAATGCGGTGTCTCGACCAGCAATTGGCGGATCGTTTCCTCGTCATCCTCCGTATCGATCCAGTCCACGTCCGTCCGAGGGGTCATGAGGCCGCGCACGGTCCGGTCGCCCAGGCGCAGCACGCCCGAGATCATGCGGCGCTCCTCCTCCTCGATCACGCCGGCGCTCTCGGCCTCGCCGACGAGCATCTTGATCTCCTCTTCGGTGACGGTGGAGGAATCGTCCGACTTGGTGCCGAAGAAGCTGAAGATCAGGCTGGTGGAGGCGTTCAGAAGCCAGACGGCCGGGGCTGCGACCTTGGAGACGACCAGCATCATCGGCGCCATAGCGCAGGCGATGCCCTCCGGGTGGCGTAGGGCCAGCTGCTTGGGCACGAGCTCGCCGACCACGATGGAGAGATAAGTGATGATGCCGATGACGATGCCGTAGCCGAGCGGCTCGGCCGCCCCCGCAGGCATGCCCTGGGCCAGGAAGATGTCCCTCAGCCGGCCGCCCAGCGCGGCGCCCGAGAAGGCACCGGCCAGGATGCCCACCAGGGTGATGCCGATCTGGACCGTCGAGAGGAAGCGGCCCGAATCCTCCATGAGGGTGAGGGCCGTATTGGCGCCGGAGCGGCCCTGCTCGGCCATGGCTTTGAGCCTGGGGCGGCGGGCGGATACGATGGCAAGTTCGGAAAGAGCGAAGACGCCGTTGAGGGCGACGAGAGCGAGAGCGATGATCAGTTCGAGCAACGATGCGTGGAGCTGCTGACCGGATCAGGCCGCGCTTCTCCCCTTCTGTGACAGATGGCCCCTAAGATGGAGCCTGGAGGGCGTGGCGTCAATTAAAGGGTGAACAGGCCGGCCTTGCTTTGTTGACAGGAGATCAATTCATCTTCAGAGCTTAAAACCAGCCGATGATCCCCGCGGAAGAGACCGGACCACGAGTCCGGCGCCGAAGGCGCAACCGCCCCGGAAACGCTCAGGCCAAAGGACCGCGCGGGAGCTGGCACTCTGGAAAGCGACGACGCTTCGATAAGCGTCGTCCACCGACGGGCGTAACCTTTCGCGCAAGCGTTTGGGAAATCTCTCAGGTCTCGGGACAGAGGGGGCGCAGAGCAACGGGCCGCAAGGCTCGATGGAACGCGCACCTTTGAGGGACACCGATGGCCGAGCCAGCGCACAGCGACGAGCCGCTCCTGAAAACCCCGCTCCACGCGGAGCATGTGGCGCTTGGCGCCCGCATGGTGCCGTTCGCCGGCTACGACATGCCGGTGCAGTACCCCACGGGCATTCTCACCGAGCACAACTGGACCCGCGAGCATGCGGGCCTGTTCGACGTGTCGCATATGGGTCAAGCCTTCCTCGCCGCCGAGGACAAGAGCCATGAGACCGTGGCCAAGGCCCTTGAGGCGCTGATCCCGGCCGATGTCGTGAACCTCAAGCCCAACCAGCAGCGCTACTCGCAGCTCTTGGCCGATGATGGTGGCATCCTCGATGACCTGATGGTGACCCGCGTCGGCGCTCCGGGGCATGAGGGCTGGCTCTATCTTGTGGTCAACGCCTCCATGAAGGAGCAGGACTACGCTCACATCCAGGCGCGCCTGCCGAAGGGCGTGAGCCTGAACCGCAAGGATGAGCTTGGCCTGATGGCCCTGCAGGGGCCTTCCGCGGAAGCGGTCATGGCGAAGCTTTCGCCTGAGGCCGCGGCGCTCTCTTTCATGATGTCGGCCGATGTGCAGATCGACGGCATCTGGTGCCACGTCTCCCGCTCGGGCTACACCGGCGAGGACGGTTTCGAGATCTCCTGCAAGGGCGAGGATGCGGCCAAGCTCTGGCGTGCGCTCCTCGCCGACCCGGAGGTCAAGGCCATCGGCCTCGGCGCGCGCGATTCGCTGCGCCTCGAAGCGGGGCTTTGCCTCTACGGCCACGACATCGACACCACCACGTCGCCCATCGAGGCGGGCCTGATCTGGTCGATCCAGAAGCGCCGCCGCGAGGAGGGGGGCTTCCCCGGCGCCGCGCGCGTTCAGCGCGAGATCAAGGATGGTGCTGCCCGTGTTCGCGTCGGCATCAGGCCGGAGGGCCGCGCTCCGGCCCGCGAAGGCAGCGTCATCACCACGCCCGATGGCCGCGAGGTCGGCATCGTGACCTCCGGCGGTTTCGGCCCCACGGTCAACGGCCCGGTCGCCATGGGCTATGTGGCCAAGGACGTCTCCGCCGTTGGCACCGACCTGCATCTCATCGTTCGCGGCAAGCCGCTGCCGGCCAAGGTCGCGGCCATGCCGTTCGCTCCCCATCGCTACAAGCGCTGACATTCAAAAGAGGGAATTCATCATGACCACGCGCTACACCAAGGATCACGAATACATCCGCGTCGAAGGCGATGCCGGCATCGTGGGCATCTCCGATTACGCCCAGGGCCAGCTCGGCGACGTGGTGTTCGTGGAGCTGCCCAGCGTCGGCAAGACCCTGTCGAAGGGCGATGAGGCGGCCGTCGTCGAGAGCGTGAAGGCGGCAAGCGAAGTCTATGCGCCCGTCTCCGGCGAGGTCGTCGAGGTCAACAGCGAGCTCGAAGCATCCCCCGGCACCGTCAACGAGGACCCGGCCGGCCGCGGCTGGTTCATGAAGATCCGTCTGACGAACGAGAGCGAGCTCGACGGCCTCATGACCGAAGAGCAGTACGGGGAATTCGTGAAGTCGATCTCGTAAAAGAGAGCACGGCCATGGCGCACGAGTACAGGGCGACGATCCGCTGGGCGCGGGGAGCGGAGGAGAGCTTCTCCGACAACCGCTACAGCCGCGGCCATACTTGGTCCTTCGATGGCGGCATCGAAGTTCCCGGCTCCGCGTCGCCCTCCGTCGTGCCGTTGCCCCTCTCGCGCGAGGATGCGGTCGATCCGGAAGAGGCCTTCGTGGCGGCCGTGTCGAGCTGCCACATGCTCACCTTCCTGTCGATCGCGGCCAAGAAGCGCTTCGTCGTCGACCGTTATGAAGACAAGGCGCTCGGCATCATGACGAAGAACGAGAACGGCAAGCTCTTCGTCTCCAAAGTGACTCTCGATCCGGTCATCGCATTCTCAGGCGAAAAGCAGCCCAGTCTCGAGCAGATCGCCGACATGCACCACCTCGCCCACAAGGAATGCTTCATCGCCAACTCCGTGCTGACGGAGATCGTGGTGGCGGGCATTCCCTCGCATTAACAAACAAGGTTCTTTCGCCGATGCGTTATTTGCCTTTGTCCGACACCGACCGCAGCGAGATGCTCGCGCGGATCGGCGTCAATCACGTCGATGAATTGTTCGCCGACGTGCCGAAGAACCTGCTCCTCAGGGAGCCGGTGGACCTGCCGCGCCGCAAGGGCGAGCTGGAGGTGGAGCGCATCCTCTCCCGCATGTCCGCGAAGAACATCTCCGCTTCGAGCGTACCGTTCTTCGTCGGCGCCGGCGCCTACAAGCACCATGTGCCGGCCACCGTCGATCACCTGATCCAGCGCTCCGAGTTCCTGACGAGCTATACGCCGTATCAGCCTGAGATCGCACAAGGGACGCTGCAGTATCTGTTCGAGTTCCAGACTCAAGTGGCGGCGCTCACCGGCATGGAGGTGGCGAACGCCTCCATGTATGACAGTTCCACCGGCACGGGCGAGGCGGTGCTCATGGCGCACCGTGTCACCAAGCGCCGCAAGGCGGTGCTCTCGGGCGGCCTGCACCCGCACTACGCGGATGTGGTGCGGACGCTCTCGGAGATGTCGAGCGACGACGTCGTCACCATGGCGCCCGACGTGGGCGGCACCGAGGACATCCTGTCCCGGATCGACGACAGCGTATCCTGCGTGGTCGTGCAGTCGCCGGACGTGTTCGGCAACGTGCGCGATCTGAAGCCGATTGCCGACAAGGCGCATCAGCACGGCGTGCTGCTGATCGCCGTGTTTACCGAGGTGGTGTCGCTCGGCCTGCTGAAGTCTCCCGGCAGCATGGGCGCTGACATCGTGGTGGGCGAAGGCCAGTCGATCGGCAATGCGCTGAACTTCGGCGGGCCTTATGTGGGCCTCTTCGCCACACAGTCGAAGTTCCTCCGCCAGATGCCGGGCCGCCTCTGCGGCGAGACGGTGGACGCGGACGGCAGCCGCGGCTTCGTGCTCACGCTCTCGACCCGCGAGCAGCATATCCGCCGCGACAAGGCGACCTCGAACATCTGCACCAATTCGGGCCTGTGCTCGCTGGCGTTTACCATTCACATGACGCTGCTCGGCGAAGCGGGCCTTTCGCGCCTCGCCCGCATCAACCATGCCAATGCGGTGAAGCTGGCCGACCAGCTTGCTGCCGTGAAGGGCGTCGAAGTGCTCAACAAGACGTTCTTCAACGAGTTCACGCTGAAGCTCGCAAAGCCCGCCGCCGAAGTGGTCGAGCGTCTGGCCGAGAAGGGTGTGCTTGCGGGCGTGCCCGTGTCGCGCCTTCTGCCCGGCGCCGGCCTCGACAATCTGCTCCTCGTCGCTTCGACTGAAGTGAACACCGATGATGATCGCGCGGCCTTTGCTGCCGCCTTGAAGGAGGTTCTGTGATGTTGAACCGCCAGGGACGTCCCTCCGCTCCGCAGGCTCATGGCGTGTCCGACCCGGCCGCCGGCATGGGCGATCAGGCCGCCCGCCTTCAGGGCGATGCCAACCGCGCCACCGGCTCCAACCCCGAGGCTCACCCGACCTTTACGGGCAACAAGGCGCTGGCGCAGATCGAGCCGCTGCTCTTCGAGATCGGGCGCTACGACACCACCGGCGTCGATCTCGACGAGCCGGAGGATTTCGAGCCTCGTCTCGGCGGGCTCGAGCGCAAGGAGGCCATCGGCCTGCCGGGCCTCTCCGAGCCGGAGACCATGCGCCACTACGTGCGCCTCAGCCAGCAGAACTACGGCATTGACACCGGCCTGTTCCCGCTCGGCTCCTGCACCATGAAGCACAATGCGCGCCTCAACGAGCGCATGGCGCGCCTGCCGGGCTTCTCCGACGTGCATCCGCTGCAGCCGGTCTCCACCGTGCAGGGCGCGCTGGAGCTGATGAACGAGCTCGGCCGCTATCTCGTCACGCTCACCAACATGACCGCTGTGGCGCTGTCGCCGAAGGCCGGTGCCCACGGCGAGCTCTGCGGCATGATGGCGATCAAGGCCGCCATCGAGGCCAAGGGTGAGGGCAAGACCCGCAATGTGGTGCTCGTGCCCGATTCTGCGCACGGCACCAACCCGGCCACGGCGGCGCTGATCGGCTTCAAGGTGAAGCCGGTGCCGGCCCGCGAGGATGGCTGGGTGCATGTGGAGGACGTGAAGGAGCGTCTCGGCCCCGATGTGGCGGCGATCATGCTCACGAACCCCAACACCTGCGGGCTCTTCGAGCCGCAGGTCGTGGAGATCGCCAAGGCGATCCACGATGCGGGCGCCTACTTCTACTGCGACGGCGCCAATTTCAACGCCATCGTGGGCAAGGCGAAGCCGGGCGATCTCGGCGTCGATGCCATGCACATCAACCTGCACAAGACCTTCTCGACGCCGCATGGCGGCGGCGGTCCGGGCTCCGGCCCGGTGGTGCTGTCCGAGCGCCTCGCGCCCTTCGCGCCGGTGCCGTTCGTGCGGATGAAGGATGGCAGCTTCGAACTGGTTGAGCAAAATGATGAGGCCGGCGGCACTGCCGCCCCCTTCGGCCGCATGACCGCCTTCCATGGCCAGATGGGCATGTATGTGCGCGCGCTGTCCTACATGCTCTCGCACGGTTCGGACGGCATGAAGCAGGCCTCCGAGGATGCGGTGCTCAACGCCAACTACATCCGGGCCGGCCTCGCCGACCTGATGTCGCTGCCCTTCGGCAACAAGCCCTGCATGCACGAGGTGCTGTTCGACGACGCGTGGCTCAAGGACACGGGCGTGACCACGCTCGATGTGGCGAAGGCCATGATCGACGAGGGCTACCACCCGATGACCATGTACTTCCCGCTGGTGGTGCATGGGGCCATGCTGATCGAGCCGACGGAATCCGAATCGAAGACGTCCCTCGACCTCTTCGTCGCGATGCTGCGCGACCTCGCCATGGCTGCGAAGAACGGGGAGAAGGAGCGCTTCACCGGCGCCCCCTACCACGCCCCGCGCCGCCGCCTCGACGAGACCCGCGCGGCGAGGAGCCCGGTGCTCAAGTGGTCGCCACCGGCGCCCGTGGCGGAAGCGGCGGAGTAAAGCGAACCAACCCTCTCCCCTTCGCGGGAGAGGGTGGCTTCCATCGGCAAGCCGGGAGAGGGGCAGTGCGGATCACTCCACACTGCCCTGTTCTTTTTCTAGCTTAAGATTAAGAGCGGCGTTTGCAGGAAGAGCGGCCCCTCTCCCGACCCTCGCTGACGCGAGGGCCACCCTCTCCCGCAGAGGGGAGAGGGGCAGGCTCAGTCAGGGCCTCACCATGCCCTGCACGGCGCTTTTCAAATCTGCCATCCGCTCGATGATTATGCGGGCACCTGCCTGGCGCAGCTTCTCCGCATGCTCCGGCCCGCAATGCGCTCCCCCGACGAAGCCGATGACGCGCATGCCGGCAGCAAGCGCTCCCTGAACTCCTGCCGCCGAGTCCTCGATCACGACGCAATCCTGCGGGTTAGCACTCATCTGCTCTGCGGCGTGGAGAAACAGGTCCGGCGCGGGCTTCCCGCGCGCCACCTGCGTGGCGCTGAAGACGTGGTCGAACAGGTCCAACAGTCCGGTGATGCGCAGGGACAGGGCGATCCGGTCGGGTGTGGAGGAGGAGGCGACGCAACGCGGCCAGGGGAGCGAGAGGATGGCCTCGCGAACACCCTCGATCGGTTTCAGGTCCGTCTCGAACTTCGCGAACAGAGCGGTGTCAAGTTGTGCCCCTAGGTCGGCTGGGAGCGTGCAATCATGCTCCGCCTCGAGGCGTGCCACCATGTCCTTGAAGCTGACCCCGACGAACTTTCGCGCGATGTCCTGCGCCGAATAGGGCAGGCCGATGCCGGTGAGGATCTGGGCGTCGATCTCGCAGGCAAGGGCTTCCGAATCGACCAGGACCCCGTCGCAATCGAAGATCAGCAGCATGATGTACCCTCCAGCAAAAAGGCCGCCTCAAGGGCGGCCTTCGTGATCGTTGTTTGTGCGAGAAGCCTTACTGCAGCTTCGTGCGCACGTCGTTGAGGCTCGACGTGACGAGAGAGGCGGCGGTGGCGCCGGTGATCTCGTCGCGCAGGACGCGCTCGGACGCCTTGATGGCGGCGTCGACGGCGGCGGCGCGGACTTCCGCGGAAGCCTGAGCCTCGGCCTGGGCGATCTTGGCCTCGGCAGTTGCGGTGCGGCGCTTCACGAAGTCGGCCATCTTCTCTTGCGCCTCGGCGGCAAGGCGCTCGGCCTCGGCGCGGGCGGTGGAGACGATGTCGGCGGCCTCGCGCTCGGCGGCTGCACGCTTGGACTCGTACTCCTGGAGGAGCCGTTCGGCATCCTGGCGCAGGCGCTTGGCCTCGGCCAGTTCGTCGGCAATGCGCTTGCCGCGGGAGTCGAGCTGGTTCATCACCTTGCCCGGGACGCCGAGATAGAACATCAGGCCCCAGAAGATGAAGAAGGCGACCGCAACCCAGAAATTGGTGTTCTCTAACATGCGGATCTCCCGATCAGGCCTTGATCTGGTTGAGAGCGGCTTCGACCTTCTGCGGGGCCGGAGCCTTGCCGGTGAGGCGCTCGATGATGGCGGAAGCCGTGTCGCGAGCGATGGCGTCCACGTGGCTCATGGCCTCGGCCTTCTTGCCCGAGATGGTGGCCTCGGCCTCTGCGAGGCGCTGGTTGAGGTCGGCCTCGAGCGCCTTGCGCTTGGCGTCACTCTCAGCGGAGAGCTTGGCGCGGGTTTCCTGGGCCAGGGCCTGAGCACGGCCCTTGGCTTCCGCGAGCGACTTCTCGTAGGCCGTGCCGGCTTCTTCCGCGCGGGATTTCATGGCGGCCGCGTTGTCGAGATCGCTTGCGATCATCGCGCGGCGGTTTTCGATGATTCCGCTCAGGCGCGGGAGGACCAGCCGTGAGAGCAGGGTGTAGAGCACCACGAAGGTGATGGCGAGCCACAGGAGCTGACCGCCGAAGGTCTCCGACGCGAAGGGTGGAAACCCGACGTCATGAGCGCCGCCGTGGGCCTCTGTTGTGGCGTTGGTCGTCTGAGCCTGAGCCATGGAGCAGATCCTACAAATCGATCCTAGCATCGGACCCAAAAGTGGAGGGCACTTTTGGGATCAATCCGATGCCAATCCCTAGACTGGCGCATCGTTCAGTGCGGAAAACCGGTTCCCACTTTTCCGCACGATGCGCCGGAAACATGAATGACGGCGGTTGAGCCCGCCGTCACCCCTGTCGAGGCGAAGCGCGTGGACCGCGCCTCAGCCTCCCGATCACCGTCTTGAGATTAGGTGAAGAGCAGAACGAGAGCGACGACGAGGCAGAAGATGCCGAGACCTTCTGCGAGCGCCGCGCCGATGAAGGCGCGAGCGAACTGGCTGTCGGCTGCCGACGGGTTGCGCAGGGCGCCCGAGAGGAAGTTACCGAAGATGTTGCCGACGCCCATGGCGGCGAGGCCCATGCCAATGCAGGCGAGGCCCGCGCCGAGGAATTTGAAAGCGATCGGATCCATTGTGATCTCCTTGGGGATATACTGTGATCGGGAGGGAAGGTTAACTCAGCGCAGACCTAGTGCCCCGGGTGCAACGCGTCGTTCAGGTAGATGCAGGTCAACACCGTGAAGACGTAGGCCTGCAGGGCGGCGACGAGGAACTCGAGCGCCATGAGAGCAACCGCCATGAGGAGCGGCAGCGGAGCGAGGATCGTCAGAGCGCCGCCGGCAGCCAGGAGGCTGACCACGAAGCCTGCGAAAACCTTCAGCGCGATGTGTCCCGCGAGCATGTTCGCGAAGAGACGCAGGGACAGCGAGATCGGGCGGGACAGGAAGGAGATGAGCTCGATCACCACGATGAAGGGCAGAAGCCAGCCCGGCACGCCCGACGGCACGAAGAGGCCGAGGAAGTGGGTGCCGTGCTTGACGAAGCCGTAGATCACCACCGTGCCGATCACCAGCATCGCGAGCGCGAAGGTGACGATGATGTGGCTGGTGACCGTGAAGAAGCCCGGGATCATGCCCAGCAGGTTTGCCGTCAGCACGAACATGAAGAGCGAGAACACGAGGGGGAAGAACTTCATTCCCTCCTTGCCGGTCGCATCGACGAGCGTGTTCGCCACGAAATCGTGCAGCACCTCGGCGACCGACTGGGCGCGGCCCGGAACGACGGCGCGATTGCGGGTCGCCAGCAGGAGGCCGCCCACGATCACGGCGGCAGCGCCGATCATGAACAGGGACGAATTGGTGAAGTTGATGACCGGAATAATGGGCTTGATCTGGAATTGTTCGATCGGGCTCGCCATGATCCGCTCTCAAAAGTTCGCTGTTGCCAATGCCGTTCGGCGTTCGAAGTCGAAGTCGAAGTCCGTTACCGCTTGTCGTCATGCCGGGCGGGTTTGACCACCCCTGCTGCTCGCATCAGATTGAGCATCCCGGCGCAGAAGCCGAGTATCAGACAAACGATCAGACCCCAAGGGGAAGATCCGAACAGGTAGTCGACGATCCAACCCAGGATCCCGCCGGCCGCAACTCCTGCAACGAATTCGGCCGAGAGCCTGAAGGCTTGGCCGAGAGCAGTGGAATTGGACGTCGGGCGGGCGCGAGGTTCCGATTCGGCTCGTTGAACGGATGCTTGAGAGATCCGTGCATCGAGCGACTTCAGTCTCGCTGACAGGTCGGCATCATCGGCGCTGCTCGGTTTCCGCTCATTGTCACCGTTCCGCTCGTGAGGGTCCGCCATTGCGATCTCCTGTGAAGCGTTGCGGGAAAATGCCTGGAAACCAGCCCCGAAAGCCGGGCGCACCATATGAGCGGGGTTCACCCCTGTCAAGAACAGTCTGAAAAGAACTAAGCGTTTGATATTATTGGCTTATGCTCGGTTTTGCGCAGGCCAGGGCGGAAAGCGCACATGTTTTTGGGGCCGAAGCATGGCAGGGCCTGAAAACCTTAGGCCACCTCAAGAATGCGCTCGGCGCTCTGCAGATCGACGGAGACCAGCTGCGAGACGCCGCGCTCAGCCATGGTGACGCCGAACAGGCGGTCCATCCGGGCCATGGTGATCGGGTTGTGGGTAATCACCACGAACCGGGTCTCGGTCTGGCGGGCCATGTCCTCCAGAAGGGCGCAGTAGCGCTCCACATTGGCGTCGTCGAGCGGCGCGTCCACCTCGTCGAGCACGCAGATCGGCGAGGGATTCGTGAGGAACACGGCGAAGATCAGCGCCGTGGCGGTGAGCGCCTGCTCGCCGCCGGAGAGCAGGGTCATGCTCTGGGGCTTCTTGCCGGGCGGGCGGGCGAGGATTTCGAGGCCGGCTTCGAGCGGATCGTCCGAATCGACCAGGGTCAGTTCCGCCGTGCCGCCGCCGAACAGGGTGGTGAAGAGCTGCTTGAAATGGTTGTTCACCACGTCGAAGGCGGCGAGCAGCCGCTCGCGGCCCTCGCGGTTGAGGCTACCGATGGCCTGGCGCAGGCGCTTGATGGCCTCGACGAGGTCGTCCCGCTCGCCGGCGATGTTGTTGTACTTGGTCTCGAGCTCCGAGAGTTCCTCATCGGCGCGCAGGTTCACGGCGCCCAGGCGCTCCCGGTCGTTCTTGAGGGAGTGGAGCTTGGTCTCGATTTCCGCATGCGGCGGAAGCTCGGTCGCCTCCTTCAGGCCGGCAAGCTCGATCAGCCCGGCCGGGGTCGTCTCAAGGTTCTCCGCGATGGTGCGGGTGATCTCGGCAAGCCGGGCCACGGCGGCTTCGTGCCGGGCTTGTGAGCCGGCGCGGGATTCGCGGGCGGCCGAGAGCGCCTCAAGGGCTGCGCGGGCGGTGCGGTCCGTCTCGGCCAAGCCCGTCTCCGCATCGGCGAGACGATCGGCGGCCTCCTTGCGCTTCGCCTCCGCCTCCTCGACCTCGGCGATGAGGGCGCGGCGGCGCTGGAGATAGGTGTCGGGAGCCTCCAGCAGGCGCTGGTGCTCGTCCTGGGCGCGCTCCAGGCGCTCGCCCAGGTCCTCGAAGGCCTTGGCCGCGCGGGCGGCGCGTTCAGTCCACAGGCGGAAATCGGCCGCAAGCGCGTCCTGCCGGCGGCGGCGCAGCTCGGCCTCGTGCATGAGCGACTGCAGGGCCGCCCGCGCCTCGGAGGCGGCGGCGCGGCGCTCGGCCACGCGGGTGCGCTCCTCGAGCAGGCGGCTTTCGAGATCCGGTGCGGGAGCAAGGTCCTGCAGGGCGCCTTGCGCATCCTGCACGCGCTCCAGCGCTTCCGCCTCGCTCTCCCCAAGCCGGGTCAGGCCTTCCTGCAGGGCCGAACGGCGCTGGCCGAGTTCCGCTTCCTTGCGCTCGACAGCCGTCAGACGGGTCCGGGCGGCATCGAGGGCATGACGAGCCTGACGTGCAGCCTCGATGGCCTGCATTTCATGAGAGGCGGCCCGGCGAACGGCCTCGACGGCCGCTTCCGCCTCATGCCGCAGGTGCTCGGCCTGCTCGCGGGCTTCCGCCGCCTCGCGCTCCAGGTCGCCGAGACGGTTCTTTTCCGCCAGGCGCCGGGCCGCCGGGGAGGGCGCTTCCGCGGCATTGGTGAAGCCGTCCCAGCGCCACACGTCCCCTTCCTGCGAGACCAGCCGCTGGCCGGGCTTGAGAAGGGCGCGCAGGCGAAGGCCGTCGGCACGGCTGACCACGCCGATCTGACGCAGGCGGCGCTGCAGCTCGGCCGGAGCGCGGGCGAGATCGGCGAGCGAACGGACGCCGTCCGGCAGGGAGGGGTCGCCCTCGCCGGCACCGGTCATCTCCCAGTGGGCGGGAGCGGAAGGATTGGTCGAGGCTTCGAGATCGTCGCCAAGCGCCGCGCCGAGCGCCGCCTCGTAGCCTTTCTCGACCGTGATCTGGTCGAGGGCGGGAGGCCAGAGGTCGCCGGTGGCGGAGGTCACGAGCTTGGCCAGCGTCAGAGCTTCGGTTTCGAGCCGCTGCGCCTTGCGCTCGGCCTCGTTGAGGGGCTGGCGCAGGCGGTTTTCGGCCTCACGCGCTGCTGACAGGGTCTCGCGCGCCTCGATCACGGCCTCTTCGGCGGACCCGGCGCTCTCCTCGGCAATCGCCATCTCCTCGCGCAGGTCGTCGAGGGAGGGGCCATCCTCGGTCGAGCCGGAGAGGGCTGCGATCTCGCGCTCCAGCCGCTCCTTCTCCGAGCGGAAACGGGCGGCGCGCTCCATCTCCTCGCGCACGGCGCGCTCCAGGGCGGCGCGGCGGGCATTGAGGTCGGAGGTCTGGGCCTGAAGGGCACTCAAGGCGGCCTCGGCCTCGTGCAGCTCCGCCTCGGCGGCATGCAGGCGCTCCTCGGCCTCGGCGCGGACATCGTCCGCCCCGTCCGTGGTCAGCGCGATCTCGGCGGCCTCGGACTGGAGGCGCTCGATGGTGGCCTCGGCGTCGGTGCGCTGGGCCGCCTCGCGGGCGAGGTCGCGGTTGAGGTCCCCGATGTGGCGCTCCAGCTCCGTCACGCGGTCCTTGGAGCGGCGCTCCTCCGATTCGAGCTCGTTGCGGGCATGGGTCAGGCGCTGCAGGGCGGCCGCCGCGGCGGCCTCATCCTGGCGCAGGCCGGGCAGGGCATGGGCGGCGACGGCCTGGGCGGTGGCGGCGCGGGTCTGTTCCTCGGTGGCATCCGCCACGGCCTTGAGGGCCTCGGTGACCTGGCGTTCGGCGGTGGCGGCCTGCTCCCGCGCCTCGGAGAAGCTGATGGCGTACATCAGGGCCTCAAGCCGGCGGATCTCCGCCGAGAGGGTCTTGTAGCGGGAGGCCTGCCGCCCCTGGCGCTTCAGGCTCTCGATCTGGCTTTCCA
>NZ_JPUG01000078.1 GCF_000739015.1 Microvirga sp. BSC39
CCACCCCAACCACCGCGCCCGGCATGACCACCCTGCGCCCCACCTTGCACCTGGACCGGCTCGGGAGCGTGATCGCGGGGCTCATTGGCGTTGCGCTCTTCGCGAGCCCCTTCGTCACGTACCGGGCCAACCGCATCGTCTCGGGTGAAGGGCGCCTGCTCGTCGATGCCCTGCCGCCCGCAGGCGCTGTCGGCACCATCGCGGTGGTGCTCGGCGTCGCGCTCTGCGCGGTGCTGGCCCGCAAGGCCCTCGTGCGGCTGGCCGCCGCCTCCCTCGGATTGTCCGTGATCTTCCCCGCAGTCGGCTTCTCCGCCGGCTTCGTCACGCCGGCGGGCAACACCTTCGCCCGCGTGTCGCCTGCTCTCGGCTTCTGGCTTCTCGCCCTCGCCTTTGCGCTGTTGGCCGCCGACGCGCTGACGCGCCTGCGCTTCGGGCCTTGGGGCAGGCTTGCGGCTTTGAGCATCGCCGCCGGAGCGCTGGCGCTTCTGCTGCTCTCGGGAGCCTGGAGCGACCTCTCCCTGATGAAGGAATATGCGAACCGGGCGGAGAGCTTCTGGCGCGAGGCGCGCCAGCATCTGTGGCTCGCCTTCGGGTCGATGCTGGCCGCGTGCCTCGTGGGATTGCCGCTGGGCCTCGCAAGCCATCGCTTTCGCGTCTTGCGGGCAGCGATCGTGCAGGGGCTCAGCATCGTGCAGACGGTTCCGAGCATCGCACTGTTCGGCATTCTGATCGCGCCTCTCGGCTATCTTGCGGCGAATGTTCCGCTGGCCGCAGCGCTCGGTATTCGGGGCATCGGCGCGGCGCCCGCCTTCATCGCGCTGTTCCTGTATTCCCTGCTGCCGTTGGTGGCCAACACCATGGCAGGCCTGAGCCAGGTGCCGGCCGATGTGACCGAGGCCGCGCGCGGCATGGGCCTGTCGTGGCGGCAGCGTTTGGTTCAAATCGAACTTCCCCTCGCGCTGCCCCTCATTCTGGCGGGCATCCGCATCGTGCTGGTGCAGAACTTCGGGCTTGCCACGATCGCCGCGCTGATCGGAGGAGGAGGCTTCGGCACCTTCGTGTTCCAGGGCATCGGCCAGTCGGCCATCGACCTGGTGCTGCTCGGGGCCCTTCCGACCGTGGCCCTGTCCTTTGCCGCCGCCGTCGTTCTCGACGCGATCATCGACCTGACACGACGGGGCGCGCATGATCGAGATTGAGCATCTCAGCAAGCGCTATGGCGACACCATCGTGGTCGATGACGTGTCCTTCACGGTCGGGGAGGGTGAGATTGCGGTCGTCGTCGGCACCTCGGGGGCAGGCAAGTCGACCCTGCTGCGCATGATCAACCGGCTCGTCGCTCCCGATGCGGGTCGCGTTCTCATCGACGGACAGGACACGACAACCGTCCCGGAGGATGAGCTCCGTCATCGCATCGGCTACGTCATCCAGGGCTACGGGCTGTTCCCGCACCGCACGGTCGCCGAGAACATCGGTACGGTGCCGCGCCTTCTCGGCTGGGACAGGCGGCGCATCGCGGCCCGCGTCGAGGAACTGCTCGATCTGTTTCAGCTTGAGCCAAGCGAGTTCGCGCAAAAATTTCCGCATCAATTGTCCGGCGGCCAGCAGCAGCGCGTCGGCGTTGCTCGCGCGCTTGCAGCAAAGCCCGCGCTTCTCCTGATGGACGAGCCTTTCGGGTCCCTCGATCCTGTCATTCGCGGCAAGGCGCAGGACGACCTTCTGACGATCCAGCGGCGGCTCGGCACCACCATCGTGCTCGTCACGCATGACATGAACGAAGCCTTCCATCTGGGAGACCGCATCGCCGTCATGGATCAGGCGCGCCTCCTGCAATATGCAAAGCCTGCCGATCTGCTGACCCATCCGGCGGAAGCCTTCGTCGAGCAGCTCGTGGGCACGGCGGAGCGGCCTTTCCGCCTGCTGTCCCTCGTGACGGTGAAGGATGCGATGGAGCCCGGATCCGCAGAGGGAGAACCGATCATCGTCACGGCGACCTTGCGCGATGCGCTGGCGCGGCTGATCTGGCGCGGCCTCCCCGCTCTTCCCGTGGCCGACGCATCGGGTGCGCCCATAGGGCGCATCAGCGTCGACGGCATCCTCAAGCACGGGCGGGCGTCCCTGTCATGAGCGCGCGTGCCGTCATCCTGCGCATTGCGGCGCTGCTCCTGCTCGTGGCCTTCGTGACGGCGCCGCAGCTCTTCGCCTTCGCATTCGCGCCGCTGACCGCCAACAACGCACCGGCCATCTACAATCAGGGCAGCCTGCTCGCTCTCACCCTGTCGCACCTGCGCATCGTGGTCCTGGCGACGCTCGCCAGCACAATCCTGGCGGTGGCGCTCGGCATCTTCGTGACCCGCCCTGCGGGGCGCGAGTTCCTGCCGCTCTCTCGCAGCCTCGTGAATATCGGCCAGACCTTTCCGCCCATCGCGGTGCTGGCGATCGCCGTGCCGCTCGTGGGTTTTGGGGAAAAGCCCACCTTCATCGCGCTGTTTCTCTACGGCCTCCTGCCGATCTTCGAGAACACGCTGGCCGGCCTGACGGAGGTGTCGCCCCGCACGCTCGATGCCGCCAGGGGCATGGGCATGAACGCGCGCCAGCGCCTGTGGCAGGTGGAACTGCCGCTCGCCCTGCCGGTGATTCTTGCCGGCATCCGCCTCTCGGTCATCATCAGCTTAGGCACCGCCACCATCGGCTCCACCGTTGCGGCGAAAGGGCTGGGGGAGGTGATCATCGCCGGGCTTCAATCCAACAATGTCGCGTTCATCCTTCAGGGTGGATTGGTGGTTGCCTTGCTGGCCGTTTTGATTCACGACGGGTTGGGATTGGCCGAGCGGGCGGCTGCCAGGCGGCTGGGCCGTCCCTTGGACGAGATTGCATGACGATTTTGGCGCGACTCAAGCTGGAGACCCGGGCGGCGCACGACCGGATCGAGGCAGCGATGGACCTCGACCGCCGGATCGCCTCGCGCGATGCTTACCGGGACCTGCTGATCCGGTTCTACGGGTTCCACAAGGCCTGGGAGGAGAATGCAGCCGGCAAGGCGCCCGACCGGGGCTTCTTCGAGCGCCGCCGCAAGACGCAGCTCCTGGTCCAGGATCTCGAGGCCCTAGGACTAAAATCTGAAGACATCATCCGTTTGCCACAATGCCAGCCTCTGATGCCGCTTCCAGCCCCGGAGGCGGTGCTGGGAAGCATGTATGTAGTCGAGGGTTCCACGCTCGGCGGCGCCATCATCGCGCGTGACGTGGAGCGCCGGCTCGGATTGACCGCGGAGACGGGCTGCGCCTATTTCCGCAGCTACGGACGTGATATTGCGGCCATGTGGAAGTCGTTTGGCGAGGTGCTTCTGGAAGCATCGTCGCCGGAAGTCGACGATCTGATCGTCGAGTCCGCACAGAAGACCTTCGATGTAATGCATGACTGGCTGTGCGAGACCCTATGACCCTGCAGACGCAAGATATCGACCTGACCGCCTGCGAGCGCGAGCCGATCCACATCCCGGGCAGCATCCAGCCGCACGGGCTCCTTCTGGCGGTTCGGCTCGCTGACCGGACCCTGGCCTATGCCAGCACCAACATCGCGGAGGTCTTCGGGCTCGACCCGGCTGGCACCCTGGGCCGGCCCTTCGCCGAGATCCTGCCGGATCTGAGCCGGGAATTCGAGGCACCGCTCGCCGATCCGCCTCCGGCCGGCACCACGCGCTATCTGCGCACGGTCGAGATTGCGACAGCCCAGGGCCAGCGGACCTACGAGGCCGCGATCTCCCGCTCGGGCGAATGTGCCGTGCTGGAACTTGAGGAGACGCCCCCGGAGGCCGTCTCGAGCCTCGACTCGCTCTATCCCACCCTGCGCCGCTTCGTGGAACAGCTGCAGGGCGCCTCCAGCATCGATGTCCTGTGCGGTCTCGCGGCGCAGGACATCCGCCGCATGACGGGGTTCGACCGGGTGCTGATCTACCGCTTCGACGAGCTCTGGAACGGCACCGTCATCGCCGAGGACCGCAACGAGGTCCTGCCGTCCTATCTCGACCTGCGCTTTCCGGCCTCCGACATTCCGGCCCAGGCGCGGGAGCTTTATCGGCGCAACCGCCTGCGCATCATATCCGATGCCAACTACACGCCTGTCCCGATCCAGTCGCGGAGCCCTGAGCCGCTGGACTTGAGCGACTCGGTGCTGCGCAGCGTTTCGCCTGTGCATCTCGAATACATGCGCAACATGGGGACGCTCGCCTCCATGTCGATCTCGATCCTGCGCGACGGCCAGCTGTGGGGCCTGATCTCCTGCCACAACAAGGCGCCGAAGCGGGTCTCGCTGCAGGTGCGCAACGCCTGCGATTTCC
The DNA here is from genome assembly GCF_000739015.1 of Microvirga sp. BSC39. Lineage (GTDB taxonomy): Bacteria > Pseudomonadota > Alphaproteobacteria > Rhizobiales > Beijerinckiaceae > Microvirga. The sequence continues at coordinate 4,340 of NZ_JPUG01000078.1, forward strand.
TTACCCAGATCTTCTCCCTGCAGCTCGAGGCGCGCGAGAACACGACGCTTGCCGAAGACCGGGTGCGTCTCGGCGCCGTGCAGACGCGGCTTCTCGCCCATATGGCGGCGGAGGACCATTTCATCGCCGGTCTCGTGAACCATCCGGACGACCTCATGCTCCTCGCAGGAGCGGAAGGTGCGGCCGTCCTCACGCAGGACCATTGCTGGTGTCTCGGCCAGACTCCCGCCGAGGAGGACGTCAGGACCCTGTTCGCCTGGCTCTCGCGTCACCACCAGGAGGATGTCTTTGCGACAGACTGCCTGTCTCAGGTCTACCCGGCGGCGAAAGCCTATACGGATCGAGCGAGCGGCCTCCTGTCGATTTCGATCTCGAAGGCGCATTCGAGCTATGTGCTCTGGTTCCGTCCCGAGGTGGTGCAGACGGTGAAATGGGGCGGCAATCCCCAGAAGCCCGTGCAGGAAGAAGCCGGCACCTCGCGGCTCCACCCGCGCCGCTCCTTCGAGATCTGGAAGGAGACCGTGCGGGAGCAGTCTCTCGCCTGGGACCGGAGCGAGATCGAGGCGGTCAGGGAGCTGCGCAACGCCATCGTGGGCATCGTGCTGCGCCGGGCCGAGGAGCTGGCGTCCATCTCCGAGGAGCTGCGCCGCTCCAACAAGGAGCTGGAGGCCTTCTCCTATTCGGTCTCCCACGACCTGCGCGCGCCGTTCCGGCACATCGTGGGCTATTCCGAACTCCTCAAGAAGCAGGAATGGGCGGATCTGTCCGAGAAGGGCAAGCGCTACATCGACACGATCATCGATTCGGCCTACACGGCCGGAACCCTCGTGGACAACCTGCTGCGGTTCTCGCAGATGGGCCGCACGGCCCTGAAACCCCGTCGGGTGGACATCCATCACCTGATCGACGAAATCCGGCAGCAGCTTACCGTGCATGCGGCCAGTCGCCGGATCGACTGGGTGATCGGCGACCTGCCCGAGGTGACGGCCGATCCGGTGCTGATCCGGCTGGTGTTTGAAAATCTTCTCGACAACGCGGTAAAATACACCCGCCCCCGGGAGAAGGCCCGCATCGAGATCGGCTCCACGCGCAACGACGGGGAGACGGTGTTTTTCGTGCGGGACAACGGCGTCGGGTTCGATATGAAGTACATCGACAAGCTGTTCGGCGTCTTCCAGCGGCTGCACCGGATGGAAGACTTCGAGGGAACCGGCATCGGGCTCGCCAATGTTCGCCGCATCGTCGAACGGCACGGGGGCCGGGCCTGGGCCGAAGGCGCGCTCGACCGCGGCGCGACCTTCTCCATCGCCCTGCCGGACCATATTATGACTGAAGGAGCGGCGTGAATGCCGGATTTGAAACCGATCCTGCTGGTTGAGGACAACCCGAAGGATCTCGAACTGACCCTGGCAGCCCTGGAGCAGAGCCAGCTTGCCAACGAGGTCGTCATCGTGCGCGACGGCGCCGAGGCGCTCGACTTCCTCTACCGCCGCGGCGCCCATGAGAGCCGCAACACCAGCGACCCCGCCGTGGTCCTGCTCGACCTCAAGCTGCCGAAGATCGACGGGCTCGAGGTGCTGGAGAAGGTGAAGTCCGACCCGCATCTCAGGCAGACCCCGGTCGTGATGCTCACCTCCTCGCGGGAAGAGAGCGACCTCGTGCGCAGCTACGAGCTCGGGGTGAATGCCTTCGTGGTGAAGCCGGTGGGCTTCCGCGAGTTCTTCGATGCGATCCAGGATCTCGGCGTGTTCTGGGCTATCCTCAACGAACCGCCGCCGCGGCGCAACGGAGGGTAGCGCCACCGATGAGCGTGCAGGCCCATCCCCAGTCCGGCCCGATCCTGCGCATCCTCCTCCTGGAGGACAGCGCGCTCGATGCTGAGCTGGTGACGGAGGCTCTGGCCTCCGCTGACCTGAATATCGCGGTGGAGCGCGTCGACACGGCTGCGGACTTCACGAGAGCGGTGCAGGACGGGCGCTGGGACATCATCCTGGCCGATTACAGGCTGCCTGCCTTCGACGGGTTGAGCGCGCTGGAGATCGCGCAGGCGCGGGCTCTCGGCACGCCTTTCGTTTTCGTGTCCGGAGCGCTCGGCGAGGAGGTGGCGGTCGAGGCGCTCAAGCGCGGCGCCACGGATTACGTGCTCAAGCACAGCCTCGACCGGCTCCCGGGCACGGTTCTGCGCGCCCTTGCCGAGGCCCACGAGCGGACGGAGAAGCGGCACGCGCAGGATGCCCTCCAGACGCTTCTCGAGCAGCGGACGGCGCTTCTGCACGAACTCGACCACCGGGTGAAGAACAACCTCCAGCTCCTCCTGTCCCTGATCGGGATCGAGATCCGCCAGGCCGACGACGATCATGTGCGGCAGGTGCTGAGTCGCATGAGGGAGCGTCTGCAGGCGCTGGCTGCGGCGCATCGGGATCTCTATGACGGCAGGGGCGCGGCGCGCTTCGACGCGTCCAGCTTCGCAAAGGGACTCTGCCAGGAACTCACGTCTGCGCTTCCCGACGTGAGGATCGTACCGGAATTCGAGGTCGAGAACGTGGAGGTCGAGCCCGCCAAGGCGGCCCCCATCGCGCTCCTGTTCAATGAGATCGTCGTCAATGCCCTCAGCCACGCCTACCAGGAGCGTCACGGCAAGCTGAAGCTGACCTTGCGCATCCGGGACGGGGTTCTGCTGTTCCAGCTCTCGGACGATGCCTTCAGCCCGGAGGAGAAGCAGGCGGCGCAGAACAGCGCGTCCGGCACGATCCTGAAAGCCCTGTCACGCCAGCTCGATGCCCAGGTGGAATGGCCGCTGAGCGAGCCGGCGACTCTCGTGCGCGTCACCATGCCGGCGCAGGACGTGAGCTAGCTTCATGGTGCGGGAACCCAGAGCCGGAACGAACGCGATGGATCGTCCCGAAAGAGCCCGAACATCCCTGCGTCAGGTGCTATGGGGGTTGGTGCTCGCCATCTCGCTGCCGATCATTCTGGTGGCGGCCGGAGGCTTCTACTCGGGTTACAGGGCCGAGCAGCAGGCCGTCGACCAGCGCATGCAGGAAACCGCCCGGGCCATGAGCCTGCTGCTGGATCGTGAAATCGACAAGTCGGTACTGGTCATGCGGGTCCTCGCCCAATCGCCAACCATTGCCAGTGGCGACTTCGAGGGTTTCTACAGACGGATGAAGGATGCTCGTCTCGCAGATCCTTTCTGGATCGCTCTCTTCGAGCCGGACGGTCGCACCGTCTTCAACACCCGAGTCCCATACGGCGTCCGCCTGCCGGACAGCAACCGACTGGATGTTCTTCGGCAGGTTCGGGAAACGCGCGAGCCCCATGTCTCGAATCTCTATACGGGCTCCCTGTCGGGAGAGCGCCTCATCACCATCGATGCCCCGGTCATCATCGACGAGACGGTGGCCTATATCCTGACGCTCGCCATCACGCCCGAGGCTTTTCAGAACATCATCCGCGATCAGAGAATCGTCGACGGCTGGAATGCCGCCGTGCTCGACCGCGGCAAGCGGATCGTGGCCCGGTCCCGCGCGCCGGAGCGGTTCGTCGGCCAGATGGCCAGCGCCAATGTTCAGGATGCCCTCGCTGCGTCCTCCGAGGGCATCCTCCAGAGCGTCACGCTCGATGGCGTTGCGGTTCGGACCTATTTCAACCAGTCGCCGGCTTATGGCTGGTCCTTCATCATCAGCGTCCCGACCTCGGAGCTGGCGCAGTCGATCCAGCGCTCGCTCTTCTGGCTCATGATCTTGGCCGGGGTTGTCCTCGGCGGGCTCATCTTGGCGGCCCTTCTGGCACGGGCCATTGCGAGACCCGTGGATCAGCTCGTTGCGGCAGCCCAGGCGCTCGGCCGCCGGGAGAGCGTCTCCGGTCCGGACAGCACCCAGGTTCTGGAGTTCGACACGATCAGGACGGCGCTGGCAGAAGCATCGGCGGATATCCGCACACACGAGCGCGACAGGGAGGACGTTCTCGCCCAAATGGCGGAGAGCGAAGCCCGCCTGCGCTTGGCGCTCAATGCCGGGCATTTCGGCTCCTGGGAGTTCACGCCGGAGACAGGCACCTTCATCACCTCCGCGACCTGCCGGGCCAATTTCGGCCGCGGCCGCGACGAGCCGTTCTCTTACGCGGATCTGGTCTCGTCCATTCATCCCGAAGACCGTGCCATGCAGGCCGAGGCCGTCGCGCAGGCGATCGCGGACAACACGGACCTTCATGTGGAGTATCGCACGATCTGGCCTGACGGGAGCGAGCATTGGATCCGTGTCAGCGGGCGGACGCGGATGGGAGAGAACGGCCAGTTGTCCATGGTCGGCGTCTCGCAGGAGATCACCGAGCGCAAGCTTGCCGAAGAACGACAGAGGCTTCTGCTGCACGAGTTGAACCATCGCGTGAAGAACACGCTGGCCACCGTTCAGTCGGTGGCCTCGCTGACCCGCCGTTCGGCTCAGAACACAGATCCTGCGGCCTGGAACGCCTTCATGGATCGTCTCCACGGGCTCGCCAAGACTCACGATCTTCTGACGACCACCCACTGGCAGGGCGCGCTCCTGGAAGATGTGCTGAAGAACGAGCTTGATCCTTATCAGGACGCCATCCGCCAACGCATTCGCCTGAGGGGGCCGAGGATCAACCTGCAGCCGAGCGCCGTGCTGGCCTTGGGGCTCGCCATCCACGAAATGGCGACGAATGCCGTCAAATACGGCAGCCTCTCGGTTCCGGACGGAAAGGTGCATGTGATGTGGGCTGTCACGTCGGGAACCGTCCCGCCCTCGCTCCTCGTCGAATGGACAGAGAGCGGCGGCCCGACCGTGAAAGAGCCGGAGCGTCAGGGCTTCGGAACCAAGCTCATTCAGCGCGGCCTAGCACAGCAGCTCGGAGGCGAGATCAAGCTCGATTTCGCCCCGTCGGGCGTTCGCTGCGTGATCACCTTCCCGATCGAGACCATGATGGCCGATGCCGACGATGCCGGTGAGACCCGGCAGCGCTATGCGTCCTGAGGCGGAAAAACCGGCTGCTTTTCAATCGTGTGCCCTCTGGGTCGTTGACACAGCTCTCCGGGTCAGCACGATGTTCTAAGTTGAACCATCCGGTGCTCTCATGACGACCATCCGCAGCAAGCTCGAAACCATCCTGGAGCGTCTCGACGCGCGGGCCGCCGACGAGCGCGTGTTCGTCCGTCTCTACCGGGATGCGGCCCTGGCCGCTGCCGACGCTGCCGACGCGCGCCGGAATGCGGGCATTTCCTTGGGCCCGCTCGATGGGGCCATCGTCTCGATCAAGGATCTGTTCGACGTGGCGGGCGAGACCACGCTCGCGGGCTCCATCGCCCTGCGCGACAGCCCTCCGGCGGCCAGGGACGCCGTCATCGTCCGCCGTCTTCGCCAGGCCGGTGCCGTCATTCTCGGCAAGACCAACATGGTTGAGTTCGCCTATTCGGGCCTCGGCCTCAACCCGCATTACGGCACGCCGGGCAATGCGGCCGATCCCCTGCGCATCCCGGGCGGCTCGTCCTCGGGTGCCGGCGTCACCGTGGCGGAGGGCACGAGCGAGATCTCCATCGGCAGCGACACCGGCGGGTCGGTGCGCATTCCGGCGGCGCTCAACGGCGTGGTCGGGTTCAAGCCGACCGCGCACCGGGTGCCGCTGGACGGAGCTTTTCCCCTTTCGCCGTCGCTGGACTCGGTCGGGCCGCTCGCGCTGTCCGTTCAGGACTGCGCCACCACGGACGCCATCCTGGCCGGCGAAGAGCCGTGGACGGTGAGCCCCCACCCTCTGTCGGGATTGCGGATCGGCATTCCACGGGGACGCCTGTTCGCGGACACGGAACCGCTCGTGGAGCAGGCCTTCGAGAGAGCGTTGAGCCGCCTGTCCCAGGCCGGCGCGAAAATCGACGACCACAGCATCGAGGATCTGCTCACGGCGATGGCGGAGACGACCGCCGCAGCGTCGATTGCTTCCATCGAGGCTTCCGAGGTTCACGCGGACTGGCTGGAGACCAAGGCCGCGGAGATCGATCCGCGCGTGCGATGGTCGATTGCGCGCAGCGGCACCGTTCCGGCACCGGCCTATATCCGCATGATCCGCCACCGCCGGGCGCTGGCTGCCGCCATGGACGAGCGGCTGTCGCCGGTCGACGTGCTGGCGCTGCCGACCACGGCCGTCTCGGCGCCCCTGATTGCGCCGCTCGAGGCCGACGACAGGCTCTACAACAAGACGGACTGGCACATCCTGCGCAACCCGATGTTCTGCAATCAGTTCGACCTCACGGCCATCTCGCTGCCCGTGGCCGGCTGCGAGCGCCCGGTGGGCTTCATGCTGGTGGCGCGCCACGGGCAGGATCGCCGCCTGCTGGAGATCGCGGCCGGCGTGGAGCGCGTATTGGCCAGCTGACCCAACCGCACCGACATCCTCTTTCGTCCGAGGCGGGAAAGATCGCGTCGATCGGGCCGCTGGCACCGATCAGGCCAACAGACGTTATGATCCTTTCTGCACGCCCTGGAGAGTCCGAGCCGGATGATGCGCCACCTCTATCTCTGTCTCGGCTACGCAAGCCTTGCCCTCGGGGTGATCGGGATCTTCCTGCCGGTTCTGCCGACGACGCCGTTCGTGCTCCTCGCCGTCTGGTGCTTCGCCCGGTCGAATCCGGCTCTCGCCGAGCGGCTCTACAGGCATCCCCGCTTCGGGCATCTGCTGACCACGTGGCGCGATCAGAAGGCCATTCCGCGACGCGCCAAGATCTATGCCTTGAGTATGCTGGCCGTCTCCTACGGCTTCGTCCTGTGGCTGACGGACATCGAATCGCTGCCCTTCATTCTCGCGATCATCATGGGGAGCGTTGCGCTCTACATCGCCACGCGCCCGGTCCCACGTGACAGGCCGGAAGATCGGATCCCGGAAGCCTGAGACGAGTGGGATCGGAGGCTTCTCGCATTTGGCCAGGGTTGCGCCATGTTGCGGTCATGGTTCCGGTTAGGCTGCTGGCATCTTCACGGGGAGGGATGTCGTGCGCAGTCTCAGTCTGTCTGTCTTCCTGCTTGCCTCGGCCGCGATGGTCGCACCGCTTCTGATTGCCATGGCCTATGCGGCCAGCATCGTGACCTCAGCCCTGATGTTTCCCTGAAATCTCACGACGACTCAGCGCCGACAAGTTCATTCAGCTGCGCGGATTCGCGATCTCCGCCGTCAGCTTCGGCAGTTCCTTGGTCATCCAATCGACCATCTGATCGCTCGTCTTCAGGTGAGCCGGCATGGGGATGAAGGGACTGTGCGATTCATAGATGGCCGTGGGATCCCTGGGTCCCAGAATAGGATCGAGATCGTCCTCGATCTCCGGCGTGATGCTTCTGCTGCCGAACCAGGTCAGGAGCAGGAGGAGCATTCCGATGGCGCCCGCGAGGACGACCAGCAAGGATATCGCCAAGTCTGCCACCTGTTCCTTCCCTGCGATAAGAGGCCCACTTTGCTCGACTTCGAGCTTACCATCGAACGATCTTTCTTCCAACGATGCAAGCCGCAGCCTTGCGACATGATGTTCCCTGTTTGATGTCGGGCCGTTGAGGTCTACAATTGGTGCAAGAGCAGGCCTCATGGCGGCTCATCGATTGGGAAGGGGGCGAGGCGATCGATCCTGTTGCAGGGGAGGCGCTCATGCGAACCTATTACGTGTTCCAATCCAAGGCGGAGCCCGGTCTCCGCGGATTCGCCGAAACGGCTACAGGCGATGCCTTGCCGGCCGATGTGGGGCCATGGGTCCTCACGCAGCAGATCGGCCCGAACGAGGAGTGGAACCAGGGCATCAGCCGCGCCATCGTTGCGGCCGGGATTCTGGAGAACGGCTTCTACCTCTGGGGGGCTGTCAACCGGGCAACCTCATCCCATCCGGTGATCGAAAGCGACCGGGTGGAAGGCACCGCCGTCTACAATCCGCACGGGACGCAGATCGGCACCATCAAGCGCCTCCTGATCGAGAAGGTGAGCGGTCGCGTGCTCTATGTCGACGTCACCTTCGGGGGCTTCTTCGGACTGGGTGTCCATCACCGCACGATCCCGTGGGACAAGCTGTCCTACGACAAGGAATTCGAGGGCTATCGCACCGACGTGACGGAGGCGCAGGTGCAGGGTGCGCCGGCCTTCTACGGCGACGATACGGTCTGGCCAGACCGCCGGCGCGAGCAGGAGATGCGGGACTACTGGCACGACATCCCGCGAGGGCCGATCTGACATCGTCGCTCCGTCATATCTTGCATATCTTGGAGGATGGCCATGATCGCGCATGTGTTCAAAGTCGGCCAGGCCGTCAGGCCCGGTCCATCCTGCCGCGCTCTTCCGAACGATGTCTTCAGGGTGCTGCGCCTGCTTCCGGCAACAGCCGGCGGCATGCCGCTCTACTGCATCAAGGGCGAGATGGAGATGATCGAGCGCGTCGTCGAGCAGAACGAGATCGAGGCTGCGCCGCGTTGATGGTTTCGCGCAGAATCGCGGAAACGTGCATGATCGCGGAACCGGCTCGAGGCTTGGCCGTTGATCTCCTGAATCCCTTCGTTCCCTCTGGCAACTCGACGGCCTGACGGTCATCCGTTCAGGCCTTTTCTTTGTGGTGCCGGCTCGACTCAGCGGTCCGCGAACGTGGATCGCAAGATCCTGTGTGGCTCCTGCATTACGCCGCTGCGGGCTGATGCGTGATCGCCGGTGTCATCATGCGCCCGCGATTGATCAGAGTGGCGGCGCAGGTCGCGAGCGCGAGGGCAGCCCGATCCGAGCGCCTCGTCCGCAGGCAGACCACGTAAAGGCGCATCACTTCGACGGTGACATAATGGAAAGCCACGTCCGACCCCCGGGCGAGCCTCATGCGCCGGGAAGCCGTGTCGAGCTTGTCGAGATAGAGCGCCTGCTCGGTCTGCGGCTCCGCCAGGAATCCGCTCAAGCCCCCGAAGGTATCCTCGAAGTGTCCCCACAGGAGCGCCAGGTTCCGGGCGGCCTTGTCCTGCTGGTCGGGCGCAAGCGTTTTGAACTCCCCCAGCAGGTGCCAGATCGGGTCCTGCTCCAGGGCCTCGTCCTCAGCGCTCTTCACCAGCGGAACGAAGGGAAGCAGGGTTCGTGCATTTGACATCAGGATGGGGCGCAGCCTGTCCCACTCGGCAAAGACTTTGGGGAGCACGATCAACGCAGTAGCCAGAGCTGTCTGATCGAGCACCCTGCCGATTTGCCGAAGCGCAGGGCGGGCCGCTTCGCCGTATTGCTGCACGATGCGCCAGCGCAGATGGCAAAGCCTGTAGACCTGTTCGAGCTTCTCGACGAGTTCATGGCGCGACCGGTCGTCAGCAGACCAGGGAAAGGCAAAGCCGTCTCGAGACTGTGGCGAAGAACTCATGGTGCTGACGGTTCGCTCCGCAAATCACGCGATGTGTGACGCTCCGCTCATACCGGGGCAATCGCGGCAACTTTGAGGCTCCGGCACAGGAATGACATGGCTGCGGCGATGCTAGCCGACTTGCATGAGTGCGATAGGACGTTGGTCTCAACAGACGAAAGATTTCACCTCCCGGAGACAAACTCTGCTCCGACAGTCGCGACAGAGGAGGGCGCAACATCATCTGTCCCGCCGAGCCGATCTTGAACCGCGACCGTTCATGCTTACGTTTCGAACAGACCCCTGATCCGGGCCCCTCTGACGCAGGAAGCGGTGGCGCTTGCGTGATGTCGGATCGTTACCGATCCGTCCGCCGGCACAGAGATGATCATGTTTCAAGAAATCCTGGCTTCCCTCGTCAGCCTGCTGATCGTCGATCCGCTCCAGGCGGAGATCAGCGAGCGCCTGACCCAGGTCCGGGCGCCTCAGGCCGTCATTGCGGATGTGAGAACCTGCGCTGAGGCCTCGCTGCCGGGGTTGGCCGAGCGCGCCATGGCCGAGCCCCTTTGGGTCGTGAGCACAGCCCTGAACGTCTGGACCGGCCAGACCGCTCCCGAGACCATCCTCGGCAATACCCCCCAATGCGAGGCCGCCCTCAAGTCGGCCCGTGTGTATCTCGAGAGCCGCGGGGCGTGAGCGGACATACGACAGGTCGGTCCCGCGCTCCTGCGGGACCGATAAAGATGCCAAGGTGAGCAGAGCACTCCTCAGTGCGCTGTCGCCGCACTCCCTTCGCCAGGTGCAGAACTGGCGACTGGCGACTGGATCGGATCCATCTTATGAGCCGATGGACGCGCCACCTGTGTCGGTTCGAAAGCCTGCATGAATTGTGGTCGGTTGCGCAGATCCATCAACGAACGCAATTCCGTCGCCGGCAGATCCATCGACTTCGCGTCCCTCCAGCGCCTGCGGAACTTGCGCTTCTGCGAGAAGAGCCCCCATGTGCTCTCCACTTCCTCTTCGACCTGCAAAATGATCCGTCCGGAAAAAGATTTCCTGAGATTAAAACGCCCCGTCAGAGCCATTGTTATTGTCCTTTGATCTGGATCTTTGACCCAGAAGAACTCATAGCAACAAAGTATCGAAAAAGCTTTAAGACATAAGGTAAATGCCGCAGACCTGTGTGAGGCGGCACGCGCCCTTACCCGAACTTGCCGGAAGGCCCGCGCACTCTGAGGCCAGCCGGACGCCGTTTGGACGAGTTCAGGGTGTGAGACCGTTGCGGCGGCAACGTCGTAAAACGGCTTGAAGCGATCAGGCCCGCATCAGCGGCGAGCGTATGCAACGCCGTTGTCCTACAGGAATATAGCGGTTTCAGTGATAATGCTGTAGAATCAGAGACTTGGTGGAGCTGAGGGGATTCGAACCCCTGACCTCTGCAGTGCGATTGCAGCGCTCTCCCATCTGAGCTACAGCCCCGGTCGATCACATCGAGCCAAGTGGCGGAAGTTTTAGGCCCGGCGGCTTTGGTCTGTCAATCGGCCGGAGGAGGGGCCTTCAGGGCTTCCGGACCGGGAAGTGGCCCACTCGTGAAGCGGTTATGGGTTGTTCAGCCCCGCTTCAATCGTTACATGAGCAACGCCGATCCCTGACAGGTTTCCCATGCGCGCGCTCCTCAATGTCATTCTTCTGGCCCTCCAGCTCTACACCTATCTCATCATCGCCTCGGCGATCCTGAGCTGGCTGGTGGCCTTCAACGTGGTCAACACCCGCAACGACTTCGTCCGCTCGATCTGGAATTTCCTCGATGCGGTCACCCAGCCGGTCCTGCGGCCGATCCGGAACATCCTGCCGAACCTCGGTGGCGTCGATATTTCGCCCATCATCCTGATCCTGCTGATCATTTTCATCCAGAACCTGATCATCGACTACCTGATGCCGATCGCCTTCTAAGGGCACCGAGCCGTGCCCTGGCGCATCCGTCCCGAGGGCCTCGAGGTCCGGGTGCGCGTGACGCCCCGGGGTGGGCGCGATGCCATCGACGGAGTCGAGACCCTTTCGGATGGTCGGCCGGTGCTGAAGGTCCGGGTCAGGGCGGTGCCGGAGGACGGGGCGGCGAACGAGGGCGTCCGGCGGCTCCTCGCCAGGACCTTGAAGCTTCCGGCCTCGGCGGTGAGCCTGGAGGCCGGCGCCACCGCCCGACTGAAGACCTTTGTGATTTCAGGCGAGGGCGAGGCGCTGGCCGAAGCCCTCGCCGCCGTGACAGGACGGGAGAGCCCATGAGCGCCACGATCATCGACGGGAAAGCCTACGCGGAAGGCCTGCGCGGCCGCATTGCCGGGGCCGTGAAGTCTCTGGCCGGGCAGGGCGTCACGCCGGGGCTTGCGGTGGTGATCGTCGGCGAGGATCCGGCGAGCCAGCTCTACGTGAAGAACAAGGCGCGCCAGACCGTCGAGGTGGGGATGCGCTCCTTCGAGCATGTGCTGCCCGCCTCCACCCCTGAGACGGAACTGCTCGATCTCGTCGCCCGGCTCAATGCCGATCCGGCCGTGGACGGCATTCTCGTGCAGCTGCCGCTGCCGGGGCAGATCGATGCCCAGAAGGTGATCGAGGCCATCGATCCGGCCAAGGACGTGGACGGTTTCCACCCCATCAATGCCGGCCGGCTCATGACCGGCGTGCCGGGCCTCGTCTCCTGCACCCCGCTTGGCTGCCTGCTGCTGGCGCAGTCGGTGCGTCGCGATCTTGCCGGGCTCAACGCCGTGGTGGTCGGGCGCTCCAACATCGTGGGCAAGCCCATGGCGCACCTGCTTATCGCCCAGAGCTGCACGGTGACGGTGGCGCACTCGAAGACGCGCGATCTGCCGGATGTATGCCGCAGCGCGGACATTCTCGTCGCGGCGGTCGGTAGACCTGAGATGGTGCGCGGCGACTGGATCAAGCCCGGCGCCATCGTGATCGACGTGGGCATCAACCGGGTGCCGAACCCCGCCGCCGGCGAGGGCAAGACCCGGGTGGTGGGCGACGTAGCCTATGCGGAAGCGGCCAACGTGGCTTCCGCCATCACGCCGGTGCCTGGCGGCGTCGGCCCCATGACCATCGCCTGCCTGCTGCGCAATACGCTGGAGGCCGCCTGCCTTCGGCGCGAACTCAGCATGCCGGCAGTAGATTTCGCCGCCTGATCAGTTGGCCGCGAAGCAGTAGAACAGGCCTGCGCCGCCGGTGCCCCGCAGGGCGTCCTGGCTGCATCCGCCCCGTGTGGCGTGCGACGAGTTCCAGGACTTGGCCGGCGGCGACTCGTCGAGGCCCATCCGGTCGTGGTGTCCCGTCATGGCAGCGCCCTCGGTGCCGCTCTTCGTCCAGTTGCCGCAGGTCATGTCCTGATTGCCCGCGAAGGCGGTGCCGTCGGGCTGCGATCCGGTGAGGATGTCGTGCTGGTTCGGCTGATCGCCGCGGCCCTTCACCAATTCGCCCTTTTCGGTAAGCGCCGTCTGCTTGGTGATGTTGTTGTTAGGCCCGTGCAGGTCCGCCACGTCCTTGGCGACCACGGCGCCCTTGGCGTTCTGCCAGGGCCCGCGGCCAATCCTGTCCTTGGCGTTGACGGCGTTCGCGCCCTGGGTCGAGAGATAGGCGCGCCACATCTTGCCACGAATGCCGGCGGCTTCGGCAAGAGTCTCGCAATGCCGGTCCGCGCCGTCCAGGCCGCCGAGATCGGCGCCCTTGCCCGACCCGACGCTGGTGACGAAGAAGGTGGTGTCGGCCGAGGCCGTCTGCGCCTGGGCGATGCCGGGAGACCCCAGAGCCATAAGGCCGATGAAAGCCGTGAGCTTTATGCCGTCCATTCCACGCATTGTTTCCTCCAAGGAATTCAGCCCCGTCTAAGACTGACGGTTTCGAGGCAACAATCATCCCCTGATCACGGCGATTTGAGCATCGGGACCCGGCAATTTATTGCCGCCCATAGGGCGCCTGCCTCAAGCGCCCTTGCGCAGATGCTCCACCAGCTGCCGCGCCGAGGCCGGCAGATCCTTGAGCGAGCGGATGCACAGGGTGAGGTCGCGGGCGGCCCAGGGATCTTCCAGGTCGACCGCCCCGATCGCCATGGTGCGGGCGGCGCGGCGGGCCGTGGTCTCGGGCACGATGCCCAGCCCCACGCCCGCCTCGACCATGCGGCAGACGGCGTCGAAGCTGCGCAGCTGCACCCGAAGGCGAATAGGCTTGCCGGTGCGGCTGGCCTTGCCGGCCAGGAAGCGCTGGAGGGCGCTGGCCCGGTCGAGGCCGACGAAATCGTGCTCCAGCACCTCCGTGAAGGAGATGCCCGGCCGGGAGGCGAGGGCGTGATCCTGCGGCACCACCAGAACGAAGCGGTCGCTGCGGAACGGGTAGGTCTCGAGCTGCCCGGTATCGACCGTGCCGGCCACGATGCCGATATCGCCGACGCCCTCGGCGATGAGCCCCACGATCTCATCGCTGAGGCGCTCCTCCAGGTCGATGGAGACCTGCGGGTGCCCGGCGAGAAACGCGCCGAGCGCCTCGGGCAGGAACTCGGTCAGGGCATTGGTGTTGGAGAGGATCCGGATCTGGCCCGTGAGGCCGCCGGTGTAGGCGCCCAGATCCTCCCGCAGGCGCTCGGCCTGGGCCAGGAGGGTCCGGGCGTGCTGGAGCAGGGTTCGGCCGGCCGGCGTCGGGGTCACGCCCGCCCGGGTGCGCAGGAGGAGGGAGGCCCCGAGGGACTTTTCCATGTTGCGGATGCGCGTGCTGGCAGCGGCGAGCGCCAGATGAGCCCGCTCGGCCCCATGGGTGATGCTCCCGGCCTCAACCACATGGCGGAAGAGGCTCAAGTCCGTCAGATCGAATTGCATAGGTTCCCTTCGTCTTTGGCGAAGGCAGATAAGAATTATTAAAGATTGCACTCTATGGGCGCTTGAGCAATCTTCGCGGCTGACGAAGTATGTGCCTCTGTCACCGGATTGGGCGGAAGGCGCATTGCGGTGCCGCCGCGCATCTTATACGAACCGTTCCAAACGACACGCGACCGGCGGTCGCCGATCAGGAGTGAACATCATGGCTGAGGCGAAAGTGGCCCCGAGGCCCCTGTCCCCGCATCTTCAGATCTACCGGTGGAGCTGGACGATGGCGATGTCCGTCGCCCACCGCATCACCGGCACCGCGCTCTATGGCGGCATCGCGCTCTTCGCCATCTGGCTCGTGGCCCTGGCCTCCGGACCCGATGCCTTCGACACCGTACAGTGGTTCTTCGGCTCGCCGATCGGCTACCTGATCCTGTTCGGCTACACCTGGATCCTCATGCACCACATGCTGGGCGGCGTGCGCCACCTGGTATGGGATTTCGGCCATGGCATGGAAGCGGCTCAGCGCATCAACATGGCCCGCTTCACCCTCATCGGCTCGGTCGTGCTCACGCTCGCGATCTGGGTCGTGGCCTTCCTCGCGTTCTAAGGAGACCGGACCATGGCCGACAACAGGGCTGACGCCCGCGTTTCCATGCGCACCCCGCTCGCCCGTGTGAAGGGCCTCGGCGCCTCCGGGCATGGCGTCGAGCATTGGTGGATCCACCGCATGACGGCGGTGTCGAACATCCCGCTCATCATCGCCTTCGTGATCATCGTGGCGGCGCTCGCCGGCTCCTCGTATCAGGAAGCGATCGCCATCATCTCGCACCCGCTCGTCGCGATCATCCTGCTCCTCGCGGTCCTCTCGGTGGCGAACCACATGCGGCTCGGCATGCAGATCATCATCGAGGACTACGTGCACGACAAGGGCCTCAAGATCATGGCCGTCATCGCGAACAATTTCTATGCCGTGATCATCGGAGTGGCCTGCCTCTACGCCATTCTCAAGGTCAGCCTCGGCCGCATCCTGGTTTAAGGAATTTTTCCATGGCTCAAGCAACGAACGGCGCAGCCATCAACGGCAAGGCCTACACCATCATCGACCACACCTTCGACGTGGTGGTGGTGGGCGCGGGCGGCGCGGGTCTGCGCGCCACCGTCGGCTGCTCGCAGGCCGGTCTTCGCACCGCCTGCATCACCAAGGTGTTCCCCACGCGGTCGCACACGGTGGCCGCACAGGGCGGCATCTCGGCCTCGCTCGGCAACATGGGGCCGGACGACTGGCGCTGGCACATGTACGACACCGTGAAGGGGTCGGACTGGCTTGGCGACCAGGATGCCATCGAGTATCTCGTGCGCAACGCGCCCGCGGCCGTCTACGAGCTGGAGCACTGGGGTGTTCCCTTCTCCCGCACCAGCGAGGGCAAGATCTACCAGCGTCCCTTCGGCGGCATGACCACCGAGTTCGGCAAGGGCACGGCGCAGCGCACCTGTGCCGCCGCCGACCGCACGGGCCACGCGATCCTGCACACCCTCTACGGCCAGGCGGTCCGCAACCAGACCAACTTCTTCATCGAGTACTTCGCCCTCGACCTGATGATGGATTCCGACGGCCGCTGCATCGGCGTCGTGGCGCTGAACCAGTCCACCGGCGAGATCCACCGCTTCCGCGCCCACATGACGATCCTGGCGACAGGCGGTTACGGACGCGCGTACTTCTCGGCCACCTCGGCCCATACCTGCACGGGCGACGGCAACGCCATGGTGCTGCGCGCAGGCCTGCCGCTGCAGGACATGGAGTTCGTGCAGTTCCACCCCACCGGCATCTACGGCTCGGGCTGCCTCATTACCGAGGGCGCGCGCGGCGAGGGCGGGTATCTCACCAACTCGGAAGGCGAGCGCTTCATGGAGCGCTATGCGCCCTCCGCCAAGGACCTGGCCTCCCGTGACGTGGTCTCCCGTGCGATGACCATGGAGATCCGCGCCGGCCGCGGCGTGGGCAAGAACAAGGATCACATCTACCTGCATCTCGACCACCTCGACCCGAAGATCCTGCACGAGCGCCTGCCCGGCATCTCGGAGAGCGCCAAGATCTTCGCGGGCGTGGACGTCACCAAGGAGCCGATCCCGGTTCTGCCGACCGTGCACTACAACATGGGTGGCATTCCGACGAACTATCACGGCGAGGTGCTGACCCTGAAGAACGGCAACCCGGACACGGTGGTGCCGGGCCTGATGGCGCTGGGCGAGGCGGCCTGCGTGTCCGTGCACGGCGCGAACCGCCTCGGCTCCAACTCGCTCATCGACCTCGTGGTGTTCGGCCGCGCGGCGGGCCTGCGCTGCGCCGACATCCTGGAGCCCAACGCCCGCCACGCGGACCTGCCCAAGAGCGCCGACGAACTCGCGCTCTCGCGCCTCGACAAGTTCCGCTATGCCAACGGCTCCACCTCGACCGCGGAGCTGCGCCTCCAGATGCAGAAGACCATGCAGAACAACTGCGCGGTGTTCCGCACCGGCGAGGTGCTGGAGGAGGGCAAGCAGCTCATCCACCAGGTCTGGTCTGCTGCCGCCGACGTGAAGGTCACCGATCGATCGCTGATCTGGAACACCGACCTCCTGGAGACGCTGGAGTTCGACAACCTGATCGGACAGGCGGTCGTCACCATGGAGGGCGCGGCCAACCGTCAGGAATCCCGCGGCGCGCACGCCCGCGAGGACTTCTCTGAGCGCGACGACAAGAACTGGATGAAGCACACGCTCGCCTGGCTCGACGACACCTCCCACAAGGTGACCCTCGATTACCGCCCGGTGCACACCTACACCATGTCGAACGACATCCAGTACATCGAGCCGAAGGCTCGCGTGTACTAAGGATGATGCGAATGAAGTGCCGCATCTGGCGCACCCAGGTCGTTCCGGACCGGTTCGGGGACTACGAACGGTTCGCCCGTGAAACTTCACTGCCGATGTTCCGGTCCCAAACGGGCTATCGGGGCGTGATGATGGCGGGCGACGGTGCGGATCGCGTCGTCATCACCCTTTGGGAGAATGATGACGCGATTGCGGCGCTCGACGCATCGCCCACCTACCGCGAGACCGTTTCCAAGATCATCGCCACAGGATTCCTGACAGGCGATCAGTCTGTCGAAGTTTATGACACCCACCTGTCGGATCTCGACGCGATCCGCGTGTGAGTGACCCAAAGGATTAGGGAGAAGTCGCCCATGGCTCAGTTCACGCTTCCCAAGAACTCCCAGTACACCGAAGGCAAGACCTGGCCGAAGCCGGCCGAGGGGGCGAACCTTCAGGCGTTCCGCATCTACCGCTGGAACCCGGATGACGGCGCCAATCCGCGCATCGACACCTATTATGTCGACCGCGACGATTGCGGCCCAATGGTTCTCGACGCGCTGTTGTGGATCAAGAACAACGTCGACTCGACGCTGGTCTTCCGCCGCTCCTGCCGCGAGGGTATCTGCGGCTCCTGCGCCATGAACATCATGGGCAAGAACACGCTCGCCTGCACCCTCGGGATCGAGGATTGCGACAGCGACACCATCAAGATCTATCCGCTGCCGCACATGCCGGTGCTCAAGGATCTGGTGCCGGATCTCACGAGTTTCTTCGCCCAGCACGCGGCCATCGAGCCCTGGCTGCAGACGCAGACGGCGGAGCCCGAGACCGAGTGGCGCCAGACGCCGGAAGAGCGCTCCAAGCTCGACGGGCTCTACGAGTGCATCCTGTGCGCCTGCTGCACCACCTCCTGCCCGAGCTACTGGTGGAACGGCGACCGTTTCTTAGGGCCGGCAGCCCTGCTCCAGGCCTATCGCTGGCTCATCGACAGCCGCGACGAGTCCACGGGCGAGCGCCTCGACAACCTGCACGATCCGTTCCGGCTCTACCGCTGCCACACGATCATGAACTGCGCGAACACCTGCCCGAAGGGCCTGAACCCGGCCAAGGCCATCGCCGAGATCAAGAAGATGATGATCGCGCGCGCCGTCTGAGGCGTCCTCGCAACACTTTTACCAAAAGGCGCCAGAGGCGCCTTTTTTTATGATTTGCGATCCCATATGTCGAAGCCGGAACGATGTTGGTCTAGGTTCATATTCCTCAGGATAGCCTGAGGCCAAACACTAAGCCGTCGTTGAAGGCGGCTCCGCACAAGAGGATCACGATGAAAGCTTCCTTCTGGCTCGCGACGGCCGTGATGGGCTCCGCTCTCGCTCTCGGAGCGTGCTCCTCGACCCGTCTCGGCGGTCCGCCGGTCCGGAGCGCGAATGCCGCTCCCATCGTCGAGGCGCCGCCGGTCGAGGCGGTCCCGTCCGGACCCATCGAGGCGACTCCCCTGCCGCCTGTCGCCGGCGCCCCGGTGCCTGCCGACCCCATGGCGCCCCCGGCTGGAGGCACCGACATCGCCGGCCTGCCGCCCGCCCCGCCACCGCCGACCGTGCCGGCGCCCGCGCCCGCAGCGGCCCCGGCGCCGGCAAGCCGCACCGCCATGGTCGGCAACTGGAGCGCCCAGACGTCGGGCGGCAGCTGCCGCATCCAGCTCTCGAGCTCGCCGGCGCTGGATCTCTATCGCGCCTCGGCCTCGGGCTGCTCCAACCAGGATCTGTCCCGGGTGAATGCCTGGGATTACCGCGACGGCGAGGTCTATCTCTACCAGACCGGCGGTGCGGTCGCGGCACGCCTGCGCGGCTCGTCCGCTTCGCTCAGCGGCGTTCTGGCCAAGTCCGGCGCCCCGCTGTCGCTCTCGCGGTAAAGCATCGGACCTGAAAGTGGATCTGCACTTTCGGGCTCCATCCTGTGCTTCCTTTCGGAAGCGGCGTTAAGACGTTTGCCCTGATGCTTCGAGAGGGGTATCGATCATCCCGTGAACGACACCCCCTTCTCCTCGCCCCATTCCATCACGGCCCGCTACAACGCTCTGGTCGCGTCCGGCGCCATCGAGCGCGACCCGGCGCAGGTGGCGCTGCTCAAGCGTCTGGAGGCGCTGGCCGCGGCCCTCGGCTCACACCGCCTCGCCCGCAAGCCCAGCGCCCTCGGGTGGCTCTTCGGCAAGAAGAGCCCCGCGCCACCGAAGGGCCTTTACGTCTGGGGTTCGGTCGGGCGCGGCAAGACCATGCTCATGGACCTGTTCTTCGAGGCGGTGCCCGAGCGGCGCAAGCGCCGGGTCCATTTCCACGCCTTCATGTCGGACGTGCACGAGCGCATCCATGCCTATCGGCAGAAGCTGAAAAGCGGCGAGGTTTCGGGTGACGATCCCATCGCACCCGTGGCCGAGGCGCTCGCCGATGAGGCCTGGGTGCTCTGCTTCGACGAGTTCACCGTCACCGACATCGCCGACGCCATGATCCTCGGGCGCCTGTTCACGGCGCTGTTCGCCCATGGGGTCGTGGTGGTGGCCACCTCCAATGTGGAGCCGGACAGACTTTATGAGGGTGGCCTCAACCGCTCGCTCTTCCTGCCCTTCATCGGGCTCCTGCAGGAGCGGATGGCGGTGGTGAAGCTCGAATCCCGCACCGATTTCCGCCTCGAAAAGCTCGCCGGCAGCCCGGTCTTCTACACACCGGCCGATGAGCCGTCTCGAGCGGCCATGACCCGCGCCTTCAAGAGCCTCACGGGCCGGGAGCAGGGCAAACCCGTGACCCTGACCGTGAAGGGCCACCCGGTGGAGGTGCCGCAGGCGGCCGGCGGCGTCGCGCGCTTCTCGTTTCCGGACCTGTGCGCCAAGCCCCTGGGTGCCGCCGATTACCTTGCGGTCGCCGAGGAGTTCCACACGGTCATCCTGGAGAACATCCCCCGGATGACCTTCGATCAGCGCAACGAGGCCAAGCGCTTCATCATGCTCATCGATGCGCTCTACGATGCCCGTGTGAAGCTGCTGGCCTCGGCGCAAGCCGAGGTGCCGGAGCTCTACCATGCGGATTCAGGCCGCGAGGCTTTCGAGTTCGACCGCACGGTCTCCCGCCTGATCGAAATGCGCTCCGAGGAATACCTGTCCCTGCCGCACGGCCGTTCGGACTCGGAGGCCTCCGGCAGCACCACGGGGCTAGCCGAGACATGAAGCGGCCGGCCGGCAGCCTGGGGAAGGGGGCGGATTCCGCCCCGGCCGACACCCGGCTCCTTGCCATCGCGGCCGATCAGCTGAAAGAGTTCGGGCCTAAGCACATCACTGTGGTTGGCATCGCCGATGCCGCTGGCATGACCCACGCCAACGTCTACCGCTACTTCACCAACAAGGCCGCCCTCATTGATGCGGTCGCCGGCCAATGGCTGCGGGAGATGGAGGCGACGATTGCCGACATCGCGGACTCCCCCGATCCGGCCGATGACAAGCTCGAGCGCCTGATCCAGGCCTGGGCGCGGGTTCACCGGGATCTCCTGAAGGAGGACCGCCACCTCTTCGATGTCTATTGCACGGCCACCGAGACCTCGCGACCCCTCGTCCGCAAGCACCGGGCCCGCATGCGCCAGCTCATCGAGCGGGTGCTGGACGAGGGCATCGTCACGGGCAAGTTCGACCCCCGGGATCGGGAAAGGGCCCACGCCTTCATCAGCGATGCGGTCTATCGCTTCATCAATCCCCTGACCGTGCGCCTCGATGCGGAGGTGCCTCAGGACATCCTCGACCAGCGCTTGGCCGCCATGATCCGGGTGGTGCTGAGGGCCTTGGCGAACGGCAGCGTCTAGGGACAGTTACAAATTTCGAAAAATGTAACAGGAAAATTCCGAGCTCCTTGAGCCAGCAAGTTCCTGTAACTACGAAGTATTTCCTGATTGTTAAGCTTGAGAACACTTTTCCGGGGTCTCGAAGCCTGGCCTGTTAACCTTTTGATCGCTTGATGGCTGCCCATTTCTGGTGTCATACAGCGCCACCTCAAAAAGGCTCATGCCAACAATCCAAGGACAGACCATGGCCCGGAAAAAGATCGCGCTCATCGGTGCAGGCCAGATCGGCGGGACGCTCGCCCATCTCGTCGGCTTGAAGGAACTCGGCGACGTTGTTCTCTTCGACATCGCGGAAGGTATCCCCCAGGGCAAAGGTCTCGACATTGCGGAATCCGCGCCGGTCGACGGGTTCGACGCCAAGTACAAGGGCGCGAACGACTATTCCGCCATCGAAGGCGCCGACGTGATCATCGTCACCGCCGGTGTGCCGCGCAAGCCGGGCATGAGCCGCGACGACCTCATCGGCATCAACCTGAAGGTCATGGAAGCCGTCGGAGGCGGCATCAAGCAGTACGCTCCGAACGCCTTCGTGATCTGCATCACCAACCCGCTCGACGCCATGGTGTGGGCGCTCCAGAAGTTCTCGGGCCTGAAGCCTGAGAAGATCGTCGGCATGGCCGGCGTGCTGGACTCCGCCCGCTTCCGCCACTTCCTGGCCGAAGAGTTCAACGTGTCGGTCGAGGACGTGACCGCCTTCGTGCTCGGCGGCCACGGCGACGACATGGTGCCGCTGGTGCGCTACTCCACGGTGGCCGGCGTGCCGCTGCCCGACCTGGTGAAGATGGGCTGGACCACCCAGGAGAAGCTCGACGCCATGGTCGAGCGCACCCGCAAGGGCGGCGGCGAGATCGTCAACCTGCTCAAGACCGGCTCCGCCTTCTACGCGCCGGCCGCGTCCGCCATCGCCATGGCCGAGAGCTACCTCAAGGACAAGAAGCGCGTCCTGCCCTGCGCGGCCTACCTCAACGGCCAGTACGGCGTGAAGGACATGTTCGTGGGCGTTCCGATCGTGATCGGCGAGAACGGCGTCGAGCGCATCGTCGAGGTCGAGTTCTCCGGCGAGGAGAAGGCCATGTTCGAGAAGTCGGTGGCGTCCGTGCAGGGCCTCGTCGACGCCTGCAAGCAGATCAATTCGACCCTCGCTTAAATCTTGCACGTCATGGCCTCCCCGGACTTGTTCCGGGGATCAGCCGGCCATCCACGTCTTCAACCGCTGCCGCGGAGAGAAACGAATGAACATCCATGAATATCAAGGCAAAGCTGTCCTGAAGGAGTTCGGCCTGCCCGTCTCCCGCGGCGTCGCCATCTTCTCCGCCGACGAGGCGGAAGCCGCCGCCAAGGAACTCGGCGGTCCGCTCTGGGTCGTGAAGTCTCAGATCCACGCGGGCGGCCGCGGCAAGGGCAAGTTCAAGGAAGCCGATGCCGGCGAAAAGGGCGGCGTGCGCCTTGCCAAGTCCGTCGACGAGGTGAAGCAGTTCGCCCAGCAGATGCTCGGCAAGACGCTCGTCACGATCCAGACGGGCGAAGCCGGCAAGCAGGTCAACCGCCTGTATATCGAGGACGGCTCCGACATCGAGAAGGAGTTCTACCTCTCTATGCTCGTCGACCGCGAGACCGGCCGCGTGGCCTTCGTGGTCTCCACGGAAGGCGGCATGGACATCGAGCAGGTTGCCCACGACACCCCTGAGAAGATCCTCACCTTCTCGGTCGATCCGGCCACCGGCGTGATGCCGCATCACGGCCGCACCGTCGCCAAGGCGCTGGGCCTCACCGGCCCGCTCGCCAAGGAAGCCGAGGACGTGGTCGCCAAGCTCTACAAGGCCTTCATCGCGAAGGACATGGAGATGCTGGAGATCAACCCGCTCATCGTCACCAAGGACGGGCACCTCAAGTGCCTCGATGCCAAGATCTCCTTCGACGGCAACGCCCTGTATCGCCACCCTGACGTGGTTGCTCTGCGCGACATCACGGAAGAGGACGAGAAGGAAATCGAGGCCTCCAAGTACGACCTCGCCTATATCGCGCTCGACGGCACCATCGGCTGCATGGTCAACGGCGCCGGTCTCGCCATGGCGACGCTGGACATCATCAAGCTCTACGGCGAAGAGCCCGCGAACTTCCTCGATGTCGGCGGCGGCGCATCGGAAGAGAAGGTGACGGCGGCGTTCAAGATCATCACGGCCGATCCGAACGTGAAGGGCATCCTGGTCAACATCTTCGGCGGCATCATGAAGTGCGACGTCATCGCCCGCGGCGTGATCGCGGCGGTGAAGACGGTCGGCCTGCAGGTTCCGCTGGTGGTGCGCCTCGAGGGCACCAACGTGGAAGAGGGCAAGCAGATCATCCGCGAGTCCGGCCTCAACGTGATCCCGGCGGACGACCTCGACGACGCCGCCCAGAAGATCGTGAACGCCGTGCGCGGCGGAAAGTAAGGTTTCGACCCGATGTCCATCCTCATCACCAAAGACACCAAGGTCATCTGCCAGGGCTTCACTGGCAAGAACGGGACCTTCCACTCCGAGCAGGCCATCGCCTACGGCACCAAGATGGTCGGCGGCACCTCGCCGGGCAAAGGCGGATCCACCCATCTCGGCCTGCCCGTGTTCGACACGGTCATGGAAGCGCGCGAGAAGACCGGCGCCGACGCCTCGGTGGTGTACGTTCCGCCTCCGGGCGCGGCCGATGCCATCTGCGAGGCCATCCAGGCCGAGATCCCGCTCATCGTCTGCATCACGGAAGGCATTCCGGTGCAGGACATGGTGCGCGTGAAGCGCTCGCTCCAGGGCTCCAAGTCGCGCCTCATCGGGCCGAATTGCCCCGGCATCGTGACGGCGGGCGAGTCGAAGATCGGCATCATGCCGGCCAACATCTTCAAGCCCGGCTCGGTCGGCATCGTGTCGCGCTCCGGCACGCTCACCTACGAGGCCGTGTTCCAGACCACCAATGAAGGCCTCGGCCAGACCACCGCGGTCGGCATCGGCGGCGACCCGGTGAAGGGCACCGAGTTCATCGAGATGCTCGACATGTTCCTGTCCGACCCGAAGACCGAGTCGATCGTCATGATCGGCGAGATCGGCGGTTCGGCCGAGGAAGAGGCGGCCGAGTTCATCGCCCGTGAGGCCAAGAAGGGCCGCAAGAAGCCGATGGTGGGCTTCATCGCCGGCCGCACGGCGCCTCCCGGACGCCGCATGGGCCATGCCGGCGCCATCATCTCCGGCGGCAAGGGCGGTGCCGAGGACAAGATCGCCGCCATGGAGGCCGCGGGCATCCGCGTGTCGCCGTCGCCGGCCCGCCTCGGCAAGACCCTCGTCGAGGTTCTCAAGGGCAAGTAACCGATAAAGGCCGCCTCGAACCCGGGGCGGCCCACAGTCATTTTGAAAATCGAGTATTGTCATGGCACGCCAAGACGCCAACGAAAAGCTTCTCAACACCGCCTTCCTCTATGGGGCGAATGCGTCCTACATTGAGGACCTTCACGCCCGCTACGAGCAGGACCCGTCCTCGGTCGACGCCGAGTGGCAGGCCTTCTTCGGCGCCTTGAAGGACGACAAGCAGGCTGTCGAGAAAGCCGCCAAGGGCCCATCCTGGGAGAAGGCGAACTGGCCGATTCACGCCAATGGCGAACTCGTCTCCGCGCTCGACGGCAACTGGGCGCAGGTCGAGAAGGCGGTCGGCGACAAGATCAAGGCGAAGGCGCAATCGAAGGGCGCCGAGATCAGCCAGGCCGACGTGCAGCAGGCCACCCGCGATTCCGTACGCGCCATCATGCTGATCCGCGCCTACCGCGTGCGCGGCCACCTGCATGCCAAGCTCGATCCGCTTGAGATCAACCCGCGTCCGAACGATCAGGAGCTGCACCCGTCCCATTATGGCTTCACGGAAGCCGACTGGGACCGCAAGATCTTCCTCGACAACGTGCTCGGCCTCGAATTCGCAACGATCCGCGAGATCGTCGCCATCCTCGACCGCACCTACTGCCAGACGCTCGGCGTCGAGTTCATGCACATCTCCGATCCGGTCGAGAAGGCCTGGATCCAGGAGCGCATCGAAGGTCCCGACAAGGAGATCACCTTCACCAAGGAAGGCAAGCGCGCCATCCTCAACAAGCTCGTCGAGGCGGAAGGCTTCGAAAAGTTCCTGGACGTGCGCTACACCGGCACCAAGCGCTTTGGCCTCGACGGCGGCGAGTCGCTCATTCCGGCCCTTGAGCAGATCATCAAGCGCGGCGGCAATCTCGGCGTGAAGGAAATCGTGCTCGGCATGGCCCATCGCGGCCGCCTCAACGTGCTGACCCAGGTGATGGGCAAGCCGCACCGGGCGCTGTTCCACGAGTTCAAGGGTGGCTCCTTCGCTCCCGACGACGTCGAGGGCTCGGGCGACGTGAAGTACCATCTCGGTGCCTCGTCGGACCGCACGTTCGACGGCAACAACGTCCACCTGTCGCTGACCGCCAACCCGTCGCATCTGGAGATCGTCAATCCCGTGGTGCTCGGCAAGGTGCGCGCCAAGCAGGACCAGCACGGCTGCACGCCGGACAACCGCACCGCCGTCATGCCGCTCCTCATCCACGGCGACGCGGCCTTCGCCGGTCAAGGCGTGGTGGCGGAGTGCTTCGGGCTGTCGGGGCTTCGCGGCCACCGCACCGGCGGCTGGATTTCCTTCATCATCAACAACCAGATCGGCTTCACCACCGATCCGCGCTTCTCGCGCTCCTCGCCCTATCCGTCGGACGTGGCGAAGATGGTCGAAGCGCCGATCTTCCACGTGAACGGCGACGATCCGGAAGCGGTGGTGTTCGCGGCAAAAGTCGCGGCCGAATACCGGCAGAAGTTCCAGAAGCCTGTCGTCATCGACATGTTCTGCTACCGCCGCTTCGGCCATAACGAGGGCGACGAGCCGGCCTTCACCCAGCCGCTCATGTACCGCAAGATCCGGTCGCATCCGGCCATCGTGGAGCTCTACTCCAAGAAGCTCCTCGCCGAGGGCGTCGTCACCGAGGCCGAGCTCGAGGAGATGAAGTCGAGCTGGCGCTCGAAGCTCGATGCCGAGTTCGACATCGCCGGCAGCTACAAGCCCAACAAGGCCGACTGGCTCGACGGACGCTGGTCGGGCCTCAAGGCCGTGCGCGAGGATCAGGACGATCCGCGCCGCGGGCAGACGGGTGTTGCGGTCGAGACCCTGCAGCAGATCGGCAAGGCGCTCACCACCATTCCGGAGGGCTTCCACCTCCACCGGACGATCCAGCGCTTCCTCGACAACCGCAAGAAGATGCTGGAGACCGGCGAAGGCTTCGACTGGGCCATGGCCGAGGCTCTGGCGTTCGGTTCGCTCCTGCTCGAAGGGCACCGCGTGCGCCTCTCCGGCCAGGACGTGGAACGCGGCACCTTCTCGCAGCGCCACTCGGTTCTCACCGACCAGGAGAACGAGGAGCGCTACACCAACCTTAATCACATCACCGAGAACCAGGCTCGCTACGAGGTCATCAACTCGATGCTCTCGGAAGAGGCGGTGCTCGGGTTCGAGTACGGCTACACGCTCTCCGAGCCCAATGCCCTGACCCTGTGGGAGGGGCAGTTCGGCGACTTCGCCAACGGCGCGCAGGTGGTCTTCGACCAGTTCGTGTCGTCGGGCGAGCGCAAGTGGCTGCGCATGTCGGGCCTCGTCTGCCTGCTGCCGCACGGCTACGAGGGCCAGGGACCGGAGCATTCCTCGGCCCGCCTGGAGCGCTTTCTCCAGATGTGCGCCGAGGACAACATGCAGGTGGGCTACTGCTCGACCCCGTCGAACTACTTCCACATCCTGCGCCGTCAGCTGAAGCGCGACTTCCGCAAGCCGCTGATCCTGATGACGCCGAAGTCCCTGCTGCGCCACAAGCGCTGCACGTCCTCGCTCGCGGACATCTCGGAGGGAACGTATTTCCACCGGGTCCTGCAGGACGATGCGCAACGCGGCACGGACGGCGTCAAGCTGGTGAAGGACGACAAGATCCGGCGCGTGGTGATCTGCACGGGCAAGGTCTATTACGACCTGCTCGAAGAGCGCGAGAAGCGGGGCATCGATGATGTCTACCTGCTGCGCGTCGAGCAGCTCTATCCGTTCCCGGCGAAGTCGCTGGCGGCCGAGATCGCCCGCTTCAAGAAGGCCGACGTGGTGTGGTGCCAGGAAGAGCCCAAGAACATGGGCTCCTGGACCTTCGTCGAGCCCTATCTCGAGTGGGTGCTCAAGACGGCCGGCTCCAAGGTGGATCGCCCGCGCTATGTGGGCCGCCCCGCCTCCGCCGCCACCGCCACCGGCCTCATGTCCAAGCATCAGGCCCAGCTGCAGGCCTTCCTCGACGAGGCTTTCGCGGCCTAAAACCCGCGAAATCCCTCATCCGATTCCGAGGGGCCGGGAAACCGGTTCCGCAAAGACCAAAAGACGACCATGGCAACCGAAATCCGCGTACCCACCCTTGGCGAATCCGTGTCAGAGGCCACCATCGGCCGCTGGTTCAAGAAGCCCGGCGATCCCGTGAAGGCCGACGAGCCCGTGCTCGAGCTCGAGACCGACAAGGTCACCCTCGAGGTCAACGCGCCGGCCAGCGGCACGCTGGGCGACATCATCGCCAAGGACGGCGAGACGGTGAGCCCCGGCGCGGTGCTCGGCTCCATCGTCGACGGTGGCGCGGCGGCGGCTCCTGCCGCTGCCCCGAAGGCTGAGGCTCCCAAGGCCGCCCCGGCTCCCGCTGCAGCGCCTGCTCCGGCAGCTGCCGCTCCCGGCGCTGCCACGGACCATGGCCCGGCGGTCGCCCGTCTTGCTGCCGAGAGCGGCGTGAGCCCGTCCAATGTCGGCGGAACCGGTAAGGATGGCCGCGTGACCAAGGGCGACATGCTCGCCGCCATCGCCACCGGCAGTGCCCAGGCTCCCGCACCGGCCGCGCCGGTTCAGGTGCGCGCGCCTTCCGCGCCGAGCGATGCCGAGCGCGAAGAGCGCGTGAAGATGACCAAGCTGCGCCAGACCATCGCGCGCCGCCTGAAGGACGCTCAGAACACCGCCGCCATGCTGACCACGTTCAATGACGTGGACATGAGCGCGGTGATGAGCTTGCGCAGCCAGTACAAGGACGTGTTCGAGAAGAAGCACGGCACCAAGCTCGGCTTCATGGGCTTCTTCACCAAGGCGGTGATCCAGGCGCTCAAGGACGTGCCGGCGGTGAACGCCGAGATCGACGGCCAGGACCTCGTTTACAAGAACTACTACCATATCGGCATCGCGGTCGGCACCGAGAAGGGCCTCGTGGTGCCTGTCGTGCGCGACGCGGACGACCTGTCGGTCGCCGGCATCGAGAAGAAGATCACGGACTTCGGCAAGCGCGCCCGCGACGGCAAGCTCTCCATCGACGAGATGCAGGGCGGCACCTTCACCATCACCAACGGCGGCATCTACGGCTCGCTCATGTCGACGCCGATCCTCAACGCGCCGCAGTCGGGCATTCTCGGCATGCACCGCATCGAGGACCGTCCGGTGGTGCGCAACGGCCAGGTGGTCGTGCGTCCGATGATGTATCTCGCGCTCTCCTACGATCACCGCATCGTCGACGGCAAGGAAGCCGTGACCTTCCTCGTGCGGGTCAAGGAAGCCCTGGAGGATCCGGCGCGCCTCGTGCTCGATCTGTAATCGCAACACTCCGTCATGCCCGGCCTCGTGCCGGGCATCCCGATTTTCAAGCCGGGCGGCCGTCCCAAGATGTGGATGGCCGGGACAAGCCCGGCCATGACGTCCAAGGGGATAACTCCCATGTCCTACGATCTCATCGTCATCGGCACCGGCCCCGGCGGCTATGTGTGCGCCATTCGCGCCGCCCAGCTCGGCCTCAAGACTGCCGTCGTGGAGAAGCGCAAGACCCATGGCGGCACCTGCCTGAACATCGGCTGCATTCCCTCGAAAGCCCTGCTGCACGCCTCGCACATGTTCCAGGACGCGCAGCACTTCGCCGACATGGGCATCGGCGTGAGCGCGCCGACCCTCGATCTGCAGAAGATGCTGTCCTTCAAGCAGGAGGGCGTCGAGGGCAATACCAAGGGCGTCGAGTTCCTGCTGAAGAAGAACAAGATCGATGCCTTCATCGGCACCGCGCGCATTGCTGCTCCGGGCCAGGTCGAGGTGACGGCCGAGGACGGCTCGAACCAGATGCTGGAGACGAAGAACATCGTCATCGCCACGGGCTCCGACGTCACGCGCCTGCCGGGCATCGAGATCGACGAGAAGGTGATCGTATCGTCCACCGGAGCGCTGGAGCTCGAGAGCGTGCCGAAGCGCCTCGTGGTGATCGGCGCCGGCGTGATCGGCCTGGAGCTCGGCTCAGTGTGGCGCCGCCTGGGCTCCGAGGTGACGGTGGTGGAATATCTCGACCGCATCCTGCCCGGCATGGACGGCGAGGTCGCCAAGAACTTCCAGCGCATCCTCGGCAAGCAGGGCTTTCAGTTCAAGCTCGGCGCAAAGGTCACCAAGGTCGAGAAGACCGGCAACGGCGCAACGCTCACCGTGGAGCCCGCCGCCGGCGGCAATGCGGAAACCATCGAGGCCGATGTGGTGCTCGTGGCGGTCGGCCGCGTGCCTTATACGCAGGGCCTCGGGCTCGATCATGTTGGCGTCCAGCTCGACAACCGCGGCCGCATTCAGACGGATGCGCATTTCTCCACCAACGTCACCGGCATCTACGCCATCGGCGACGTGATCGCCGGCCCCATGCTCGCACACAAGGCGGAGGACGAGGGCGTTGCCGTGGCGGAGATTCTCGCCGGCAAGGCGGGCCACGTGAACTACGACGTGATCCCGAGCGTGGTCTACACCTTCCCCGAGGTCGCCTCCGTCGGCAAGACCGAGGAGGAGCTGAAGGCAGCCGGCATCGCCTACAATGCCGGCAAATTCCCCTTCACGGCCAATGGCCGCGCCAAGGTCAACCGCACCACGGACGGGTTCGTGAAGATCCTGGCCGACGCCTCCACCGACAAGGTGCTCGGCGTCCACATCGTCGGCCCGGAAGCGGGCAACCTCATCCACGAGGCGGCCATCGCCATGGAGTTCGGCGCGTCGTCGGAAGACATGGCCCGCACCTGCCATGCGCACCCGACGCTTGCGGAGGCTGTGAAGGAAGCAGCACTCGCGGTGGAGAAGCGCGCCATTCACATGTAAGATGGTGAGATGGCAAAGCTCCACTTCATCTACTCGGTGATGAATGCAGGCAAGACGACCCATCTCCTGCAGGTTCGCTACAATTACATCGAGAACGGCGGCAACGTGCTGCTGTTCACCAGCCTGATCGACGACCGTTTCGGCGTCGGCAAGGTGAAGTCGCGCATCGGCCTTGAGGCCGATGCGATTCCCTTGCGGAAGATCGACGATATCGGTGCCATCGTGGCGGCCGAGCATGCGAAGAAGCCGGTCACGGTGGTGCTGGTCGATGAAGTCCAGTTCATGACCGCCGATCAGGTCCGCCAGCTGGCCTGGATCGTGGACGAATTGAACGTGCCCGTCATGGCCTACGGGCTGAAGAACAATGTCTACGGCACCCTGTTCAGCGACGCGATCATCGCCATGATGGCGCTGGCGCAGGATTTTCAGGAAATCAAGCAGCTCTGCCATTGCGGCCGCAAGGCCACGATGATCCTGAAATACGACCGTAACGGCGAGGCTGTGCGCTCGGGTCCCGTGGTCGAGATCGGCGGCGAGGGACGCTACGTGTCCGTCTGCCGCCCGCACTGGACCGCGGGAGACATCGGGCCTGCCGCACGGCAGCTGCTGGCCGAGGCCGTCGTCGCTGCGGAATAAGCTCGATTCTCGTCGATCGTCTTTGAGACGAGCCCTGCTCCCAACTGTGCCATCCTCCACGTCATCCCCGGACTTGTTCCGGGGATCCATGTCTTTGCGGCGGCTGCAGATGTGGATGTCCGAGACGAGCCCGGCCATGACGCAGTGAGGGTGAAAGTATGTTCTCATTTTGTTCTTGATTTTGGTCCTAAGCTGGGCTATAGCTATGGACATCCTCGCCCGACGAGGGGCGCGCTCGCGAGGCGTCGCAGATGCGGGGCAAGGAGCGGTCCCGCCGCAGGTCTCGCAAACCTGTGATCGCGGGTGGCCGATCCTGGCTTGATCCAGGTCCGCTGAAACAAACCGTGCGTGACGAGCAGCTTGGCTCTCACCTTCCACACCATAGCATCGAGCCGGGCTGCCCGACGCGCCACCCTCGACACACCTTCAGGCTCGCAGCTCACGCTGCGGGCCCACAGGTGCTGGCTCTTTGACAAATCACCACCAGCGTCATCCCGGACGGCAAAGCCGATCCGGGATCGGGCAAACCAGTCCAGCCCTGTCATCCCGGGGCGGCGCAGCCGAGCCCGGGATCCATAACCACTAACCATATTGAACGAGGCTTAAGCCCGATCGCCCTTCTTGACATGTCCGGCGGTTCTGGATCCCCGCCTGCGCGGGGATGACAGTTGAAGTTCAGGCGCTCGATTCTGGCGATCATCCCGCTCCGCTAGTCCGGGATGACGCTATCCTTCAAACCCCTGCTTCACCCTGGCTCTCGGATGCGCCGCATTGAACGCGTCCATCAGCCGGGCCGCATCCACCTTCGTGTAAAGCTGCGTGGTCGAGAGCGAGGCGTGGCCCAGGAGCTCCTGGATGCCGCGCAGGTCGCCTCCCTTGGCCAGCAGATGCGTGGCGAAGGAGTGGCGCAGGGCATGGGGCGTGGCGCTGTCGGGCAGCCCCAGGGCGCCGCGCAGCTCCTCAACGGCCAGTTGGATGATCCGGGGCGAGAGCGGCCCGCCGCGGGCCCCGACGAAGAGCGGCCCCTCGGGCGGGATCGCGTAGGGGCAGAGCGCCAGGTACTCCTCCACCGCCCGCTGGATCGGCGGGATCACCGGCACGCTGCGCACCTTAGCCCCTTTGCCGGTGACGGTGATAGCGTCGAGCCCGTTGATGGGCGCGTCCCGCCGCTGCAGGCCGAGCGCCTCGGAAATGCGCAGCCCGGCTCCGTAGAGCAGCGACAGCACGGCCGCGTCCCTGGCCAGGATCCAGGGCTTGCGGTTCTCGGACGCCCGGGTCTCCGCATCCGTCACGGCCACCGCCGAGGAGGCGGAGAGCGGGCGCGGCAGGTTCTTCTCCACCTTCGGGGTGCGAATCGCCGCAAAGGCCGAAGCGGTCCCGAATCCCTCCCGCTCCAGGTGCCGGGCGAAGGAGCGCAGCGCCGCCAGCTGGCGCATGAGGGACCGGCTCCCCACGGAATTCATCCGCCGGGCGGCCAGGAACGCGCGGATGTCGAGAGGCTTCAGGCCCAGGATGCCTTTGACGCTCGGCGGCTCGCCGAGATGGTTCGTCAGAAAGACCAGGAACTGGCGCAGGTCCCGCGCATAGGCCTCGACGGTTTTTGCCGACAGGCGCCGCTCCTTGGCGAGCGAAGCGAGCCACGTCATCGCCTCCCGGCGGGTGTCGTCCGCGCCGGGCAGGACAAGATCGAGTGCATTTGGCGTGGCGCTGCTTGACATGAGTCCCATTTATGCAAGGGCAGAACCCTAACAGCCACAGGTTAACCTCTTATCCAATGACAAGCCGCATTGCCGATGTCCTCATCCCGCTGGCGCTGGACACGGCCTATTCCTATGCCGTGCCGGACGGCCTCGGCCTTGAGGAGGGCGACGTGGTGCAGGTGCCGCTCGCCAACCGCGAAGTGGCAGGCGTCGTCTGGTCCATGCGCGAAGGGCAGGGCGGCAACCTGAAGAAGGTCTCAGGCCTCATCGACGCGCCGAATCTCTCGCCGAAGATGCGCAAGTTCCTCGACTGGATCGCCTGGTACACCCTGGCGCCCAAGGGCTCGGCGCTCGCCATGGGCCTCAAGATCCCCGACGCTGACCGGCAGGAAGTCGCCCGGGTCGGTGTGAAGATGGCGGGCGCTCTGCCGAAGCGCATGACCCCCGCGCGGCAGAAGGTGGTCGAGATTGCCCAGGATGGGGTCGTGCGGCTCAAAAGCGAGCTTGCCCATGCGGCGGGTGTCAGCAACGGCGTCATCGACGGGCTGATCGACGAGGGGACGCTTGAGACGGTGACCCTCCTGGCCGAGCCGGTGGCCGAGATGCCCAATCCTGCCTTCGGCAACACCGCTCTCTCGGACGGGCAGGGCGAGGCGGCGCAGGAACTCGTCGCTGCCATGGGCGAGGAGCATCCGCCTGTGATCCTTTTGGAGGGCGTCACGGGCTCCGGCAAGACGGAGGTCTATTTCGAGGCGGTGGCCGAGGCTTTGCGCCATGGCCGGCAGGCCCTGATCCTCATGCCGGAAATCGCCCTTACCGCCCAGTTCCTCGACCGGTTCGCCGCCCGCTTCGGCGTCAAGCCCGCCACCTGGCATTCCGGGGTCACGGGCCGCAGGCGCGAGCGGCTTTATGCAGCCATTGCCTCGGGCGAGGTGAAGGTCGTGGCGGGCGCCCGCTCGGCCCTGTTCCTGCCTTACGCCGATCTTGGCCTGGTCGTGGTCGATGAGGAGCACGAGACCGCCTACAAGCAGGACGACGGGGTGCATTACCATGCCCGCGACATGGCGGTGGTGCGTGGCAAGATCGAGAACGCCACCGTCATCCTGGCCTCGGCCACGCCGTCCATCGAGAGCCGGGTCAATGTGGAGCGCGGGCGCTACCGCCATGTGAAGCTGCCCGAACGATTCGGTGGCCGCTCCATGCCGAAGATCCGGGCCGTGGACCTGCGCCGGGAGGACATCCCCAAAGGCCGCTGGCTCTCGCCGACCCTTGTGATGTCCGTCGAGGACACCGTCGCTCGCGGCGAGCAGGCCCTGCTGTTCCTCAACCGGCGCGGCTATGCCCCGCTGACCCTCTGCCGGGCTTGCGCCCACCGATACGAATGTCCGAACTGCTCCTCCTGGCTGGTGGAGCACCGGTTCCGGCGCTCCCTGGTCTGCCATCATTGCGGCCATGTGGAGCGCACGCCGCAGGCTTGTGTCGAATGCGGCAGCGTCGATTCGCTGGTGCCCTGCGGTCCGGGCGTCGAGCGGATCGCCGAGGAAGCGGCGGCTTTGTTCCCGGACAAGCGCTGTATCGTGCTCTCCAGCGATTTTCCCGGCGGCACCGAGCGGCTGCGGGCGGAGCTTGCCGCCATCGCGGCGGGCGAGTTCGACATCGTCATCGGCACCCAGCTCGTGGCCAAGGGCCACAACTTCCCGCTCATGACCCTCGTGGGCGTGCTCGATGCCGATATCGGCCTCACCTCCGGCGATCCGCGCGCGGCCGAGCGCACCTTCCAGATGCTCCAGCAGGTCACGGGCCGGGCCGGGCGCGGCGAGAAGCCGGGCCGCGCCCTGGTGCAGACCTGGCAGCCGGACCATCCGGTGATCGCCGCCCTGATCTCGGGCGACGCCGAGCGGTTCTACGAGGAGGAGACCCGGGTCCGCGAGATGGCGGGCCTGCCCCCTTTCGGGCGCCTGGCCTCCCTCATCGTCTCGGCCGCCGAGCGCGAGGCGGCGGAGGCTCATGCCCGGGCCATGGCGCTGGTGGCCGAGCCTACCCCTGGGGTCACGGTCCTCGGGCCCGCCGAGGCCCCGCTCGCCCTGATCCGAGGCCGCTACCGCTTCCGGCTTCTGGTCAAAACCGAACGGGAGGTGGACCTCCAGGGTTACCTGCGCGGCTGGATGGCCCGCTGCCCCAAGATCCGCGGCAACACGCGGGTCTCCATCGACGTGGATCCCCAAAGCTTTTTGTGATCAGCCCAATAATCATTGAGACAGGTACCATGCCCAAGATCGTCCACTGCATCCGCCACGGCCAATCCACCTTCAACGCCCACTGGGCCGAGCACGGGGAGGACCCGGGGCAGTTCGATGCCCCCCTGACGGAGCTTGGCCGGAGCCAAGTGGCCGAGCGCGCCCTGGAGTTGCGCCAGCACCCTTATGAGCTCGTCGTGACCTCGCCGCTCACCCGGGCGATCCAGACCACCATGGGGCTGTTCGGGACCCATCCCGCGTCCCCGACGATCCTGGTGGAGTGCCTCCACCGGGAGCACCTGGAGAGCAGCTGCGACGTGGGCCGGGCGGTCTCCCACCTGGCTCAGGACTTCCCTCACCTGCATTTCGGCCACCTGGACGAGGTCTGGTGGCACAACGAGGGCGAGGTGAACGAGCGGGGCTTCGTCTACGAGCCCGCCCATGTTTTCGAGGAGCGGGTCGAGCGGTTCCGCGGCTGGCTGGCGGAGCGGCCGGAAGCCATGATCGCCGTGGTGGGCCACGGCACCTTCTTCAGCCGCCTCACCGGGCGGTTCCTGGCCAACTGCGAAGTCGCGACCCTGGAACTTTAGCCTCAGCCCGACCGGCGCCCGGTTTTTCCCGGACGAACAGGGCTCAGCTCGCCTTGCGCCTCAGAAAAACCCATGCTAGTGCACCCTCGCCTGACGGGCGGAGAAGGCTCCCGTCCCGGGCTCATTTCCACACCTGACGGGTCTCCCGGATGCCGCGTTCGCAGGCTTTCCCGGTCCGAGGCCCGTTATGACAAGAGAGACGGTTACGTGGCGCAAAGCGGTTCCCAAGAAGGACCCCTCCTGTCGGGCGTAGCGTTGCGCTATGCTTCGGCGCTGTTCGAACTCGCCCGCGAAGCGAACGCGGTGGACGCTGTCGCCGGCGATCTCGCCCGCTTTGACCAGCTGATCCGCGGCAGCGAAGACTTGCAGCGCCTGATCTCAAACCCCATTTTCACGGCTGAAGAGCAGTCGAACGCGATCGGTGCCATTCTCGACAAGGCTGCTTTGTCCGGCCTTGCGGGCAATTTCATCCGTCTCGTGGCGTCCAAGCGCCGGCTCTTCGCCCTGCCGGACATGATCCGCGCCTACCAGAACCTGGTGTCCGACGCGAAGGGCATCGTTCGGGCGCAGGTCACCCTGGCGGAGGCTCCCTCCGACACCGTTCTGAACGAAATCAAGGCGGCGCTGCGCGACGTCGCCAAGGCTGACGTTGCTGTCGACGTCAAAATCGACCCGAGCCTCATCGGCGGTCTCATCGTGAAGATGGGCTCCCGCATGGTGGATGCCTCGGTGCGCACCAAACTCAATTCCATTCGTCTAGCGATGAAAGAGGTCCACTGATGGACATTCGAGCCGCTGAGATCTCCGCGATCCTCAAAGAGCAGATCAAGAACTTCGGTACCGAAGCTGAAGTCACCGAAGTCGGGCAGGTTCTGTCCGTCGGTGACGGTATCGCCCGTTGCTATGGCCTCGACAAGGTTCAGGCCGGCGAGATGGTCGAATTCGAGAGCGGCGTGCGCGGCATGGCCCTCAACCTCGAGACCGACAACGTCGGCGTCGTGGTGTTCGGCTCCGACCGTGAGATCGCCGAAGGCCAGACCGTGAAGCGCACGGGCGCTATCGTGGACGTGCCGGTCGGCAAGGGCCTGCTCGGCCGCGTCGTCGACGCGCTCGGCAACCCCATCGACGGCAAGGGCCCGATCCAGTCCACCGAGCGCCGCCGCGTGGACGTGAAGGCTCCCGGCATCATTCCCCGCAAGTCGGTGCACGAGCCGATGGCCACGGGCCTCAAGGCCATCGACGCCCTGATCCCGGTCGGCCGCGGCCAGCGCGAGCTGATCATCGGCGACCGCCAGACCGGCAAGACCGCCGTCGTGCTCGACACGATCCTGAACCAGAAGCCGCTCAACCAGGGCAACGACGAATCGCAGAAGCTGTACTGCGTCTACGTCGCGGTCGGTCAGAAGCGCTCCACGGTCGCCCAGTTCGTGAAGGTTCTCGAAGAGCAGGGCGCGCTGGAATACTCCATCATCATCGCGGCCACCGCCTCGGACCCGGCTCCGATGCAGTTCCTGGCGCCTTTCTCGGGCTGCGCCATGGGCGAGTTCTTCCGCGACAACGGCATGCATGCCGTGATCGTGTACGACGACCTGTCCAAGCAGGCTGTCGCCTACCGTCAGATGTCGCTCCTGCTGCGCCGTCCGCCGGGCCGCGAGGCTTACCCGGGCGACGTGTTCTACCTGCACTCCCGCCTGCTCGAGCGCGCCGCGAAGCTCAACGACAGCCAGGGCGCGGGCTCGCTCACCGCTCTGCCGGTCATCGAGACGCAGGCCAACGACGTGTCGGCCTACATCCCGACCAACGTGATCTCGATCACCGACGGCCAAATCTTCCTTGAGACGGACCTGTTCTACCAGGGCATTCGCCCAGCGGTGAACGTCGGTCTCTCGGTGTCACGCGTGGGCTCCTCGGCCCAGACCAAGGCGATGAAGAAGGTCGCGGGCAAGATCAAGGGCGAGCTGGCGCAGTACCGCGAGATGGCGGCCTTCGCCCAGTTCGGCTCCGACCTTGACGCCACCACCCAGCGCCTGCTGAACCGTGGTTCGCGCCTGACCGAGCTCCTGAAGCAGCCGCAGTTCTCGCCGCTGAAGATGGAAGAGCAGGTCGCCGTGATCTACGCCGGCGTGAACGGCTACCTCGACAACCTGCCCCTCAACCGGGTGCGTGCGTTCGAGGACGGTCTGCTCTCGCTCCTGCGCGGCAAGCACGCCGATATCCTCGATGCCATCCGCACGTCGAAGGACCTGTCGAGCGACTCCGAGGCGAAGCTGAAGGACGTCGTCCAGAACTTCGCCAAGTCGTTCTCGTAAGCGTCGTTCTCGTAAGATCCAGCCGGAACTCCGGAGAGGGTAGGGCCGCTCGATGCCGAGCTTAAAAGACCTTCGTAACCGCATCGCCTCGGTCAAGGCGACGCAGAAGATCACCAAGGCCATGCAGATGGTGGCCGCCGCGAAGCTGCGCCGCGCGCAGACCGCGGCGGAGGCCGCTCGTCCCTATGCGGAGCGCATGTCCTCGGTGCTCGGCAACCTCGCGTCCGGCATCGTCGTCGGGCCCGAGACGCCGCGCCTGCTCGCCGGAACCGGTTCCGACCGCGTTCACCTGCTGATCGTCTGCACCGCCGAGCGTGGTCTCTGCGGTGCATTCAACTCCTCGATTGCGCGTCTTGCCCGCGATCATGCCAACCGGCTCATGGCCGAAGGCAAGACGGTCAAGATCATCTGCGTCGGCAAGAAGGGCTACGACATTCTGCGTCGCCAGTTCGCCCAGCAGATCATCGAGCTCATCGACCTGCGCTCCGTGCGCCAGCTCGGCTTCGAGCAGGGCGACATGATCGCCCAGAAGGTCCTCGCCCGCTTCGAGGCCGGCGAATTCGATGTGGCGACCCTGTTCTACTCGCGCTTTCGCTCGGTGATCGCCCAGATCCCGACGGCGCAGCAGATCATCCCGGCGCAGATCGAGGCTTCCGGCACATCGTCCGACGCGGTCTACGACTACGAGCCCGAGGAAGGCGAGATCCTGGCGACGCTCCTGCCGCGGAACCTCACCGTGCAGATCTTCCGCGCGCTGCTCGAGAACGCCGCTTCCGAACAGGGCGCCCGCATGAGCGCCATGGACAGTGCAACCCGCAACGCGGGCGAAATGATCAAGAAGCAGACGATGACCTACAACCGGTCGCGTCAGGCGATGATCACCAAGGAACTGATCGAAATCATCTCGGGCGCCGAGGCGCTCTGACGAAATCCGAGAGGAGCCAATCATGGCCAACACCGCTACCCCCGCCCGCAAGGCGACCGGTCACATCACCCAGGTCATCGGCGCCGTCGTCGACGTGCAGTTCGAAGGCCACCTGCCTGAGATCCTGAACGCCCTCGAGACCACGAACGGCGACACCCGCCTCGTGCTCGAAGTGGCCCAGCAGCTCGGCGAGAGCACCGTGCGCTGCATCGCCATGGACACCTCCGAAGGCCTCGTCCGTGGCCAGCC
This sequence comes from Microvirga sp. BSC39, assembly GCF_000739015.1. Taxonomy (GTDB): domain Bacteria; phylum Pseudomonadota; class Alphaproteobacteria; order Rhizobiales; family Beijerinckiaceae; genus Microvirga. The sequence continues at coordinate 43,094 of NZ_JPUG01000078.1, forward strand.
GGTCACCGATACCGGCGCCCCGATCTCCGTGCCGGTCGGCACCGCCACGCTCGGCCGCATCATGAACGTCATCGGCGAGCCGGTCGACGAAGCCGGCCCCATCGTCGGCGAAAGCACCCGCGCCATCCACCAGCCGGCTCCCTCCTATGCCGAGCAGTCCACCGAGGGTCAGATCCTCGTGACGGGCATCAAGGTCGTCGACCTGCTCGCTCCCTACGCCAAGGGCGGTAAGATCGGCCTCTTCGGCGGCGCAGGCGTGGGCAAGACCGTGCTCATCATGGAGCTCATCAACAACGTCGCGAAGGCCCACGGCGGCTACTCCGTGTTCGCCGGCGTCGGCGAGCGCACCCGCGAGGGCAACGACCTCTATCACGAGATGATCGAGTCGAAGGTGAACGTCGACCCACGTGAGAGCGGCTCGGCTGCCGGCTCCAAGTGCGCCCTCGTGTACGGCCAGATGAACGAGCCCCCGGGTGCCCGCGCCCGCGTCGCGCTCACCGGCCTCACGGTCGCCGAGAACTTCCGCGACCAGGGTCAGGACGTGCTGTTCTTCGTGGACAACATCTTCCGCTTCACCCAGGCAGGCTCCGAGGTGTCGGCGCTTCTCGGCCGTATTCCTTCGGCCGTGGGCTACCAGCCGACCCTGTCCACCGACATGGGCGCCCTGCAGGAGCGCATCACCACCACCACCAAGGGCTCGATCACCTCGGTTCAGGCCATCTACGTGCCCGCCGACGACCTGACCGACCCGGCGCCGGCCACGTCCTTCGCCCACCTCGACGCCACGACCGTGCTGTCGCGTTCGATCGCCGAGAAGGGCATCTACCCGGCCGTGGACCCGCTCGACTCGACCTCGCGCATGCTCTCGGCGGCCATCGTCGGCGAGGAGCACTACAACACCGCCCGCCAGGTCCAGCAGGTGCTGCAGCGCTACAAGGCGCTCCAGGACATCATCGCGATCCTGGGCATGGACGAGCTCTCCGAAGAGGACAAGCTCACCGTCGCCCGCGCCCGCAAGATCGAACGCTTCCTCAGCCAGCCGTTCCACGTGGCGGAAGTGTTCACCGGCTCGCCCGGCAAGCTCGTGGCACTTGAGGACACCATCAAGGGCTTCAAGGGTCTCGTCGACGGCCAGTACGACCACCTCCCCGAGGCTGCCTTCTACATGGTCGGCACCATCGAGGAAGCCGTCGAGAAGGCCCAGCGCCTCGCGGCCGAAGCTGCCTAATTCAAGCTCATGCCATCCCGGAGCCGTGCTCGCACGCTCCGGGATGACTTTGTCCTAGCGTATCTCCCAAACGACTCCCGATCATGATCGGGATGACGAGGAGCTCCAATGGCTACCTTCAATTTCGAACTCGTGTCTCCTGAGCGCGTGCTGTTCTCCGGCGACGTGGATGCGGTCGTGCTGCCGGCCACGGAAGGCGACATGACGGTTCTGGCCGGCCACGCGCCGACCATGACGGCGCTCAAGACCGGGTTCCTCGTCATCACCAGCAATCCCGGCAACGGCCGGCGGATCCTGGTGCGTGGCGGCTTCGCCGACATCAACCAGAACGGCCTTACGGTTCTGGCCGAGCGGGCTCTCCCGGCCGAGGAGCTGACCCAGGAAACCCTCGATCACGAGATCCTCCAGGCCGAAATGGCCTACGACGCCACCAACGATCCGGCCGCCAAGCACGCGGCAGAATCGGCCGTCGCGCAGTTGCGCGAAGCCAAGGCGGCGCTGAACTTCTGAACCTGAAACAACCCGGCCCCGAGCCGGGTTTTTCCTTTCATGGACAAGACCGCACCGCTCATCCTCACGCTCCAGCTCGACGAGCGCTCCTTCGCATTCTTCGACGAGCAGCGACGGCGCTACTTCCCAAAAGGGCGCAACTTCATCCCGGCACACCTGACGCTGTTTCATGCTCTACCGGGTGAGCAGCTTGCGGCTATCCAACACGACATCGAGGCCGCGATCTCCGGTCAACAACCTTTCAAGCTCGACGTGACAGGCCTACGCTCCCTCGGGCGCGGGGTCGCCTATGCGCTCGAATCCTCCGAGCTGAACAAGATGCGTCGTCATCTCGCGTTAGGGTGGAACGACTGGCTCAAGCCACAGGACCGGCAGAATCATAATCCGCATGTAACGGTGCAGAATAAGGTGGATCCAACACAAGCAAGGGCTCTGCTTGGCGACTTGAGAGAAGGATTTCAGCCGTTCGAGGTCACGGGAATGGGGCTGGACCTGTGGTGGTATCGCGGCGGGCCCTGGGAAAAGGTGCGGACCTTCGTGTTCGAGCGATAACCTACCCAGGTCACGGCCGGCCTTGTGCCGGCCATCCCGATCCCGTGAAACGCTACACCTCTCCAAGCGGGATCACCGGCACAAAGCCGGTGATTGGATCGAGCAAATGATCCGGATGTGGAGCACTACTCACCCATGGCGATCAGGTTCGCATTGCCGCCGGCGGCGGCCGTGTTGATCGTCACCGTCTGCTCGGTGGCAAAGCGCAGGAGGTAGTGCGGACCGCCCGCTTTGGGCCCTGTGCCGGATAGCCCGTGCCCGCCGAAGGGCTGCACGCCGACCACGGCGCCGATCATGTTGCGGTTCACATAGACGTTGCCCACCGACAGGGCCTCGACCACGCGCTCCACCGTGGCATCGATGCGCGAATGCACGCCGAGCGTCAGGCCGTAGCCTGTGCCCTCAATCGCTCGCAGCACCTCCTCAAGGCGACCGGCCTTATACCGCACCACGTGGAGCACCGGGCCGAACACCTCCTGGGCGAGATCGTGCGGCTTGTTGAGCTCGAAGATGTGCGGCGCCACATAGGTGCCGGTCGCCGGCGCCTCCCCGGCATAATGCACCTTCGCCTGCCGCTTCATGTCGGCAATATGCGCGTCGAGCTTGTCCTTCGCCTCGCGGTCGATCACGGGGCCCACATGGGCCGAGATCTCGCGCGGATCGGCAAGCTTCAGCTCGCGTGCATTGCCGGCAACCATTTCGATCATGCGGTCGGCCACGTCCTCCTGCACGCAGAGCAGCCGCAGCGCCGAGCAGCGCTGCCCGGCGGACCGGAAGGCCGAGGTCACCACGTCGTCCGCCACCTGCTCGGGCAGGGCCGTGGCGTCGACGATCATGGCGTTGATGCCGCCGGTCTCGGCGATCAGCGGCACGATGGCCGCGTCCTTGTTCGCGAGCGTCCGGTTGATAATGCGCGCCACCTCCGTGGAGCCGGTGAAGACCACGCCGGCCACACTTTCATGCTCCACAAGGCGCGCACCCACACGCCCGTCACCTGGCACGAGATGAAGGGCGGTCTTCGGCACGCCGGCCTCGTGCAGGATGCGCACGGCAAGATCCGCGATCAGCGGCGTCTGCTCGGCTGGCTTCGCCACGACCGCATTGCCGGCCATGAGAGCGGCGCTGACCTGACCGAGGAAGATGGCGAGCGGGAAGTTCCAGGGCGAGATCGCCACGAACACGCCGCGGCCGCGCAGGCGCAGCATGTTGCTCTCGCCGGTTGGGCCCGGCATGAGATCGCCTTCATCGAAGAGAGCGCGGCCCTGAATGGCGTAGTAGCGCAGGAAGTCGACCGCCTCGCGAACTTCGGAGAGGGCATCGTCGAGGGTCTTGCCGGCTTCGATCTGCAGAAGGTGCAGCAGCGCGCCGCGCCGCTCCTCCAGCAGGTCGGCGGCGCGCTGCAACGCCTTGGCGCGCGCGTCCGCATCCGTGCGGCTCCACTTCGTGAAACCGGCCTGGGCCGCCACCATGGCACGTTCCGCCACCTCCGGCGAGGCCTCCGTCACCTGGCCCGCAACGGTGCTGCCATCGATGGGACTGACGATGGCCCGTGATGTTCCGGAGGCCGCCTTGCCGTCGATCAGGGCTTCTGCCTTGAAGCTCTGCTGCCCGCTTTTCCTGATCTCCGCCAGAAGCGCATCGAGGGATGCTTGGTGACCGAACTCCACGCCCCGTGAATTCGCGCGCTCGGGCCCATAAAGATCGCGCGGCAGGGGCAGCTTGGGATGACGCGCCTTGTCGGCGGACACGATGATGTCGGCTGGACGCTTCAGCAGCGCCTCGACAGGCACGTTGGGATCAGCCGCCACGGACACGAAGGAGGAATTCGCGCCGTTCTCCAAGAGACGGCGCACGAGGTAGGCCAGGAGATCGCGGTGGCCGCCTACCGGCGCATAGGCGCGGCAGGCGAGACCGGGGTTGTCCTCCAGAAGACGCCCGTAGAGCGCCTCGCCCATGCCGTGCAGGCGCTGGAACTCGTAGCCTTCCGTGCCGCCGGCGCGTTCGATGATGGATGCGACGGTCAGCGCGTTGTGGGTGGCGAATTGCGGGTAGATGCGCGGGCGGAGGCTCAGCATCTTCTCGGCGCAGGCCATGTAGTGCAGGTCCGTCATCGCTTTGCGGGTGAAGACCGGGTAGTCGTCGAGCCCACGCTCCTGGGCGCGCTTCACCTCCGTGTCCCAATAGGCGCCCTTCACGAGGCGCACCATGAGCTGGCGGTCGTACTTCTCCGCCATGGCCGCGATGGCATCGATCACCGACCCGGCGCGCTTCTGGTACGACTGGATGGCAAGCCCAAAACCCTTCCAGTCGGCGAGTGACGGATCGGCCAGCACGGCCTCGATCACCTCGAGCGACAGTTCGAGCCGGTCCGCCTCCTCCGCGTCGACGGTGAAGTTGAGATCATAGGACTTGGCCTGTCGAGCGAGCTCGATCACCAGCGGCACGAGTTCGCGCATCACCCGCTCCCGGCTCGTGGCCTCGTAGCGCGGGTGGAGGGCGGAGAGCTTCACCGAGATGCCGGGGCGGTTCGGCAGGGGCTCGTTGCCGGCGGAGCGGCCGATGGCATCGATGGCCGATGCATAGGAATCGAAATAGCGGCGCGCATCATCGGCCGTGCGGGCGCCTTCTCCCAGCATGTCGAAGGAATAGCGGTAGACGCGGCCCTTTGACGAGCCGGCGCGTTTCAAAGCTTCCTCGATGGTCTGGCCGAGCACGAAGTGGTTGCCCATCACCCGCATGGCCTGACGGGTGGCGGTGCGCACCGCCGGGAGACCGAGGCGCTTGGTGAGCTGGCCCAGAATGCTCTCCGGCGTCTCACCGGGCTGGATGACCCGCGCCGTGATGCCGAGCGCCCAGGCCGAGGCCGAGACGAGGAAGGCGTCGGACTTGGACTCATGGCCGGCGAAATCCGCCTGTCCCAGCTTGTCCTCGATGAGGCGGTCGGCGGTGGCAGCATCCGGCACCCGCAGCAGGGCCTCGGCCAGCACCATGAGGGCGAGCCCCTCCTTGGTGGAGAGCGCATATTCCCGCAGCATCTCCTCGACGCCGCCGAGCCCGCCGCCCTTGGCGCGAATCGCCTCGATCAGGCGGCTGGCCTGCGCGTCCACCCGCTTCTCCCGTTCGGGCGACAGCCGGGAGTTGGCGAGAAGGCGGGCCGCAATGGCCTTGTCGTCTTCCGCATAGGGCGGGTTGAAAGGCAGGGCAGTGCCGGGGGCAGGGGTCATGGCGATTTCCTCTGGGTGTTTCCCGGAATATATGAGGTCCCTGACCGTGCTTCGATGGCAAAATAGCTGACATCGCCTTATGAAACGCGGGGAAAAATGTAGAAGGCCGCGATAATGACGGATTTGGACAGGACCGATCGCAAGATTCTGAAGGCGCTTCAGGCCGATGGCCGCATTGCCAATGTAGATCTGGCCGAAAAGGTCGGGCTGTCGCCCACCTCCACGGGCGACCGGGTGAAGCGCCTGCAGCGGGAGGGCTTCATCGCCGGCTACGGGGCGAGGCTCGACCCGCACCGGCTCGGGCTGGGTTTGCTGGTCTTCGTGGAGGTGTCCCTCGACAAGACGACGCCCGACGTGTTCGAGAAATTTGCCGAGGCGGTGAAGCGCGCCCCGGAGGTTCTGGAATGCCACATGGTGGCGGGCGGCTTCGATTATCTGGTGAAAACCCGGGTGGCCGACATGGCCGCCTATCGCCGTTTCCTCGGAGAGATCCTTCTCGCCCTGCCGGGCGTGAAGGAGACCCGCACCTATGCCGTGATGGAGGAGGTGAAAAGCGACGGGATGCTGCCGGTGTAGACATGAAAAAGGCGGCTTCGAGCCGCCTTTTCCTTTTTCAGTATCCCTTACGGCATCAGCCGGAAATGGCCTCCTGCTCGTCTTTCGTCTTCCACAGGGAGAAGACGACGCCGCCCACAATCAACGCGAGGGTCACGCCGAGCGAGATGGTGGGGTCGAGCTTGCCCACGAGCTGGTTCCAGAAGATCTTGCCACCGATGAACACGAGCACCAGGGCGAGAGCGTACTTCAGGTAGTGGAACCGGTGCACCATGGCGGCGAGCGCGAAGTAGAGCGCCCTCAGGCCCAGGATCGCCATGATGTTGGCCGTGTAGACCACGAAGGTGTCCGTAGTGATGGCGAAGATCGCCGGCACCGAGTCCACCGCAAAGATCAGGTCGGCGACGTTGATCACCACGAGGGCGAGGAAGAGCGGCGTCGCCCAGGTGACGATCCTGCCGGTCTTCGGGTCCGGCTCGCGCACGAAGAAGTGCTGCTCGTGCAGACGGTTCGTCACCCGCATGTGGTTGCGCAGGAAGCGAACGAGCGGGTTTTTCTCGAAATCGGGATCGCTCTCGGGCACGATCAGCATCTTGATGCCCGTGGCGATCAGGAAGGCGCCGAAGATGTAGAGCATCCAGGCATATTCCTGCACCAGGGCGGCGCCGAGTGCGATCATGATGCCGCGCAGGACGATGACGCCGATAATGCCCCACACGAGAGCGCGGTACTGATACTTTCGAGGAATCGCGAAGTAGCTGAAGATCAGCGAGATCACGAAGACATTGTCGATGGACAGGGACTTCTCGATGAAGAAGCCCGTGAAGTAGGAGATGCCCGCATGGCTGCCGTCCTGGGTCACCAGGAGGCCGGTCTCGAACGACCACCAGATATAGGCACCGAAAGCACACGCGATGCCGATATAGAAGGCAGAGAGAAGAAGGCTCTCCTTCACGCCGAGTTCTTTGTCCTTTTTGTTCAGGACACCGAGATCGAAGGCGAGGAGAAAAACGACAAGGCTCAGGAAGGCCGTCCACATCCAGACGGGCTTTCCCAGCCATTCCATAAGCAGGAATTCTGGCATAACCGGACCTTTGATTGCTTCTGTTCAAGCATCGGCTCCGACATCGCAGTCGCGGTTGCGTCCTGCCAGAGGGGCCCGGTCGCCGATAAGGTTCAACGTGGGGAGGGCCTCCGAGACCGTCAAGAGCCCCGGCTTCTGGAATTTTTGCTCAATTTTCTGTCAGATGCCGGTTCCAACGGCAGGGATGCTGCGGCAAGAGACTTGACCCCCGCTTCCTTTCTGCTTGCATGGTCAAGAACAGGGCAGGCGGCTTAAAAGGGCGTCATGAGGCCCGGACAATCATAAAACAGAGGTGACAGTGATGTTTGCGGATCGTTCAATGAAGGCAGGATGGATCAGGGGAATGCTGGCAGGCGCCGCCGTGCTGCTCGGGTCCGCGGCTGCCCAGGCCCAGACGCCCGTGCGGTTCTCCCTGGACTGGCGCTGGGAGGGGCCGGCGGCGCCCTTCGCGGTGGCCCTCGACAAGGGTTACTTCAAGGCCGAAGGCCTCGATGTCACGATCGATCCGGCCGCAGGCTCCCGCGAGCCGATCTCCCGGGTGGCCTCCGGCACCTATGACATGGGCTTTGGCGACGTGAACTCCCTCGTGCGCTTCCGCGACGAGAATCCCGGCACCGACATCAAGGCCGTGATGGTGGTCTACGACCGGCCGCCCTTTGCCCTCATCGGCCGCAAGAGCCGCGGCATCAGCAAGGAGGTGTCGAGCCTCCAGGGCAAGAAGTTCGGTGCGCCGGCCGCCGACGGCGCCTATGCGCAATGGCCGATCTTCAAGGCCGTGAACAAGATCGACGACTCCAGCATGAAGTTCGAGAACGTGGGCTTCCCGGTCCGGGAGCCCATGCTGGCGCAAGGCGAAGTCGATGCGGTCTTCGGCTTCTCCATGTCGTCCTACATCAACCTGAAGTCCCGCGGCGTGCCGGCGGACGACATCGTCGTGATGCTCATGAGCGATTATGGCGTGGACCTCTACGGCAACACGATCATCGTGTCGCAGAAATTCGCCCAGGAGAAGCCCGAGGCCGTGAAGGGGTTTCTGCGTGCCTTCATGAAGGGCGTGCAGGACACGGTGAAGGATCCGTCGAGCGCCGTTGACTCGGTGATCAAGCGCAACGACGTGGCCAAGAAGGACGTCGAGCTCGAGCGCCTCAAGATGGTGCTGGAGCAGAACATGATCACCCCGTGGGTGAAGGAGAACGGCTTCGGCGGCATCGACAAGGCCCGCTTCGCCAAGGCCCTCGAACAGATCGGCCTGACCTTCACCTACAAGGCCAAGCCCAATGTGGAGGACGTGTTCACGGACCAGTTCCTCCCGGCCGCCGACCAGCGCAAGGTGAACTGAGATCCTCCCTTACCCTCCCCTTGAGGGGGGAGGGTCGCGAGCATAAGCGAGCGGGGTGGGGTGGAAATGCTACGTTCTGCAAGGTCACGCTACTCACCCCACCCCGGCCTGACGGCCGACCCTCCCCCTCTAGGGGAGGGTGAGACCACGGAGCGCTCTGTGTCTGCTTTCGTCGACATCCACGACGTGACCCACGTCTATGCGCGGGCCGAGGACGGTCTGCCGGCCGTCCAGAACCTGAATCTCAAGGTGCAGGAGGGCGAGTTCGCCGCCATCGTCGGCCCCTCGGGCTGCGGCAAGTCCACCCTGATGAAGCTCGCCACCGGATTGCAGTTTCCCCGTGAGGGAACCGTGATCGTGGATGGCAAGGAAGTGGGAGCTCCTGTCAAACTGGCTGGCATGGCCTTTCAAAACCCCACGATGCTGCCCTGGCGGACCACCCTCGACAACATCCTGTTGCCGCTCGAAATCGTGGAGCCGCATCGCTCCCGGCTGCGCCGCCACAAGGCGGAGTATGTGGCCAAGGCCGAGAGCCTTCTCGCCCAGGTCGGCCTGAAGGGGCAGGGTGACAAGTTCCCCTGGCAACTCTCCGGCGGCATGCAGCAGCGCGCCTCGCTCTGCCGTGCGCTCATCCACGAGCCCAAGCTCCTGATGCTCGACGAGCCGTTCGGCGCGCTCGACAGCTTCACCCGCGAGGAGTTGTGGTGCGTGATGCGCGACCTGCATGCGGCCCAGAAGGTCACGATCATCCTCGTCACGCACGACCTGCGCGAGGCGGCGTTCCTGTCGGACCGCATCTTCTGCATGAGCGCGCGGCCCGGGCGTATCGTCGCCGAGCGGGAGGTGGAGTTCCCGAGACCGCGCGACCTCGAGATCACCTACACGCCGGAATTCTCCGCCCTCGTTCACGAGCTGCGCGGCCACATCGCGCAGGCGCGCCAGGCGGCCTGAGGAACCCATGAAAACCAAGAACAAGCTTGCCCTCGCGCCATGGGTCTTCACGGTCGGCTTCTTTGCCCTGTGGGAGATCCTCTGCCATACCTTGAAGATCTCGAGCTTCATCCTGCCCGCACCCTCGACGATCCTCTGGGCCGTGTGGGAATACCGGAACCAGCTCACCTACCATGCCATGCACACCCTCTGGATGACGCTCGCGGGCTTCGGTCTCGCGGTCGGCTTCGGCCTTCTGCTCGGGATGGTGCTCGGCTCCTCGCGGCTCATCAATGCGGGCACCTATCCGCTGCTCGTCGGCTTCAACTCGATCCCAAAGGTCGCCGTGGTGCCGATCCTGGTGTTCTGGTTCGGTGTCGGCTGGGTGCCGCCGGTGATGACCGCATTCCTGATCTCGTTCTTTCCCATCGTGGTGAACGTCGCGACGGGCATCGCCACGGTGGAGCCCGAGATGGAGGACGTGCTGCGGGCCCTCGGCGCCTCGAAGCGGGACATCGTGTTCAAGGTCGGCGTACCGCGCGCCATGCCGTATTTCTTCGGCTCGCTGAAGGTGGCGATCACGCTCGCCTATGTGGGGTCCGTCATCGGCGAGCAGAACGCGTCGAATGTGGGCATCGGCAACCTGCTCACGCGTGCGTCCGCCGCCTTCGAGGTGCCTCTCGTGTGGGCCGCCCTCGTGGTGCTCGCGGTGCTCGGCGTCATCATGTACGCCATCACGGCCTATGCGGAGCGCTCCATGACCGGCTGGGCGCAGCGCTCGCAGATGGCGGCGTGATGCAAACACCTCACACGACTCTACCCTCATCCTGAGGAGCCGCTGAAAGCGGCGTCTCGAAGGAGCCTCCAGAATTCGCTGGAAACGCCTCGTCCTTCGAGACGCGAGCAAGCTCGTTCCTCAGGATGAGGCTCTGGTTGGAGATCCGCGAAAGGTGCTCACCGCCTCAACGACAGCGGATTATCCGACAGCGCCGCCGCATCGGGCCGGTCGACGGCGGGCTTGCCGAGGAAGGCGTCCCAGAGCTTCTCCACGGTCTCGCGTTCGAGATCGTCGACGATGAACACGATGCGGCTGCGCCTGTCCTCGCTCGGCCAGCGCGGCAGCACGGCCGGCACGTGGATCACGTGCTGCACGCCGTGGATCACCACCGGATGCTCCGGATCCTCGGCCAATGCCACGAGCCCCTTCACGCGCAGGAGCTTCGATCCCTGCGAGGAGCGCAGGAGGTCCAAGAACATGTCCAGGGTGCCCTGGCGGATCGGCTGCTCGCTCGTGAGGCAGAAGGCGCGGATGCGCTCGTCGTGCCGGTTCACGTCGTGATGATGGTGGGAATGGTCATGACCGTGATGGTGGTGATGGTGCCCGTGCTGGTGCGCGTGGCTTTCGCGTTCGGCCTCTTCGACGGCCTCCGTCTTCAGCCACTCCGCCACATCGGCGATCCTGCCGTCGAGATCGAACAGGCCGCCGGCGATGACGGCCTCGGCCGGCGCATCTGCTCCGAGCAGGGTTGCCCCGGGATTGAGCTGACGCAGCCTCTCCCGCAATTCGGAGAGCTTTGATTCATCGGTCACGAGATCGGTCTTCGACAGGACGATGCGCTCGGCCACGGCGGCCTGCTTTACGGCCTCACGATGGGCGTCCAGGGTCCCGGTGCCGTTGACGGCATCGACCACCGTCACCACGCCCTCCACGGCGTAGCGCATGGAAAGATACGGATGATAGAGCACCGCGTGCAGGATCGGGGCCGGATCGGCCAAGCCCGTGGTCTCGATGATCACCCGCTTGAACGGCATGATGCGGCCGTTGTCGCGCTTGCGCAGCAGGTCCTCCAGCGTCGCGATGAGGTCGCCGCGCACGGTGCAGCAGAGGCAGCCGGCGGAGAGGAGCACCATGCCTTCGTCGACGGTCTCCACCAGCAGATGATCGAGGCCGATCTCGCCGAACTCGTTGATGATCACGACGCTGTCCTGCAGCGCTGGATCCTTCAGAAGCCGGTTGAGCAGGGTGGTTTTGCCCGAGCCAAGAAAGCCCGTGAGGATGGTGAGCGGAAGAGGGGCGGGTGGAGTCATCGGGCTGTTCGTCATCGTGTTCAATCCGCAATCGGCACCAGGGGCGCGTCCCTCAGACGGCGCTGCTCCAGCACAACGTTGGCCATGATGGCCCCAAGCACAAGGGCGCCGCCTGCAATCTGCAGGGGAGACAGGACCTCATCGAGAATGAGAGCCGACGAGATGGCGGCCACCACGGGCTCGGTGCAGTAGATGATCCCGGCAGCCACCGCCGTGATGCGCCCCAGCGCCAGGAACTGCAGCACGAAGCCGAAGATGTAGCCGCCGATGGTCATGGCGACGGCGAAGGGCGCTGCGGCCAGCGAGGAGGGCGGCGCAAGCTGCCCGGCCGCCAGGCTGATGAGCGCTGCGGTGGGCAGGACGAGCACATGGATCCAGAAGGTCTTGGCCATGACGCCGGTCCTGCGGCAGCGCGCGGCGGCGAAGAACTGGATGGCCGTGGCGATGCTTGCCCCGAAGGCAAGCGCAAGGCCCCGCCAGTCGAGGCCGCCGAAGGCCGGGCCGACGACGAGGGCCACCCCGAGAGTGGCCACGGCCACGACGCCCAGCAGTGACGGCGTAAGCCTCGTGCCCTCCACGAAAGGGCTCGCGAGCACGATCAGGATCGGGAAGGTATAGAACACCACGGCCGCCACGGTGACCGGGATATAGGCGACGGACGAGAGATAGCAGATGCCCACGAAGGCCGTGGCGACGCCGAGCAGGATCAGGGTGCCGCGCTCCTCCTTCGCCGCCTTCAGCGATTTCCCCATGATTGCCGCCACGATGCCCACCAGAACGAGCATCAGGAACACCCGATACACCACGATGGCCGAGCCGCTCGCGCCGGCAAAAGAGGCTATGCGGGCATACACGATGTTGAAGCCGTAGAGGCTCGCCGAGACGAGGGCGAAGAGCAGGCCGCTGGCGGGGGAGGAGCGATTCATGTCGGGCTTTGCATGGCGGGGCCGAAGGGTTCGCCCGGACGCACCGGAATTGCAAGAGCTAAGAAAAACGCCCGGTCGATGACCGGGCGTTGCGAGAATGGGTCTTCTTGTTCCCGTCGGCTCAGTTGGCGACGGATTTGGGCTTTCCGGCCGCATCGGCCTTCTGAGGCGCCTTGGCCTTCGCGTCAGTCTTGGCCTTGCTGTCCGTAGCAGGCTTGGCATCCGGCTTCGCACCCGTCACCGGCTTGACGGTGACGCTGACCCGCGGCGTGGCCTTGCCTTTGTCCGCGCTCTTGGCCGTGGGCTTTGCGGGTTCGCTCTCGGCAGCCTTGGTGTCGTCCTGCGTGGCCGCATTCTCCTGCTTGGCCGCAGCCTTGCCCTTCTTGGGAGCGGCCGCCTTCTTGGTCTTGCGAGCCTGCTCGGCTGCAGCCTCGGCAGCTGCCTGAGCGGCGATCTCGGCCTCGCTGGGCGGATTCAGACCCACCCAGACCCGCTCCGGCTGCACGGCGGTGCGGGGACCAAGCACGGTGCGCACCGGCTTGTCGGCGGCTGTGCCGGCAAAAGCCATGACCTCGGAGGAGAACAGGTTCGGAATGTTGCTGTCGGTCTCAGCGACGGCCGGGGTGTCTTCTTCCTGCGGCATCGGTCCGCGGCGGTCGCAGATGACCGGGCGCATGTCCGGCGGGCTGGTATTGCCCGAGGCCGGCAGTGCTGCAAGCTCCGGATTGGTGAAGTTCACCTTGCTGTTGAAGCCGCGGTCGAACAGCTCGGCGGCCTTGATGGTGCGCTCGTTGGCCGACGGCGCCCCGAGCACGACCGTGATGAGGTGACGGCCGTCGCGGTGGGCGCTCGCCACCACGTTGAAGCCGGACGAGCAGATGAAGCCGGTCTTCATGCCGTCCGCGCCGGGGTAGCGGCCGATGAGGCCGTTGGTGTTGCGCATGATGCGGCGGCCGAACTGGACGGCCCCGATATCGAACAGGTCCCTGTGGTCCGGGAACTCCTTCAGCAGCGCGCGGGCGAGGAGCGCCATGTCGCGGGCCGTGGTCTGGTTGCGGTCGTCGGGCAGGCCGTGGGGATTGGCGAAGCGGCTGCTCACCATGCCGAGGCGCCGGGCGTGGGCGTTCATCAGCTCCGAGAAGCCGTCGATCGACCCGCCGATGTTTTCCGCAATGGTGGCCGCGACGTCGTTCGCCGACTTCACCATCATGATCTTGAGGGCGTTGTCGAGCCGGATCTCCGTGCCGGGCTTGAAGCCCATCTTCGACGGGGGCAGGGCGGCGGCGCCCTCGGACACGATCAGAAGCGTGTCCATGCTCATCTGGCCGGAGCGGATCTTGTCGAGGGCCACATAGGCCGTCATCAGCTTGGTGATGGAGGCCGGGAACCAGGGATCGGTGGCCCGCTCGGCGTGGAGAACGCGGCCGGATTCGAGTTCGACGACAAGCGCAGGGCCGCCGGCGGCCAGAGCCGAGCCGCTCATTAGGGCGGCAAGGGCAAAGGCAGTCACGCGGAGGACACGGCTAACGTTCATGCGGAACGACTCCTTGGCTTCGTTCGACGAAAGGTGAGGATGGATCAGCCCCGCCTGTCAGCTGGGCTATTTCTAGTGCCAAACCTTGGCCTTGGCTAGGTTGGGCCGCTTGTTGATTGCTTAAACTCCCCTTCTTAACGAATTCCATGGCAAGAGAGTGGCAAGAGCCGCGCGGATTGAAGACCGACATGACGACCTCCCTTCTCTGGATTCCCGTGACCTTGGCAGCCGCGGCCGCCCAGACGGGCCGCAACGCCACCCAGCGTCGCCTCACCGAGACGATCGGAACCGTGGGGGCGACCCAGGTCAGGTTCCTTTACGGTTTTCCCTTCGCGCTCCTGGCCTTGGCGGGAATGAGCCTCGCCACCGGTGAGACGCCGCCTGCCCCCAACGCCGCCTTCCTGGCCTATGCGCTGACGGGTGCCCTGACGCAGATTCTCGCCACCGCGCTCATGCTCTCGGCCATGCGGGAGCGCGCCTTCTCCGTGGTCACCGCCTATACCAAGACCGAGTCGGTGCAGGTGGCCCTGTTCGGGTTGGTGCTCCTCGGCGATCCGCTCACCCCGGCCATGGCGCTCGCCATCGTGGTTGCCACAGGCGGCGTGCTGCTCATGTCCGTGAAGCCGGGCACGAGCCTGACCTCGTCCGGCCTCAGGCCGGTTCTCTTCGGGATCGCCTCGGGAGCCTTCTTCGCCCTGGCCGCCATCGGATTTCGCGGCGCGATCCTGTCCCTCGACGGGGGCTCGCCGCTCATCCGGGCGTCCACGACCCTGGTCTGGGGTCTCGGCCTGCAGACCGCCGTTCTCCTCGTCTGGCTCGGCCTTTTCGATCGCAAGGCGCTGGCGGCGAGCTTTGCGGCGTGGCGTCCGTCCTTAGGGGCAGGCTTCCTCGGGGCGCTGGCGTCCCAGTTCTGGTTCATCGGCTTTGCGCTCACCACGGCTGCCAATGTGCGCACCCTCGCCCTGGTGGAGGTGCTGATGGCCCAGGCCGTGTCCCATCACTTCCTGGCGCAGGCGACCACGAGGCGCGAACTCTTCGGAATGCTGCTGATTCTCGGAGGGGTTGCCCTGCTCCTCATGTCCCAACGTTAGCTTGTCGCTGCGGCAGTCGCGTGATAACGAACAAAGTTGCATTGATCGTGAACGTATTCTGGATTGCCGATGACCGACGCCGCCGCTCCTGACACCCTGCAGCCTGCCTATCGTGTCCTCCAGGTTGGGGATCCGGTTCCGTGGTTCAAACAGAACTCGACCAGCAATCCGAACTTCAGCTTCGACACGGTGGCCGGCCGCTATGTCGTCCTGTGCTTCTACGGCATGGGCTCGGACGAGGTCGGCCGTGCGGCTCTGGCATCGTTTCAGGACCAGCACCGCTCCCTCTTCGACGACGACAAGATCGCCCTGTTCGGCGTGAGCGTCGATCCGTCGGATCAGTCCGAGAGCCGAGCCAGGCAGATCATCCCGGGCATCCGCCACTTCTGGGATTTCGACGGCACCGTCGGCCGCCTCTACGGCGCCCAGCCGCGAAACGTCCAGCCGGGGCAGGGTCCCGTCCCGATCCGCCGCTTCTGGATGGTGCTCAATCCTTCCTTGCGCGTGCGCGCTATCTTCCCGTTCGAACAGGATGGCAGCGACCGGGAGAAGGTGATGGCCTACCTGCGCGACCTGCCGCCGGTCAGCCACTATGCAGGCTTCGAGCTGCCGGCGCCCGTTCTCGTCATCCCGGACGTGTTCGAGCCCGAGTTCTGCCGCCACCTGATCGGTCTCTATGAGGAGCATGGCGGCGAGGAATCGGGCTTCATGCGCGAGGTCAACGGCAAGACCGTTGCGGCGCACGATCCGAACCACAAGCGCCGCAAGGACTATACGATCGACGATCCCAACCTGATCCGGCAGGTGCAGCACCGCATCATCCGCCGCATCAATCCCGAAATCGAGCGGGTGCACTTCTTCAAGCCCTCACGCATGGAGCGCTACATCGTCTCCTGCTATGCGGCTGAGGACGGCGGGCATTTCCGCGCTCACCGGGACAACACCACGAGCGGCACGGACCATCGCCGCTTCGCGGTCTCGATCAACCTCAATCACGACTTCGAGGGCGGCGAGGTGAGCTTCCCGGAATACGGACCGCGCAGCTACAAGGCGCCGCCCGGGGGCGCCGTGGTGTTCTCCTGCCCGCTCCTGCACGCGGTTTCCAAAGTCACCAAAGGCCGCCGCTTCGCCTTCCTGCCCTTCCTCTACGACGAGGAGGCCGCGAAGGTGCGCGAGGCGAACAACGCCCATCTCGGCGAGGGTGTGGGGGCCTATAGAGCGTAAGCCTGATTAGCGCTCGCCCGCCTTGATCCACTTGTCGACCTTCGGCGGTTCGTAAGCGCGAATGGCTTGAATCAGGGCCGCCGGGTCACTCTCCACGATCAGCATGGCGCGGTGGATCGGCTTCACGAAGCCGCGTTCCACCACGTCGTCCAGGAAGTCGGTGAGCTTGTCGTAGAAGCCCCCGGCATTCAGGAGCGCGCAGGGCTTCCGGTGATAGCCGAGCTGCGCCCAGGTCCAGACCTCGAACAGCTCCTCGAAGGTGCCGAGGCCGCCGGGCAGAGCGATGAAGCCGTCGGCGAGCTCCGCCATCAGGGCCTTGCGCTCGTGCATGGAGCCCACCACCCGCAGGTCGCTCAGGCTCTTATGGGCGATTTCCTTGTCCACCAGCGCCTGCGGCATCACCCCGGTCACGTCGCCGCCCTTGGCGAGAACGGCATCGGCGACGGCACCCATGAGCCCGACCGAGGCGCCGCCATAGACTAGGCCGATGCCGCCCGCGGCCAAGGCTTCCCCAAGGGCGCGCGCCGAGGCGATATAGACAGGATCCTGACCGGCATTCGAGCCGCAGAAGACGCACAGGCGCATGGGCCGTCCCTCATGATTCGCTTCGCGCCATGATGAACCGCAGCTTGGCGCCGATCTCAAGACGGCATCCGTCTTGCTGAAAGGCGCAAAGAGGGCCACTTTGTGCCTCAACAGCACAATTCTTGAGGAGATCCCCATGACCGCCTGCATCGTCGGCTGGGCCCACACCCCCTTCGGCAAGCTCGACGCCGAGACCGTCGAGAGCCTGATCGTCCGTGTCGCCGGAGAGGCGCTGGAGCATGCGGGCCTCAACGCCGAAGACGTGGACGAGGTGGTGCTCGGCCATTTCAACGGCGGCTTCTCGGCTCAGGATTTCACCGCCTCCCTGGTGTTCCAGGCCAATGACCGGTTCCGCTTCAAGCCTGCGACCCGGGTCGAGAATGCCTGCGCCACCGGCTCGGCCGCCGTGCACCAGGCGATCAAGACCATCGAGGCCAGGCGCGCCAAGACCGTGCTCGTGGTGGGCGTCGAACAGATGACCCGCACGCCGGGGCCTGAGATCGGCAACATCCTGCTGCGCTGCTCCTACGTGCCGGAAGACGGCGAGACGCCCGGCGGCTTCGCCGGCGTGTTCGGCAAGATCGCGGGCGCCTATTTCCAGCGCCACGGCGACCAGTCCGATGCGCTCGCCCTGATCGCCGCCAAGAACCACAAGAACGGCGTCGACAATCCCTATGCTCAGATGCGCAAGGATTTGGGGTTCGACTTCTGCCGGGCCGAGAGCGACAAGAACCCGTTCGTGGCGGGCCCCTTGAAGCGCACCGACTGCTCGCTGGTCTCGGATGGCGCCGCGGCCCTGGTGCTGGCCGATACGGAAACGGCGCTTCGCATGAAGCGCGCGGTCGCCTTCCGGGCCACGGCGCATGCGCAGGATTTCCTGCCCATGTCGAAGCGCGACATCGTCCAGTTCGAGGGCTGCACGGAAGCCTGGCGGCGAGCGCTGTCCCAGGCCGGCATCCAGCTCTCCGACCTGTCCTTCGTGGAAACCCATGACTGCTTCACCATCGCCGAGCTCATCGAGTACGAGGCCATGGGCCTGACCCCTCGCGGCCAGGGCGCGATCGCCGTGAAGGAAGGCTGGACCAACCGCGACGGCAAGCTGCCGGTGAACCCGTCCGGCGGCCTCAAGGCCAAGGGGCATCCCATCGGGGCCACGGGCGTGTCCATGCACGCGCTGTCCGCCATGCAGCTCTGCGAGGAGGCCGGTGGCATTCAGGTGAAGAACCCGGTGCTCGGCGGCATCTTCAACATGGGCGGCGCCGCGGTGGCGAACTACGTCAGCGTGCTTGAGCGGATCAAGTGACAAAGCCCTAGGGCTTTGTCATCCTCAGGCCAAGCGGAGCGAGGGAAGGGGATCCATGGCGCCGAGCGTGCTGGTGGTTTCCCTTCCCCTCCGCTGCGCTCCGGCCGGGAATGACACTGAGATAAACAGCCTACTCCCCCGGCGCCTTGGCCTGGATCGCCAGGGCGTGCAGCCCCCTGTCGAAAGCGCCCTTCAGCGTGTCGTTCACGAGGCGGTGACGCTCGACCCGGCTCTTGCCGGAGAACGCCTCAGACACGATATGAATGTGGAAGTGAGTTTCACCGCCCTCCCGCCATCCCGCATGGCCGTGATGCTTCTCTGATTCGTCGGTGACGGTCAGTTCGGTCGGATGCAGGTTCTCCTGCAAAGTCTGTGTGATCCAGTGGGTGAGGGTCATGCTGATTGATCAATCCTTTTTGAACGGGTCTGCGGCCAAAAGCGCTCAGGCCTTGGCTCAGGGCCTGAAGCCACTCATAATCGCTGAATCATGGATCTCAACTCGCCTCTTTTCGACCGCATCCGCATCAAGTCCTCCTGTGACGAACCGCAGGAGACCAAGGGGCCTGTCTGCGAGCATCCGGCCTGCAAGGCCG
The DNA here is from genome assembly GCF_000739015.1 of Microvirga sp. BSC39. Classification (GTDB taxonomy): domain Bacteria; phylum Pseudomonadota; class Alphaproteobacteria; order Rhizobiales; family Beijerinckiaceae; genus Microvirga. The sequence continues at coordinate 61,860 of NZ_JPUG01000078.1, forward strand.
CTGGCGAATACCGCGCGCCCAAGGGGCGTGACCGGGAGGGCCAGTACTGGCGCTTCTGCCTCCAGCATGTGCGCGAGTACAACGCGTCGTACAATTATTTCGCCGGCATGTCCGATACCGCCGTGGCGGCTTTCCAGAAGGATTCCGTCATCGGCCACCGACCGACCTGGGCCATGGGGGTGAACTCCGCGGCCTCCGGCGAGGGGCAGGGCGCCAAGGCCGAGCCCCGCGAGTGGGAATATGTCGATCCGCTCGGGGTTCTCCGGGGAGAGGACTTTACCCAGGCCCGCGCGCGCCGGGCCTCCCCTGAGCCGAAGCGGCCGCGCTATACGGGGGCGGTGCGCCGGGCCCTGGATGTCCTCGGCCTGGACGAGGCCGCCGACGGGCCGGCCATCAAGGCCCAGTACAAGGCCCTGGTGAAGCGGTTCCACCCGGATGCCAATGGGGGCGACCGCTCCTTCGAGGAGCGCCTGCGCGACATCATCAAGGCGCACGACATCCTCAAAAGTGCCGGCCTCTGCTGAAGACGATATCCTTTCAGGCAGACCCGATAGGCTTATTAGGAAATTGCACCATCCGGTTATGGGGTTTAAGAAACCCATGACACCTTCACGACATGTATCCGAACAAGAGGCCCCTTATGACGGCACATACCGAGACAGCGACCCTTACGCCTGACATGAAGGTGTCCGTGCGACAGGTCTTCGGCATCGACTCGGATCTGGAGGTCCCGGCCTTTTCGCAGGCCGAACAGCATGTGCCCGACCTCGACCCCGACTACCTCTTCGACCGGGACACGACCCTGGCCATCCTGGCGGGTTTCGCGCGCAACCGCCGCGTGATGATCACCGGCTATCACGGCACCGGCAAGTCGACCCATATCGAGCAGGTGGCCGCCCGCCTGAACTGGCCCTGCGTGCGCGTCAACCTGGACAGCCACGTCTCCCGCATCGACCTCGTCGGCAAGGACGCCATCGTGCTCCAGGAGGGCAAGCAGGTCACGGCCTTCCAGGACGGCATCCTGCCCTGGGCTCTGCAGAACAACGTTGCCCTCGTGTTCGACGAATACGATGCCGGCCGTCCCGACGTGATGTTCGTGATCCAGCGCGTGCTGGAGCAGTCGGGCAAGCTCACGCTCCTCGACCAGAAGCGCGTGATCCGGCCTCATCCGGCCTTCCGGCTGTTCGCCACCGCCAACACGGTGGGGTTGGGCGACACCTCGGGCCTCTATCACGGCACGCAGCAGATCAACCAGGGCCAGATGGACCGCTGGTCCATCGTGACGACCCTCAACTACCTGCCGCACGACAAGGAGGTGGACATCGTCCTCTCCAAGGCGAAGCACTACCAGGAGGATCCGGCCGGCCGGGACATCGTCAACAAGATGGTGCGCGTGGCCGATCTCACCCGCTCGGCCTTCATGAACGGCGACCTTTCGACCGTCATGAGCCCGCGCACGGTGATCACCTGGGCGGAGAACGCCGAGATCTTCGGCGACACGGGCTTTGCCTTCCGCGTCACCTTCCTCAACAAGTGCGACGAGCTGGAGCGCACCCTCGTGGCCGAGTTCTACCAGCGCTCCTTCGGCAAGGAACTGCCTGAGAGCGCCGTGAATATGGTTCTGTCTTAAAACGGCCCTGTCATTCCGGGGCGGCGCAGCCGAGCCCGGAATCCATAAACGCTGACGTCTCAGGATTAGGTGGATACGCAGCAACCATCCTCATTCTGTCGTGGTTATGGATCCTTAGCCTTCGCGGGGATGACACAAGACGAAGCGTCAGGGAGGTGAGATGTCCATCTCGAACCGCAAGCCAGGTGAGAAGAAGGAAGCGCCGGCGGAGCCGCTGAAGCGCTCCATCGCCGGCACCATGAAGGCGATCGCCAGGAAACCCGACCTCGAGGTAGCCTTCGCGTCCGACCGCCCGGTGCTCATGGGCCAGGACAAGGCCCGCCTGCCGGAGCCGCCGCGGCGGCTGACCTCGCAGGACGTGGCGATCCTGCGCGGCAATGCCGACGCCATGGCGCTCAGGCTCGCCTGCCACGACACCAATCTGCACCGCAAGCTGGCTCCTGACGGTCAGGCGGCGCGTGCCGTGTTCGACGCGGTCGAGCAGGCGCGCGTGGAATCCATCGGCTCGCGCCGCATGGCCGGCATCTCGTCCAACATCACGGCCATGCTGGAGGATCGGTATCATCGCGGCGGCAAGTACGAGGAGATCACGGATCGGGCCGATGCGCCGCTCGAGGATGCGCTCGCCCTCATGGTGCGCGAGCGCCTGACGGGGCAGAAGCCGCCCGCTTCGGCGGCCAAGATCGTCGATCTCTGGCGCGACTTCATCGAGGACCGCGCCGGGCGCGACCTCGACGGCCTGCTCAAGAACATCGAGAACCAGCGCAGCTTCGCCCGCAACATCCGCGACCTGCTCTCCTCCCTCGACATGGCCGACGAGGCCTCCATGGATTCCGAGGACGAGGAGGACGAGGAGGAGAACGAGTCCGAGCAGCAGGAGCAGCAGGGCGAAGGCGAATCCGAGCAGGAGAGCCAGGGCGACCGCGCCGAAACGGAGATCAGCGAGGACTCCAGCGACGAAATGGAGGACGGCGCCACGGAAGAGGCCGACGGTCCTTCCGGCGAGATGCCTGAGGAATCCGAAGAGGCCGAGTCGGAAGATGCCGGCGAATCCTGGCGCCCGCCGTCGCGCTCGAACGAGGCGCGAGGCCCCGACTACAAGGCCTACACTCAGAAATTCGACGAGATCATCCATGCGGAGGATCTCTGCGATGCGGACGAGCTGACGCGCCTTCGCGCCTATCTCGACAAGCAGCTCGCCCATCTCCAGGGCGTGGTCGGGCGTCTGGCGAACCGCCTGCAGCGCCGCCTCATGGCGCAGCAGAACCGGTCCTGGGAATTCGACCTCGAAGAAGGCACCCTCGATCCCGTGCGGCTTCCCCGCATCATCATGGACCCGTACCAGCCCCTCTCCTTCAAGCAGGAGCAGGACACGAATTTCCGCGACACCGTGGTCACGCTGCTCCTGGACAATTCAGGTTCCATGCGCGGACGCCCGATCACGGTGGCGGCCACCTGCGCGGACATCCTGGCGCGCACGCTCGAGCGCTGCGGCGTGAAGGTCGAGATCCTCGGCTTCACCACCCGCGCCTGGAAGGGCGGGCAGGCCCGCGAGAACTGGCTGCAGGCCAGCAAGCCGGCCAATCCCGGCCGCCTCAACGACCTGCGCCACATCATCTACAAGTCGGCGGACGCACCCTGGCGGCGCGCGCGCAAGAACCTCGGCCTCATGATGCGCGAGGGTCTCCTGAAGGAGAACATCGACGGCGAGGCCCTCGACTGGGCGCACAAGCGCCTGCTCGGCCGGCCCGAGCAGCGGCGCATCCTGATGGTGATCTCGGACGGCGCGCCGGTGGACGACTCGACCCTCTCAGTCAATCCCGGCAACTATCTCGAGCGGCACCTGCGCTACGTCATCGAGGAGATCGAGACCCGCTCGCCCGTGGAGCTCATCGCCATCGGCATCGGCCACGACGTGACGCGTTATTACCGCCGCGCCGTGACCATCGTCGACGCCGAGGAGCTCGGCGGCGTCATGACCGAGAAGCTTGCGGAGCTGTTCGAGGAGAATGCCGGGCCGCCGGCCCGCGGGGCTCCCCGCCGCAAGGCCGTCGCTTGAGGCTCACCCGGCGCAGCTTCCTGATCGGCGGCGGTGCCGCTGCCGCGACGCTCGCCTGCACGGGCGTCGCCGTGGCGCAGCGCCCGCAGGCTTTCAAGGCGGCAACGGCGATCCGGGTCGAGGCGCAGCCGATCAGCCGTCTCTCGACCACCGATCCCGACCGCAGCCGCTTCGGCGCGCTGATGTTCCGCTCCGGCGCCATCCTGCGCTCCGACGTGCCGGCCTTCGGGGGCTTTTCCGGCCTGTGGCGCTCAGCCAGCGGGCAGGAGATCATCGCTCTTGCGGACAATGCGCAGATCCTGAAAGCCCGAATCGAGACGGCGGACGGGCGGCTCGCGGGCCTGTCCGGCCCGGTCCTCTCTCCCCTGATCCTCGGCAACGGCGTCCCGATGCGGCGCTCGCGCTACTACGACACCGAGAGCTTCGCACTCTCGGGTAATAACGTGTTCATCGGCACCGAGCGCAACCATGCCGTCATCCGTTTCGAGCGCAATGCTGCGGGCAGCATCATCCGGGGCGTCCCGATTCCGGTTCCTCAGGCTTTGAAGGACCTGCCGAGCAATGGCGGCCTGGAGGCGCTGGCCGTTGCGCCGCAACGCTCGCCCCTGAGCGGTGCTCTGGTGGGCATCGCCGAGGGTGGCAGCGGCTTCATTCTCACGGGAGGCCGGCAGGGAGCCTTTCAGGTGGCTCTCACCAATGGCTTCGACGTCACCGATCTGGCCTTCCTGCCCGATGGCGACGCGGTGATCCTGGAGCGGCGGTTCTCGCTCTTCGGCGGCTTCGCGTGCCGCCTGCGCCGCCTCGACGCGGCGGCTGTCCGACCGGGAGCACGGGTCGACGGGGAGGTGCTCTACGAGAGCGAGCCCTCACATCAGGTCGACAATATGGAAGGACTGGCGATTCACCGCGAGGGCGGCGAGACGGTTTTGTCCCTGATCTCCGACGACAATTTCAGCGCGCTGCAGAAAACCGTGCTGCTGGAGTTTTCCCTAGTCGCCTGAAATCCGGCCGCCTGAATCAGGCGTGCCGCTGCAGCCGCGGGCGCATGAACGCCAGGATGGCCCCGTAGGGGGCAATCGCCATGGTGGCCAGCGCAAGCTTCACCCCGTAATCCGCGACCGCGAGGTTGACCCACGGGAGGGCGATGCACTGGTCCACGATCCCCGTCTGGCCCAGCATCTCGCTGATGGTGAGACTGACGCCCGGCACCACGCCGCAATAGAAGGCGAATGAGAAGAAGATCGCCGTGTCGAGCCCCGAGGAGATCACCGAGGAGATGAACGGCGGCATCCACCAGGCCTTGTCGCGCAAGCGGGCGAAGATGCTGATGTCGAGAAGCTGGGCCGTCAGGAAGGCCGCGCCGGACGCGATGGCGATGCGCGGCGTCGCCAGGACGACCGAGAGGGCCACGGCCAGCACGAAGCCGACATAGACCACGCGACGGGCGCCCTTCGTCCCGAAGCGGCGGTTCGACAGGTCCGTGACCAGGAACGAGAACGGATAGCTGAAGGCGCCCCAGGTCAGGTAGTCGCCCATGCCCCAATGGGTGAAGGGATGCTGGACCAGGATGTTCGACGAGAGGACGACCAGGGTCATTGCGGTGAGCGCAATGAGGAAGTCGCGGCGATCAATCCGGGTCATAGACATTCTCTTCCAGGCAGAGCTTAAACACCAACGCAAAACGGGCGGCACCAGGGCCGCCCGCAAAGCCAATTTTCCGGCGATCCGAGATCAGCTCGCAGCGGCGAGCTTCTTCTCGAGTTCGCGCTTCACCGCCAGCGCGGTGGTGGAGAGCTCCTCAGCCTTGGCCTTGGCCAGGAAGGCATCGAGGCCGCCGCGGTGCTCGACCGAGCGGAGCGCATTGGCGGTGACGCGCAGGCGGAAGGAGCGCTGCAGGGCGTCAGATTGGAGCGTGACGTTGCAGAGGTTCGGCAGGAACTTCCGCTTCGTCTTGCGGTTCGAGTGGCTCACCAGGTGGCCACTCAGCACGGCCTTGCCGGTCAGTTCGCAACGGCGCGACATGGGTTCAATCCTATTCGTCGTGTGAGGGTCGCGACCACAATTCGCGGGTTTGCAAGATCGCAGATCCCACGCGGCCGGACACCAGAAGTCCTTGGAAGGTGCGAGCCTATAAGCCGAAACAGGGGTGTGGGTCAAGAATAGCGCGACGTCGCACCCTCTTTTTTTCGGCCGCGTGGTCACGATTTATTGCGAATCTCGTGCGATGCAACAGAATAGACTATCGGAACAGCCCTATGCGCCTCACCGCCTCAGCTCTCGTAACCTTGGCCTTTGCAGGAACGGCGTCGTTCGCTCATGGGCAGACCCTCAAGGTGACGTACGACCTCTCTCTCGCTGGCTTGCCCCTGGGGAAAGCAGACTTGGTCTCGTCCTTCAAGGGCAAGAAATACCAGATGCAGGGCAATGCGAAGCTCACCGGCCTCGCCATGATCCTGACCGGCGGCAAGGGCGAGGCTTCCGCGTCAGGCACTCTCGCCGGAGCCGGCCCGCGCTCGACGAGCTTCGCCGTGGTGTCCAAGACCTCCGACAACCAGCGCAGCGTCCGCATGGGGTTGAAGGGCGGGCACGTGGCCGACGTCGAGATCGACCCGCCCCTCGAGCCCAAGGAAGACCGCATCCCGGTCCAGCCTGCGGACAAGAAGGGGGTCGTCGATCCCATGAGCGCGCTGCTCATGCCGGCTCTGGCGTCGAAGGCTCTGACCGATCCGGACAATTGCAACCGGACCCTTCCCGTCTTCGACGGCGCCTCCCGCATGAACGTGGTTCTCAGCTATGCGGAGACCAAGAACGTCGAGGTGGCGGGCTATTCCGGTCCGGTTCTCGTCTGCAATGCCCGCTATGTGCCGGTCTCCGGCCACAGGCCCGAGCGGCCGGCCACCAAGTTCATGCAGGAAAACCGGGACATGTCTGTCTGGCTTGCTCCCGTCGAAGGCCCGCGCCTGCTCTTCCCCCTGAAGGTCTCCGTGCGCACGATGATCGGCGTCGGCGAGATGCAGGCCTCAGCCTGGTCGCTCGAAGGGGACGGCAAGGCGTCCCGGCCCATGCGCCGGGCCGTGCGGGCGGACGAGGCCGTCCAGGCCGGGGCTGTCCAATAGGCTCTCAGATCAAGCCCAGAGAATCCTTGGCGAAAGCACTTGTAGCGGGTGGCGAAAGTGGCGCCCGTCCCCATATAAGGGCATAGCCCGCAGCCGGCCGCGAGGGCCGGGCTGCCTTGAAGAGAAGGCTTCCGGCTCCGGCATCCGGCCCGCACAGCCTCTCGTATCCGGGACGTTCAAGCATTACCCGTCATCCAGGCATGGCCCGTCGTTCCCTTCCCCCGCAGGCGCGCTCGCGCGGCGTCACGGCCGTGCTCGGCCCGACCAATACCGGCAAGACCCATCTGGCCATCGAGCGCATGCTCGGCCATGACAGCGGCATGATCGGCCTGCCCCTGCGCCTGCTTGCGCGCGAGGTCTACAACCGCGTGGTGGAGAAGGCCGGACCCCACAACGTCGCCCTGGTCACCGGCGAGGAAAAGATCAAGCCGGATCGGCCGCGCTATTGGATCTCCACCGTCGAGGCGATGCCCCGGGATCTCGATGTCGCCTTCGTGGCCGTGGACGAGATCCAGCTCGCCAGCGATCTCGACCGGGGCCATGTCTTCACCGACCGCCTGCTGAACCAGCGTGGGCGCGAGGAGACGCTGCTCATCGGCTCGGCCACCATGCGCCCGGTGATCGAGGCGCTGATCCCGGGCGTTCACGTGGTCACCCGGCCGCGCCTGTCGCAGCTCTCGTTCGCGGGCGAGAAGAAGGTTTCGCGCCTGCCCCGGCGCTCGGCCATCGTGGCCTTCTCGGCCGAGGAGGTTTACGGCATCGCCGAGCTCATCCGCCGCCAGAGCGGCGGCGCGGCCGTGGTGCTCGGGGCGCTTTCGCCCCGCACCCGCAACGCCCAGGTCGAGCTCTTCCAGAATGGCGACGTGGATTACCTCATCGCCACGGACGCCATCGGCATGGGGCTCAACCTCGACGTGAACCATGTGGCCTTCGCGTCCGACAAGAAGTTCGACGGGTTCCAGTTCCGCAAGCTGAACAATCCTGAACTGGCCCAGATCGCCGGCCGCGCCGGCCGCTACATGCGCGACGGGACCTTCGGCACCTCCGGCCGCTGTCCGCCCTTCGATGCGGAAACCGTCCAGGCGCTCGAAAACCACGTCTTCGACCCGGTGCGCATCCTGCAATGGCGCAACCCCGATCTCGACTTCTCCTCGCTCGCCCGCCTGCGCGATTCGCTTGGGAGCCAGCCGCGGGAGCATGGGCTCGTGCGGGCCCCCACCGGCGAGGACGTCACGTCTCTCGAAGTTCTGGCCCGGGAGGACGACATCCAGGCCATGGCCCGCTCGCAATATGCCGTGGAGCGGCTCTGGCAGATCTGCCAGGTTCCGGACTACCGAAAGGTTTCTCCGCAGACCCATGCGGATCTTGTCGGCCAGCTCTACCGTTTTCTCATGAAGGACGGGGCCATCCCGGCCGACTGGTTTGCCCGCCATCTGTCCGCTATGGATCGGACCGATGGGGATATCGATACCCTCTCCAACCGCATCGCCCAGGTCCGCACCTGGTCCTTCGTCGCCAATCGTCCCGACTGGTTGAAGGATCCGGAGCATTGGCAGGATGTTGCGCGTCAGGTAGAGGACAAGCTATCGGATGCGCTCCATGAACGCCTCGCCCAAAGGTTCATCGACCGGCGGACGAGCGTTCTCATGCGGCGCTTGAGAGAGAACAAGATGCTCGAAGCGGAAATTACGACCACCGGCGACGTCACCGTCGAGGGTCAGCACATCGGTCACCTGCACGGCTTCCATTTCGTGCCGGATCCCCAGGCCGACACCACGGAGGTCAAGACCCTGCGCAACGCCGCCAGCAAGGCGCTGGCCGGCGAGATCGAGGCGCGGGCGGACCGGTTCGCCGAAACCGCCGACACGATGCTCGTGCTGTCCAACGACGGCACCATCCGGTGGATGGGCGACCCGGTGGCCAAGCTGGAGCCCGGCGACAAGCTGTTCGATCCCAAGCTTCGCATCCTCTCGGACGAGCACCTCACGGGTCCCGCCCGGGACAAGGTGGACATCCGCCTGCGCGCCTGGCTCAAGGCCTATGTGGTGCGCCTGCTCGGCCCCCTGCTGCAGCTTGAGGACAGCCAGGAACTCACGGGCCTGGCCCGCGGCATCGGCTTCCAGATCGGTGAGGCGCTCGGTGTCCTGGAGCGGTCCAAGGTTCTCAACGATGTCCGCAGCCTCGACCAGGATGCCCGAGGCGCCCTGCGCAAGGCGGGCGTGCGCTTCGGCGCCTATCATCTCTACCTGCCGGCCCTGCTGAAGCCGGCGCCCCGCGTGCTCGCAACCCAGCTCTGGGCCCTGCAGAACGGCGGCCTCGACCAGAAGGGCATCGACGAGATCGCCCATCTGGCCCAGTCCGGCCGCACCTCGATCCCGGTGGATCAGGAGATCGCCCACGGGCTCTACCGGGCCGCAGGCTTCCGGGTGCTCGGCGGCCGCGCCGTGCGCGTCGACATCCTGGAGCGACTGGCCGATCTCATCCGTCCGGCGATCGCCTACCGTCCCGGCATCACCCCCGGCGAGCCGCCGGCGGGCGCGGCCGACGGCGAAGGCTTCGTGCCGACGGTCGCCATGACGTCCCTCGTGGGCTGCGCCGGCGAGGATTTCGCCACGATCCTGAAGTCGCTCGGCTATGTGATGGATCGTCGCGCCGGTCCCGCCATCACGGTTCCGCTCGTGGAGGCCCCGCGGGCCATCGAGGCCCCAACCGCGCCTCCCGAGGGCGACGCTGCCGCTCCGGCCGAGGAAGCCTCGTCCGAGGCAGCTCCCGCTGAGACGGCCGAGGCTGCGGTCGGCACCGATGCAGTCGGCACCGAGGAGATCGGCGCGGTTGCCGTGGAGGCTCCCGAGGCGTCCGTCTCCGAGCAGGAAGTCGAGGCCAGCGCCGCCGAGGCCGTGGCTTCGCCCGAGGGCGACGCGATGGCTCCCGCGGAGGCGTCAGCCGAAGTTCCTGCTGAGGAGGCAGCTCCCGCCGAGCCCGAGATGATCGAGGTTTGGCGCCAGGGCCGCCGCCATCACGACGGCGCTCAGGCTCATCGCGGTCGCGACGCCCGTGGCGGCCGTCACGATCGCGGCGAGCGTTCCGACCGCCAGGAGCAGCGCCAGGATCGCGGCGACCGTCGCCCGCGCCATGGAGCAGGCCAGGGCGACCAGACAGGCGAGCGCCGGCCGCGTCCCGAGCGCCGGGAAGCGCAAGGGGAGGGCGGTCGTCCGCAGAACCGCCCGCCGCGCGGCCCCCATCAGGGGGAAGGCCGTCGCGGGGAGGAGCGCCGCGGTCCGCGTCCCGACAAGCGCGCCGACAACCGCCAGGACGGCGGCCGCGAGCGGCGTGAGAAGCAGCCGGATCCGAACTCGCCCTTCGCCAAGCTGATGGCCCTCAAGGCCCAGCTCGAGGACAGCAAGAAGTGAGGTCCTGAGTGCATGCGTGAGGACCGTCAGCGGCTCGACAAGTGGCTGTGGTTCGCGCGCTTCGCGAAAACCCGGACGCTGGCCGCCAGGATGGTGACCAGCGGCCATGTCCGCCTCAACGGACAGCGCACCGACAACGCCGCCAAGGCGGTGGCCATCGGCGACGTGGTGACCATCGCGCTCCCCCGGGCCACCCTCGTGGTCCGGATCGAGGGGCTCGGCGAGCGCCGGGGCCCTGCACCGGAAGCAAGGCTGCTCTACCTGGATCTCAGCCAGGACAACGGGGCGCTTGTCAGCGCCTCCGACAAGGGCTAGAGCGGCATCAACCCTTTCTCTCGATTGGAACAGACTCCGAAGGACCGTGCATGACCTACGTCGTCACTGAAAATTGCATCAAGTGCAAATACATGGACTGCGTCGAGGTCTGCCCTGTCGACTGTTTCTACGAGGGCGAGAACATGCTCGTCATCCACCCGGACGAGTGCATCGATTGCGGCGTCTGCGAGCCGGAATGCCCGGCCGAGGCGATCAAGCCCGACGCGGAGCCTGGCCTCGAGCAATGGCTGAAGCTCAATGCCGACATGGCCAAGAGCTGGCCCAACATCACCCTTAAAAAGGATGCGCCCGCCGACGCGAAGGAGTTCGACGGAGTGGCGGGCAAGTTCGAGGCGTTCTTCTCGCCCAATCCCGGCGAAGGGGACTAGCGCGGCCCGTCTCGAACGGGTCTCTTTAACGCTATGCTTTGAAATATTTTTGCTTTTTCGGCCGGACTGTGGTAGGGTCCGTGAATGCCGTCGCTTGCGCTCAAGCCGTGCACCGTCCCCGCAGACTGGCGGTTCACATAATGAAGCAAAGATTCGCGTCCTTTGACTTAAGGGAGCGTTGCTGCCTTGGTCAAGGGCATGAGCGTTTGTAGCCGCTGGCTTACATCAGGGAGACGAGCGGAGCAGTCAAGTTCCGCGACACTCACATCCTATCCTCGTTCCACCGGGACCCTGTCCGGTGGGGCAACAGCTCCCTCGCCGTTCAGGCGAGGGCCATGCAAGGAGGCCTCTCTCGCATGACAACCGCCAAGAAGTCCGCCCAGCGCCTTGGGTTCAAGTCCGGTGAAGCCATCGTTTATCCCGCTCACGGTGTCGGCCGCATCACGGCCATCGAAGAGCAGGAAATCGCCGGCTTCAAACTGGAGCTGTACGTCGTCTCCTTCGACAAGGACAAAATGGTCCTCCGTGTCCCCACGGGTAAAGCCTCCAGCGTCGGCATGCGCAAGCTCGCCGAACCGGCTCTGGTCCAAAAGGCCCTGGACGTTCTGACGGGTCGTGCCCGCGTGAAGCGCACCATGTGGTCGCGCCGCGCCCAGGAATATGAGGCCAAGATCAATTCCGGCGACCTGATCGCCGTCACCGAGGTCGTACGCGACCTCTACCGCTCCGAGGCCCAGCCCGAGCAGTCCTATAGCGAGCGTCAGCTTTACGAATCCGCCCTCGACCGGATCGTGCGCGAGATCGCGGCCGTGAACAAGATCACGGATACTGAAGCGCTCAAGCTCATCGAGCAGAGCCTTGCCAAGTCCCCGCGCCGCGTGAAGGGCGCCGAGGGGGATGGCGACGCAGAAGGCGACGACATGCAGGAAGAGGCCGCCTGAGCGGACGCCTTTCAAGGTTCAAAAGCCCGGCTCGCAGCCGGGCTTTTTTGTGCGCGGAGCCTTGTTTTTCAAAGGCCGGAATCTATTTTGCGGAACTTGGCTGCTGGAAGTGAACTTTTTGCGGCTCCGCTCGTTGTGTCTCTGCCAAGGGAGAGCACACAATGGGAGAAATCTCAGGGGTTCGCCGCCGGTTCGTCCGCGCTGCCATGAATGCGCCTTTTCTCGAAAGGGAAGAGGAGCACCTTCTTGCCGTGCGCTGGAAAGAGAACCGCGATGAGGCGGCGCTTCATCAACTGACTGCTGCCCATATGCGCCTTGTGATCGCGCTGGCAGCTCGTTTCCGTCATTATGGCCTGCCCATGGCCGATCTGGTTCAGGAAGGCCATGTGGGTCTTCTTGAAGCCGCGGCCCGGTTTGAGCCCGAACGGGAAGTTCGCTTCTCGACCTACGCGACCTGGTGGATCCGCGCCTCCGTGCAAGATTACATCCTTCGTAACTGGTCAATCGTCCGCGGCGGAACGAGTTCCGCCCAGAAGGCCCTTTTCTTCAATCTGCGCCGCCTGCGCGCCCGTCTGACCCGCGGCGGGGAGGAGCGCATCTCCTCCGACGTGCACGCAAAGATCGCCGAGGCGATCGGCGTGTCGAAGGCCGATGTGGCGCTGATGGATGCCCGCCTGTCGGCGCCGGACACCTCGCTCAACGCGCCGGTCATGGATGCCGACCCGTCGAATTCCGCCGAGCGGGTCGAGTTCCTCGTCGACACCAGCCCTCTGCCCGACGAAACCGTCACCGACTCGATCGATACCGAGCGTCGCGTGCGCTGGCTTCAGCAGGCGCTGGAAGTTCTCAACGAGCGTGAATTGCGCATCCTGCGCGCCCGCCGTCTCGACGACGAGCAGGTGACCCTGGAGTTCTTGGGAGATCGTCTCGGAATCTCGAAGGAGCGCGTCCGTCAGATCGAAAACCGCGCCCTGGAAAAGCTCAAGCGCGCCTTGGTGGAGCGCTATCCTCAAGCCTCCGGCGCGTTCGTGTAAGGCACGGGATTTTCCTGGAATCATCATCGGCGAGGCAGGCAACTGCCTCGCCGATGCCGTTTTATGGTCCGGGAACGAGGCTCTATTCCACGACGATCTTATAGCGGTCGCCCACCTTGAGGGGGGCATTCCTGTCGAGGCCGTTGAGCAACAGGAAGCGTTCGAGCGGCCGGTCGATCGGCATGCGGGCGGCGAGCGCCTGCGCGGTGTCGCCCTGCTGACCGGTGACGATCTGCAGCTTCAGGGGCCTGATCCGTCTAGCCTCTTCGGGCTGCACCTGCCGGACGCTGTTCAGGGTCTGCTGGAAGATCGCATCCAGATCGCCCCTGTTGCCCCGGGTCGCCATGATGAGCCGGTAGGTGGTGCTGCCGATCCGGACGGCCGAGAGGCGGAAGGTCCATTCCTTGCCGTTGGACAGGGCCGTCACCACAGGAAGGCCGTTCACCGTGCCGGGCGTGAGGGTGCCGGGCTCGATGGTGTCCGTCCAGGTGGAGCGCAGCACGTCTTCCAGGCTCTGGCCCTCCGGCGTATCGGCGGCGTCGAAAAGCAGGCGCCGCTCGCCGTCGGCCGAGGATCCGAGCACCGCCTGGGAGGTGTTCTCGAGGCTGAAGCCCTCAGGTGCCTCGAAAGCAACCCCGAGCCGAGAATGAATGAAGCGGCGGCCCTTGACCACACCGTCGGCCGGATCGTCGCCATAGGACAGGCCATCCAGGGCGGTGAGATAAGCCAACCGCCCGGTTTCGCCGCCGCCCGGCAGTTCCGTCCGCCGCGCGGCCTGCAGGGCCCGTGAGACGCGGTCGTTCGTACTCGGATGCGAGGCCAGCCGGTCCCCCGTCTGGCTGTCGGAACTCGTGCCCGAGCGCCCAAGCGACGTCAGGAAGCGCGGTGCCCCGAAAGGATCGAAGCCGGCGCGGGCGAGAACCTTCACGCCCGTCTGGTCCGCCTCGAGCTCCTGCGCCCGGGAGAAGCTGGCCAGCGTCGAGCGGGACTGGCTCTGGGCCGTGGCGGCTTCCTCGGCGTCGTTCAGCACGTTCTCGGCCACCCGTTCGATCAGGGCCGAGCGGGCCTGCAGCTCGGTGCGCTGGGAGGCGTGGCGCAGGGTGACGTGGGCGATCTCATGGGACAGGACCGCGGCCACCTCGGAGGTGTCGTTGGCCAGCGCCAGGAGCCCGCGCGTCACGTAGAGCCGTCCGTTGGGCAACGCGAAGGCATTGACCGCGGGCGAGTTCAGGATCGTCACCTGGAAGGCCTCTTCCGGCCTGTCGGTGGCCATGACGAGCCGGTTCGTCACATCGGTCAGGAGCTGCTGGAGCTGCGGTGCGCGGCCCTCGCCGCCGAAGGCCCTGACGAGGCGCACATGATCCCGGTCGCGATCCGGGCCGATCACCCGCGGGGCGTTTGCCGGCAGAGAGACGTCTCCCCCAAAGCCGGAGCAGCCCGCGAGAAAGGCCGCGAGCATGAGGCTGCTGAGAATTCCGGTGCTACCTGGTCGACGTGTTGTGATCATGCTCGTTCATCGTGGCAGATGATCGCCTTCGAGACGTTCGATCATGTCCGGTATGACAATCGAAAAAGCAGTGCCTTGCCAAGGCTGCAAAATGCCTCGGGCCCTGATCCGCCGGCCTTTGAGGGAGTCTGCGCCCAGGCCGCGATCCGACATCTGCTTCCAGGTTGCCCTAGAAATGATGATCGTGAAGTCTTCTGCCCAGAGCCCCCCGAAATTCAAATAGGTGCGCTGCTTGCGCTCGCCGATGCTCCTGACGCGGCCTTCGATCAGCGCGAAGCTGCCGATCCGCTCGCGCAGGCGCTCGGAATGATTTGCATCAAGGGGTTTATAGCGGTCATCGGCCCAAACACCAAGGCGTCGTTCGCGGGCCGTGGCCTCGATGGCGAGGAGTTCGGGCTGGCAGAACACCCTGTCCGAGCCCGGATCCACCAGGGCGAGGCCGGCCTCGACCAATCCATGGGCCCAATCGAGTGACGCGGGCTCGCCGGACGATCCGATGCGAACGGACGCTCGATCCCACCGGGCGCGCCTGTCAGGGCCCTGCATGAGGACCGTCTCGCCGATTCGCGCCCTCAGCCAAGAGAGGGCGTCCTCGCGATGGGGAGGCGTGTCGGGCAGGCGAATTCCGGACAGGCGAGCCAGTTGTCCCGAAGCCAGGATGAGATCATCCTCCGGCGTGAGGCCCTGCAGCCGATCGCTGCGAGCCTCACTGAGGCATTCCGCAGGCCGCTGCATGGAACGCGCCTGTGCATGGGCCTCCTGGATTCCGATGTCCAGGGCAGGTCCGAGGCACAGGGCCAGCAGCATCCGCAGGGTCGATCCCGTCATGGGACGGGATCATACCCTTTCAGACCCAAACGGCTACGCTCAGGATGTCCGGATCAGTGCTTTTCCTGCGCCGGGCTGTGCTGCTGTGGCTTGTGCCCGCTCTGCCCCGCGTTGTTGTGCTTGTTGTGGTCGCGGCTTTCCTGGTGGGTCGCGCCGCCCTGCTGGCCGATTTCGGGCTTGCCGCCCGCGTTGACGTTCGGCTCGTCGTGCTCCTGATGGCCCGAGATGCGCGTCTGGTTCGGATTGCTGCGGTTGCCGGTGCTGCTCATGACTTCTTCTCCTGCTGCCGCTTCTGGGCGCCGTTGCCGTCCTTGCCCTGCTGGGCTTGAGTGCCGCGCGTGTTCGAGCCGCCATGGCCTTCCTGCGGGATGCCTTCCGGGTTCGTGCGGGAGCCTGGGATGTTCTTCGTCATGGTGAGATCCTGACCGATTTTCATTGTGTTCTGGAGCGGCATTCCGGGGCCCGGATGCCGCCGCCATGGCAAGTCAATCGAGGAGCCACCAAATCGTTGCGGCCAAGATCGGCAGGTTTTATCGGCGGATTTTCGCCAGGAAAGCTGCTTCTTTCAGGCTACCAGCGGATCACCACAACCCGTTCTTTGCCGTTCCCGAGTTCCACCGCCTCAGTGCCTTCCGCTTTCCGATTCTGAGACTTCGCATCCTCGATGATCTCGATCTCCGCCACATGGGCGGCGAAGGCCTCGTCCACCTCGGCGACGCAGAGCAGGGTGTCGGGGGGAAGGTTCTCGACCTGTTTCAGGAAATCGCGAAGCGTCTGCGCCATGTTGTGCCTCCAGTTGCCTTCACCAACCGGCTTGGCCGTGGGGAGTTCCTTCGGCCTGACGCGACAATCGTTCGGGAGAGCCGCGCGATCCCGAGCTCGCGGCCGCAACCCACTGGAATGCCCCTGCCGACCGTGCTAAATCCCGTTTCGTCAGCGGTCCCGTAGCTCAGCAGGACAGAGCAGCGGTTTCCTAAACCGAAGGTCGGAAGTTCGAGTCTTCCCGGGATCGCCAGTTAAATCCTTGTTCTTTTTCACTCTTGATCTCCAGTGGTCTAGCCCGGCTAGCTGGGTTTGACACTTTCAGACGCCCGGTTTGACAACCTTCGTGCGCCGTTTGTTCAATTCGCTATCGAGATCCTTGACCATCCCAAGCATCTTTGGACGTAAATCTGCACCCTTCGCGTAGTGCCTTGCCATTTCGATAGTCTTCTGCCCCAAGGCGTCGGCGATATCTCGCTCATCGCGACCCATCTCTCTCAGGATCACAGCGATCGTGTGCCGGAGGCCATAAAGCGTGAGACCGGAATTGATCTCGCTGTTCTGTTCAAGTTGGAGTCGCACCTTTCGCCAGGAGGCCCGAAATCCGTCGTTTGTCCACGGCAAGCCTGCCGAATTGGCACACAAGGTAACGGCGGTATGTGTCGGGGCCTCTGCTAGAGCTTGCACAAGCGGGGCAGGAGCAGGCCAGTACACAGGCTCGCCAGTCTTCGAACGCCGCGTTGCAATCTCCCCCTCACGGTAGAATGAACGTGGTAGGGTAAGTGCGTCGTTTGGTCCTAATCCGGTGAACATCATCAGTGCAAGTGCAGACTTCATGTGCGCTGGGGCAGCGTTGAGAACAGCCTCGCGTTCATGATCGGTCCATGGGCGATTTGCTTCAGGTGCGCCGCGAGGGCGGCGAATGCCTTTGATCTTCTCGGCCGGGTTGCTCTTGAGATGGCCTCGTTCTACTCCCCAGGCAAACAGTGTAGAGAGGAAGGAACGGGTATAGTTTGCAAAGCGCCTGCCCTTACTTGTTGCCTTGTCCCTCACCTGGACAACGTAGGCTCGATCAAAACGCGCCAAGGAAACGTTCGATAAAGGGGCAAGGTAGTTGAGAATACTCTGATAGTCGGCCTTTGTACGGGGTGCGAGATCGAGGAAGGCAGGATTGGCCCGGTACTCGGTCACAAGCAGGCCGAACGTCCCAGCTTTCGGGGTGATAGCCTTAACTTGATCTGCGATGCGGTTGCATTCAGCAAAAAACTCGGCCGACCCAATTGGAGCCTTGTTGATGTCCACAGGTGTACGAGTCTTTCGGTGGTAGCAACGCCACTTACCGTGGCGGTCCTTAAAGATTTGAAAGCCCTTCACACGGATGACTGTCATTAAAGCCTCGCCAGAGCTTGGTCAGCCTCATCCAGAGAGCCTGTTTTCAGACCATCAATCCAACGATCGAGATCTTGGACATCCCAAAGAAGGTCCCCATCGGCCATCTTTAGTGGCGGAATCGGGCATTGAACCTCAAACTTTCTGACTGAGCGGCGGCAATAATGTGCAGCCTCTGTCTTTGTAAGGAGACGGTAGGGTTGGACCCGGAGGTTGAGGGTTGCACTGGCCATCGATCACATAGCCTCTGGGTGTCCTAGGCCGAGCATCCGGCGTAGAGGCGCAGTTGGTACCCGAATTGCGCCGCCAACTTTCACAGTTGGGATTTGACCTCGCTTGGCCGCTGCGTAGGCTGCGTTGCGCCCGATCCCTAATGCTCTGCCTGCAGTCTCGACATTCACAGTCAAGCCTGTGAGAGCTTTCTTGATTTCATTATCCATCATCGGCCTCATATTAATGGCACGTAATATTACGTGCCATTAATCAACATTGATTCCAATGATCGCGCTTGTCAATATATAGCACGTGATTTAGCGTGCATTTATGTGATGAGATGGTACGGACAGGACAGCTTCCTGATGACAACAAAGCCTGAGACAAAGCGCCGAGGCCGACCCGCTAAGCCAGAGGGCACTACTAAGCGGGGAAATCTCACCTTCAGGACACGGGATGCGCTCCGCCAAATGCTTGCTGCTGCCGCTGCTCAGTCAGGCAGGTCCATAAGCGAGGAAATCGAGAGGCGAGTGGAGAAATCGTTTGAGCCCGATGCTCTCGAAAGGAACCTTGGGATCGAGAATGCAAACGACCTTATAAAAGAGATCGGCCTCATAATCGTCTTCCAGCTCGCTGAGTCGGGTAAAGATTGGCAGAAGGATAGAGCCACTCGCGATGCAATACGGGCTCATATCAACAGCCTATTCGAATCCTTAGATGATGAAAGTGGACACGCTGCGAAGAAAGCCTCTCAGAAGCTGTATGAAGACAGAGTAGCTAATGCGTGGAAGTCTCCTTCCCAACACGAATCCTTTGCTCGTGAAAGTCCTTTTGAAGACGAAAGATAAATTACTATGATTCATCGTCGACTAGGGGACTGACGTGGCACATTGGCAGAATGGAACGGGAATACTGTCTGCACCTAGTATCGCTTGAGGGACAATGAAAACTAACGGACGTGCGATGCAGCTCACCCGGCAGATTGGGGAGCATCTTGTTGCTGCGGAACTCGGGCGCCGGGGCTACCTAGCCGCCCCATTTGCCGGAAATGTTCCGATGTTCGACCTCTTAGCGGCCGATGCACGCGGATATTCAATCCCTGTCCAGGTCAAAGCGATCAACGGAGGGTCATGGCAGTTCAGCGCCGACAAGTTTCTTGAGATCGTAACGGAGAATGGCACACAGGAAGTCAGGGGTAGGATTACATTGCTGAATCCCGAGCTTGTGTGCATTTTCGTTGTACTTAAGGGCCTTGGCAGGGACGAGTTTTATATCTTCCAGCTTCGTGATCTTCAGGACCATTGTGAGCTGGTTTACAAGCCGAGAGGCCCCGGCTCCAAAAACCCCACCTCGTTCCATTGTGCTGTCTCACCTAAGGAGTTCGAGCGGTTCCGCGATAATTGGGACCTGTTGGAGCGCGCTTTCGAGGCAATGCAGTCAACAGGCTCCCCTCTTCTATGGGACTGATTACGCAAACCGCTCGATAATGCGGTTCGCCTATTTCGCGTGCTCTATGCTACGGAGCGCCTAATAGCCGAGCCAGCCAGCTTCGACGCTTTTCGGCGGGAGGTGCCGCATCCGGAGTTTGTAAGTCTCTATCGAAGTTAGATGCGACGCCAGCTATTCCCATGGTCTTTAACTCTGCCTGTGAGGCATTACGGTAAGCGGCAATGCATTTGTCGATTTCGTCTAGCAAACGTTGCGCTACGTTCTCAGCGTAAACAGCACCTTGCTCCTTTGCAGACTTGGTCCCCTGCGTACGCATTGTCTCGGCAAAATGCTTCGCCACCATGGCATTGGAGATGACACCCCAATGGTCCCCGCTTTGTCGGGCCGCTTGACGTTTCCGGGCTATTTCGGAGGCATGCAACGAAGCGCGATCAATCTCAGCACCGCTATAGGATCTCAGGGCCGAGCATCCGACGCGCTTTACATCGTTGAAGGACATTCTCGCGATTTCGCTGACCGCCAGTATCGAAACGAAACCAAACTCGACTTGAGCCGATCGGTTCTTATCGAGATGGTCGAAAAGCTTATTGACGTCGCGCATGATAGTATCAAGCAACGACAGAGCTTTCTGCTCCTGCATCAGGCGGTTAATATCATTATCGTCAATCATCGACTTGCTCCCCAGAGCTTCTTTAACTGACAATAATTCAAAAAATTACTAACTTTAGCAGACTAGGTTCTGTAAGTTTACGGCTCGGTCAATGATGCGCCTCACCTGTGTTGCCTGCCAAACCTCAGCCCCACGCGGCGTCGGGAACTTGCCAGTCAGAATGTCGGCTAGGTCCTTGTAGGTCGTGATGCCCTTCGCCTGCCATTTCCTGATCTCGCCAATGATCGACTGCGCATAGGCATCAGCCTTTGCCTTTGCGCCATCGTGCATCCGCTTGGTCTGTTCTGGCGTCCCATTGTTGGGATTGCCGAGCCGCACTGGCTTCCCTGTTTTCGTCACGCCCCGCTGTTTCAGGGCGGCGAGCCCCGCAACGGTGCGCTCCTGGATGAAACGGGCTTCCTGCTCCGCCATCACGGCCATGATCTGGATAGTCATGCGGTTTGCATGGGGATTATCGCAAGCAACGAACTCAACGCCGCTGTCCATGAGCTGGCTGATGAACGCAACGTTGCGTGCCAGCCGATCTAGTTTGGCGATGCACAGGACGGCGTTCTCTTCTTTCGCCTTCGCAATGGCCTTGTGCAGCTCGATCCGGTTCTCGTGGCTCGTTCCGCTCTCACGTTCCACATAGGGCGGGGCCAGCAGCTGACCGCCAGCCTGCGCAATGTACCGTTCCACCGCCTCGCGTTGCGCATCGAGCCCGAGCGACTGCTTCTTCGTGCTGACCCTGAAATACGCAACGAACTTGCGAGACATCATGACCTCCCCAGTACGTTTACAACCTACATCGACCGATGATGATTGTAACTGACAGGAGTAAAGGCATCGTTAGATAACTTCTCCTGTGGACTCGGCATGGTTTCTCTTGCCAGATTGATTGAGCTACGGCCTCGCAGAATGAGGCGTCAAAGGGGGCTTCATGGAGCTGAGTGAGTTTGTCGAGGAGACGCTAGCGCAAATCCTCCAGGGCGTGAGGGCCGCACAGAAGCGCGAGGATGGCACCAACATCGCTGCGGAAGGCATGTATGGGAAGATAACGGACCACCTGCTCATCACTGGGGATGCCGCCTTCACTGTGGTTGATTTCGATGTCTCAGTCGTCGCTGAAACCAAGGGCGGCGGGAAAGGTGGCATCAAAGTGTGGGGAATCGAGGCCGGGGGCGGCATTGATCGGGCTGTGCAGAACACAAGCAAGGTCAAATTCGCCGTGCACCTCATGCTTCCCACAGGGGCAAAACAGCCCCCTGCCTCACCGCTCCCCGAACGAAATAAGGATTGGGTGGCATAGCGTAATGATCTGGGCGGCAATCGTCGTGATCGTTCTTGCGGGGTTCAGTTACCCGAGCGAGTTGGACCGGGCGACTGGGGCGAGCTGGTGGCCCTTCATCTTCTGGTGTGTCGTCGCCGTGGTGCTCGGTGTGTTCAACCGGCTCGCCTAGAGCCGGTCATAAACCAATAATCTTCCTATAAAGAGGGGCATATGAAAGTTTCACGTATAATTTGGGCAGTTGCCCTTTGCTTCGCTGCCGCAGTTGTGCAGCCGAGTAGCAGCAGAGCAGAAGACGAAGAAGAAGGCTTCGAAGTTGTGATTGGAAAGGACGCCAAAGCCTTTCATCTCCCACGCGGAAATAAGCGCGTTAAGATCGTTCCAGCGTTCGAAGACTACCTTTTTATGGTGGAAGACGTATGCAGTAGCCTCTCCATAAAAGGCGACGATTGCCTGATCTATACGATGAATGGTGAGGTATCCAACGCGCTTGCAGCTGTGATCGAAGGCAACAAGGTCATCATCTATGACCGGCGACTTTCTGGCCTCGTCGGGTCATATGAGGGCGCTATGGGCATCTTAGCTCACGAAGTTGCCCACCATTATTGCAGACATCATTTCGATGTTTCCAAGAACAACTGGCAGGCAGAGCTGGAGGCCGACCGTTTTGCCGGAGCCTCATTCAAGCGCATGAAATACCCTCTTGAAGCTGCGCTTGCCATGGCGGTCGTCCTCGATGAGAGGCCATCGACCTCGCATCCCCCTGCCGATCTACGGCGCAAGGCAATCGAAGCGGGATGGAATAAGCCTGAGACCGGAAAGATGTGCCGCTCAACCTGATAGCTCGCCTAGAGCCAGTGGTGCACCAATAGCGCGAAGCCAAGGGCAACGATCATGTTGCTCAGGTTCTTGGCATGCTGGCGCAACTCTGCCGCGTTGCGCCGGTCATAATCGTTGAGCCATTCAAAGAGCAGATCGTTCCGATATTCGATATAGACCCGCGTAGTCTCATGCTCGTCCTTGGCATGATCGAACCGATCCTTCCAATACAAGGCACGCTCGCGGGTTTTCTCCTCCCGGCGCTCCTCCAGCATCTTATCGTACTTGGGCGTCTTGGGAGGGCCGAACCCGAACATCAGCTTGCCTTTCCAAAGGGCCACCAGCCCCGGCGCGGTGCAGGAGCTCCCACAGGGGCAGGAAGGGCGAGGCGTTCAGCCTGCTTTGCCCAGCGGTCGCGGTCCTCGCGCAGCTCCTCAGCCCGTTGCTTCTCGTTCTCAAGGATCGTCTTTAAGGCGTTGATTTCAGACTCTAATTGCGCGTTGCGGACCCGCAGCTCATCCGTTGCAGGAGCTGGTGCGCCTTGTCCCACAGGGGGTGTTGCGGCCTGTTCCGCAACGTCCCGCGCAACATCGGAATCCGGTGCCTTGGGAGGATAGGCGCGGAACAGCTCAGCGGGGTCGATCTTAAAGTTGCGGTCATCATCCCGCTGGGCAGACATGCGCCCTGCCTGAATGGCACGAAAGATCGTAGACTTTGAAACGCCGGTCTGTTCCGCCGCTTCACGAAGGCTGAGAGTCGTCATTGCGTCCTGTCCCATGGCACACTTCATGGAACGTTGCAGAAGGAATGGTTAACGGACCATTGAGTGGAAGCTGGTTGAGCATTACCTTGGGCTCACGACACAAGGAGCCGCTTATGTCGATGGTCCGGGACGAAGAGGTTGTGCTGGAAGCGAAGGCATTGCTTCGTGAAACAATCG
The DNA here is from genome assembly GCF_000739015.1 of Microvirga sp. BSC39. Lineage (GTDB taxonomy): Bacteria > Pseudomonadota > Alphaproteobacteria > Rhizobiales > Beijerinckiaceae > Microvirga. Next base: position 84,598 of record NZ_JPUG01000078.1, read on the forward strand.
AGCGTTCTGGATGGTACCCGGTCATGGATGAGCGGGAGCGGCGGCAGCGCATCGAAACCGATGTTGAGCTGCACTGGCACCTAATGGCCTCTGACGCTCGCAGGCGGTTAGAGGCACGGATCAGCGGAATCCGATAAACAGAGCCTTCCTTGGCGCGAACAAGCCGTTCGTGTCAGAGTTCAGTGTCATGTTATATAGTTATATAGAGTATCTGCACATCATCATCACTGTTATTCTGTTTCTTCATCATCGCGACTGGTGGGGACGGACAAGAGGAGGGGGCTTCGGCCCCCTTTCCGCCCATGTGGGTACATGCGTCAATCCGCCGCGCCCAAAAACAGCCCCTAAAGGCCAGTCGAACGGGCTGGTTTGATAAATAGAAGGTAGGAGAAGCAAGCCCTACCTGTTCCGAGACGGTCGAGGAACTGAAGCATAAGAAGGGAGAATCCCCGATGTTGGAGTTCGCCTATACACTGATCGCCGCTGGATACATTCTGGCCGTTATCGCACACTTCATGCACTGATGACTGGGCGGGTAGGTAATACTACCCGCATCAGCATCTAACCTTTGTCATAACGATATGCTTGGGCTGTCCGGGGAGCTAGGTTCTCCGGGCGGCATGAACGGGGCCAACTCTGTCGCGTCCTGTCCCATGCAATGTTGCACGCCAAAGCGGGACGGTACATCTAACGCGGCAGGGATAGGGACTGAGCAATGACAGAGCTAACTGAAGAACAGATGCAACAAGCTGCAAGCTGGATGGTGCGATACCAAGAGACTTACGAGATGGTCGGTGAGTTTATGTGGCACTTCGCCATGCTGGAGGATGACTTAAACAATCTGGTCGAGCAGATGATGGGGCTTGAAACCATCAACGGAGCTATCCTCATCAATCACCTAGATATCGCCAAAAAGGTCAACCTTGCGATTTGTGGAATGCAGTTGCAGCCTATAAATCAACAGGCGGCAATTAAAGATTTGAACAAAATTTTCGGCATTAATGATGACAGAAAGATTGTTGCCCATTGCTTATTTGGGCCGACCAAAGAAGGTGGAGCGGTCGAGTTTCACAGGACGACTACAAACAAGAAGCTTAGTCTAGACTTGGTAGTTTGGACGAAGGACGACTTCAAAGCCAAATTTGAGAAGATGACTGCTTTACGCAAAAGTCTCGTAGACCTGACCAATACTGTCAAAATTGTTCAATCAGAGCTCTTCTCGACTTGGTTGGAAGGAAACCCTCCAGGCGGGAGCGTGCCCCTCAACGATTGACCCCCGGCAACTCGTTGCACTGAGGCGTGAGGGCGATTGATGCCCTCAGCCCTATGACGCCTCACAGGCCGGGGGAGAGCCCTAAAAATTTGAGATTCTTCAATAGCTTGGTTGAAGCTGGGGCAGAAGCCCAAAAGTTGTCCAAAACAAAAACCCGTTTTTGCCTGGATGAGCCCGGAAAAATTAGGAACTGCGCATCTTCGGTTTCTGTTCTCTCATTGAGCAACGACCACATGACGTGGTCGGCCGGGGGAGTCTGCAAGTTTTAGCGGGCTCGTAAAACTCCCCCGGCGCTCTCCACACAAACCCCGGAGAAAGCTCCATGAGTATGCGTAAGCGAAAACATAACATCTTTTCGTCTGGCAGGGAGCCAGAGAGAGAGACTCTCAAAGAAAGAAAGAGAGAAAGAGACTCTCGCAAAAGGAAGCGCAGGCTCGACGAAATGTTCCGGATTATCAACCGTTTTAGCCGGATTAATCCGTTAATAATCGTCGATCTGATTTTCGTCACGAGTGCGCTCCTTCATCAGGCTACTGGGTTTTCGGAGGAAATACGCCAATGGCGCAACCCACCGATCCAGCAGACTGAAGCGCCAGAAGCAGCCAAAGCCTAAGATCCAAGTTGGCAGGGCGCGGATCTTTTTTCGCGCCCTTGCTCCTCTGTGCTTGGAACGTTGGTTACCTCAAGCCAGGTCTTGGCTGTGCAGGTCAGGTTCAACGACTTCGTACTCGACGCCCCCGAGCCGGACGGGGCCACCGTCAGCTCCTGTGGTCTCGACGCGGGTCGAATAACCTCTGTGCTTCCCTTTCCTTTCGAGGAAGAAGCGGATCGCCTTCATGTCCCCCGCCTCAACGGCTCGGGCGAGATGGGCTTCTGCAGTATCTAGCAGGGCCTCGGTGGCTTCCTCTCGGACCGCCTCCAGCTCGGGATTGTTGGCGATGAAGCGGTAAAGGGTGCTGCGCTGGACGCTCAACACCACCGCCGCCTGAGCGATAAGGCCGCCCTGCTCCCGCAAAGCCTGCTCAACCCGCTGATATTTCAACTTTGGACCAGCCATGGTCAGATTCCGTTTCGAGGGTGAAAGGGGTGACCGGGAGAGGTGAGGACTAGGGAAAACCCGCCTCCCCCGGTCGGTGCAGGTGTGAGGGAGTCCCGTCGCCCACACCCGCTAGATGGCTACGCGGCATTGCGCTCAAGGATCGTTTCAACCGGCATTAGCGCATTGGGATCACGCTTCCAGAAACCCGGGACGTGAACCGTCCGGAAGATCGGCTGGCACGTTTGATAGCCCTCCACGAACTCGCCCAGCAGGGGATGAGCCACCAGCGGCGCGGCCCCTGCCGGCAGGTCGGCGTTTGCCTTCTCGACGGCCTTCGCAGCCTCGCATCCCTGCACCAGCAGCTGGCGCATCTCATTGCAGAGGGTGTTCCACCGGGCATCCAGATCAGCGCCCACAGTGGCCATTGCGGCCTTGGCTCGCTCGTATTGCTCCCGTTTCCGGGCCTGTTCCTCCCTGTTGCGTGCCGTCCCAAGCTCCGTTTCAAGCTGGGACAGCGCAACGTCCAGGCGCTCAATCTCGAACTCGAGATCCGCGCTCTGCATCCGGCGAGCTTTCGCCGTGTCGGGCTGCGTGAGCAGGTCCAGGGCTTCGGCCTCGATCCCAGCCCGTTCAGCGGCGAGGCGGTCCCGCTCGGCGCGAACATCAACGGTAAGGGCGACGATGCTGGCAGATGACACATCCGCCGCGAGGACACCAAGAATGCGGTCGTAAAGAGTGGACATTAGCGGGACTCCTTCCATGCGTTGGAAATGCGGTGCTCGTAGGCCTGTTGGGTGTTCTCCTGGCCCACAGGCGGGGTGTGCGGGGCTGGCTGCGGGAAGGTCGGTGGGTCCTGCCAAGCGGTGTTGAGGCGGCGCTCGTAGGTCTCATAACTGCGCTCAACCAGCAGCTCGTTGGCCTTGCGCTCGCCCTGAGCCTCAAGCCGGGCGATCTCGGCGTTCAGCTCGGCGAAGGTCTTGAGCTTCTTCGGCTGATTGTCGCGGAGCATCACACCGCCGCTGATGCGATAGCCGTTGCGCAATGTCCCATTGGCCTCACAAGCCTCTGTTTCAGGGACAGCGATGCCGTCTGATGCACGAATGAACGTTTTCATTGGATTGCCCCCTTCTTGGAGAGCCAGGGTTGCGGAATTTGGGGCTGGGTTTGAACGGTCGGGTATTGGTCCCGATTGGCCTTGAGCAGCAGGGCGCGAAACGCGAGCTTGCGGAGCCCCGTCTCGTTGATGAGCACCCGATTGAGGCGCCGACCGCCCAAGCGGTCATCGAGCATGGTGCAATCTTCGGGGTTCAGGACCGCAAAGTGCCGCTGGTAGGGGTTCAGCGACATTGAGTTGGCATCGACCAAGCCCAAAACTCGGCAGGCATCCGTTCCAACGTACCAGACGCTGCCCCGATAGAGGACGCCGCGCAGCTCGTCTTTGACTTCCTGGGCCCGCTGAATGGCTGCGGGATTGTTCGCAGCATCCCGATAGGCGACAAACTTCCCAGACAGACGCCCTCGACCCCTCCTGGGCACACCGCTCAATTCCTGAGTGCACATTGGCCCCTCTCATTGCAAAGCCCAGCAATCTGGTTGTCGTGGATGATCGCAATGAGCGAAGCGCCGACCGCTTTCGACAGGCTCGGGACGTTCGCCAGATCACACAGGCTCATCCGCTTTGCCTTCCCCATCGCAACCACCCGCAAATTCGGATGCTGGACACCAATCCAATCTTCGATTTCCTGGCCGATGTATTGCCCTGCTCGGATCTGCATCTTCAGGACAATGTGCGAAGTATTTCCGCGCTTTCGCCGCTTAAGTGCTGTGACCCTCACAGGATATCGACCATCTGGAAACCTTGAACCCATAACGCTCGCCAAATCGACTACGTCGGAGTCCCTGATACAAAATCGTATAAAACGATCAGATTGGCACTGTAAAATTTGCAATTACTTGATAATTTAATGTGCTATATTTGGGTATACTTGCAGGCAAGGAGCAATGTTTTTCCCACAGAGGAGGGCGAGTTGCGTTTTGCGGTCGATGTGTTGCGAGTCCTATCGCCTGACCATTACCCTTAACCGTCGCAAACAGGGGCTGCACAAGGGTTTCTGCCCTTCCCTGCCCAACACCTCATCAGGCGATACAACGCCATCACGGCTCAGCTTTAAGGGGGATCGAGGTGCAGGATTCAGCGCCCACAGGGGGAGTGTGGGGGCCGTCTGAACGTCGCCCCAATTTGCGTGTCGTTTCCCTTTAAATACGCATATAAAGGGAAACGACACGCAAATAACGAAGGGGCCGGATCGACAGCCCTAAGGGTCACAGGGGCGCATACTGCCCCTGTGGGAAATTGTCTCAGTGTCGGGTTGATTGCTGCCCAGACATTCGGGCCTGCAAAGCCTGTCGGGCTCGCAATTGCAGGGCGCTCAATGCGGGGGCTTCGATCTCAGGGACTTCGGCCACAGGGGGCGTTTGTTCACCGATAGGGGCTTTCCGCCCGACAACAACCCGCCCCGCCTCGTCCACGCCCACAGAGGCGGCAGGGGCGCCGGCAACGGGGGCTCGCGGGGCCCGGATCACATCGCAGAACGCGAGCTCATCCCCCTCGCAAAGACGCGTCTCCAACCAAGCGCGGGGATCCGGCACAACGGCGGGGTTGAAGTACGCCTTGCGGGTCTGTTGGCCTCGGCCTGTCGGGCGATACTCAACGATGCCCCAGGCTGCAGGGATTTCCGTGTCGTTTCCCTTTATAATCTCCCTAAAGGGTCTCGACACGGAAATCATGGCCCTGCTGCGCCAAGCGTTCACGGCGTCACGCGATGCCCAAACCTCGGGCCAGGCCTTCGCCATATCCGTTGCGCTTTGCAGGATCATCCCGTCAACGATCATCTCAACTTCGCGGCCAGCCGGGATGACAGCCGCAACGACTTCGTCAGATGCTTTCATTTCATCAACCTCTTGGCTTTCTTCATCATTCGGCTGTTTCCAGACTTTCAGCTCATCGACCGGAAACCCATCTAGCTGCACATCGGCCAGGATACGGATATCGAGCGGCTTGGAGGCGTCACGGTTGACGGCTCGGGCGCGACCAATGGCCTGCACCAGCTCGGCGTCACAGGTCAGGGTGCGCATGTCCTCCGCTGTGGGATCAGGGTGTTTCAGGTCAACTTCAAACGAGTACGCCGCGCCGTCCCGCGTTGTGACGAGCTTTTCCGTGGGGTCGTACCAAGTCCAATTGTTCTTCTTCACGCTCGCCGGCATCGGCATTACGCCGGTGAGCGCCCCTGCCATCAGCTCGACTTCCTCAGGTCCCGGCAGAACGCGGCCAAGGGTGATGAGCAGTCGGACGCCGCCGTAATCGTTGATGCCGGTCAAGTTGTTGAAGTGCTCGACAGCAATTTCCTTTGGCAGGTTCGCCTTGAGCCAGCTCGCAACCTCTTTCTGTGCAATGACCAGTGCGGACTTGCGCCCGACTGCGAGCCATTCTTGCAGGATGTAGCGACGAAGAGCTTGCAGGTTGCGCAAAATGGGGGCGTTTTCCCTCATCCGGTCAAACAGCTTCGTCTTGGCGACAGGAGCGCCCAAAACCTGCTCGATCCGCACATGCTCACGCGGCAACGCAACGTTGCGTAGATTGGCGACCTGCACCACTCCCTGTGGGAAGAAGGCGTTCAACACGCGCAACGGCGGCAACGTTGCGTCGAGCAGCAGCGTGTCAATCTCATGCCAAGCCGCGTCGATCTCGCGGAGCCCTTGCGTCTGAGCGACCCTAATGCGCCCCTGCTCGGTGCCCTGGAACTCAACGAACAGCCGACCGGACGCGGCCTCCGTGTCAGACTGTTCCAGCAGATGTTGCGCGGCACGCCACATGCGAGCCATCCGGCGCACAAACGTCGGCGGCCGCTTCACCCGCGCAATCTCGGCTTGACGCTCCTCGGCAGGCATGCCGGGGTAAAGCTGCGGCTGCTCGACCAAGGACCATTCATGTTTCACGGCGGCTTCGCGGCACTCCTCGACCGTGAGCCCCGCCGCAACGAGCCAGCGCTGTTCCACAGGAGCAAGGCGGTCGCTTCTCAGGCGTTCTGGTTCGGGCTGCATCCGTAACGCCTGGGCCATCTTGCCGCGAGTGGCAGTCAGCTGCGGCATGAACTCAACGGGAGCTTCCAACTCCTCGACCGTGAGCCCCTTGCCCTTGCGATCTTTGGGCAGGGTCAGGAGGCCGGATTGTGAGAACCCTTCGTCTATGATGAGCTTTGCGACCTGTCCGAACGCCTTGGGCTTGCGGAACAGGTACTCATGCGAGCCGATCCACACATCAGGGTCAGACTGCTTTTGTCGTTGGAAGCCGCACTGATCGAAGAACGGGCATCGAACCATTGTTCCATCGGGCCGCCGGTCCTCACAGCAGGAGGCTTCGACCGAAGTGCCAACGCTGTTCGCAGCTTTCACGGCGGGCAGGTCATCGCACATCTTCTTGCCGGGACGGTTCGGGTCGTCAGCCTCGCGCCCTCGGTAAACCTGCGCCTGCACCCCCAACGCAGCGAAGTCCTTAACGATCTGGTCACCGAGCTTGTGCAGGGGCACCAACAGGGCGATTTTGCGCTGGTCCCCTTGGTTTCGCAGCTGCCGCACATAGTCGACGATTTCATAGGTGGTCGTTCTAGTCTTGCCGACGCCGGTGGCGACGGCGATGGCCTGCACTAAGGTGAGCTGACGAGCTGACGGCACAGACCAACCTTGCGTCCAGACGATAGGCATGAGCTCCCGACCGCTGTTCTTAAAGAACGATTGGACGGCTTCCTTGATGAGCTGGCGAGCATGCAACAGCTCGATTTGTTCGACCGTGACGACGGCAGGAAGGCGCTTGATGCGCCCCTTGTCCCTCTGTGGGACCTTCTCAGCGGCGTCCTTGCCGAGCTTCTTGACCCAAACCCGCTCGATGTCCTTGCGCAGTGTCTCCGGGGTTGCAAAGCGGCTGACGCACCCTTGCCGATGCTGGAGGCAAAGCGCCTCAAAGTCATCGGGGGTCAACCCTTCTTCGACCGCGACGGCGACAGCCTCAAAGAACTGTTCCGACCGCTTCCCCTGTGGCACAAGGCGGGTGAGCAGCTGGACGACCTTTTCGCTACCCTTGCCCGACCGCCCCACAGGGAGGGCTGCGTCTGATAGTTTGCGCTCAACGACGGCGGGAAATCGGGTCGTTAGCTCGTCATGGGTCCAAACCCTACTGCCTTGCGAGGCGAGTTTGACCGGCTCGACGGCGAAGCGGCCGCGCTGTTGTTTCGTCTTGGTAGGGTAGTTGAGCGTTCCGGCGACACGATAGGGCTGTGTCACAACGCCTGTTGCGCTGTCCGCCCCTGTCGCCGCACGAATGGCCGCGCCAAGGGGCCTCGCCTGTTCTGCCGTCAACGCTTGGTCGAGGAACAACCAAGGCTGGAAATTACCGGGTGAAGTCTCGACAACGAGTGAAGGCTCAAAGTCGATGTGCCCCGCCTTGCCCTTGTCGGCATCGGAATCCACCACGAAGGCGAACACCCCGCGAGTGTAACTTAGATCGCCGCGCCTACCGGGTGGCGTGTTCTTCGCAATCGTGCGGGCTTCAACGTATACGTTGTATCCCTCTTGGGCGTACATGACCGCGGCTTCGGTCATGTTCTCAACGTCGCCAATTGCGAAAGCCTGTCGCCCCTGCTTGTTTTGATCTCTGTCAGCGAGGGCCGGATGAATAACGACGAGCGGCAGCATGCCGGGCTCATGGGCACCAGCGAGCGCCCGAGCGGCTGAGGTGTGAATTAGCTCAATGAAAGCACGAACAGTACCTACGTCAGCTTTTCCCTGTGGAGCTGCACCCCACGGGTTTGACAAATCTGTGCTAAGTCTTTGATCGCAGGTCCAGCGGTTTACAGCCTCTTGTGCGCCATGCCCTTGATCTTCCAGAGATAACTGAGGCTTCCTAAACCGAAGGTCGGAAGTTCGAGTCTTCCCGGGATCGCCAGTTTTTCCAGCGACAGCCTGCCTATCGTCCGACCCGCGCGACGGCGGCTTTCGCGTCGTCGAGGTCCGGCGCGTCGATGTGGCGGTAGCGGGCCTGGATGAGGCCGAAGAGGCCGAAGGCGAAGAGGCCGAGTGCCGTCAGCGCCAGGAGCACCCAGCCATAGGGCTGCTGCTGCAGGGCATCCAAGGCGCCGCCGAGGCCGCGCACCTCGGATGAGGAGGCGTGGTAAGCGGCAAGAACCAGGAAGCCGCCGATCATCAGGAAGACCACGCCGCGGGCGGCAAATCCCATGCGACCGATGGTGACGAACCAGTCCCGCTTGTCGGCCGGCAGGGAGAGGCGGTCCGCCACCCGTCCGCGCCAGGCCTTCACGATGAAGGCGAGGCCCACGCCGATCACCACGAGCCCGACGAGGCCCACCAGCCACCGGCCGAAGGGCTGGCTCATGAGCCAGGCCGTCCAGTCCTGCGCGCCCTGATCCTCCCCGCCGCCTCCCTGGCTGCGCCCGAGGGCGAGGTTCAGGGCGAAGATCGCCAGACCCGCATAGATGATGCCGCTGATCAGATGGGCTCCCCGGATGGCCCAGCCCTTCATGTCGGAGCCGCGATTGTCGGCATCGGTGAGGGCCTCCAGAACCCGCCAGGCGCAGAAGCCGAACAGACCGAGCGCAATCAGCACGAGCCAGACCTTGCCGAAGGGCTGGGAGAGAAGCGTCTGCAGGGCGCTGCGGCTGCCGCCGGTCTGCCCGCCGGACCCGATGGCCGCGAGAAGCGCTAGGGCGCCGACGAGGCCGTAGACTACGCCCCTTGCGCCATAGCCGAACCGGGCCAGGGTCTCGACGGGGTTTCGGCTGAGATTCGGCATGGGTGACGGCTCCACTCTGTCATGAGTGAACCGCCAAGCCTTCATTGATGTTCCGTGCGCTGAGACAGCACCCCATGCAAGCGGTTCAACGCCTGCCCAACTGGCGGCCCAGGGTCGACGCATCCTCGGCCAGGGGAGGCCCGGCGAGCAGGAGAAGCAGGAGCGCGAAGGGGAGGGCGAACAGGAATCCGGCCTGGCTGAAGCCGATGGCGCCGGTGACGCCGCCGATGAAGAAGGCGGCGAGCAGCAGGGCGAGCAGGCGCAGCTTGGGCCGGTCCGCCAGGACCCGGTCCGGATTGTCCGGGTTCCGGTTCCAGTAGAGGAGCTTGCCGAGCTCGATGCCGATGTCGGTGGCGATCCCTGTCACATGGGTGGTGCGCATGCGGGCGCCGGAGAGCTTGGTGACGGTCGCGTTCTGCAGGCCCATGATGAAGCACAGGAGCGGGACGGCGAGCGCCACGAAGGCCGGAGACGGATGGGCGATCCAGCCCAGAAGGCCGAAGGCCAGCAGCAGGAAGGCTTCCAGCATCAGCGGCATGGCATAGCGGCTGCCGAGATGGTGGCGGCGTCCCCAGTTGATCAGCATGGCCGAACAGGCCGCTCCCGCGATGAAGGGCAGGAAGGCCAGGAGCCCGAGACCCACAAGCTCGAGGGAGCCGAGGGCGATGTTGTCGGCCATGCTGGAGAGGATCCCCGACATGTGCGAGGTGTACTGGCCGACGGCCAGGAAGCCGCCGGCATTGATCGCGCCGGCCACGAAGGTGAGGGCCATGCCGAGCAGGGTATCGGCCGCGCCGGTCCGCTCATGGGCCACGATGGCCTTCACGGAACGGATGGTGAAGTCGCGGGGCTCCGGCTTGGTCGACTGAGCGCTCATGAGCGCAAGCTTAGCGCCATTTGCTTAAGAGGTTCAATGCATCACAGACTGCCCGAACAGCACTGTTCGGGCAGTCTGCATTGTCGATTACTGCGCGACGCTGGTGGAGGCGGAAGCGCGTCGCTCCATGGGCGGAATGCGGAAGGTCTTCATGATCTCGGCCTCGCCAATCGGCTCGGCGAGCGACGAGCCGCCGACGAAGACCTGGATCGCGCCCGCCTCGACCAGATAGGTGCCGTCATCGAGGTGGAAGCCGAGCGATTCCACGGGCACCCGCAGGGTCACGCGCTTCGTCTCGCCGGGCTTGAGGGCGATCTTCTCGAAGGCCTTCAACTCGCGCAAGGGTCGGCTGCGGCTCGCCACCGGGTCGCGGGTGTAGAGCTGCACGACCTCCTGGCCTTCCCGCGCGCCGGCGTTCTTCACGTTCACCGTCACTTCCAGCACCCCGCCCTGGTCGAGCTGCTTCTGCGCCATCGCGGCATCGGAATAGGAAAACTGCGTGTAGCTCAGGCCCCAGCCGAACGGGTAGAGCGGCGCGATCGCCTCGTCGATGTACTGCAGGGTGAAGCGGTTGTTCTCGAGCGTCGGCCGGCCGGTGGGCAGACGGTTGTAGTACAGCGGCAGCTGTCCGGTGGCGCGGGGCCAGGTGAGAGGGAGCTTGCCGCTGGGGCTCACGTCGCCGAACAGCACGTCGGCCACGGCAGGGCCTGCCTCCGTGCCGGGATACCAGGCCATGAGGATGGCCGGGATGCGCTCGGCCACAGGTCCCAGCACCTGCGGCCGTCCGCCCAGGAGGACGAGCGCGACCGGCTTGCCCGTTTTCGCAAGCTCTTCCAGCACCTCGATCTGCTTCCCGTTGAGGTCGAGACGGACCCGGGAGGCAGCCTCGCCGGAGAGTTCCTGCGGCTCGCCGAAGACGGCGATCACGACATCCGATTGCTTCGCGGCATCGAGGGCAGCCTGGAGCCCGCTAGTGTCGCGGCAGAACAGGTCGCAGGCCGGTGCATGGCGCACCGTGATGCCGGTGCCCTGCGCGCGACGGCGGATGCCCTCGAGAATCGTGACGCTGTCCTCCTTGTGACCGCGGGCGGCATGCGGCCCCATCTGGTCGTGCGGCGCATCGGCGAGCGGACCGATCACGGCGATGGAGCGGGCGCTGGCCGGCACCGGCAGCACGCCGCCGCGGTTCTGCAGCAGCACGAAGGTTTCGCGTGCGACCTCGCGCGCCATCTGGCGCGATTCCGCACTCGGGAAGATGGAATCGGAGCGGGACGGATCGATATCCGGGCGGTCGAACAGGCCCATGCGGAACTTGGTGCGCAGCACCCGACGCACCGACTCGTCGATCACGCTCTCCGGCACCCGGCCGGCGCGCACCTCGTCGGGCAGGTGCTTGATGTAGAGCAGTCCCATCATGTCCATGTCGACGCCGGCGAGGATCGCCTTGCGGGCGGCCTCCGCGCCGTCGGCCGCGATGCCGTGGTTGATCAGCTCGCCGATGCCGACCCAGTCGGAGGTGACGAAACCGTCGAAGCCCCATTGCCGGCGCAGCACGTCCGTCAGCAGCCAGGGATTGGCCGTCGAGGGCTCGCCGTTGAGCGCATTGAAGGCGGCCATGAAGCTGGCCGAGCCCGCCTCCACGGCGGCCCGGAAGGGCGGCAGGTAGGTGTCGTACATCTCCGCACGCGGGATGTAGGTGGTGTCGTAGTCGCGCCCGCCCTGGGGCGCGCCGTAGCCGGCGAAATGCTTCGTGGAGGCTGCAAGGCCTCCCTGGCGGAAGCCTTCCACACGGGCGGCCGTCAGGACGGAGCCGAGATAAGGATCTTCGCCGAAGCCCTCGACGATGCGGCCCCAGCGGCTGTCGCGGGACAGATCGGCCATGGGCGCGAAGGTCCAGTTCACGCCGACGTAAGCGGCTTCCCGGGCGCCCCATTCGGAGGCCAGGCGCGAGATGCGCGGGCTGAAGGCCGCGGCTTCGCCCAAGGGAAGCGGGAACTGGGTGCGGAAGCCGTGCAGCACGTCGAGGCCGAAGAGCGGCGGGATCTTGAGGCGGCTCTGGCGGGCCAGGGCCTGGGCGCGGGCCACGTCCTGGGCGCTGTTGAAGTTGAGCAGGGCGCCGGCCTTGCCCTCGGAGATGTCCTCCCAGCGCAGGGGCGGGCCGTGCGAGAACAGGTTCAGCTGGCCGACCTTCTCCTCCAGGGTCATCTGCCCGAGAAGCTCGTTGACGCGGCGCTCGATGGATTGCTCGGCGGTCTCCTGCGCTCTGGCCTGCGGGACGAGAGAGGCCGTCAAAACCACCGCGAGCGCCAGCTTGGCCAATCCTTGGACATCAGAAAGCCGCACAATCATCTCCTTTGTGGGACAGTAACACTTTATCGCGAGGCGACCGCGCTTGCCCTCGGTTCGTGCTACACAAGATAGCGGTTGGAAGTGGCGTCTGAGCGGCGCCGGGTCAATCCATATTTTCGGGAAGCTTGAGTGCCTGTGCTGCCTGCCCTGTTGAAGCTGTCACTGCTGGCCCTGTCCTGCGCCCTGATCCTGTCGGGTTTCGCGCTGGCCGGCGCTGCCTTCTTCAGGGATTCCACGCTGATTGCCGCGGCGGCGGGCCTGTTTCTGGTGCTGGCTGCCGGGGCTCCGCTGCTCATCGGGCGGCAGATCCGGCAGGCTCTCGGGGACAAGGACGTGGACGAACCTGACGAATTCTCCGTGTTCGAGGATGTCACGGCCGGCCAGATCCAAGAGCCCGCCGTCCCGTTCGCTTTCGCCGAGGATGCCTTTCCCGATACGGCGTCCGCATCGGACGAGGACGAGGCCCTGCGCCGCCTCCAGAAGGCGGAAGCCGTCGACCGGCTGCGCGACGGCATCACCCATGACCTCAACAACCGCCTCATGGTCATCAGCGCCAATATTGACGCTGCGGCCCGCCAGCTGAAGGAGCAGCCGATCCTGCAGCGCAAGCTGCTGTCGGCCCTCGTGGCCGCCGACCAGGCCGCCAAGCTGATCGCCAAGTCGACGGCCTTCGCCCGCCAGGGCGAGGCAAAGGTCCAGTACGTGAACATCGCCGAGCAGGTGAGCTCGGTGGCCGATCTGATGAGCCGTTCGCTGCGGCGCGATACCGTCGACATGCGGCTGTCGCTGGCAGACGATCTCTGGTCCGTGGAGGCCGATCCGGACGACATCCAGACGGCCATCGTGATGCTCAGCGGGCATGTGCGGGACGCCCTGCCTCAAGGAGGCACCATCGCGCTCGAGGCCTGCAATGTGCAGATAGAGAAGGGTGCGCTGCCGGACCTGACGCGAGAAGGGGATTTCGTGCAGCTGACGATCCGCAGCTCAGGACCCGATGACGGGCGCCGCGCCCCGGAGGCGGATCTCGAGCAGGCCTTCGTCCTGCGCAACCTCGATCTCTCGTCCTGGCTGTCCCTGCGGCAGAGCCTGCATTTCCTGGAGGGCCTCGGCGGCGCCTCGGAGGTGCGTCGGGACGAGAACGGCACCGCGATCATCCTCTATCTGCCCCGGGCCGATGCCGCGACCCTGCTGCCGCCGGGCCTGCCGAGCGAGGACGAGGCGCCTGAGGAGCCGGTGCCCAACCACACCGAGGTTCTCGTGGTGGACGACGAACTCGAAGTGGCGCTGGCTCTTCAGTCGAGCCTGGAGGAGTTCGGCTACGTGACCAGCATCGCCACCGATGCCGCGCAGGCGATCAGGTCCCTGAACACCCGCAGGCCTGCCCTGGTGCTGGCGGATATCGCCATGCCGGGCACGATGAACGGCGTGATGCTGGCGCGCGAAGTCCGGCAGATCGCACCGGCTCTGCCGGTTCTGCTGATCACGGGCAATCCCGGAGCAGTCGGCGAGGAGAGCGAATTCCCGCTGCTGCAGAAGCCCATCGTCAGCCGCGACCTGCACGCGGCGATCCAGCGACACCTGAACCCGCCGCGCGACAGCAAGGTGATCCCGCTCTTCCCGCGCACCTCCAGGCGCGCTCGTTGATCTAGAGCGCCAGTGCCGCCGCCGAGAGGGGAACCGTCGCCTCGCCGGCGGCTTCGGTCAGCGCCGCGAACAGCCTCTGGTGCGGCTTCTTCCAGACCAGCAGCTCAGGGTGCCATTGAACGCCGAGCAGAAACGGCGCGCTCCGGCTCTCGACGGCCTGCACGATGCCGCTCTCGTCACGGGCCGCGATGCTCAGGCCCTGCCCGAGCCGGTCCACGGACTGATGGTGCAGGGCATTCACGAGACAGGGGTTGCAGCGCAGGATCCGGTCCAGGCGCGATCCCTTCTCGACGGACACCGTCTTGCGCGGCAGAACCGTTCGCATCTTCGGCGCCTGCACATAGACCTCATAGATATCGGTGTGCAGGGTGCCGCCCAGCGCCACGTTGATCATCTGCGATCCGCGGCAGATGCCGAGCACCGGCAATTGGGCCGGAAGAGCCGCCTTGAGAAGGCCGAGTTCCAGCTTGTCGCGCTCGGGATCGATGCGCACGTCGGGCAGAACGCTGCCGCCATAGATCTCCGCGCCGATGTCGTCGCCGCCGCCGATGACGAGGCCGTGGAGCGGCTCCGTCGGCAGGGAATCGCCCGGCACGAGCCGTATGGAGCGTGCGCCCGCGCGATACAGCGCCAGCCGGTGCATGAGGTAGCTGCGCCATCCGCCTCGGCGAGACGTGGTGACGCCGATCAGAGGTCTGGTCATGAGCGTACGACCTGCTCCATCACGTTGGCCCAGCTTTTGTCCTCGCCCTCGAAGGCGAGATAAGCCGAGCCGACCGCATCCAGCTTCTCGCGATCGGCAGCCAGGCGCTCCACGCAGACCCAACGGTTCCAGTCCGGCGCGATGCTCCAGCCTGGATCGCTCACCCGCGCGTCGGGCAGACGATAATGAAACGTGGGGCGGCCGTTGATCTTCTCGTTCGGCAGCACGGCCCGCACGCGCTTCGCATCGAGATGGTGCAGGAGCGGCAGAAGATCGAGGTCGCGGTTCCGCGTCGGGTTGTGGCTCAAGTAATCGTCGATGAAGGTCGCGATATCCGGCTGGTAATCCGGCTGGACGATCCTGCGCACATATTCGGCCGGGAAGGGGTCGGCGAAGCCGAGAAGGTTGCGGGTGGTGTCCGGGGAAGCCTCGCGCCGGAGCCATGGGTTGAGCAGCACGAAGCTCTTCATGAAGGCCGTGAGGGTGGACGCGTCCTGGCGTGGGATCTCCGGGTTGAAATGCAGCCCGAAGGCATAGAAGGGCGCATCCTGTGTGCCCTTGGCGCCGAGCCTGCGCAGGATCGTCAGGATGCGGTTCAGCTCTTCGAGCCGGTCGATGGGCGTCGGGGCGGTGACGAGTTCGCAGGGCACGAGATAGCTTGCGGCAAAGCCGAAGAGAGCCGCGATCTTGGGCAGCACGCCGCGCTGCGTGCCGGCCTGCTTGCCCGGGTGCAGGATCCGGCTGTCGAGTTCCACGGTCAGATCGCCGATGGCCGATTCCTTCAGGGCGAAGGCATGCGGGTCTTCCTCGATGAGCCGGCCCCCCAGCGCCTCCTGCAGGGCTTGGACTGTCTTCTCGGCCGAAGGGCCGACGAACTCGATCTCGACCCCGACCGTGCGCACCTCGCCCCGCTCATTGTGCAGGACCGGCGGCAGGACGAAGTCGATTGCGGTGGAGAGCGCCGGCTGCGCCATGAAGAACTCCGGGAAACCAACACGAAAACGTGAGCAAGGAGGTGAACGGACGCGCTGGAGCTCAGGTTCCTTCACTCAGGGTCCTCATGGCTTCAGAGTTCCGGCTGTGGCTTTCCGGCGGCAGGTTGGCTACAAGCCCGTCACCATGATTCACCGCACCGCACTGACCGAGCGCGCCGCATGGCTGGCGGAGCTCCGCGCCACCCTGGCCCTCGGCTGGCCCCTCGTTCTCGCCACCCTGGCGCAGAACGCCCTGATGACGACCGATGTCATTCTAATGGGCTGGATGGGCTCGGAATCTCTCGCGGCGGGTGCGCTCGGCACCAATCTCTACTTCGCCTTCCTCATTTTCGGCATCGGCCTCGTGAACGCCACCTCGCCGATCATCGCCGAGGAGCTTGGCCGCAAGCGCCATTCCGTGCGCGAGGTGCGCCGCACGGTCCGCCAGGGCTTGTGGGCTTGCGTGACGGTTGCGATCCCGATCTGGATCGTCGCCTGGAACGGGGAGGCGATCCTGCTCGCCATCGGCCAGGAGCCGCGGCTTGCCCACAATGCCGGCCATTACATGCGGGCGCTTCAGTGGAGCCTGCTGCCGTTCCTGTTCTTCCTGGTGCTGCGCTCCTTCCTGGCCGCCCTGGAGCGTCCGGGCTGGGCGCTGTTCATCGGGCTGCTGGCCATTCCGGTGAATTTCGGCGCGGCCTACGCTCTGATGGTCGGCGCGCTCGGCCTGCCGGCCCTGGGGCTGATCGGCGTGGGGCTCGGCACGGTGCTCTCGAGCACGTTCATGTTCCTGGGACTTGCCCTGGTGATCGTCCTCGACCCGAAGCTCAGGCGCTATCATGTGTTCGGGCGCTTCTGGCGAGCCGATTGGCCGCGCTACCGCACCCTGTGGCGGATCGGTGTTCCCATCGGCCTGACGCTGATGTTCGAGGTCACGATCTTCAACGCGGCCGCCATGCTCATGGGCCGGCTCGGCGAGAGCGAGCTCGCCGCCCACGCGGTGGCGCTGCAGATCGCCTCCTTCTGCTTCTCGGTTCCGCTCGGCATCGGGCAGGCCGTCACGGTGCGCGTGGGCCGCGCCTATGGCGCGCAGGATGCGCCAGGGGTCACCCGCGCCGGCTGGACGTCGTTTGCGCTCGGCACCGGCTTCATGGTGATTACGGCCTCGCTCATGATGTTCGCCCCGCACCTGCTGCTCGGCGCCTTCCTCGACCTGAGCGATCCGAAGAACGCGCTCGTTGTCGACCTCGCGCGCTCGTTCCTGGTGGTGGCGGCCATCTTCCAGCTGGTGGACGGCGCGCAGGCGGTCGGCGCCGGCATGCTGCGCGGGCTGCAGGACACCCGGGTGCCGATGATCTACGCGGCTTTGGGTTATTGGGGCGTTGGCCTGCCGCTCGGCATTGTCCTGGCCTTCAACACGCCGCTTCGCGGCATCGGCATCTGGATCGGGCTCGCCAGCGGCCTTGCCGTGGTGGCCGCCCTGATGCTGTGGCGCTGGCTGCGCCGCGACCGGCTCGGTCTGGTCACGGCCACCCCGCCCGACGTTCAGGAAGCGTTTGCGAGCTGATTGACGAGACGTGACAGGTCGACGGGCGCGAACTGCGCATCCTCACGGGTCACGCTCACCTCCTCCACCGTGAGGCGCCGCCACTGCGCGAGCCGCGCCAGGGCCTCCTGCACCAGATCCTCGGGCGCGGAGGCGCCGGCGGTGAGACCGATGACGGCGGCGCCGTCGATGAAGGACAGCGTCAGATCCTTCGGATCCTGCAGGAGGAGCGCCTGGCGGCCCTCGTTGACGGCGACCTCGCACAGGCGGTTGGTGTTCGAGGAATTGCGCGCGCCGCACACGATGATCCGCTCCGCCCGCCGGGCGATGACGCGCACCGCCATCTGCCGGTTCTGCGTCGCGTAGCAGATCGTCTTGACGTCCGGTCCCTGGATCCCCGGAAAGCGTGACTTCAGGGCAGCGATGATCTCGCGCGTGTCGTCCACGGACAGCGTGGTCTGGGTGATGTAGGCGATGCGCTCCGGGTTTAGAACCGGAACGGTGAGCGCCTCCGCGACGCTCTCGATCACATGCACTGTCCCGTCGATCTGCCCGGTCGTGCCCTCGATCTCCACATGACCCCGGTGGCCGATGACGATGACCTCGCGGCCGGCCTTGGCATGGCGCTGCCCTTCGAGATGCACGCGACGCACGAGCGGGCAGGTGGCATCGAGCACGGAGAGCCCGCGTCCTGCCGCTTCGCGCTCCACCGCGCGGGACACCCCATGGGCGCTGAAGATCGCGACCGCCCCGTCGGGAATCTGCGCGATGTCGTCGACGAAGACCGCGCCCTTGCGCTTGAGATCGTCCACGACGCGGTTGTTGTGCACGATCTCGTGGCGCACATAGACGGGCTTTCCCGTCCGCTCCAGGGCATCCTCGACGGCCTGGATGGCGCGCTCGACACCGGCGCAGAAGCCGCGCGGCGCCGCGAGCAGGACGGTGAGCGGCGGGTGGTCCTGAATCATGCCGCATTCTCCGTCTTCAAGGCCCGTTCTTTGGAGAGAGTGGCCCGGGTGCCGCGGGCATGGCGCAGAATGGAAGCGGCATGCTCGCCGGCCATCACGGCGCTCTCGACGGTGGCGGGAAGGGACCCGATCCAATCCCCGGCCAGCGCCAGATTCGCGAGCGGCCGCAGGGGCGGCTGCGGCAGCATCTCGGCGGCCTGGCGGATCGTGGCGCGCTTTTCCTTTACCACACGCGTTTCGGGCTGCCGGTCGGGATCCGCATCAAGCCCAAGGGAGCGCAGCGCCGGCACGATCTCGCGCCAGATCCGCGCCGCCACATCGGATGCGTTCTGATCGACCACCGCGTCGGCGGCCGAAACGGTGACGCTCACGTGGCTCGGGCGGATCAGCGCCCATTGGGCAAGGGTGCCGGTGAAGCCGATGAAGCGCGGATGCTCCAGACCCTTCATGCGGTAATGCATGTTGAGGATCGGCTCGAACCGGGTCGGTACGGGCAGGTCAGGCAGAAGCCGCTCCACCTCGTAGGGTGGAAGCGCCAGGATCACGCGGTCGTCGGGGCCGAGCATGATCGTGCGGTCGCTCAGCGCCAGCCCGATGACGCGCTCGTTCGCCGTAAGAAGCATGCGCAGACGCTGTCCGGTGAGAACGGGCACGCCTCTGGCCTGCAGGGTCGCGACGGCAGGCTCGATCAGGTCCTGGCTCAATCCGTTCCTTGCCACCAGCAGGCGGCCCGCACCGGGGCGGATGAGCTGGCGCAGCGCACAGGCAAGGCGCTGCGCGGAGGCCTGCTCGGGCGGCGTGTTGAGAACCGCCACCGTCAGCGGCTCGATCAAACTGTCCATGATCGGGCGCTTCCCGATGATGGAGGCGACCGGGCAGTCCTTCGCGGCAAAGACCAGGCGCAGGATGCGCATGAGATCGGGTACGGTCAGCCCCTGCGGGCGGCGGGACGGCAGCAGCCAGGACCAGGGCGAGAGGCCGACGCGGCGCATCTCGCCGGTGCGACCGTCATAGAGCGGAAGGCCCTTGGGCTCGGGTTCGACCCAACGCTCGCGCGCACCCACCGTCCTCAGGAAATCAAGCGCACGCCCATTGGCCGTGAACAGCACATGGGTGCCATTGTCATGATCGAACCCATCGATCGGGTGCAGGGTGCGGCAGCGCCCGCCCGGATAGGGAGCTGCCTCGTAGAGCACGGCCTCGCCGCCATCGAAGGTCACGGCAAGCGCCGCGCTCAAGCCCGCGACTCCCGCTCCGACGATATGGGTGCGCCGTGCCGTCATGCGGGCCTCATGGCGCGGGTGATCAGGTGCAGGCGATCCGTTGTGCTCAGGCGCAGCCGCCCCTGGCGCGTGCCCCAGCCGCGAGCCTGCAGGCGTGCGAGCACGCGGCGGTAATTCTCCATCATCAGGATCGCGGGTTTCAGCGCCGCGCGGTCGAGGCGCGTCAGCGCAGCATCCGCAGCCGCAAAGCCGGCGTGTGCCTCTTCGGCCAAACCTTCGCAGACGCGGGCGAAACGCGGATCGGCCACGAGGGTGACGGCGGGCGCATCCTGCAGCCCGAGCTGCGCCAGCCGCGAGAGGGGAACATAGACGCGCTCGCAGGCCGCATCCTCGTCCACGTCGCGAAGAATGTTCACGAGCTGCAGGGTGCGCCCGAGATTGAGGGCGAAATCATGGGCCGACGGCACGCCGAAGATGCGGATCGACAGGGCCCCGACCGAGCCCGCCACCCGGCGGCCGTAGAGATTGAGTTCGTAATCGTTCGTGATCCGCAACCGCTCCGCGCTGTCCATCTCCATGCCGTCGAGGAGCGCGTGGCATTCCTCCACCGGCAGCTTGAAGAGGGTCGACGCACGGGCGAGCTCCCGCCCGATGGGCGTTTCCGGCGCGCGGTGCAGCCGGTCGAGCTCGCGCCGCCATTCACGCAGGAAGGCGCGCTTCTCGGAGGGCGGCGCAGCCCCGTCGGCGATGTCGTCGACGGCGCGGCAGAAGGCATAGACCGCATGCATGGCGCGTCGGCGCTCGCTGTGCAGGCTCTGCATGCCGAGGCGGAAGGACGATCCGGACCGCCGCACCATCGCGGCGGTGATACGATGGTCGCCGTTCACCGGCCGGCGCAGCATTCCGCGAAAGCCCCGCAGGAACGCCATGCAGGCGTCAGACTTGCTCACCTGTACCCGTTCCAGAACCGGGTCGCCGCGGCGCAGACGCTCGCTTAAGCGACGGGCAAGAGCAATGGTGGCGATGCTCTGCGCGCGCAGGCGCCGGTTCTGCACATGCTCGGGCAGGGATTGCGCCTGATCGATCAGGGCATCCACCCGGTCGAGCATGGCATCGACCACGCTGCGACGCAGACCGGCCTGGGCCGGATCGAAGAAGCCCTTTTCGGAGCCTGCTCCCATCATCCAGCGCAGGGGGATGTAGATGCGGCCGAGATCCTGATGATCCTTGCCGCAATCCTGCAGGTGGTTGAGGATCTGCAGCGCCGTGCACAAAGAATCCGCCGGAGCCTGGGCGGCGCTGCGCTCGTTGTGGATGCTCAAGAGAAAACGGCCGACCGGATTGGCCGAGAAGCGGCAGTATTCGATGAGCTCCGCCCATTCGTTGTAGCGAGCCTTGACCACGTCCTGCCGGAAGGCGCGCAGGAGATCGCGAGCCTGGACGATCCCGGCCTTGTGCCGCTTGTCGGCAGCATGCAGGCGCGCGGCTTCAGGGATGGCTGCATCGCCGGCGATGAGCGCCTGCTCGAGCGCATCGAGCCGCTCGAGCTTTTCGGCCGCTTTCAGCCCGGGCGCATCGGCAATGTCGTCGGCCATGCGGGCGAAGGCATAGAAGGCCAGCGTCGCATCCCGGTGCTCGGGCGAGAGCACCAGCGAGACCACCGGAAAGTTCTCGTCCCGCGGTCGCTTCGTCGCTTGGGGAATCGCTGCACTCATGGCTTCACCCCCACGGGATAGAGCCTTCCCTTCCATCCAGCGCTGCGGGTCGTGCCGATCCTCAGGAGCACGCTCCACTGGATCGCGAGCCCGACAAGCATGGTGAAGGGATGCAGGGGAATGGACCAGAGGCTCTCCCGCGTCGCCACCGTCACGAGCGTCCGCGTGGCAAGCGAGAGCAGCGCCGCAGCCACGACGAGAAAGGTCGGTGCGAAAGGAAGCAGTGCGAAGGGCAGGACATGCCCGCCGAGAAGAAGAACCGTCCAGATCGGCAGGGCGACCGGCGTGGCCATGCCCTCATGGGCATTCTTGGCAAAGCCGTTCCAGGCCTCGTCGAAGCGGGTGTACATCCGGCAGGAGGCGAGGTGATCGCCCGGCACGAGATCCGTCATGAAGCCCTTGCGGCGGAAGAGCCGCGCCAGCTGAATGCCGTCATGGATCCGCTCGCGGATGGCCGCATGGCCGCCGCTTGCACGATAGGCCTCCCGCTCGACGAGCATGAGCTGGCCGCAGGCCGCCCCGAGGCCGGGATCGCGCGACAGGCGCATGAAACCCATGGGCAGATAGCCGAGAAGCAGCAGGTTGATCGTCGGCACCGTCAGCAGTTCGCCTGGCGAGCGCATGATCTGCCGCGGTACGGCGCTCACCAGGCCGGCATTGGTTTGCTGCGCATGGCCTGCGAGACGGGCGGCCGCATGCGGAGCCACACGCACATCGGCATCCACGAACAGGAAATGCGTGCCCTTGGCGGCCTCAGCGAGATGATGGCAGGCGTGGACCTTGCCGGTCCAGCCGTCTTCGAGGGGAGGGGCGGTGAGAAGGCGCACGCGCGCATCCTGCGCGGCGTGGCTTCTGACGATCTCCGGCGTGGCGTCCGTGGAGCCATCGTCCATGACCAGGATTTCGACCGGCACACCGATGCTGGCGAGAGCGGCATCGAGGGCAGGGCCGATGTTCTTGGCCTCGTTGCGCGCAGGGATCAGGATCGACACGAGCACATCGCCCTTCGGCACGTGAGCCGGGGTCGCACGCAGGATGCTCAGGTTCACGAGAGCCAACGCGAAGGGAAGCGCTGCAAGGCTCAGGAGGATGAGGCCGAGAACGATCATGAGGCACGTCCCTCATGAGACGGATCGAAGGTCCGGCCCCGGAGTGCTGCGATCGTGCGGCGCCATCCGTCATAGATGCCGCCGACGCCGGCGCGGCCTTCGAGCATCGCGCGGAAGCGCGCCGACTCGCGGCTCTGCACATCGGCGCTCAACCGGTCGAGGGTGGTTGCGAGCTCCGCCTCGAGACGTTCCAGACGGGCGGGGCGTGAAAGCCCCAGAAGATCCTCACCGCGAATGGGTTTGCCGAAGGCGAGGAACGCCTCGGCGCCGCGCTCCAGCCAGAAGCCGTATTCGAGGGCGAGCGGAATCACCGTGCAGTCGGGCGCGAGTTCGGGAAGCCGCGCGACGCCGGGCTTGAGCCCGAGCGGACGCTCGCGCACATCGCTGAAGCGGCCTTGCGCCGTGACCCAGAGGGCACGGTTCGGCGACGACAGGATTTCGGCGCTGGTGCGCAGGAAATCCGCCGCGCCGCGAGGGCTCTCCAGATCGACCCCGAAGGCGCCGATGCGGCCGAAGACGCCGTATTGCCTGAGCATGGCGGCATCGATGGGCGCGTAGCTTTCATGTGCGGGAAGGAAATGATCCGCGGCCAGGATGTAGACCGCCGCGTCCCACCACGCCGGATGATTGGAATAGACGATGATCGGTCCGGTGTTTGGGGTAGCCGGCACGCCCCACGAGGCGACCCGCAGCGCGTTCATGTGCCGTGTGAAGTAGCGCCGGAACGTGGAGACCATGAAGCGATGGATCAGGGGAGAGCGACGCGCCACGGGAGACGATCCCGCCCGGTGAGGCGGGGAGCGTTCTCCGGCGGTCGTGGTCGCTTCCTGCCTCAAGACACGTTCCGTAGATTCTCGGCCTTGCTGTCCGCATCGAGGGCGTCGGCGGCGATCCAGCCCGACATCATGACCATCGGCATCCCGGGGCCGGGATGAGCCGCGCCGCCCGCGAGATAGAGCCCCTGCACCTGGCGGCTGCGGTTGCCCGGCTTGAACGCACCCATGAACTTGCCGTGGCTCGCGAGCCCATAGATGGCCCCGTTGAGCACCTTGTAGCGGTCGTGAATGTCCTGCGGCGTGAGGTGGCGCTCGACGACGATGCGCTCCTCGATGTCCGCCATTCCGGCCGTGCGTTTGAGCTTGTCGATGATCACTTGGCGATAGGCGGGGAACATCTGCGACCAGTCGTGGTGCGGGCGCAGGTAAGGCGTGTGCACGAGGACGTAGAGCGCCTCGCCGCCTTCCGGCGCGACGCTCGGATCGGTCGCGGCCGGTGCCGCGAGATAGCAGGTCGGATCCGGCGCAGGCTCGCCGCGGCGATAGATGTAGTCGAACTCCTCCTCCGGATCGCGCGAGAACACGAAGTCGTGGTGGAGGACGTGGTCGTAGCGCTTGTTGAGGCCGAGATAGAGCACCACGCCGGAGCAGGCCGGTTCGAAATCCTTGCGCGCGTAATGCTCGCCCACCTCGCCGCCGACAAGCTCGCGGTAGGTGCGGATCGAATCCATGTTGGAGATCACGTTGTCGTAGGCCACCGTCCCGCCGTTGGCGAGAACGACGCCTTTCACCGCACCGTTCTCGATCTTGAGGGATGCAATGTCGCTGTCGGTCTTGATGCTGGCGCCGAGTTCGGTCGCGAGCTTCGCCAGCGCTTCGGCCACGGCGCGGGTGCCGCCCATGGGATACCACACGCCGTCCGCCGCCTGCATGTGGGCGATGGCGCAAAGCACGGCGGGCGAACCATAAGGCGACGAGCCGACATATTGCGTGAAGTGATCGAGCATCTGCGCCAGACGCTCGTCCTTGACCTTGGACCGGATCGTGCCGGCCACCGACGAGCCCATGCGCAGGGACAGCACGTCCCGCAACGTCCCCGGATTCATGTTCGCCCGGATGTTGATGGTGTCGAACAGATCTTCCACGGGCTTCCAGAAGAAGAACTTGTTCGAGATCTCGTGAAGATGGGCGGAGATTTCCTGGAAGCGCTTGTAGCCCTCGCCGGTGTTCTTGCCCGGGGCGAAGCGATCCATGGCCTGCGCCATGGCATCGATGTTCTCCTGCAGGTCGATCTGCGTGCCGTCATCGAAGAAGCAGCGCCATTGCGGATCGAGCCGCACGAGGTCGAGATAGTCGGAGAGGTTGCGCCCGGCCTCCGCGAAGATGCGCTCCAGAACCCGCGGCACGGTGAGGATCGTCGGGCCCATGTCGAACCGGAAGCCGTCCTCGTGCAGCACCGCCGCCTTGCCGCCGATCCAGGCGTTCTTGTCGTAAAGCGTGACCGTGTGGCCGCGGGCTGCTGCAACGCAAGCAGCCGCCAATCCGCCCAGTCCTCCGCCGATGACTGCAACCGAACTTCCTTGAGCGCTCACGATGTCCTCCCGCAGGGCACAAGCCTAGTCGTTCCAAGGCCTATGTCCAGTTGTGTTGGTTCTAGGAATGGCATGACCCACTTCAAGGCAGATCACGCAGGTTTGGGCGACGGGCGCAGATCATGCGCAGGGACTGCCGGCCCGGCGCCCGGATCACCGGATCGAAGCCGGCCGCTTCCAGAAGCGGCTTGATGCGCGCCATGTCGCGGGTGTTGCCGCCCCAGAGCAGGTTCTTCAGCCGGTTGACCGCCGAGGCCTTGCCCGAACCGTCGTGGGAGAGCACAGCGACCAGGAGCCAGCCGCCCGGCTTCAAGGCCTGAAAAATCCGGCGGAGGGCCTCCTCGATGACCGCGTCGGGCAGGAACATCTGGGGCAGGAAGGCAAGGTCGAAAGCCCTGTCCTCCCGCAACTCCTCCACGCGCTCCCGCCGGACCGCGATGCGATCCGCCAGACCGGCCTGCCGCACGTGCCTCTCGCCAAGCTCCGCCGGATGCGGCGCCGGCTCAAGCGCCACGGCGTTCAAGCGAGGGAAGTGCCGGCAGAGCGCAATGGAGAGACCCGCCGCGCCCGCTCCCACATCGAGAAGCGCCGCTCCTGGGGCCTCGAGCTGCGGGACGAGGCCCGGCAGGAATTTCAGCTTCGGCAGCGCCCGCGCGGTCCAATGCCGGGTCAGCGTGCCCTGCGCTTCGATGATGGCGTCATCCGTATGCGACCAGCCGTCGAGGCGTAAGCTCCCGGTCGTCAGCTTGTGCCGGAAGTCTTCGGTCTGCAGCAGCGGCGCGCGCAGGGCCGCCCTGAAGGTTTCGACCCCCTCGGAGGACGTGAACGGCATCAGCGCAGGCGAGGCCCGCACCCTGCCGTCCTCCCACGTGACGAAGCCGAAGGATGCAAGGCTGTCGATCAGGGTCTGCACGAGAGCCGGCGGAAGCGACAGGGCCAGGGCCAACTCGCCGATGGTGGCCGGCTGCCCGAGCCGCGCGAGCAGGCCGCTCTCGGCACAGGCGGACAGGGCGCTTGCCGACCAGATGGCGGTGTCGGCCTCTTCGAGCACCTTCAGGACATCGTCAGCTTTTCGGAAAGCCGGCAGGCTGGCAGGCATGCGCCACGAGCCGAGCCCGACGGAGCCGAGGCCGAAGCGGTCTCCTCCATGAGACAGAAGGGCATAAGCGCGCCACAGCATGGGACGCTAGTGAATCGATGGTGAAATCGTCATCGAGAGGTCCTCGACGATGATCCAGGCCGATTGGATGGCTTGGGTGCGGATGAGGGAACGAGAAACAGAAATGCGAGCAATCCGATCCGGCTCATGGCATGTTCCCTCACACAGCGGCTTCGCCCACCGGCGCAACGACCGGCTCCGGCTCGCCATTTCCGGCTTTGCGACGCTCCCGGTCCTCAAGCAGCAATCGCGTGGTGATCCGTGCGCCCTCGTAAATGACAGGCAGGCCGCTGCCCGGATGCGTGCCGCCGCCCACCAGATAGACGTTGCGGCCGAAGCGGTTATGCGGGCGGAAGTAGAGCATCTGCGTGAGGTTGTGCGCGAGATTGAAGGTGGCGCCCTCGAAAACCGCAAAGTCCTCTTCCCAGCCGCGCGGCGTCACCACACGCTCATAGCGGATGCGGCTCTCAACGTCGGAAAGACCGAGCACTTTCAGCCGCTCCAGCGCAATCCTGCGATAGCGCGGCGCCTCGCGCTCCCAGTCCACATCGCAGCGCAGATTCGGCACGGGAACCAGCACGTAGAGGCTCGTATGGCCTTTGGGTGCAAGCGACGGATCGGTGACGCCGGCATGATGCACGTAGATCGACGGCTCGTCGGGGAGAATGCCGTTGGTGATCTCGTGAATGTTGCGCTCGTATTCCTTCGACAGCAGGATCGTGTGATGGGCGAGATCGCCCACGCCGCCTTCGATCCCGAGATAGAGCATGAAGGTGGAGCAGGAGATCTTGGCGCGATCGAGCTTCTTGTTCTTCCAGCGCGGGCGCATCTCCTCCGGCACGAGGCGGCGCATGGCATGGCCGAAATCGCCGTTCACCACCACCGAGCCGGCCGCATACCGCTCGCCGCTGGCCTCGATGCCCACAGCCTCCCCGTTCTCGTAGACTATGCGATCCACGGGCGTGTTGAGCCGGATGTCGACGCCCATCTTGCGGGCCACATTCGCCATGGCGTCCGACACTGCGCCGCAGCCGCCCATGGGGTGAAACACGCCGTGCTCGTATTCGAGGAACGACAGGATCGTGAACAGGCTCGGGCACTGGAAGGGCGACATGCCGAGGTATTTCGTCTGGAACGAGAAGGCCAGGCGCACGCGCGGGTCGGAAAAATAGCGCTTGAGATCGCCGTCGACGCTCGAGAACGGCCTGAGCTTCGGCAGCGCCGCCAGCATGGCGGGCGAGAAGAGATCCGCCGGGCTCGAAAAGCCCTGTTCCAGCACGGGCCTGAAGGCTTCGAGCTTCTCGCGGTTGTCGTCGAGGAAGCGCCGCACGTTGCGGGCGTCCGCGGGAGCAAGCCGGGCGATCTCCTGCTCCAGGCGGTCGAGGTCATAGGTCGCGCGGATATCGCCGCCGCCTTCGAAGACGAGGTGGTATTGCGGGTCGAGGCGCTTGAGCTCGACATGGTCCTCCAGGCGCTCGCCGCAGGCCTCGAAGATGTCCTTCAGGACGCGCGGATAGAGGAAGAAGGTGGGGCCGATGTCGAACTTATAGCCGCCCGGGGCGTGGATCGTGCGGGTGCGGCCGCCGACGGCCGGCTCGCGCTCGAAGATCGTGACCGGGATCCCCTCACGGGCCAGCAGCATGGCGGATGCCAGGCCCCCCGGGCCCGCCCCGATGATGGCGACGTGCTGTGACTGCGTGGAAGTCGGCATGAACCGGCAGCCTTACCCTCGTGGAACGATGGCTGCTGGAATTAGAACACCTTGACGGTCCTGGTAGGGGCGGCATCGGGTGCTCACGGAAAGGTGAAACATTCCCCCGGGGCAAAAAGAAACAATGTTCCAAATATAAACAGAGTGGCAAAAAAATCTTCAGGCTAGTTTTGCCAATAATTCCATATCTCTGAAGTATGAAAGGCATCTGAAAAAATATAAGCGCCTTATTCTTGCCTTTTTGAAGATCAGCTTCACTTCCAATCAAAACGGAAGGGGAGACTGTCCTTGAAGAATATCCTCACCCGAGCATCTGCAATGGTGCCACTTCTTTTCATGGCGGCCTGCAATACAACCGCCTCCAACGACCCCACGGTCACGGGATCCATCTCGACGGCCAATATCGAGACAGGCAAAGCCTTTCAGCGCGGCACCGCGTCCTGGTACGGGCCCGGTTTCCATGGTCGCAAGACCGCCAGCGGCGAGCGCTTCAACTCCTACGACATGACGGCCGCCCACCGGTCCCTGCCGTTCGGGACGCGCCTCAAGGTCGTCAATGAGAACAACGGCCGTTCCGTGGTGGTGCGGGTGAACGACCGCGGTCCTTTCGCCCACCGGCGCATCATCGACCTCGCCAAGGGGCCGGCACAGGCTCTCGGCCTGACCTCGTCCGGGGTCGGGTACGTGTCGCTTCATCGGCTCGATTAGGCGCTTCTTAATCCCTTGCGGCGATTCTTGGCCCGATTCGGGACCAAGGGTTGCTTACATGGAATCGAGATCGTCTCAGCCGACGAACGTCATCCGCTTTCCGGGCGCGCGCTCGTCGGCCAATCCGCGCGACGACCAGAAAAGCCTCATGGATGCGGTGTATTCCGCAGGCTCGCTGACGATCGGGGCCGGTGATCGCGCGACGAAGGCCATGGCGACGCGGCTCACCATCTTCGGCTTCGTGGTCATCGATGAACTCCAAGCCGACGGCATGGGCCGGCGGCTGCGCCCCTCCGAGGCTTTTCATGCCTCCACGGCCTTGCCCTGGCGGATCTCGAAGCCTTCCGGCCGTTACCGCATCGATGACGGCATTCCCGAAACGGACAGGGATCTGTTCGCGGTCCTGCAGGCCTGAGGCGCCGGGTCTCGCCTTTCCCTTTGGCTGAACTATGTCCTGCATCTCTCCGTGGCGTTTCAGGAGATAGCGATGCATCTGGTTCAGATCCTTCTGCCGCTGGCCGATAATGCGGGCCGCCGCTTCGACGGCGCGGCCTATGGGCGCGTGCGCTCGGAGCTGGCCGAGCGGTTCGGCGGCATCACGAGCTTCACTCGCGCTCCGGCCGAAGGCGTCTGGAAGGAAGGCAGCCACACGACCCACGACGACATCGTCGTGTTCGAGGTCATGACGCGCGAGATCGATCATTCCTGGTGGGAACGATATCGCGCCGATCTGGAGCGCCGCTTCGATCAGGAAGCCATCGTGATCCGGGCGATTCGCGTGGAAATGCTCTAGTGCATCGTGCGAAAAGTGGATCCGGTTTTCGCCCAAACGATACGCTATCTTGGGAATTGGAGCATCGAGCGGGCCCCAAAAGTGGCGTCCACTTTCGGGTTGGATGCTCTAGCGATGGAACCGATACGGCACGGCTTCGCTTGTTCCCTCAAAAAGCGGAGCACCCTTATGTCGAAGCCCCTCGTCGTCTCCATTCCCCATAACCTGGGCCAAGCCGAAGCCATGCGGCGGCTCCAGGGCGGCATGGCGGGCGTGAAATCGCAGTTCGGGGACAAGGTCGCGTCCATTCAGGAAACCTGGAGCGGAAACAGGATGGATTTCCGCGTCGGCGCCATGGGCCAGAATGTCAGCGGCCATCTCGAAGTCATGCAAGATCAGGTGCGCGTCGAAGTCCAGTTGCCGTGGATACTTGCGATGGTTGCGGAGAAGGCAAAGACCTTCATCCAAAAGCAAGGAACGCTTTTGCTAGAAAAGAAGTGACGTCCACTATTCTCATGAATAGCCGTTCACGAAGATGAACGCAGATGGAACCAAACTGCTCCGTCTGAGTTATAAATTCGATTGCGACCGCGACCCTTCGCCGGTGCGCTTCATTAAAGACATCGCTTTATTCGCTCCGGACCGGGTTCTTCTGTCCGATCGTGACAACACACCTTTATCTGAGGTTCGCGCTATGCATGAGCGTTTGATGACGCAGTCCCATGCCCTTCGTATGCCTATCAAGGCCGGTTCAGAAAAGCCCCTCCTTGTCTGCTTTTCCCACCTCCGCTGGGACTTCGTCTGGCAGCGCCCGCAGCATCTCCTCAGCCGGGCCGTCAAGCATTACAACGTGCTGATCATCGAAGAGCCGGTGTTCAAGCCGGGTGCAAAGCCGCATGTGGATGTGAGCGACCGGCCCCAGGGCGTTACGATCGCCGTGCCGGTTCTGCCGGAAGGCTTGTCCCATGAGGACATTCTTGTCGAGCAGCACGACCTCATCGAGGAACTGATCGGGCGCGAATCCACCGGCTCGCGCGTGTTCTGGTACTACACGCCGATGGCCATGGCCTTCACGAGCGATCTTGAGTGCGACCTGTGCGTCTACGACAACATGGACGAGCTCTCGCTCTTCCGCGGCGCGTCGCAGGAGCTTCTCGATCTCGAGAACGCTCTGTTCGCACGGTGCGATCTGGTCTTCACCGGCGGCATGAGCCTCTACGAGGCCAAGAAGAGCCGTCACCGGAGCGTTCACGGCTTCCCGTCCTCCATCGACTTCAACCACTTCTCCCAGGCTCGCTCCATCGACAAGGATCCCGAGGATCAGGCGCATATTCCGCATGTCCGCCTCGGCTTCTTCGGCGTCGTGGACGAGCGCATGGACATCGATCTGCTCGCGCAGGTCGCCGAACTTCGCCCCGATTGGCAGTTCGTGATGATTGGCCCGGTGGTGAAGATCGATCCCGCCAGCCTGCCGCAGGCGCCCAACATCCATTGGCTCGGCGGCAAGTCCTACAACGAGCTGCCGCATTATCTCGCCGGCTGGGATGTGGGCTTCATGAACTTCGCCCTCAACGAGGCGACGAAGTTCATCAGCCCCACCAAGACGCCCGAGTTCCTGGCCGCCGGCGTTCCCGTCGTGTCGACGGCGATCACCGACGTGGTGCGCCCCTACGGCGAAAAGGGTCTGGTCGAGATCGCAAGGAACGCCAAGGAAGTGGTCGCTAAGGTCGAAACCGTTCTGGCCCGGCCGAAGGATCCCTGGCTCGCCAGGGTGGACCGGCACCTCGCCGCCGGCTCGTGGGACAAGACCTGGGGTTCCATGCACAAGCTGATGCTGGATGCCACCGGCGGAGCCGCCACGGATCGTCCCGCCTCGTCCCTTCCCGTTTATGCCACCACGCCTGCGGAGTGATCTGGAATGTATGACTGGCTGATTGTCGGCGCCGGCTTTGCGGGCAGTGTTCTGGCTGAACGTCTTGCGAGCGAGCGCAACGAGCGCGTCCTCCTCATCGATCGCCGCCCCCATATCGGCGGCAACGCCTATGACCGTTACGACGATGACGGGTTGCTGATCCACCAGTACGGACCGCACATCTTCCACACCAATTCCAAGCAGATCTTCGACCATCTGTCGAAATTCACCGAATGGCGCTTCTACGAGCACCGAGTGCTGGCCGAGGTGGACGGCATGCAGGTGCCGATCCCGATCAATCTCGACACCGTCAACAAGCTCTATGGCCTGAACCTCACCTCCGAGCAGTTGCAGGACTGGTTCGCGGAGCGCGCCGAGTCGATCGGCGAGATCAAGACATCCGAAGACGTCGTGGTGTCCGTGGTCGGCCGCGAGCTCTATGAAAAGTTCTTCCGCGGCTACACCCGCAAGCAATGGGGCCTCGACCCGTCCGAGCTCGACAAGTCCGTGACCTCGCGCGTGCCGACCCGCACCAACCGGGACGACCGCTACTTCACGGACGAGTTCCAGTTCATGCCGAAGCACGGCTACACGCGGATGTTCGAGAAGATGCTGAGCCATCCGAACATCGACATCATGACGCAGACTGAGTATGACGACGTCAAGAATGTCATCCCGCATCGCCGCGTCATTTATTGCGGGCCGATCGACGAGTACTTCAATTTCCAGTTCGGCAAGCTGCCCTACCGCTCGCTGCGCTTCGAGCACGTGACGCTCGACAAGGCCTGGCACCAGTCCGTCGGCGTGGTGAATTTCCCGCAGACCAACGACTACACCCGCGTCACGGAATACAAGCACCTGACCGGTCAGGAACACGCCAAGACGGCACTCACCTACGAGTATCCGGCGGCCGAAGGCGACCCCTATTATCCGATCCCGAAGGCGGAGAACCAGGAGCTCTTCAAGAAGTACGAGCGCCTGGCCCTGGCCACCCCCGACGTTTGGTTCGTGGGGCGGCTCGCCACCTACCGCTACTACAACATGGATCAGATCGTCGGCCAGGCGCTCGCCACCTTCCGGCGCATCAACGAGTCCTTGCCCGTCGGCGCGGACACATCGTCCGTCAAGGTCGTGTCGGCATCGGCAGGTCTTGTTTCGTAATGAAAAAATTCATCGAACAATCCGCGCTAAGAATTGTTGAAGAACGCTTAGTGAAATAGCTCGGAGTTGTACGATGAAGCGACCACTAGAGCTTTGGGGCGGTTTGGAATGTACTGTCGCAAGAGTAGGCGACGACTACCGCGACCAAAGCCTGGAGACCGGTTATCAGGATCGGATCGAGGATCTCGATCGGATTGCTGAACTCGGAATCCGCACTCTGCGTCATCCGGTGCTCTGGGAGAAGATCTCTCCCGAGAGCCCGGACCGGACGGACTTCTCCTGGCATGATACGCGCCTGAAGCGCCTTCAGGAACTGAACATCCGCGCCATCGCGGGGCTGTGCCATCACGGCAGCGGCCCGCGCTACACGAACATGCTCGATCCCGCCTGGCCCGAGCTTCTGGCGCGCCACGCTGCCCATGTGGCGCAGCGCTATCCCCACCTCGACCTCTACACGCCCGTGAACGAGCCGCTCACCACGGCGCGGTTCTCGGGGCTTTATGGCCATTGGTATCCGCACGGTACGAGTCTTGAGACATTCCTCAGGATCCTCGTCAACGAGTGCAAGGCGACCGTTCTGTCCATGCGGGCCATCCGCAAGGTGCGTCCCGATGCGCAACTCGTCCAGACGGACGACATGGGCAAGACCTTCTCGACGCCGACGCTCGCTTATCAGGCGGAGCACGAGAACCAGCGCCGTTTCCTCAGTTTCGATATCCTGTGCGGCATGGTCGATCGGGACCACCCATGGTGGGACAAGTTCATCAAGAGCGGCGTTGCGCAAGCCGACCTCGAGCTCTTCCTCGATGCGCCCGATGCAGCCCCCGACATCATCGGCATCAATCATTACCTGACGAGCGAGCGCTATCTCGACGAGCGCATGAAGCGCTATCCCGAGCACCATTGGGGCGGCAACGGCACGCATCGATACGCCGACGCGGAAGCCGTGCGCATGCCGCTGCCTGCGGCGGATCTCGGCCCGGCCGCCCGCCTGCGGGAGGTGTGGGAGCGCTACCGGCGGCCGATCGCCGTCACGGAAGCCCATCACGGCAGCACCCGCGACGACCAGCTCCGCTGGCTCATGGAGGTGTGGAACGACGTCAACACGCTGCGTGACGAAGGCGCCGATATTCGCGCCGTCACCGTTTGGTCTCTTTACGGGGCGGTGGACTGGAACAGCCTTCTCACCCGCCGCAACGGCTTCTACGAGCCGGGGCCCTTCGATGTTCGCACAACCGTGCCACGGCGCACGGCGCTGGCGCATGCCGCCGAGGCGCTGGCCAAGACCGGCACCTTCGATCACCCGGTTCTCGACCGTGCCGGCTGGTGGAAGCGCGACATCCGCTTCTACAAGCCGCCGGCACGGCAGTCGAAATCCTGCTGGCTGGCCGACGAGCCGCGCCAGCTCCTGGTCACGGGTGCCACGGGAACCCTGGGGCGCGCCTATTCGCGCCTGTGCGATTTCCGCGGCCTCAATCACGCTCTGCTCTCGCGGCAGGATATGGACATTGCCGATCCGGCGAGCGTTGCCAAGGCCCTGGAATGCTACCGGCCCTGGGCGGTGATCAACACCGCCGGCTACGTGCGTGTCGCGGAGGCCGAGAACGATCGCGAAGCCTGCTTCCGCGAGAACGCCAGGGGCGCCGAGGTTCTGGCCACGGTCTGTGCCGATCTCGGCATACCGCTCGTGACCTTCTCGTCCGATCTCGTCTTCGACGGCTCGCTCGAGAGGCCGTATGTGGAGAGCGACGCGGTCAACCCGACCACGGTGTATGGCGAAAGCAAAGCCGAGGCGGAGCGACGCGTTCTGGAAGCGCACGACAGGGCGCTCATCCTGCGCACGAGCGCCTTCTTCGGCCCGTGGGATCGCTACAACTTCGTCTGGTCCATCCTCAATACCCTGAGCAAGGGCGAGGGCGTGGAAGCCAGCCTCGATGTGGTGTCGCCCACTTACGTGCCCGATCTCGTGAACACCTCCCTCGATCTGCTGATCGATGGCGGCACGGGCATCTGGCACATGGCCAATATCGGCGAGACCTCCTGGCGGGATCTCGCCGCCATGGCGGCCGAGCGCGCGGGCTTCGATCCTAGCCTCGTCACTGATGCAGGCGGTCCGCCTGCACTCAACACGGCGCTGTCCACCGAACGCGGCATCCTCATGCCGCGCCTTGAGAGCGCTCTCGACCGCTTCTTCACCGACAACGAAGTGGAGTGGTCGGAGAGCGTTATGAAAATGGCGGCCGAGTAACCATCCTCATCCTGATGATGCCCAGAAAAGGCCGGCCTTGCGCTGACCTTTTCCATATGAGGTGCAAAGAAAAGGGCGGCGCAGAGGTTCTGCGCCGCCCTTTTGCGGGTGGTGTGGAGCGCCTTAAGCCGCCGCTTCCGCGGCCCGGACCGCTTCTTCGAGACGGGCAGCCCGCGACTCGACCGCGAGCTCCACCAGGGCATCCATCAGCATCGTCGCCGTCGGGTCGGCCATCGGCGCATCCCGGAACAGGCGCAGAGTCGAGGCGACCAGGCGGCCGCGCCCGTAGGAGCGCTCGACGCCGAGCGCCACCGGCTTGTGGATCCAGCCGACCACGAGACCGGCGAAGACACGGGCCTGGAAATCGAGCAGGTTACAGCCCGAGATCACGTAGTCCGGCAGCACCCGGTCCATGGTCTCGTCGAGCAGCGGCCCGGAGGGGAAGCGGGCGAAATGGCCCGACCGCCGCAGCCAGCCGAAGGACGAGGCCCAGTCGCCCGACCAAAGCGTGCCGTGACGGGCCTGCACCTTCACCGCCTGCCAGTGCGGGAAGAACGGGTACAGGCTCATGTCGCTCTCCGGCAGCAGCAGGAGCTTGGCGCCGGCTCGCACATGGTCGGCAATCGCCTTCGTGTGCGTACGGGCGACGACGAGGGTCGATTCCTCGAAGGCGCGCGCCAGGGTGTAGCCCAGCGCCTGGAAGCGCTCGCGGATATCCTCGTCCGGCGACCACACCAGCTCACGTGCATGAACGGGCCGCGTGCGCTTGGGATGGATCGCGATGTCGTGGTGGTTGTGCGCGATCAGGCGACCGTCGGAGCCACGCAGATCGAAATTGATCCGCCGCAGGGAGGGCTCGTCCATGACGGGCAGCTTGATCTCCACGCGACCGAGATCCAGCACGTCCGGCGCCTCGATGCGAGGCAGAGGCAGCGTCTGGCTCTCGCCGGCGACCGTGACCTCCAGCTGGCAGTCTTCCAGAACAGGGCCCGCTCCATGCGCCACCGCCAGGTCCAGGGCGACCGTTTCGCCCGACCAGTAGGAGGCGCGCTCCCACTTGGGCACGATGACCGTGTCCGAGTTGATGATGGGGAACAGCTCGTGGAACACGCGCGTGTTGCGGCGCATGTCGAGAAGGCCGTTCGATTCCCAGTGGCAGTCGTGCAGCTCGGTGATGACGTAGCCGGCGAGATTCGGCTTCCGGCGCATGGATTCGATCTCGTACTTGAACGCCCGGAACTGCTGCCACTGAGCCGCGATCACGAAGCGGCGCAGATCGCCGAAGACCCGGTCCAGGCTCCAGTCCGAGAAGCGGTTCTCGACCCCGTGGGCGTACATCACGCCCTCGCCCCAGTCGTGACCGGTCTCGAACCACCAGGGCTCCTCGCCCTTCTCGTCGCGCAGGTCCTTCGGATAGGGCAGGCCCCAATTGCCGAACTCCGAGCACATGAGCGGCTCGCGGCCGGTGATGACCGCATCGCCATGGGGCGAGTAGAGCCAGGAGGCGCGGCCCGACAGCTCGTCCACGAACTGGTCCCACTGGTCCCGGTGATCCGGATAGGCGGCGTAGAAGTGATAATCCGCGATGTCGGATTCCACGTGGAAGCTCGGCGCCAACGGCGAGTTGTCGACCACGAGGCGCGTGGGATCGTAGGCCTTCAGCCACGCGAAGGTGCGCTTGAGCCAGTCGCGGTGATCCGCGTCGTTGACGAGGTCGACGCCCCAGTTCTCGTTGATGATCGTCCAGATGATGATCGACGGATGGTTGCCGTCGCGGTCGACGATGCCCTTCAGGAGCTTTTCCTTGCGCCCGCGCGAGCGGTCGGTGGCCATGCCGCCGTTGGGCAGCTCGGTCCAGATGAGCAGGCCCATCCGGTCCGCGACCTCGTAGTAGCGCGGATCGGCCGCCTTGATGTGGCAGCGCAGGCAGTTGAGCCCCATCTCCTTCGCCTTGCGGAACTGGTCCTCCAGGAACTCCACCGAGGGCACGGTGCAGATCGTGTCCGGGTAGTAGTCCTGGTCGAGCGCGGAGCGCAGGTAGAGCGGCTCGCCGTTGAGATAGAACTTGCCGTTGCGCGTCTCGATGGAGCGGAAGCCGAAATTGTCGGCAATCTCGTCCTTCACCTCGCCGTCACGCATGAGCTCCAGGCGGATGCGGTAGAGATGGGGATGATCGGGCGACCAGGCGCGCACGTCGTCGAGGGTGAACTCGAACGGCATGGAGGTGACGCCCACCTGCGTCTCGTGCATCTCGTCGAGCACCACGTCGCCCGAGGGATCCGTCACCTGGATGCGGATCTGCGTCGCGTCCGTGAGCGGACGCGCGAAGAACACGCCCGAGGTCACGCGGCCAGTGGTCAGGTTGGGCACGAGGCGCACCCGGTTCATGTGGTCCGGGATGCGACGCTCGAGATAAACCGACTGCCAGATGCCGGAGAGCGGGCCGTACCAGCTCTGCTTGCCGAACGGGATCTCGGCGAAGGGCGAGTCCGGGAACTCGGCCGGGTTGTCGGTGGGGCTGTCGACGCGGACCTTGATCTCGTTCGCACCGGGCTTGAGATAGGCGGTCACGTCGAAGGAGAAGGGCAGGAAGCCGCCCTCGTTGTGGCCCACCGCCTCGCCGTTCACGAAAACCTTCGTGTTATGGAAGACTGCGCCGAAGCGGATCCAGATGCTGTCGTGGAGCCACTCCTCCTCGACCTCGATCGTCCTGCGATAGATGCCGATGCCGGCCCGCATCCGCAGGTCCGAGAACTGGGCCTGCCATGGACTGGGCACCGTGATCTGGCGAACCTCCGCCGGGCCAGCGAGACGGTCGTCGGCCACATGCAAAAATTCCCAAGTCCCGTCCAGACTGATGCGATTGTCCAGCATGATCTCTCCTTGAATCAGAGATTACCCAAGGGTCCCGAAAACGGCGAAAACATGGCTGAGAGCAGCTCGGCGGGGGCTGTTGCCCACCCTGCGACACCTCGTGCACGCCCGCTTGCTCGACCCATCGGCCCCTCGTCTCTGACCGTGATTGGCGGCCTGTGTCGGACAACGGGAAAAAGCTTCGTTGGATCCAGCGGGCAGGAGCGCACGGAACGCCGAACGGTCAAGATCGTGTCCGGCAGGAACCGCCACTCCCATCTGGCGTTGCCCTGATAACGCCGAGCCTTGCTGCTCGCTCAACAGACACACCTACTGAAAGAGGCTGGAGATGGCTCAATTGATCCCCGACGATCGGACCCGCCAGGGAGGCTCCGGCCGCCCGGTTCTGGGCGTGCTGATCGGCTCACTCCTGCTGCTTGCCGTTGCCGTCGGCGGGTACATGATCTGGGTTGGGTCGACCTCGCCCGACGATCCGGGCACGGATGCCGCCCGTGCACAGACGACCGGCTCCACGACCGGCTCGTCCAATGCCAACCCCACCAACCGGATCTCGCCCTCGAACCCGGCCTATCCGGCGCCCAACGCGCAGCCCTCGGCCAATCCGACCCCGCAGCAGTAACGCATCTTCCCTAAAGGCAGCCGGGCGAGGCCATGTGCCTCCCCGGCTTTTTTGTTGCGCGTGGTCTGCCCTGCGGCGAGTTTTCGCCGTAATGATTCGCAAAGAACCGTCCCGCTTACGCTTCGTGCGAGAACGGAACCGGCAGAGCGGGGGCATGGGACAAGCCCCATGCTCCAAGGAATGCGATAGGGTAGACCGAATGACGAGTATTGGCTTCAAGCGGCTCTTCCAGGCCGCCGTGATCGTGCTGGCGGTTGCCACGGGCGGCACGTCCGACGCGCAGCAGACTCAGCCTGCTCCCAATCCTCCGGCGCAAGCACCGGCTCAACCGCTGCCCCAGGCGTCTCCCGCGCCTGCACCTGCAGCCGCCGCACCTGCCCCTACGACCATTTCGGCTGAAACCAAGGCTGCCCGTGCCAAGCTCGACGGCTACAAGGCCGATCTCGACCAGAAGGAGGCGGCGATCCAGGGCCGCGCCATGGCCGACGCGGATCTGCAGAACATCCGCCAGCAGATCGAGCCCATCATTGCCGAGATCCGCACCGTCGTGGACGAGCAGACCCCAAGGCTCGAAGCCAGCAAGCAGCGCCTCAGCCAGCTCGGGCCCAAGCCCGAGAAGGGACAGCCCGAGGAGAGCGCCGACGTCGCCCGCGACCGCGCGGAGCGCGAGGCGGCCGTGGCGGAGCTCGACGAGACCCAGCGCCTCGGCCGCGCCCTGCTGGTGCAGGCCGAACAGCTGAGCACCCAGATCGGAGATCTGCGTCGTGCGGGGTTCACCCGCGCCCTGTTCGAGCAGAGCGACGGCCTGCTCAGCCCGAGCCTCTGGATGAATGTGGTGCAGGCGGTTCCGCGGGAACTGCGGGCGCTCCGGATCATCGGCGAGGACGCCCTGGATCAGCTCCGGCGCAGTACGACGCTGGGCGTCCTGCTGCTGCTCGGATTGGCTACCGGCATGGCCGTGGCCCTTTATGTCGGGCGGCGCTCCATCGCCCCCCGCCTCGTGCGGCGCGACCGCGCCATTCTCGATCCGTCGCGCCGCAGCCGTCTCCTGGCGGCCCTGGGCGTGCTGCTTCTCGGAGCGGCTCCGGCCATTGCCGGCAGCTGGATCGTGTGGGTGGTGTTCGATGCCGTCGATATCGTGCCGAGCCGCCTGGAGCAGGTGGTCAAGGCCATGCTCAGCGGGCTCGCCTTCATTGCCTTCGTGCGGGCCCTGATCGACGCCATCCTGGCGCCGGATCACACCTCCTGGCGGCTGATCCCGGTGCGGGATGCCTCCGCCACCCGGATCATGAGCTTCTCCATCACCCTCGCGACCGTCATGGTCGTCGGCAAGGTGATCGAGGCCTTCAACAAGGCCATTGCGGCGGCCCTGCCGATCACGGTGATCACCCGGGCGGTCTTCGCGCTCGCGGCGGCTTTCGTCTTCGCCGAGCTGCTGCGCCGGTTCGCGGCCCGCGAGTCGCAGGACGAGGCCTGCCTCGGGCCTTATGTTCCGCAGGAGGTCGATATCGGCGGTCCCCTGCGCAGCCTGGGCTGGTTCATCGTCGCGTTGATCATCGGCAGCGTGGTGGGCGGCTATATCGCCCTGGCGTCCTTCCTGGTCGATCAGGCGGTGGGGATCTCCATCATCATCGCCCTGCTGGTGCTGGGCATCGCCTTCGCCGACGAGTTCATCGGCGGTTCCCTGCGCAGCCAGAGCCGGATCGCCACTACGCTCCAGGCCAATACCGGGCTTCGCCGCCGCTCCGTGGAGCAGATCGGCATTCTGGTGAGCGGCGTCGCGCGTCTTGCGCTCATCATCATCGCGATCCTGCTCGTGCTGCTGCCCTGGGGCATCGAATCGGCCGATGTGACCGGATCGCTCCGGGCGCTGTTCTTCGGCTTCAACGTCGGCGACGTCACCATCTCCCTGTCGTCGATCCTGATCGCGGCCCTGCTCTTTGCGGGCGGCTTCACCATCACCCGCATCATTCAGCGCTGGCTCGACAACACCTTCCTGCCGGCCACCGATCTCGATGCGGGCCTGCGCAACTCGATCCGCACGGCGGCGGGCTATGTGGGCATCATCACGGCGGGCGTGGTCGCCTTCACCTATCTGGGCCTGAGCCTGGAGCGGCTCACCATCGTGGCCGGCGCGCTGTCGGTGGGTATCGGTTTCGGCCTGCAATCCATCGTCAACAACTTCATCTCCGGCCTGATCCTGCTCTGGGAGCGTCCGATCCGCGTGGGCGACCTCGTGGTGGTGGGCGATGCGGAGGGGTATGTGCGCCGGATCAACGTGCGCTCCACGGAGATCCAGACCGGCGACCGCGCCATGCTGATCGTGCCGAACTCGAACCTGATCTCGGGGGTGGTGCGCAACCGCGTGCGCAACGACCGCGTCGGCCGGGTCCTCGTCACCGTTCCGGTTCCCCGCGCGTCGTCCGACCCGGATCAGGTGGCGGAGATCATGCGCCAGGCGGCCCTGGCCCATCGCGAGGTGATGAGCGAGCCCAGTCCCCGCGTGCTGTTCAAGAAGGTGACGGAGAACACCATCGATTTCGATCTCGTCTGCTTCGTCGACGACATCGATGCGGCGGGCCGGGTGTCGAGCGATCTCTATTTCGAGATCTTCCGCGGCCTGCGAAAGGCCGGCATCGGGGTCCCCGCGCCCGCGGCGGCTCCCGAGCCCGAGGAGGAACCGAAGGATAAAGCTCCGAAAGCGGACGAGGAGGACGAAACCTTAACCCTTCTCAAGGATAAGACGCCCGCATGAAGCGTCTCGTCCTCATCAGCCTGTCCGCCCTTGTCCTGGCCGCCTGCCAGAGCGAGAAACCCGTCGCCCGCAGCCAGACCCCGAGCTTCTACGTCTCGATGGCCAAGGCCGACGCGCAGGTGGATGCCGCCATGGCCCGCGACATGATCAGCGCCTACCGCGGCAACAACGGCCTGCGCCCCCTGGCTCTCGATCCGGACCTCCAGGCCGCCGCCCAGGCGGAGGCCGACGCCATGGCGCGGGCCGACAAACCGAGCTCCGCCGACAGCTTCAAGGCGCGGCTTGCCTCCACGGGCTTCGCCCAGCCGGCCGCAAACCTCTCCGCCGGCTATCATACCCTGGCCGAAGCCTTCTCCGGCTGGCGCGAGAGCGCGCCGCACAACCGGGTGCTCCTCGACGCCAGAGCGACCCGGATCGGCATCGCCACGGCCTATGCGCCGAACTCCAAGTACAAGGTCTACTGGGCTCTGGCCGTCGCGGCCGACAGGCGCTGAGCCGGATCTCCCGCCTTGCGGGGGTGCGAACGGGCATGCAACCCTGGAACGGGGGCGGAGTTTCCCAGACTCGCGCTTCTTGATGTTTCAGGCAAAGCCCCATGCGGCTGATCAGGCTCTATCTTCGTGTTCTCGGCCAGCTCGGGTCCGATCTCCGGGTCGGCGCCCTGCTCGCGCTGGCCAATGTGGCGCTGGCGATCTCGGCCTTTGCGGAGCCCATCCTGTTCGGCCGCATCATCGACGTGCTCACCCGCGGTCAGCTGCCTGATACGCCGCCCGTGACTTTCGGGGTCCTGACGCCGCTCATCCTCGCCTGGGTGGCCTTCGGCATGTTCTCCATCGGGGCCGGCGCCCTCGTGGCGCTGCACGCCGACCGGCTCGCCCATCGCCGGCGCCTGGCCGTGGTGGCCAATTACTTCGAGCACGTGCTCGAATTGCCGCTCGCCTTCCACACCTCCACCCATTCGGGCCGCGTCCTGAAGGTGATGCTGGAAGGATCGGGCAGCATGTCATGGCTGTGGCTCGGCTTCTTCCGCGAGCACATGTCGGCCCTAATCGCCCTTGTCCTGCTGTTGCCGCTCACGGTGTTCCTGAACTGGCGCCTCGGGCTTCTGCTGGTTGCGCTCGTCGCCGTGTTCGCGGTGCTCACCGCCATTGTCCTGCGCAAGACCGAGACCCTGCAGGGTTCCGTCGAGCGCTACCACTCAAACCTCGCGGAGCATGCCTCGGATGCGCTCGGCAACGTGCCGGTGATCCAATCCTTCACCCGCGTCGAGGCCGAGACGCGCTCGCTTAGGACAATCATCCATCAGTTGCTCCAGGCCCAGAACCCGGTTCTGTCCTGGTGGGCGCTAGCCGCAGTCGCGTCGCGGGCGTCGGCCACCATCACGGTCACGGCGATCTTCCTGCTCGGCACATGGCTGCACCTGAACGGGCTCGCCACCATCGGCGAGATCGTCATGTTCATGAGCATGGCCACCATGCTGATCGGGCGGCTCGAGCAGGCCGTGAGCTTCATCAACCAGCTCTTCATGCAGGCGCCGAAGCTGCAGGAGTTCTTCGAGATCCTTGACACCACACCGGCCGTGCGCGACCGCCCCAACGCCAGGAACGTGGAGCGCTACCGGGGCGACGTGGTCTTCGACAATGTCAGCTTCTCCTATGACGGCAAGCGCTCCGCCGTGCAGGACGTCTCCTTCACCGTTCATGAAGGAGAGAACGTCGCCCTGGTGGGCGCCACCGGTTCGGGCAAGTCGACCACGCTGGGGCTCCTGCATCGCGCCTTCGATCCGCAATCGGGCTGCATCCGCATCGACGGGCTCGACATCCGCGACGTCACCCTGTCGTCGCTTCGCCGCAACATCGGCGTTGTGTTCCAGGAGCCGATGCTGTTTGCCCGCACCATCCGCGAAAACCTGCAGGTCGGCCGGCCTGATGCGACGGACGCGGAGATGATCGAGGCCCTGGAGCGGGCGCAGGCCATCGAGTTCATTG
This sequence comes from Microvirga sp. BSC39, assembly GCF_000739015.1. Classification (GTDB taxonomy): domain Bacteria; phylum Pseudomonadota; class Alphaproteobacteria; order Rhizobiales; family Beijerinckiaceae; genus Microvirga. Next base: position 127,155 of record NZ_JPUG01000078.1, read on the forward strand.
CACGACAGACGGACGGCCTCGACACGGTGATCGGCGAGCGCGGGCGCTCTCTGTCCGGCGGGGAACGCCAGCGCCTGTCGATTGCCCGCGCGCTTTTGAAGAACCCGCCCATCCTCATTCTCGACGAGGCCACGAGCGCCCTCGACGCCGCCACGGAACGCAAGCTGCAGATGGCCCTCGATGAGGTGATGAAGGGCCGCACGACCTTCGTCATTGCCCACCGCCTCGCCACGATCCGCAACGCCAATCGCATCCTTGTGTTCGATCAAGGCCGCGTCATCGAAAGCGGCACCTTCGACGAGCTTGTCGCGACAGGCGGCCGCTTCGCGGAACTGGCCAGGGCGCAGTTCATGGCCTCAGACGATCCACCGAAGCGGCCAGCAAAGGTGTCGGCACACGCATGAGTCAAACCTTCGATCCCAGCACGCCCGGCCATCGCACCCGCACCAACGGCATCACGCTTCACGGCGTCGAGGCGGGGCCGGAGGACGGCCATCTCATCATCCTCCTGCACGGCTTCCCTGAATTCTGGTGGGGCTGGCGCTATCAGATCGGCCCGCTGACTGACGCAGGCTTTCGCGTGCTCGTGCCCGACCAGCGCGGCTACAATCTCAGCGACAAGCCGGAGGGCCGGCGGGCCTACGATCTCGACATTCTGGCCAAGGACGTCGTCGGCCTGGCCGATGCTCTGGGGCGGCAGACGTTCTCCATCGTCGGCCATGACTGGGGCGGGCTCGTGGCCTGGTGGACGGCCTCGCGCTACCCGGATCGCGTGAAGAGCCTCGGCATCCTCAACGCACCCCATCCGAACGTCGCCGGCGCTTACATGCGCTCGCATCCGAGCCAGATGGTGCGAAGCCTCTATGTAGGCTTCTTCCAGATCCCGCTCCTGCCTGAAACCATGCTCTCGGCCAACGGCCACCGCAGTCTCAAGGATGCGCTCCAACGCACGAGCCGCCCCGGCACGTTCTCGGACGACGACATCGCTGTTTACGAGAAGATGTGGTCGCAGCCCGGTGCGCTCACCGCGATGCTGAACTGGTATCGCGCCCTGCCGTTCAAGCCCAGCATGAAGGATGCGACGGTGCGCGCCCCCACCCTGGTGATCTGGGGCAGCAAGGACCAGTTCCTGGAGAAGGGGCTTGCGGAGGCGAGCCTTGCCTTGTGCGAGAAAGGCAGCATCCGCTGGATCGAGAGCGCCACCCACTGGGTCCAGCATGAGGAGCCGGAGGCGGTCAACGCGGCGCTGGTGGAGTTCCTGAAAGTCTAGTGTGCCGACGGAAGAAGCGTAGAGCCAACCGTCGAAGTTCCAACACTCACTCGGCCCTTGGCCGCACCAGCGACAGCGGCGTGATCCTCACCGCCATGATCCGGTTGCGGGACTTTCGGAGCACCTGAAAGCGGAAGCCGTGGAAGGTGAAGATCTGGCCCGTGTCGGGAATGGCCTGCGCCTCATGGATGATGAGGCCCGCGATGGTGGTGGCCTCCTCGTCCGGCAGGTTCCAGTCCATGGCGCGGTTGAGGTCGCGGATCGGCACGCCCCCGTCCACGTTCACCGAGCCGTTGGGCTGAGGCCGCACGCCCTGCACGGAGAGATCGTGCTCGTCCTTGATGTCGCCGACGATCTCCTCGAGGATGTCCTCGAGGGTGATGAGGCCCATCACCTCGCCGTACTCGTCGACCACCAGGGCGAAGTGCGTCTTCTTGGCGAGAAAGGCCTTGAGCTGATCGCGAAGCGACGTGGTGTCGGGCACGAACCAGGTCTCCAGCGCAATCGCCTCCACCTTCAGCTTGCTCGCATCGCCGCCCACCGCATCGAGCGCGCGCAGCAGGTCCTTGGCGTGGAGCAAGCCGACGATGTTCTCCTGGCTTTCGCGCCACAGGGGCATGCGCGTATAGGGCGAGGAGAGAACCTCGCGCACGATCTCTTCCGACGACAGATCCGCGTTGATCGTGCGCATCTTGGTGCGGTGGACCATGACCTCCGAGACGCTCAGGTCCTTGAGGTCGAGCAGGCCGCCAAGCATGTCGCGGTCGGCCTTGGCGACGCCGCCCTCCTTGTGCAGCAGGGCCACCTGGCCGCGGATCTCCTCGCTGGCGGAAAGGATCGGCGTGTTCTCGCCGATCCGGATGCCGAAGGGGCGCAGCATGAGGCGCACCATGCGCTCGATGGCGATGGCCAGGGGCCCTAAGAGCGCCACGACCCAGGACATGGGCCGCGAGAGGAACAGGGACGCCTGGTCCGAGAAGGAAATGGCGATGGTCTTCGGCAGCACCTCGGCGAACACGATCACCAGGATCGACATGATCACCGTGGCATAGATCGCGCCCTCGTCGCCGAAGATCGCCACCAGCACGCTCGTGGCGAAGGCCGAGACGCCGATATTGACGATGTTGTTGCCGATCAGCACCGTGCCGATGAAGCGCTCGCGCATTTCGAGCAGGCGGTTCACCAGCTTGGCACGCCTGTCGCCGCCCCTCTCCAGCACGAGCATGCGGGAGCGGGAGGCGGCCGTGAAGGCCGTCTCGCTCGCCGAGAAGAAGGCCGAGAGCAGAAGGCAGAAAACGACGACCGCCGCTGCAAGCCAAAGATTGCCGGATGATTCTTCGACCATGACCTTATGCGCTGATCTCACCTGCAAGGAACGTGCGAACCTCGTCGGCCGCGATGCCCGGCGCGATGAAGCTCCGGCCGATGCCCCGGGCCAGGATGAAGGTCAGAGCGCCGCCCTTGACCTTCTTGTCCTGAGCCATGGCGTCGAGCAGCTCGTCGACCGTGCCGCAGCTTCCCGGAACCTGGGACAGGCGCGTGGGGAGCCCAGCGGCTTTCAGATGAGCCTCGACGCGCTCCGCGTCCGCCTGTGGGCTGAGCCCAAGGGACGCGGAGAAGCGGAAGGCGAGCGCCAACCCGATGGCGACGCCCTCGCCGTGCACGAGGCGTGTGGAATCGTAGGCCGTGATCTTCTCGAGCGCGTGGCCGAAGGTATGGCCGAGATTGAGCAGAGCCCGGTCGCCGTTCTCGTGCTCGTCGCGCACCACGACAGCCGCCTTGGCGCGGCAGCTCTGAGCCACGGCCTCGTCGCGCGCGTGGTCACCGGCAAAGACGCCACGCCAGTTCGCCTCGCACCAGGCGAAGAAGCGCGCGTCGTCGATGAGGCCGTACTTCACCACCTCGGCATAGCCGGCGCGCATTTCACGCAACGGCAGTGTGTCGAGCAGCGCCGTGTCGGCGAGCACGAGGCTCGGCTGGTGGAAGGCGCCGACGAGATTCTTGCCGTGACGCGAGTTGATGCCGGTCTTGCCGCCCACCGAGGAATCGACCTGGGAGAGCAGGCTGGTGGGCACCTGCACGAAGCGCACGCCCCGGCGCACCACGGCCGCGGCAAAGCCTGCGAGGTCTCCGATCACGCCGCCGCCCAGCGCCACGACGAGATCGCCGCGCTCGATTTTTGCCGCCAGCACCGCATCGCAGACCCGCTCCAGGCTGGCATAGGATTTGGTGGCCTCGCCGGGGGGCAGGGTGGTCACGGAGACGCGCAACCCTTGAGCCTCAAGGGAAGCCGCCAGGGCGGCGGCATAGAGCGGGCCCACATGGTCGTCCGTCACGATGGCGGCGGCGCGCGCGCCCAAGGCCGCAATGCGTGCGCCGGCGGACTCGATCAGGCCGCGCCCGACCAGGATGTCGTAGGCCCTGTCGCCGAGGGGCACCGGCACCGTGATGAAGGACGGGTTGTCCATCCTGGCGGATGACAGCGTCATGTCCGGGCGCTCTCCTGCTGTTCGTGCTCGAACCAATGGCGCAGGGCCTTGATGAGTTCGGCAACCACCTTGTCGTGCGGAGCCTCGTGGGAATCGATCGTGACGTCGGCCGTGGCATAGACCGGGTAGCGCAGGTCCATGAGGCGGCGCATGGTGCCCTCGGGATCCGGGTTCTGCAGCAGGGGGCGGGTCGAGCGCTTGCGCACCCGGCGCATGAGAACGTCGAGATCGGCCTTGAGCCAGATCGAGATGCCCTGCTCGGCGATCCGCCCGCGGGTCTCCTCGTTCATGAAGGCGCCGCCGCCCGTGGCCAGCACGATGGGGCCCTCCTGCAGGAGGCGGGCGATCACGCGGCGCTCGCCGTCGCGAAAGTGCTCCTCGCCGTGAACGGCGAAGATTTCGGGGATCGTCATGCCGGCCGCGGCCTCGATCTCGTGATCGGCGTCACGGAAAGGCAGCTTGAGCGCCTGCGCGAGCCTGCGGCCCACGGTGCTCTTTCCGGCGCCCATGAGGCCGACGAGCACAAGCGATCGCGTGCCGAGCAGGCGGCTGATGGGATGGCCGCGCTGGCTTGCCTGGTTTTGCCCGCCTGCTTCATCGAGCGAGTTGAAGCGGCTGATTTTGTTCATGGCTCCATGTCCTAGCATGGGCGCGTCGGCCTGTCACAAGGGTGTTACCTTCCGGCCCTCCGAAACTTAACCGAACACAGGGGGTTGCCTTCCGGGCCTTGGCATGGTTCTAGCGGGTTAACGGTTCAAGAGGCTCAGGTGCCCACGCTCTTTCGGTTTCTCCTCGTCGTCGCCATTCTCGCAGGCCTTGGCTTTGCCGCCATGTTCGCCTTGGCGACCCTTGTCGATCCCGACCCGCGCGAGATCAGCGTTCCGGTCCAGACCAGCCGTCCGCCTTCCTCTTCATGAGCGGCGCCCGCCAGGCCAGCCTCTTCCTCGACATGCTTGCCGCCGAGCGCGGCGCCTCCAAGAACACGCTCGATGCCTATCGGCGCGACCTCGACGATTACCTGAGCTTCCTCGCCGAGGCAGGCGCCCAGCCCGACAGCGCCACCTCCACCACGGTCCGGGGCTTCATGGCGAGCCTGGAAGAGCGGGGCCTGAAGGCGTCCTCCGCCGCCCGCCGGCTCTCGGCCGTGCGCCAGTTCCACAAGTTCCTCTACGTGGAGGGCTTTGCCCCGGCCGACCCGACGGCCACCGTGTCGGCGCCCAAGCGGGGCAGGGCGCTGCCCAAGGTGCTGTCCGTCGCCGAGGTCGACCGCCTGCTGCAGGTGGCCTCCGAGGGGATTACCCATCCCCAGGCCACGCAGCCTGAGCGCCTGCGGGCCGCGCGCATGACCTGCCTGCTGGAGCTTCTCTATGCCACGGGCCTGCGCGTGTCCGAGCTGATGGCCCTGCCGAAAAGTGCCGCCAAGACCCGCGACCGTTTTCTCGTGGTGCGAGGCAAGGGCGCCAAGGAGCGGCTGGTGCCGCTCACCGACGCGGCCCGCGAGGCGGCGCGAACCTATCTCGCCCTGCTGGAGGAGCAGAAGAAGGCCAAAGGCCCCTGGCTGTTCCCGGCCGACAGCGAAAGCGGCCACCTGACCCGCCAGGCCTTCGCCCGCGACCTGAAGGCGGTGGCCGGCGCGGCCGGCCTTCGCGCCGACAAGGTCAGCCCCCACGTGCTCCGCCACGCGTTCGCCAGCCACCTGCTCCAGAACGGCGCCGACCTGCGCGTGGTGCAGGAATTGCTGGGCCATTCCGACATCTCGACAACGCAGATCTACACCCACGTGCTGGACGAGCGCCTCAAGAGCATGGTGCGGGATCTGCACCCGCTGGCGGAGGGCGGGGAGTAAGCTTGCTCCCACTGTCATTCCGGGGCCGCATAGCGGAGCCCGGAATCCATAAACACGAGGTTGCCGGAAAGCGCGATTAGCGTTGCGCCTCTGTTTGCACCGTTAGCGGTTATGGATTCCGGGCTCTCGCTACGCTCGCCCCGGAATGACAGTGCTTGGAACGTTACCGCCGCTTCAGCAGAAACACCCCCTGGTCGCCGAACAGGTTCCACACCCACCAGGGCAGGGTGACGCGCATGGGCTGGCCGCCGGCATTGAGCGCCACAGCCTTTTCCATCTGGGCGCCGACCTCGCGGCACAGCTCCACGAAGTCGCGGATGGTGCAGAAATGGATGTTGGGGGTGTCGTACCAGGAATAGGGCAGGTTCTCGGTCATGGGCATCCGGCCCCGCAAGCCGAGATCGACGCGCACCCGCCAATGGCCGAAATTCGGGAAGGACACGATGGCCCGGCGCCCGATGCGCAGCAGATGCTCCAGCACCACCCGGGGCTGGCGCGTGGCCTGGATCGTCTGCGAGAGGATCACGTAATCGAAGGCATCGTCCGGATAATCGGCGAGGTCCGTGTCGGCGTCGCCTTGGATCACCGGCAGTCCCTTGGCGAGGCAGGCATTCACGCCCTCCCGCGAAATCTCGATGCCGCGCCCGTCGACGCCCCTGCGGTCGCGCAGGAGCGAGAGCAGCGCCCCGTCGCCGCAGCCGACATCGAGCACGCGGGAGCCGGGCTCCACCATGTCGGCGACCAGCAGGAAGTCGAGGCGGTGGCCGCTTTCCGTGTCGGTGAGGGGCAGGGTCGTCGGCAGATTCATGCGATCCCCCGCACCCGCGCGGCCGCATCGATGAAGCCGCGGGCGGCCGCGAACATCTCGGGCTCCTCGAGCAGGAAGGCGTCGTGCCCCTTGTCGCTCTCCACCTCCACGAAAGCGACGGACGCCGCCGCCGCATTGAGTGCGTGGACGATGGCGCGCGAGTCGGAGGTGGGGAACAGCCAGTCGGAGGTGAACGAGATCACGCAGAAGCGCGTGGGAGTGCCCTTGAAGGCGTTGGCCAGCGAGCCGCCATGCTCGGCCGCGATGTCGAAATAATCCATCGCCCGCGTCACGTAGAGATAGGAATTGGCGTCGAACCGCTCCACGAAGGCGATGCCCTGGTAGCGCAGGTAGCTCTCGATCTGGAAATCTGCATCGAAGGAGAAGGTGGGGGCGGCCCGGTCCTGGAAGTTGCGCCCGAACTTCCGGTGCAGGGCGACCTCGGACAGATAGGTGATATGCGCGCCCATGCGGGCGACCGCCAGCCCCTTGGAGGGGCGCGTCCCCTCGTTCAGGTAGCGTCCGGCGCGCCATTCGGGATCGGCCATGACGGCCTGGCGGCCGACCTCGTGGAAGGCGATGTTCTGGGCCGAGTGACGGGCCGCGGTGGCGATGGGCAACGCGGCAAATACCCGGTCCGGATAGCTCACGGCCCATTGCAGCACCTGCATGCCGCCCATGGAGCCGCCGACCACGCAGAACAGCTTCTCGATGCCGAGCCGGTCGATCAGCGCGGCTTGCGCGCGCACCATGTCGGGAATCGTCACGACCGGGAAATCGACCGCGTAGGGCTGGCCCGTGGCCGGATTGATCGAGGCCGGGCCCGTGGTGCCCATGCAGCCGCCGATCACGTTGGCGCAGATCACGAAGAACCGGTTGGTGTCCACCGGCCGGCCCGGTCCCACCATGGTCAGCCACCAGCCGGGCTTGCCCGTCACCGGGTTGTCGTTCGCCACATGCTGGTCGCCGGTGAGCGCGTGGCAGATCAGGACCGCGTTGGACTTCTCGGCGTTCAGCGTGCCGTAGGTCTGGTAGGCGATCTGCCAGGGCGCGAGCGCGATCCCGGCATCCATCATCAGGGGCTCGTCCGGGCCAAAGCGCATGACCAGGCTCGACGGATCGTCGACCTGGTTTCGCGGTTCGGAGACAAGGGGGGCAAAGGACATATTTCAGCGGAAACGTTCGTTCTTTCGAACAACCGGTACTGCGGGGCGGCAGTTGCGTCAACGAACATAACGCCTCTCCCGTCGTTCCCGATGAGGCGCGCGAACCCTCCCCCCTTTGCGGGGGAGGGTGGCGAACGCAAGTGAGCCGGGAGAGGGGCAGTCCGGCTGAGCGCGACCCCTCTCCCGACCTGCTACGCAGGCCACCCTCTCCCGCTGAAGGGGAGAGGGAAGACGAGTTCGTGTTCTTATTTTGTTCTTGACTATTGCTCTAAGCTGGGCTATAGCTATGGACATCCTCGCCCGACGAGGGGCGCGCTCGCGAGGCGTCGCAGATGCGGGGTGAGGAGCGGTCCCGCCGCAGGTCTCGCAAGCCTGCGATCGCGGGTGGCCGATCCTGGCACGATCCAGGTCCGCTGAAACAAACCGCGCGTGACGAGCAGTCTGGCTCTCACCTTCCACACCATAGCATCGAGCCGGGCTGCCCAACGCACCACCCTCGACTGACCTTCAGGCTCGCAGCGCAAGCTGCGGGCCCCAAGGTGCTGGCTCAAACCCATTGCGCAATCGGAGATGACAAGCCCGGCCAAAGCCGTCAAAGAAGAGCCTCTCCCTGAGGATTCCGCCCATGTCCGCCGAGAAGCCCGCGCCTGCCCTTGCCGAACTCCGCCAGGAGATCGACCGCCTCGACGAGGCGATGCACCGGCTGCTCATGGAGCGCGGCACCATCATCGACCGGCTGATCGCCTCCAAGAAGGCCTCGAAGACGGGCATTGCCTCGGCTTTCCGCCCGGGCCGCGAGGCCTCGATGATGAAGGCCCTGGCCGAGCGCCACGAGGGCCTGCTGCCGCTCGACACGGTGGAGAGCATCTGGCGGGTGATCATCGGCACCTTCACCTATGTGCAGTCGAACTATTCCGTTCATGCTGACGTGTCCGGGGGCGACGCGCCCATGCGGGACTCGGCCCGGTTCCATTTCGGCTTCACGGTGCCGTATGTGACCCATCCCAGCGCTGCGGCGGTGATCGAGGCGGTGGCCTCCTCCGGGGGCGATCTCGGCATCTTCCGCCTCGACCAGGGGGCGACGAGCGGCGCCTGGTGGCGCACGCTGGCCGACCGGGAGCGCCCGAAGGTCATCGCCCGCCTGCCCTTCATCGAGCGGCCCGACCATCCGGCCGGCACCCCGGTCTTCGTGATCTCGAAACCCCTGGTGGACGCCGCCGTGCGTGACGTGGTGCTCTATGCCGCCCAGTTCGAGCGCTGGCACCGGGGCGCCAACGAGGCGCTCGTCCGCCTCGGCGGCGAGGTGGTGGCGAGCGCCGCCGATGCCCATGGCCTGTCGGAACTCATTGCCGTTCCCGGCGCCGTCGAGCCGGCGCAGCTGCACGAGACCCTGACCAAGGCAGGCGCCAGCCTCGCCCAACTGGCCGAGGTCGGCAGCCATTCCGAACGTTTCCACGTGAAATGAACCCCGACCTGCGCTAGAGCCTGTCCCGTTTGATCGATCCTTAGGAAATGAATATGTCCGTTCGTCCCCAACCCCGTCCCGGCGTGATGCAGATCGACGCCTATGTGCCCGGCAAGAGCAAGGCCGCAGGGGTTGCCAAGATCCATAAGCTCTCCTCGAACGAGACGCCGCTCGGCCCCTCACCGAAGGCCATGGAAGCGATCCGGACTTTCGATCATCTCGAGCTTTACCCGGACGGCGCCGCCACCAAACTACGCGAGGCGATTGCGGCCCGCTACGGGCTCGATCCGAACCGCATCGTCTGCGGCACAGGCTCTGACGAATTGCTGTCGCTGATCACGAACGCCTATGTAGGCCCGGGCGACGAGGGCATCTTCACCGAGCACGGCTTCCTCGTCTACCGCATCGCGATCCAGGCTGCCGGCGGCACGCCGGTGGTGGCGCCGGAGAAGGATCTGCGCACCGACGTCGACGCGATCCTCAAGAAGGTGACGGACCGGACCAAGATCGTTTTCCTCGCCAACCCCAACAACCCGACCGGCACCTACATTCCCTTCGACGAGGTCAAGCGCCTGCATGCAGGGCTGCCGCCGCATGTGCTGCTGGTGCTCGACGCGGCTTATGCGGAATACGTGCGCCGCAACGATTACGAGGCGGGCTTGGAGTTGGTCGCCACCTCCGAGAACGTGGTGATGACCCGCACCTTCTCGAAGATCTACGGACTTGCCAATCTGCGTCTCGGCTGGATGGTGGCGCCTCCCCACATCGCGGATGCGATCAACCGCATCCGCGGCCCGTTCAACGTGAGCGGCCCGGCAATCGCCGCCGGCATCGCGGCGATCCAGGACGAGGCGCATATCGCAAAGGCCATCGAGCACAACGAGCGCTGGCTTGCTTGGCTCACCCGCGAGATCGAGGCGCTCGGCCTGAAGGTGACGCCGAGCGTCGGCAATTTCCTGCTCGTCCATTTCCCGCAGGAAGCCGGCCGGACGGCGAAGGAGGCCGATAGCTTCCTCTCCTCACGCGGTCTCATCCTGCGCCAGGTCGAGGCCTATGGCCTACCCGATGCCTTGCGCCTGACCGTCGGCAGCGAGGAGGCGAACGGCCTCGTCGTGGCGGCGTTGCGCGATTTTCTCGGTGGCAAGAATGCCTGAGCGTCTCGGCCCCCCGCGCGATACGCCGCTCGTCGAGCGCGTCGCCCTCGTCGGCCTTGGGCTGATCGGCTCGTCGATTGCCCGCGCGGCCCGGCATCTCAATCTCGCCCGCACCATCGTTGCGGTCGATGCGAGCGAAGCCGTGGTGGCGCGGGTGCGGGAGCTCGGCATCGCCGACGAGGCGACCACCGACGTGGCGGCCGGCGTGCGGGATGCGGATCTCGTGATCCTTTGCGTGCCGGTCGGCGTCTGCGGCAAGGTGGCGGAAGCCATGTGGTCGGGATTGAAGCCCGGCTGCATCGTATCGGATGTGGGGTCGGTGAAGGCGTCCGTGGTGGCGCAGGTGCAGCCGCACCTGCCGGACGGCGTGCATTTCGTGCCGGCCCATCCGGTGGCCGGTACGGAGCATTCGGGGCCTGACGCGGGTTTCTCGACGCTCTTCCACAATCGCTGGTGCATCCTCACCCCGCCCGAGGGCACGGACGAGGTGGCGGTCGAGCGCGTGCGCGCCTTCTGGGAGGCCATGGGCTCCAACGTGGAGGTCATGAGCGCGCAGCATCATGACCTTGTGCTCGCCATCACCAGCCACGTGCCGCATCTGATCGCCTACAACATCGTCGGCACGGCGGCGGATCTGGAGACGGTCACGCAGGGCGAGGTGATCAAGTTCTCGGCCGGCGGCTTCCGCGATTTCACCCGCATCGCGGCCTCCGACCCGACCATGTGGCGCGACGTCTTCCTGCACAACCGCGAGGCCGTGCTGGAGATGCTGGGACGCCTCAACGAAGACATCGCCCTGCTCGCCCGCGCCATCCGCTGGGGCGAGGGCGACAAGCTCTTCGATCTCTTCACCCGCACCCGCGCCATCCGCCGCGGCATCATCTCGTCAGGCCAGGAAACCCCGGAGCCGGATTTCGGCCGGAGGCGTGAGGACAAGGCCTAAGGCGGCACCTTTGTTGGTAGACGACATCTCCGCTGTCATTCCGGGGCGAGCGCAGCGAGAGCCCGGAATCCATAACCACGACGCTTCAAAACAGAGCGATCGGCGTCGCGCCTCTTTCTGTAACGTTAGCGGTTATGGATTCCGGGCTCGTCTCTTACGAGCCGCCCCGGAATGACAGTGGGTTCACCCCTCGCATCGAGATCACCGGCACAAGGCCGGTGATGGCGCGGCGGAAAAGCCCTCAGTAAAGCGGCAGCAGCCTCACGTTCGGGATCACGAACGGCCCCATGGCGAGAAAGCCGTTTTCAAGCCGCAACGGCGGCAGGGAGGCGAGCTGCGGCTTGGCGTTCGGCTGAGCCGCATTGGCGCGCGGATTCTGTCCCAGCAGCATGCCCAACAGATTGCCGCCGAGCCGCCCGCCCGTCAGATTGCCGAGAAGACCGTCGAGGCCTGCAGCCGCCACGTTGATCTGACCCGCCGGCCGGTGCTGCTCGTCGAGGCGCAGCTCGCCCTTGGTCTCGATCTGGCGCGTGCCCTTGGTGGCTGAGAGCATCAGGATGTCGAGCTTGCCGCCGGCTTTCCGCCACAGCTCCATCTCGTCCGCAATGGTGCCGCCCTTGAAACCATCGGCTTGCGTGACCGTGACGTCCGCGTTGAGGTTCGTCGGTTCGGCACCGCCGATAAAAGCATCGAGAAGGGGAATGCGCGCCTCCGTCACGGAGGCCGCCACGTCGCGCGCCTGTTCGGCCGCCCGCGAAGGATTGGGCCGGACATGGAGCTCCAGACGCTTGCCGGATCCGGTCACTTCGCCGGCCGGCAGGCCGGTGACGGTCACCTTCGGGGCATTGGCGGCAATGGACACGCGCTGCAATCCGGTCTGCGAGGCATTGACGCTGGCCTGCAGCAGATCCCAGCTGCCCTGCACCGTCACGGTTCCGTCCGTAACCTTCAGGGGACCGGCTACCTCTGTGATGATTCGGCGGGGCTGATAGACCTGCGCCACCGCCTCGGTGCGACCGAAGGAGGCCGTCACGGCACCGCGCTTGAAGTCGAGCGCGTTGCAGATCACCTCGATGCGGAACGGATAGCCCACAATGCTGCGGTCCGCGCAGGTCCATTCCCGACCCGCGCGCGCTTCCGCGGCGAGCCAGCCGTCCAGCGCCTCCGCGGTGCGGTTGCGGATCACGAACCAGGCGACGCTCCAGGCGATGGCCAGCAGAAGCAGCAGGACGAAGGGCGTGTAGAGCCAGAAGCGACTGCGGCGAACATTCCCCGTCGGGGCGGCCTGATCCATGCGCGATCTCCTGTTGTGTTGGCGCTTGGTAACTGGTAGCGCGCGAACCTGGCAAGGTTCGGGCGGGGTGACATGGACGACCTCACGGAGGATTTATGGGTGTTCGGCTACGGCTCGCTCATGTGGCGGCCGGGCTTTCCCTATACCGAGCGCGTGCATGCCCATCTCTACGGCTATCACCGTTCGCTGTGCGTCTTCTCTCATGTCCATCGCGGAACCCCTGAGCATCCCGGGCTGGTGCTCGGTCTCGACCGCGGCGGGCGGTGCCACGGCGTGGCCTTCCAAGTCGCCCCGGAGGAGGCTCAGGCCACGATCCAATACCTGCGCGAGCGCGAGCAGGTCACCGCCGTCTATCTGGAGCGCCGTCTGCCGGTGCGGCTGGCCGATGGCCGCCGGGTCCGCGCCCTGGCCTATGTGGTCGATCGCTATCACGGGCAATATGCGGGGCGCCTGTCCTTCGAGGACGTGTTGAAGCATGTCCGGCAGGGCAACGGGGTGTCCGGGCGCAACCCGGATTACGTGCGCAACACCTACGATCATCTCATCGGCATGAGCGTGGTCGACCCGCTGCTGCACAAGATCCTGGATGCGTTGGATCAGGAGGCCTGAGTCTCGTCTTCGCGCAGATCCTCGAAGATCGCGCGGCGATCCTCGTCCGTTTCGGCCAAGCGATGGATGTGAAGCTCGGTGGCGCCCGATGCCTGCACTTTGGCGAGCCAGCGCATGCGGGTGTGCTCGGCCGGCTCGGATGCGGCCATGGCGGCATCAACCACCATGCCGGTCCCGTCCCGGTCCCGCTTGACTGCCAGGATCACGGCGTCGGTGACGTCGAGCAGCTCCGCCTCGTTGAGAGGATGCACGCCGACGATGTAGCGCCGGCCCGAACGGCCGCGCCAGGAACTCAAGGTGGAAGAGGAGCGAAGCCCTGCGGTCGCCCGTAGCCTTTCCTCGCGCACACCAGCCCTCCGCATTCGGTCGTTGCGGAGATCCCGCATGGCCGCGTTCCAGGATATGGTTCGTTTGTTCGCCATATGTTCTTATATGTAAGAACGAGCAAGTGAGTCGTCAAGGTTGATGAAAGCTTGGCAGGGCTTGGGTTTTGCGGGTTTTTGAAGGGTTTCGTCGTCCCCGGCGCACGCAGTGCGGGAAGGGGATCCATTCACACGCGCTGAGCCATGGATTCCCTTCCCTCGCTGACGCTCGCCGGGAATGACACCCTCCACGTCATGGCCGGCCTTGTGCCGGTGATCCCGACTCGAAAGGCGCGGCACGCTTCAAAACGAGATGGCCGGCACAAGGCCGGCCATGACGAGATGAAGTGGTTGTTACGCCTTCGACAGCGATGCTTCGGACGGCGACGCAGGACTGAGGCCGAGCTCCTGCCGACCCTCTTCGTAGAGCCGGTTCGAGGCCGTCTCGATCTCGGCTTGAACCCGCTGGAAAAATTCATCGCGCGGCAGGTCCGGCGGGATAGGATCGAGCACCTCGATACGCACCGTGCCGGGGCGGCGGATGAACTGGCGGCGCGGCCAGTAGAGCCCGGCGTTCAGGGCGATCGGAATGCAGGGAAAGCCGAGGTTCTGGTAAAGATGCGCCACGCCGTACTTGTAGGCCGGCGGCGCCCCCGGCGGGCGGCGGGTGCCCTCGGGGAAGATGATGATCTGGCGCCCGTGCTGGGCCTCTTCCTTCGCCCGCTGGGTCATCTGAACCAGGGCGACCGTGCCGGCCTTGCGGTTCACCGGGACGCAGCGAGCCTTGGCCAGATGCCAGCCGAAGATCGGAATCCACATCAGCTCCCGCTTCAGAATGTAGGTGGGATCGTCGAGGATCGTCACGATGGCGAAGGTCTCGAGGAACGATTGGTGCTTGGCCGCCACCAGCGCCCCGCCCGGCGGGATCTTCTCACGGCCGGTGATCTCGACCCTGACGCCGGCAATGACCCGCAGGAGCCAGATCGACGTGCGGCCCCAGAGCTTGACCATTTCCATGAAGGTCCGGCGCGGCGCCAGGAGGCCCGGGATCAGCAGGAACAGCCACAGGATCAGGTTGGCGTAGAAGGCGACGTTGAACAGCAGTGAGCGGAGGATCAGCATGGCGTCTTGAAGCGGAAAAGCGGAGCAAGAGGCTCCGGGGCGCTCACCATAGAGGGTTTTCGCCAGGGGTCTAGCGCCAGAGAGGTTCCGCGATCAGCTGCTTCTTGACCGGGGACCCGCCGCTGATGAGGTGGGCCACCGAGGAGCGCTCCGGATCGTCCTCCAGGTGGGTGCGCACCCAGACGGCCAGGAACTTCAGGTATTCGGTGAAGATCACCCGGGCTACCGCCGGGTTGTGCCACCAGTCGTGCGGGTCGATGGTCGCCGCAACCGGGTAGGGGATCTTCTGCAGGTTCGGCAGGGCGTGGTCGAGCTCCGCCAGGGTGCGGGGCATGTGGTAGTTCGAGGTCACCACGATGATGGTGTCGAAGCCGTTCTTTTCGGCCCAGCGCCGGGTTTCGATGGCATTGCCGATGGTGTTGCGGGCCCGGTAGTCGAGATCCACGCAGCAATCGAACAGGCGCCGCTGGCCGGGATTGAGCCGGGCGATCTGGTCGCGGCTGGTGTTCTCGTTGACGCCCGAGATCAGGAGGCGCTTGGCATAGCCCTTGTCGAGGAGGTCGATGGCATCGCCGATGCGCTGGGCACCGCCGGTGAGCGCAACGATGCCGTCGGCCCGGGTTTCCGGCCGCTGCTCCGACCGGTCGAGCCTATAGACGAAAGCGAGAAAGCCCAGAAAGCCGATGAGGGCGGCACATGTCGCGGTCCAGAAGCCCAGGCCCAGGACGCGACGCGCCCACGACCGCCGGGCGGGAACCCTAGGCGATTCCGGCATCGTCCAGCCCCAGCCTACGGCTTCCGTGGTGTCCATGGCGTCCGGCGCAACCCAACTCTGCGTTCGCGAGGTCATTCTGGACGAGGATAGTGGAGATTGCGGCAATGGAGAGGCAGCCCGCTTTTTCCTTGTTAACTCTCACTATCAACCATTCTCGTTAAGAAAGCGTCTCACGGTCAGGCGCGACACGATGCCCGTGATGACGGCCACGAAGAGTGCGATCAGCACCACAATCGCATAGCCCCGCCAGCTGATCGTGAAGGCGCCGAACAGAGCCTCGATCTGGTCCCCCGTGGGGCTTGCCCGCCAGGAGCGGGTCACGAGCCCCAGGATCAGGGTCAGGACCATGGCGCCGCCTGCCCCGATGGCCGCTCCGCGCAGCCCGAGCCGGAAGAAGCGGCGCTGGAATTCCTTGGCGATGAAGTCGTCGTTGGCGCCGACGAAATGGAGCACGTCCACCACCTCCCGGTTGCTCGCCATGGCGCCCCGGGTGGCGAAGATGACGGCAAGCCCCGCCGCGACCAGCACCAGGCTGACCAGGAACACGCCGACGCCGATGATGGTGTTGGCCATGGTGGAGAGCCGCGAGACCCAGAGGGCGTGGTCGTCGAGGGTCGCCCCCGGCACGTCCCGCTGCAGGAATTGCCGCAAGGTGCTGAAATCCGGCTTCGCGCCCTCCCGGATCTTGATCACGATCAGGCGAGGCACCGGCAGGTCGTTGAAGTCGAGACCGGTCCCGAGCCACGGCTCGAGCAGGCGCTCGGATTCCTCCTTGGTAAAGGCCTGGGCCGCCTCGACCCCCGGCGCCTGACGGGCCAGCGCCACAGCGCGTTCGACATCCTGGTCGATGGAGCGCTGGGCGTTGGGACGGATCTGGATCGTGACCTCGCGGGCAATCTCGGAACGCCACTGGGCGGAAGAGGCCGCGACAAGCTCCGCGCCGCCGGCGCACAGGGCCGCCAGGAAGGTGAGGATTGCGATGACGGCCGCGAGCGCCTGGCCGCCGGCCGAGTCCACCGGCACGAGGGGGGCGTTCCGGCTCAACGAGGCGGGCAGGGAGCGTTTCTGCCCGTCCGGAGCGGCAGCCTTCTTGAGGCGCGGTTGCGGGGAAGCGCTCATCCGGCTCACTCGTCGATGTGCAGCCGGCCGTCGCCGAGCACGAGGCGGCGCACGTCGAGCTGATCCATGAGGCTGAAATCGTGGGTGGCGATCACCACCGAGGTTCCGAGCCGGTTGAGTTCGATGAAGAGGCGCAGCAGGCGGCGGGCGAGCGAGGGGTCCACGTTGCCGGTGGGCTCGTCGGCAAGCAGCAGGTCGGGGCGCACGATGAGCGCGCGGGCGATGGCCGCGCGCTGCTTCTCGCCGCCAGAGAGCACGGGCGGCAGCATGTGCATGCGGTCGCCGAGGCCTACCCAGCGCAGCAGCTCGACAACCTCGGCCCGGTAGCTCGCCTCCTCCTTGCCCTGCACCCGCAGCGGCAGGGCCACGTTCTCGTAGGTGGTCAGGTGATCGAGCAGGCGGAAGTCCTGGAACACCACGCCCATGCGACGGCGCAAGGCGGTCAGCTCGTCCTTCGAGATGCGGGAGACGTCCTCGCCGAACATGGAGATCAGGCCGCGGGTCGGTCTCACCGAGAGCAGGATGAGGCGCAGCAGCGTCGTCTTGCCGGCGCCCGACGGGCCGGTGAGGAACTGGAAGGAGTTGGGCTCGATGGAGAAGGTCAGGTCGCGCAGGACCTCGGGCCCCATGCCGTAGCGCACGCCCACATTCTCGAAATGCACGACTGGCGCCGTGTTCTCATCGTAGTGATAATCGTCGTGATCGAGCGGTTTCAAACGTGTCCGAGCCATCCTTGAGCGTTTCAGGCCTGTGGCGGGAGAAGTCCACGATTCGCTTCCTTATCACCCGGTTATGGTTAGCAAGCCATAAACTTGCAGGAGTGTAACGGGAAGCGAGGCTCTCGCGGGATAGTGCCGCAGGAGGCCAATCAATAACACCCCTGTCATCACCGGCCTTGTGCCGGTGATCCCGATTGGAGAGGCGTCGCGCTTTTCATGATCGAGATGGCCGGGACAAGCCCGGCCATGACGCGGAGGGTGTCATCCCCGGCGAGCGTAGCGAGGGAAGGGGATCCACTCACACGCAGTGCGCTAGGGATTCCCTTCCCGTCCGCTTCGCTACGGCCGGGAATGACACTGGTGTTCAGGGATTCGCCCGAAAAACAACCAACTCCGTTTGACATCCCGAACCAAGCATGGTCGTGAAGGGGCGGCTTTGAGAGCCTAATATTTCTTTTCTGGACGATCATGATGAGCACTGCCCACCGCATCCGGGTTCTTTTCGACGAAGATACCATCGCCAAGCGCAACGAGGCGCTGGCCCAGGAGATCGCGGCCGCCAAGCCCGAAAACCTCCTCGTCGTGGCGATCCTCAAGGGCAGCTTCATGTTCGCCGCGGACCTGATCCGCGCCCTGCATCGGTCCGGGCTCGCGCCCCAGGTCGAGTTCGTGCACCTGTCGAGCTACCTGAACGGAACGGTCTCCACCGGCAACGTCACCATCCTGCGCGACATCGAAAGCGACGTGCGCGGGCGCGACGTGCTGCTCGTGGACGACATTCTTGAATCCGGCCGCACCGTCACCTTCGCCAAGGATCTGCTCATGGCGCGCGGCGCCAAGAGCGTGAAGACCGCCGTGCTGCTGGAAAAGCCCGGCAAGCGCGCCGTGCAGATCCACCCGGACTACGTGGGCTTCACCTGCCCGGACGTGTTCGTGATCGGCTACGGCATGGACGTGGCCCACTCTTACCGGCAGCTGCCTTTCGTCGGCGTCCTCGATCACCACGACAAGGACCCGGATCTGTTCGACAAGCCGGAATAGCGCGCTTCAAAATATACGGCTCTCGTCCTGAGAGGCTGCTGAAGACTTAGTCTCCCCGTCATCACCGGCCCTGTGCCGGTGATCTCGATTAGGAAAAGCGCTGAGTGTCACAGCATCGGGATGGCCGGGACAAGCCCGGCCATGACGGTGAGGGCGAAGCAAGGCTAAGCGTTCAGCCGCCAGATCGTCCCGTTGAGCAGGGCCGCATAAGCCACCCAGGCGAGATAGGGCACGAGCAGCCCGGCTGCCGTGCGGTCGAGCCTCCAGAAGGTGCGGATTGTCGCGAGGATCGCCACGATCAGGGCCGCGATGACCACGAGGCCGGCCGCGGGGCTTTTGCCGCCGAAGAACGCGAACGACCACGTCCCGTTCAAGACCAGCTGCACGAAGAACGCCACGATCGCAGCCCTGCGGCCGGGCCGGTTCGCGGGCAGCGAGAGGATGCGCCAGAGCGCATAGGCCATCATCGCGTAGAGGATCGTCCAGGCGACCGGGAAGGCCCAGTTCGGCGGCGTGAAGCCGGGTTTCTGGAGGCCCGCATACCAGGCAAGGATGTTCGGCTGCGTGATGAGGCTTGCCGACACCGCCACCGCCACCACCGGCAGCACCGCCACCAGGAACCGTGGCAATGGCGCCATTGCATGGCTCCCCGTCGCAGTTTGATCTGTATGCATCCCCGAATTCCCTTTAAGGACGTTGCGTCATTTCTCTCGTGACGCAACCGTCACGCTTGCCGGAGGTTCCCCATGTCGTCATCGCGTTCCCCATGGTCGAAGCGCAGCCTGACCGCTCAGGCCATGGGCCATGTGGATCCGATCACCAAGGCGGTCGTGCCGCCGATCCATGTGGCGACCACCTATATCCGCGATGAGGACAATGCCTATTCGTCCGGCTTCGTCTATGGCCGGCCGGACAATGCCACCATCCGCGAGGCCGAGGAAGTGCTGGCCATGCTGGAGGAGGCCGAGGCCGGCGCGCTGCTGTTCTCGTCCGGCATGGCAGCCGCCACCGCCGTGTTCCAGGCCCTCGATCCGGGCGACCACATCGTGGCCTCCAAGGTCATGTACTGGGCCCTGCGCAGTTGGCTGATGACTGAGGCCGTCCGCTGGGGCCTCAAGGTCAATTTCGTCGAGACCGACAACCTCGACGCCCTGCGCCAAGCCGTGAAGCCTGGCGAGACCAAGCTGGTCTGGATCGAGACGCCCTCCAACCCGCTCTGGACCATCACGGACATCGCCGGCGCCGCCGAAATTGCGCACGCGGCCGGCGCGCGACTGGCCGTGGATTCCACCACCGCCTCGCCAATCCACACCCGTCCGCTCAACCTCGGCGCCGACATCGTCATGCATGCGGCGACGAAAGTGCTGAACGGCCACTCCGACGTGGTGGCAGGCGCTCTCGCGGGCGCCAAGGCTGACGCGTTCTGGGCGCGGGTGGCCAATATCCGCAAGATGCAGGGCGCGATCCTCGGGCCGTTCGAGGCCTATCTCCTGATGCGCGGCATGCGCACGCTCCATGTGCGCACGGCAGCCCAGGCTAAGAGCGCCCTCGACCTCGCGCAACGCTTCGCCGCGCACCCGAAGGTGGCCCGCGTGCTCTATCCCGGCCTGCCGCAGCATCCCGGCCACGACATCGCCGCCCGGCAGATGGAGAACGGCTTCGGCTACATGCTGTCGATCCAGGTGAGTGAAGGCGAGGCCGCGGCGATCCGCACGGCGGCGCGGGTAGGCCTGTGGAAGCGGGCGACGTCGCTGGGCGGCGTCGAGAGCCTGATTGAGCACCGCGCTTCCATCGAGGGGCCGGGCACCCCCTGCCCGCCGGATCTCCTGCGCCTGTCCACCGGCATCGAGGATGTCGAGGATCTCTACCGCGACCTCGACGAGGCGCTGAGGGGCTGACGCTCTGTTACCCCTCTCCCGTTTGGGAGAGGGAGCTTGCGTCAAAACTAATTGGGCGTCTCCTTTGCCAGCTATATTGATTCTGTCACAAAACCTGTGCTTCTGTCGTGTAGAGGCGAATTAAGTTTCACTGCACAACAAGACCAAAGGGAAGATCATGACCCAATCCATCACCCGCCGCCGCGTCCTGCAGACCGGCGTGGCCGCTGCCGCTCTCACCGGAATGTCCGGGGTCAGCTGGGCTGCCGGCCCGGTCGTGAAGCTCCGCATCCTGGAGACCACGGACCTTCACGTGAATGTCTTCCCCTACGACTACTACCGCGACGCGGCCGACGACACGGTGGGTCTCGCCCGCACCGCCACCCTGGTGAAGGGTGCCCGTGCGGAAGCCAAGAACACCATGCTGTTCGACAACGGCGACCTGATCCAGGGCTCGCCGCTGGGCGACTTCATCGCCTATCGCCGCGGCATGAAGAAGGGCGACGTGCATCCCATGGTCGCCGCCATGAACGAGCTGAACTACGATGCCGGCACGCTGGGCAACCACGAGTTCAACTACGGCCTCGAGTTCCTGCAGAACGCCATGGGCACGGCGAAATTCCCGCTGGTCTGCGCCAACGTGCTGAAGGCCAATGGCGAGACCCTGCAGAAGCCCTGGATCGTGCTGGACCGCGAGTTCACCGACGAGGCCGGCGCCAAGCAGACGATCAAGGTCGGCGTGATCGGCTTCGTGCCGCCGCAGATCGTCCAGTGGGACAAGTCGCATCTCGACGGCAAGGCAACCACCATCGACATCGTGGACGCGGCCAACAAGCATATGCCTGACCTGAAGAAGGCCGGGGCCGACATCGTCGTGGCGCTCTGCCACTCGGGCATCGCCGGCGGCGAGCGCAAGGGCGGCGAAGAGAACGCGGCCCTACATCTGGCCAAGGTCGAGGGCATCGACGTGATCCTCACCGGCCACCAGCACTTCACGTTCCCGGGCGGCAAGGAATTCAACAACATTCCGGGCGTCGACGCGCAGAAGGGCACGCTGCACGGCAAGCCCGCCGTCATGGCCGGCTTCTGGGGCAGCCACCTGGGCCTCGTCGATCTCGAACTGACCAAGGAAGGCAATGCCTGGAAGGTTGCGAACTTCCGCACCGAGGCGCGCCCGATCTACGACCGCGTCGACCGCAAGGTCGTGGCCAAGGTGGAATCCGACGCGGCCGTGATGGCGGCCGCCAAGGAAGGCCATGAGGCGACGCTGAAATACGTGCGCGAGCCCGTCGGCACGACGGCGGTGCCGATCCACTCCTACTACTCGCTCGTGTCGGACGACGCCTCCGTGAAGCTCGTGACCGAGGCGCAGGCCTGGTACGTGGCCGATCAGCTCAAGGCCTCGGCCTTCAAGGACCTGCCCATCCTCTCCGCGGGCGCTCCCTTCAAGGCCGGCGGCCGCGGCGGCCCGAACTACTTCACGGAAATCAAGCCGGGCCCGCTCGCCATCAAGGACATGGCGGACATCTACATCTACCCGAACACGATCCGCGTGGTGAAGATCACCGGCGCCCAGGTGCGCGAGTGGCTCGAGCGTTCGGCCGGCATCTACAACCAGATCGACGTGGCCAAGGGCGGCGAGCAGGATCTCATCAATCCCAAGTTCCCGGCCTACAACTTCGACGTCATCGCCGGCGTGCAGTACAAGATCGATCCCACGCAGCCCGCTCGCTACGACGACAACGGCAAGGTGGTGAACCCCGATGCCCGCCGCATCAAGGACCTGACCCACAACGGCAAGCCCGTGACGGACGACCAGCAGTTCCTCGTGGTGACCAACAACTACCGCGCCGGCGGCGGCGGCAACTTCCCGGGCGCCGACGGCTCCACCATCGTGTTCGAGGCGCCGGACCTGACGCGCGACGCCATCATGCGCTTCATCATCGAGAAGAAGGAAGTGGCCCCGAAGGCCGACGGCTCCTGGTCGCTCGCGGTTCCGGCCGGCGTGACCATGACGTTCACCACCGGCCCGAACGCCGCCAACTACCAGCCGGCCGGCATCAAGGTCGAGAAGATGGGCGACGCGCCGGAAGGCTTCGTGAAGTACAAGATCGTGAGCTGATCCTCACATCATCGCGAGAAGATGCGGCCGGGCACGTGCCCGGCCGTTTTCATTTGGGGCGAAACGGCCGAACCCGAACCCGTCAGGCTTTCAACCGTTGGGTTCTCGATCCTCGTGACCGGAGAACACCGTGGGACAGATCACCTTCGATGGCCTCGGCCCCTATGACCTGCCCGACGCCACCCATGCCGATGCCCAGAAGGACGGCGATGGGTTCATGCTCTCGTTCCGCATGTGGAAATCGGACAAGGAATGGACCCTGGTGCGCATCCGCGTCGGCGCCAGGGAGGCCGACAAGCTCGTGCGCCAGATCGGGGACGAGCGGGTGAGAACGGACGGCTCGACGATCATCTGACGAAGCTATCGCGGAGATCGGTCATAACGCATGGACGCCGGCTCCACTTACAAATGACGCATTGGTCCTGTATGGTTCATCCATCAGCGATTCCTTAGTCGGCCGCTGCCCTTTTGGGCGCATCATGCGTCTCGAAGCTGTCCAGGCTTTGGAGCATGAACCATGCCTGTCGATCTCCCCCCGCAGAAGAAGCTCGCCCAGGCCGTTCCGGCCTCCTGGAACCTGGTCTTCGATCGTTCGCTCAACTGGCTCGCCGTGGTCGTGGGTCTCGGGCTCTGCCTCTGGATCGTCACCCTCGGCGCGTGAAGGGAGACCGGTTCTTGGACCCCGACCGTGGAAGCAAGTACCCCTGGCTCAGCCTCATCGGCATCGCCGCCATCGGCCTGTTCGGGCTCGTGCTGATGGCGATCCTGACTCCCTGAGCATGGACGGGCGCCCCGTTACGGCAATGCGATCACGTCGTTCAGGTGCTCGGGCTTCGGCTCCTTGCCGAGCCGGCGGCGCTTGGCCAGGATGATGGTGCCGTTCAGTTCCCCGCCGAACAGGAAGATGGCGGAGAGCGTATAGAGGAAGATCAGCGCCACCATGGCGGTGGCGAGCCCCCCATAGGTGGAGGCATAGGCCCCCGGGTAGAACGCGAGATACCAGCTGAAGGCGAAGCCGCCGAGGAGCCAAAGCACCAGCGTCACGCCCACGCCCGGCAACACGGCGCGGAAGCTCCGCCGCCCTGACGGGATGAGCTTGTAGGCGAGGAGCAGGCCCACCACGATGACGGTGCTCGCCACCCCGATCCGCAGGAATGCAATGAGCCCATCGAAGGGTTGCAGCGCCGGCACCCAGTTGAGCACGATGCGCCAGAGGAAGGGGCCGAGCACCACGAGCAGGGCGAGCGCCATCAGCATGAGGGCGCCGGCGATCACGAAGGCGATGGATTCGAGCCGCGTCAGCCACCAGGCGCGGGTCTCGCGCACCCCATAGGCGCGGTTGAGCCCGACCCGCAGGCTCTCCACGCCGCTCGATGCGAAATAAAGCGCGAGCACGAGGCCCAGCGTCACCACGTCGCTGCGCTTGACCGAGAGGATGGTGTGCACCTCGCCCGCGATGGGACCGGCGATCTCCCGCGGCCAGGCCTCAAGGATGATGTCCGCCACCTCGTCCGCCAGGGTCCCGGTGCCGAACAGGCTCGCCAGCGCCGTGACCAGGATGAGGAACGGGAACATCGAGGTCAGCACCGAGAGGGCGATATGGCTCGCAATCGCCCAGGCATCGTGCAGCACGAAGCGGGTGGACGCGATGGCGACGAGTTCGAGCCAGAGGCGAAGGCGGTTCAACAGCGAGGTCTCCAGGAGGCTGGAGATGGTGCGGCAGGGGTCGAGGGCAAGGAAATGTCTCGTATCAGGTCTCGGGGAGTCGGGCCACTTTGCCGTGACCCTGAGGGCGACGTTTGGATGAGGCTGGATGCATCGACAAAGGATGCGGCTCGGGCCTACAAGGCCATTCCTCTCTTACGGTATCGTTCCACGTCCCGCCATGAGCCCGACCCTTTTCGCCCGCCTCGCGCCGCCGCTCTTCGTGCTCATCTGGGCCACCGGCTTCATCGTGGCGCGCCTCGTGGCGCCCCATGCCGAGCCGCTGACGTTCCTGTTCGTGCGCTATGTACTGGCCACCCTCGTTCTGGCCGTCATCGTCGTGGTGGCGCGGGTCTCCTGGCCGCGCCAGTGGAGCGACTGGCGCAACAGCATGATCGCCGGTGTTCTCCTGCACGGGTTCTATCTCGGAGGCGTGTTCTGGGCGGTCAAGCACGGGCTTCCGGCCGGGATCTCGGCCCTGGTGGCGGGGCTTCAGCCGCTGGCGACGGGCCTTCTCGCCGGGCCCCTGCTGGGCGAGCGGGTGTCGCCGCGGCGCTGGGCCGGCATCGGCATCGGCTTCATGGGGGCGGCCCTCGTGGTGGCCCCGAAGCTCGGGGATGGCGGCGTGCCGCCGCTGGCGCTCTTCATCTGCGTGCTCGGCATGCTGTCGATCACCTTCGGGACGATCTGGCAGAAGCGCACCGGCAGCAATCTCGACCTACGGGTCAATGCGACGATCCAGTATATCGGGGCCGCCATCGTCACCTTGCCGCTGGTGCTGCTGCTGGAGGAGGGGCACATGGATTTCACACTTCCGCTCCTCGGCGCGCTCGCCTGGGCGGTGTTCGGCCTGTCCATCGGGGCCATCGGGCTGCTGCTGTTCCTGATCCGTCAGGGCGCGGTGGTGGGCGTGGCGACGCTGCTCTATCTCGTGCCGCCTGTCGCGGCCCTTATGGCCTTCGTGCTGTTCGACGAGACCCTGAGCCCGATCCAGCTCGCCGGCATGGCCCTCGCGGCGCTGGGCGTCGCGGTGGCGAGCCGGAACTGACACGGATAGGAGCGTCTGAACTTACCACTTGGACCTCATCCTGAGAGCCTGGTTCGCTATTCGCGTCCCTTGCCGTCATGGCCGTCCCCGGACTTGATCCGGGGATCAGTCCCGGCCATCCCGATGCTGTGAGTCGCGGCGCTCAAGCAATCGAGATCACCGGCACAAGGCCGGTGATGACGTGAGGAGTCTCTTTCGAGGCGATCGCTTACGCGACCTCCTCAGGATGAGGGCACAATTTTGAGGTCAGCCTCTGAGAGCGGGTTACTTCGTGATCTTCACGGACACCGGGTCGCTGGCGGGAAAGGTCTCTTCCACGCCCTCGTCGAGAAGCTCTTCCTGGTGCTTCTTGGTGTTCTCGGACTGCGTGTCGTCCTGAGCCTTGTTCTTGTCCTGAGAGTTCTCGTCAGGGCGGTTCTTGTCGGTCATGGCCTGCCTCCTGTGTTGGATTGCTCGTCTTGTCAGGAGGACAACGCAAGGCGCCAAGCTTCGATCCAGTTCCGGACACTTACTCACGTCATCACCGGCCTTGTGCCGGTGATCCCGATGCGAAGGGCGCAGGGCTCTTCTAATCGAGATGGCCGGCACAAGGCCGGCCATGACGAGGAGTGTATCGTCCCCAGGTGAGGGTAACGAGGGACCGGAAGCCTCAGCGCGGCTGGCCCTGCTGCTGGTTGACGAAGTAGTCGAAGGGCAGCTCGGCGATGCGGAACCAGGTGAGCTCCTTCTCGCGGAAGGCGTTCCAGGAATCGAACACCTTCTTGAACTTGGCGTTCGATGCCGCGAGCTCGCCGTAGAGCTTGTAGGCTTCCTTGTAGCTCTGCTCCATCACGTCGCGCGGGAACGGACGCAGCTGCACGCCCTGGCCCACGAGGCGGCGGATCGCGTCGGCGTTCTGCGCGTCGTATTTCGCCACGCACATGGCGTTGGCCTCCGCGCAGGCAGCCTCGAGGATCGCCTTGTAGTGGGCGGGCAGCTCGTTCCACTTGTTCATGTTCACGTAGAGCGAGGGCTGTGCGCCGCCTTCCCAGAAGCCCGGATAGTAATAGTACTGGGCCACTTTCACGAAGCCGAGCTTCTCATCGTCATGCGGGCCGGAGAACTCGACCGCATCAAGGGTGCCGCGCTCCAGCGCCGGGTAGATGTCGCCGGCGGCGAGCACCTGGGGCACCACGCCGAGCTTCTGCATGATCTGGCCGCCCATGCCGGCAATGCGCATCTTGAGGCCGCTCAGGTCCGCGATGGACTTGATCTCCTTGCGGAACCAGCCGCCCATCTGCGCGCCGGTCTGGCCGGCCGGGATCGGGTACACGTTGTAGTCCTTCATGAACTCGCGCATGAGGTCGAGGCCGCCGCCGTAATACATCCAGGCATTGTGCTGGCGCACATTCATGCCCCAGGGCACCGAGGTGTCGAACATGAAGGTGGGGTCCTTGCCGATGAAGAAGCTCGACAGGGTGTAGGAGCACTCGACCGTGCCGTTCTGCGTGGCGTCGAGGGTCTGGAGCGCGCCGACGATCTCGCCCGCGGCGAACGGCTGGATCTGGAACTTGTTGTCGGTGGCGGCGGCCACCCGCTTGGAGATCATCTCGCCCGCGCCGAAGAGGGTGTCGAGGCTCTTCGGATAGGCCGACGCCATGCGCCAGCGGACATCCGGCTGGGCCTGCGCGATGGCCGGGGACGCGACCGCGCCTGCTGCAGCTGCCAAGCCTGCGCCTTTGAGAACTTTTCTTCTGTCCATGAGCGTTTCCTCAACCGTTTTATGTCGTCACTGCCGGTTCGGCTGAACAATCCATAAAGCGGGAGGCACGGGGCTGTCACTCCACCTTCCGTAGAGACAGCTATGCAGTGGCGTCATTGGGTCATCCCTGACGCAGGGTGTTGGAGGAGGGGCGTGTCATTCCCGGCGGCCGCAGGCCGGGAAGGGGATCCACTCACACGCACTGCGCCATGGATTCCCTTCCCCTCTGCTACGTGTCCCTCCGGGAATGACACTGTTGGAGCTACCGCTCCTCGCTGCCGCCCTTGGAGAGGGGACGCTGACCCTGCGGACCGCCGGCGCGGCCGGACCGCTTCGGAGGCTTCTCGTCGCCGGTGGAGGAGGTCGACTTTCCGCCGGACTGGCTGGCCGTGGGATGGCCGCGCACCAGGGTGCCCTTGGGCACGTCCACCGCGTTGCCGGGCGCCGGCACCCGGGCCCGGGAGGCCGCGCCGCCGCTCATGCCCGTGGGGCCCGTCGTGCCCTCGGTCTGAGCGGCGCGGGGAGCCGGGCTCTTGTTGGCCGTGGTATTGACGCCTTCGGCGATCTCCTCGTTCGACATCTGGAAGCCGGCGTCGTCGTCCTCCTCCTCGGGCACTTCCTTGAAGGAGTGGAGGCCGGCCTTGGAGCCGCTCTGGACGCGGTTGTCGTCCACGTGGCTGATGTCGAGATCGGGATCGAGCTTCTTCGAGGCGCCCATCACGCCGGTGGCCTTGGCGGCCGCGCGCTTGGTGTTGCCGACATCGTTGCGCTGGGTCGGTCCTGCGACGAAGTCGTCGCCGGTCTCTTCCCGGACCAGCTCGTTCATCACCTCATCCACGTCCGGCTCTGTGGGCTGTCCGCGCTTGTCTCGCGCCATGAGCTATTCCTCTTCTTGGTTTTGATGCAGGCCGGCCGGCCTGCCGCTTCCGCATCGGACCCAAAAGTGGATCTGCACTTTTGGGATCCATCCGATGCTCAATTCTTAGAGCAGCGCATCGTTGGACGCGGAAAACCGGATCCACTTTTCACTGACGCGGCCCTCCGGGTCTGCACGATGCGCTAGAGGCAACGTCCTTTTCAGGACGGGTGTTCCGGCCCTGCGACAGTGAAAAGGCAGGGCCGGTCGATCATCGTGATGCGTCGTCCTGTCGGCGAACCGGCATCCGCTTCACGGAAGGATGCTACTGGCTAAGCTCTTTCTGGATGTCCTGTAGCATCGCGAGATGCTCCTGGATCTGGTTGCGCGCGAGCTTGGCCACGTTCGTGGTCTCGCGGTTGCCGGAGCCCTGCTGCAGATAGGTCTCCTGCAGCTTCAGCAGTTCCTGATGTCCCTGGATCTGCAGGGCGACGTAATCCTTGTCGAACGCCGCTCCTCCTTGAGCCTTCGACAGTCGCTCCATGGCCTGGGCGTCCTTGGCGGGCAGCTCGGGTGCGGTCGAGGCTGCAGCCTGGGCGCCGCGGGTGGTGGACGCGGTGGCGTTCGGATCGGCGAAGGAATGCATGATCTCGGTGAGCAGGTTCTGCTCGCCCACCTCGAACTCCGCGAACTGCTTCACGCGCGGGTTCTGCGCCTTGCTCAGCGCGAAGTTCGACTGCTGCAGCGACACGGTGCTGAGCGCCAGCGCCTGCTGGATGTACTGCCGGTCGGCCTGCGACTGCTCCTGGCCCATGGCGGCCGGTGCGCTGTTCGCCTGACCCTGGCGGGCAGGGGTCTGCGTGTCCTGCGGGGCGCCGCCCTGCTGCGTGCGCTGCTGACGTTCCTGCGCGTTCTGCCCGAGGGCTGGGTTGACCCGCTGTTCCGTGGGCTGCGGCGCGACGGAAAACGGAATGGCCTGGTTCTGCTGCTGGGCGAAGGCGGGTACGGCAACGGCGGCCATGAGGCCGGCGATCACGAGACGGCGGGACATGAAGGATTCTCCTGCAAAGGAACTGTGAGAGCGAACGTTTGCAGGTGGGTTTGGTTCAGGCTTCAGGGCGAAGCCGTGATCAGTGCCAATCCTTGTCCGAACTCATCTGCATCTCGTCGGCCGCTTTCCTGATGTCGGCGAGATCCACCGAATCGCTGAACGGGTCTTCGTCGAGTTCCGTCACCCGGTTCAGGCGTTTCTGCCAGTGCCGCAGCTCGTCGATATAGGGCCTGTAGGGCACGCGCTTGAGGCGCCCGTTCTCCTCCACCAGATCGCACAGGCCGTTGTGCAGCCATTCGCCAGTGTGCCAGTCAGGCATGTCGACGGCGGGAAACAGGCACACGCCGTGCAGGTCGATGCCCTTGCGCACGGCGGCAAGCGACTCCTCGACGATGTCGCGCAGCCAATCCGGACGGCCCTCGCGCAGGCCGCTGGTCTCACCCACGATCATCGGGCGGCGATAGCGCTCCCACGCATAGGTGAGCAGGTCGCCGAGCGGACGGATGCGCTCGTCATGGGGCTCGAGCGAGGCGTGCGGGCCGTTCTCGCGATATTCCATCTGGCCGAACGCGTAGGCGTTGACGCCCACGATATCGAGCACCTCCGGCGAGCCGCCAAGCTCCGGGTGGCGCCGTCCGGCGATCACGTCCCAGGCATAGAACGTGTCCGTATACGTCTCGTGCTCCGCCTCGTCCTTGAGGTCGGGGCGGTCCCGCGGCGCGACCACGAGAATGAGCGGATCGATATGGACCATGCGGGCTTGCGCATCGACCGCGCGGATCGCCTTCACGGCCGCGATATCGGCCCGGCAGAGCGCAAGGCGCAGGCGCCGGCGATCCTCGTCGGACTTGCGGAACGGCGCGGTCCAGGCCCATTCGCCGCCCATGAAGGCGAAGAAGGTGATCTCGTTGATGGGCGTGAAGAAATGCGGGCCGCGGATCCGCGGCGTCACGTACTCCGCCGCCGCTTTCGCATAAGATGCGAAGCGATCGGAAAAATCCTCGGCGAAAGGATCGACATCGTCCGGATAACCGTAATGGCACAGGTCCCAGATCGGCAGGATCTGATGGCGGTTCATCGCCGCGATGAAGGGATCGAGCCCGGAGAAATCGTAAGTGCCGCCCTTGTCCACGAAGGGCCACGGAATGCCCTGGCGCGCCACCGCGATGCCGAGCGAGCGGAGGAAGGCGTAATCCTCGTCCACATGCTCGCGGTGCTGGGTCTCGGCCACGAGATCCCGGCGGCCCTGATCCTTCCAGATGAAGGTGGAGCACTCGAAGCCCGACAGGAAGAAGGTCGGGAAGATGCCGGCATGAACGGCGGGACGGCTTCCTGACAGTGAGGGATCATGCAAGGCAGCATCCTCCTGGGCAAAACGAACAGGTGAGGGCTTGTCCGTCGCCGGACACGCTCAACCATCATTCGCTGGGACAAGCGGATTAGGCTGGCCGGGTTCCTCCGACGGGTCGCGCCGATGTGAGATGAACTTCGCTCAAGCGTGTCCGTTGTGAGAGGGGGTGATCGGACACAGGAGACACAATGCAGGACCGGACGACGCGAATCATCATGCTGGTCGTGGCGGTGCTGCTCGCGATCCTGGTGCTGCAGCCTTACGTGAATTCCTATCTCTATTCCGCCCGTGAGCCGCGGCCCGTGGCGGCGCGGGGCGACTTGGCGGAGTTCGAGCGCACGACGATCCAGGTGTTCGAGACCGTGGCGCCCTCCGTGGTGCAGGTGGTGGCGCTGCAGGGCCGCGGACCCGCCGGCGGAGAGCCGGCCGGCTCCGGCACGGGCTTCGTCTGGGATGCCGCCGGTCACGTGGTGACGAACCAGCATGTGGTGGAAAACGGCTCCTCCTTCGCGGTGCGCCTGGCATCGGGAGAAGTTCGTCCGGCCGAGGTGATCGGGCGCGCGCCGAACTACGACCTCGCCGTCCTGCGGCTCCAGCGCCAGGGCGCCCTGCCGGCGCCCGTGAACGTGGGAAGCTCGGCCGATCTGAAGGTGGGGCAGACCGCTTACGCCATCGGCAATCCGTTCGGGCTCGACCAGTCGCTCACCACCGGCATCATCAGCGCCCTCAAGCGCCGCCTGCCGACGAGCGGCGGGCGCGAGGTCGCCGATGTGATCCAGACAGACGCAGCCATCAACCCGGGCAATTCCGGCGGCCCGCTGCTCGATTCCGCCGGGCGCCTGATCGGCGTCAACACGGCCATCTATTCCCCGTCCGGCACGAGCGCGGGCATCGGCTTCGCCATTCCCGTCGACGTGGTCAACCGGGTAGTGCCGGAGCTCATCCGCACCGGCCGCGTTCCCACGCCGGGCATCGGCATTCTCGCCGGTGACGAGACGCTGGCCGCGCAGCTTGGCGTGACCGGCGTGGTCGTGGCCGACGTCGTGCCGGGCTCGCCGGCCGACCGTGCAGGCCTGCGCGGCGTCGATCAGCGGGCCGGCATCATCGGCGATGTGATCGTGGGTGTCGAAGATGCGCCCGTGCGCCGCCTGTCCGATCTGACCGACAGGCTCGAGCGGATCGGCGTCGGCAACACGGTCTCGCTCAAGATCGTGCGGAACAACCGCTCCGAGACCGTCGCGGTCACTGTCATCGATGTGGAGCAGCAGGGCGCGCGGGCACGCAGGCCCTAAACAACATACAACCTTGGCAGGAACGGTTTTGTTTCAGGGCGGCGAAACCTTCTTGCAGCCGCGCCGTTAGCCATCGAACCTTCACCCAAGGAGGAGCGAATGGATCTCGAAGGCGCCGATAACAACATTCTGGTGCAAAGCTCGACTGTCGATCTGGGCGACAACTTCCCCGAATATGCCAAAACGAACATCCGTCAGGTCGCCGGAAAATATTTCGGGCGGTTGAGCACGGCCTCCGTGCACGTCACCCGCGAAGGCATCACCTATCGGTGCACGGTCAACATGCAGATGGGCGCGCTCAAGATGATGAGCGGCGAGGCCAAGGACAAGGATCTCTACACCGCCTTCCGGGCTGCCCTGCAGAAGACCGCCAAGCAGCTCCGCCGCTCCAAGCGCGAGCTGCGCGAGGACAAGGCCGAGCGCATCGACAAGGACATGCTCCTGCGCGAAGGCGCCCGATCCTCCGGACGCGACCGCGACGATGCCGGCCTGCCCATGAACGACGAGGGCGATTACCGCGCGGCCGCGGAGTAACCTCCAACCCATCGATTCAACATCATGGCCGGCCTTGGGCCGGCCATTCTCGTTTTGGTTGCCCCATCCACGTTGCTCCATAGCTATCGATGGCTCACGATACATCAAAAGTATCATGACTCTCCCCATTGTGCCGGTCATGTGTCATATGATGTCACGTGATAAGCAGAGGAGTGAACCATGAGCTATGATGTCATCATTATCGGGGGCAGCTATTCTGGACTGGCGGCGGGACTTCAGCTCGCCCGTGCCCGCAGGCGCATTCTGGTGATCGACGCCGGCATGCGCCGTAACCGCTTCGCTGCGGCGTCCCATGGTTTCCTGACACAGGACGGAACCCCGGCTGCGGATATTGCTGCCAAGGCCCGCTCGCAGCTCATGGCCTACGACACGGTTGAGTGGGTATCCGGCCACGCCACCGATGCGCAGGCGACACCACAGGGCTTTCGCGTTGCGATTGGAGCCGAGGAGCGACAGGAGACCGGGCAGCGCCTCATTCTGGCGCTGGGCATCAAGGACGAGCTGCCCGCCGTTCCCGGGCTGGAGGAGCGCTGGGGCAAGAGCGTGTTCCATTGCCCCTACTGCCATGGCTATGAACTCGACCGGGGGCGCATCGGCGTTCTGGCCACATCGCCCAAATCCATCCATCACGCGCTGATGCTGCCGGACTGGGGATCGACCACTTTCTTCCTCAACGATGTCTTCACGCCTGATCCGGAGCAGCTGGAGCAGCTTCGACGGCGCGGTGTCGTGATCGATGACGGGACCGTTGAGCGTCTCGACGGCGAGGGGGCCACGATCGTCATGCGCGACGGGCGCATCGTTCCCCTCGACGGTCTGTTCGTCATGCCGCGGACGAGCATAGCGAGCCCCATTGCCGAGGAGCTCGGCTGCGCGTTCGATGAAGGAGCGACGGGGCCTGTCATCCGCACCGATGCCATGAAGGCCACGAGCGTTGCGGGCGTCTTCGCCTGCGGTGATGCCGCCCGGATGGCCGGATCGGTGACCTTCGCGGTCGCGGACGGCGCCATGGCCGGCACGGCGGCTCACCAATCCCTGATGTTTGCAGGCTGAGACATCCGTGCCCCGTCGACGCCGAGGAGCGTCGCGTGACGATGGTTCGGGAAATGTGGTAGCAACAGGCGGTTTGAAGGAAAGCGTTCCCTTTGCGACAGAACGGAAGCCTCTCCCGGATTCTCCACGTGCTGCTCCACATGGACCAGCACCGGGACACCCTGACCTCGGAGCAGATCGGCCAGATGCTGGGCACCAATCCGACCGTGGTGCGCCGGACCATGGCGGGCATGCGCGAGGCGGGATATGTCAGCTCGGTGAAGGGACACGGCGGTGGCTGGACCCTGGCGCGGCCGCTCTCCGAGATGACGCTGCTCGACGTCTACAAGGCACTGGGCGCGCCGGAGCTGTTCGCGCTCGGCCTTGCCACGGATGCACCAGCCTGCCTCGTGGAGCAGGCCGTGAATACGGCCCTCGGGCGGAGCCTGGAAGAAGCCGAGCGCCAGCTTCTGGCAGGCTTCGGTCAAGTGAAGCTGTCGGAGATCGCGGCCGATTGCGAACATCGCGCCGCGCGCTCGAAACATCGGACCTGCAAGGTGACGCACATGGCCTGACGGCCGCGTCTTCATCGCAAATGCAAAATGGCCGGGCTCTGCACCCGGCCATCGTCTTGAGCGTTAGTTCAACCGCACGCCCTGCGGCGGGCGCTCCGTGCCGCTGACGGTCACGTCGCCGATCATCAGGCCCATGGGGCCTGCATGCACCGGCACGGTCTCGCCGTCCTTGATCTCGCCGGCGAGAATCAGCTCCGCCAGTGGATCCTGCACGTGCTTCTGGATCACGCGCTTCAAGGGACGCGCGCCGTAAGCCGGGTCGTAACCCTTGTTCGCGAGCCAGGCGCGCGCCTCCTCGTCGAGCTCCAGGGTGATCTTGCGATCGGCAAGCAGCTTCTGCAGGCGGCCGAGCTGGATGTCCACGATGGCGCCCATCTCCGAGCGCTGCAGCCGGTGGAACAGGATGATCTCGTCCACGCGGTTGAGGAACTCGGGCCGGAAGTGCTGGCGCACCACGCCCATGACCTCGTCGCGCACCTCGTCGGTGTCATGGCCTTCCTGCTGGTTCACCAGATACTCGGCGCCCAGGTTCGAGGTCATGATGATGAGCGTGTTGCGGAAGTCCACGGTGCGACCTTGCCCGTCCGTGAGGCGTCCGTCGTCGAGCACCTGCAGCAGGACGTTGAACACGTCCGGATGCGCCTTCTCGACCTCGTCGAACAGCACCACCTGATAGGGCCGGCGGCGCACGGCTTCCGTCAGAGCGCCGCCCTCCTCGTAGCCCACATAGCCGGGAGGCGCGCCGATGAGCCGGGCGACCGAGTGCTTCTCCATGTATTCCGACATGTCGAGGCGCACGAGCGCGGTCTCGTCGTCGAACAGGAAGCTCGCCAGCGCCTTGGTGAGCTCGGTCTTGCCGACGCCCGTGGGGCCGAGGAACATGAACGACCCGATGGGCCGGTTCGGATCCTGCAAGCCTGCACGGGCGCGGCGCACGGCAGTCGACACCGCCGCCACCGCCTCGGCTTGGCCGACCACGCGCTTGGCGATCGCCTGCTCCATCTGCAGCAACTTCTCGCGCTCGCCCTCCAGCATCTTGTCGACCGGCACGCCGGTCCAGCGCGACACGACGCCAGCCACATGGTCGGGCGTCACCGCCTCTTCCATCAGACCGCCGCCATCGGCATGGGCCTCGACATCGGTGAGCTGCTTCTCCAGGCCCGGAATAACCCCGTAGGAGAGCTCACCGGCCTTGGCCCAATCGCCCGCGCGCTGTGCCTGGCTGAGCTGGTTGCGGGCTTCCTCAAGCTTCTTCTTGAGATCGGCCGCGGTGCCGAGCTTGTCCTTCTCGGCCTTCCAGCGGGCCGTGATGGAAGCGGACTGCTCCTCAAGCTCTGCCAACTCCTTGGTGAGGCGCTCCAGGCGATCACGGGAGGCGGCATCCGTCTCCTTCTTGAGGGCTTCCTGCTCAATCTTGAGGCGCACGATCTCGCGGTCGATGTTGTCGAGCTCCTCCGGCTTCGAGTCGACCTGCATGCGCAGGCGCGACGAGGCTTCGTCGACGAGGTCGATCGCCTTGTCCGGCAGGAAGCGGTCGGTGATGTAGCGGTTCGACAGCGTGGCGGCTGCAACGAGCGCCGAGTCGGTGATGCGCACGCCGTGATGCTGCTCGTACTTTTCCTTGAGGCCGCGCAGGATCGACACGGTGTCCTCCACCGTGGGCTCGCTCACGAAGACCGGCTGGAAACGACGGGCAAGCGCCGCGTCCTTCTCCACGTGCTTGCGATACTCGTCGAGAGTCGTCGCGCCGACGCAGTGCAGCTCGCCGCGGGCGAGCGCGGGCTTGAGCAGGTTCGACGCGTCCATGGCGCCGTCCGCCTTGCCGGCGCCGACCAGCGTGTGCATCTCGTCGATGAACAGGACGATGCCGCCCTCTGCCGACGTCACTTCGCTGAGTACGGCTTTCAGCCGCTCCTCGAACTCGCCGCGATATTTCGCGCCCGCGATCAGCGCGCCCATGTCGAGGGCCAGCAACTGCTTGTCCTTCAGGCTCTCAGGCACGTCGCCGTTGACGATGCGCAGCGCCAGGCCTTCCACGATAGCGGTCTTGCCGACGCCGGGTTCGCCGATCAGCACCGGGTTGTTCTTGGTGCGGCGCGAGAGAACCTGGATGGTGCGGCGGATCTCCTCGTCGCGGCCGATCACCGGATCGAGCTTGCCGTCGCGGGCAGCCTCCGTGAGGTCACGGGCATACTTCTTCAGCGCATCATAGGCGTTCTCCGCCGTCGCGTTGTCGGCCGTGCGGCCCTTGCGCAGGGTGTTGATGGCGGTGTTGAGGCCTTGAGCGGTCACGCCGGCCTGGGCCAGCATTTTTCCGGCCTCACTGTCCTTCTCAACGGCGAGCGCCAGCAGCATCCGCTCGACGGTGACATACGAGTCGCCCGCCTTTTCGGCTGCCTTCTCGGCGGTGTCGAAGAAGCGCATCAGGTCGCGGGTGGCCTGGGGCTGGGCTGCGGAGCCGGACACCTTCGGCTGCTTGGCGAGCCATTGCTCGACCGCCGCATGGGCATCGCGGGAGCGCCCGCCGGCCCGGTCGATGAGACCGGCGCAGAGACCTTCCGGATCGTCCAGCAGGACCTTGAGCACATGGCCCGGCGACAGCTGCGGGTGGCCTTCCCGCATGGCGAGATTCTGGGCCGCCTGAACGAAGCCCCGGGCCCGCTCGGTGTATTTTTCGAAATTCATCAATCATCCCTCCTCAGGTCAGCCCGCCCTCTTGGAGGCACAGGCCGACCCTGCGATGTCGGACCTCCTCAATGGAGCGTCCGCTTCCGCTTAGTTGGTGTGTCCCATTCGCCACAACAAGAGGGGGAACCTGCTCGCAGTGCTGGCATTGACCCCACGACAGTTTGAGGAGGTTCTCATGACACGCGACCCGCGCTCGGAGGCCGAAAAAGCCCGTGCCGCCCTTGCCCGCAACGCGGAGATGGGCTTGGGCGTGCCGCAAAGCCCGGTCGAGCAGCAGCCCTCCGTGACGCCGGAGACCTTCGGCGACACCACGGAGAACGGCCGGGTGATCCGGGACGACAAGGGACCGGCGGGCAACGAGGCCGGCCGTGACATCGGCGATTCCACCGGCACCATCGCGACCTCCCGCGACATTCCCGTTTCGCGTCAGAACGTTCAGTCCCCGCCGACCCATCGCAGCGACGAGAGCGACCACGTCCTCTCCCGCGCCAAGGAGTGATCACACCATGGCTCTTTCCGATATTTTCTCCATGTTCAGCCCCAAGAAGCGCAAGGCCGAGAAGGCCCGCGAGGAGCTGATGGCCAATGCCGAGAAGGCGCTGCGCATGAAGCAGGAGGCCGGCCCGCAATCCACCATCCCCGAGCATCAGACTGCCAACGAGGGGATGAATCCCAAAACCACCAACGAGGATCACATCCCGGCTCGTGAAGGGTACTTCACACCTGAGCTCAAGCGCACGAACGTGGCCCGCTCGGGGGACGCTTCGTAAGATCGGATTGCGTGCGTGAAGAAAAGCCCTGCCGCTTCGGCGGGGCTTTTTCTATGATGGGGAGACTTTCCTCGACCAAGCGAGGGCGCCATGACGGCTGACGTGCCGAAGGTTGTGATTGTGGGGGCCGGGTTCGGCGGGCTGACGGCCGCTCAGGCGCTCGCCCGCGCTCCGGTTGATGTGACCCTCATCGACCGCCACAACTTCCACTATTTCCAGCCGCTGCTTTACCAGGTCGCGACCGCGGCCCTGTCGCCGGCCGACATCGCTTGGCCGATCCGCGGCATCGTCCGGCGCCAGAAGAACATCACGGTCCTCATGGCGGAGATCGAAGGCGTGGATCCGCAGGCGCGGCTCATCCACGCCGGCGCGACCGCCGTTCCCTATGATTTCCTCGTCCTTGCCACCGGCGCCACCCACTCCTATTTCGGCCACCCGGAATGGGCCGCCGTCGCGCCGGGGCTGAAGCAGATCGAGGACGCGACGCGCATCCGCCGCAAGGTCCTGCTCGCCTTCGAGGAGGCGGAGCTGATCGATGACGAGGACGAGCAGCGGCGGCTGCTCACCTTCGTGGTGGTGGGCGGCGGCCCCACGGGGGTCGAGATGGCGGGAGCCATCGCGGAGGTGGCCCATTATGCCCTGCCGTCCGAGTTCCGGCGCATCGACCCGCATGCCGCCCGCGTCATCCTCATCGAGGCCGGGCCTCGCCTGCTGCCGACCTTTCCGGAAGACCTCTCGGCCTATGCCGCGCAGGCCCTCGGGAGGATGGGCGTGGAGGTCATGACCTCGGCACGGGTGACCGATTGCGACGGGCGCGGCGTCGATCTCGAAGGAGCGCGGATCGAGGCCGGCACCCTCGTCTGGGCTGCGGGCGTCATCGCCTCACCGGCCGGCGAGTGGCTCCAGGCGGAGCGAGACCGAGCGGGACGGGTGACGGTGGGGCCGGATCTCACGGTTCCCGGCCGCCCCGAGGTCTTCGTCATCGGCGACACGGCGGCGGCCGTGGATGCACAGGGCAAGACCGTGCCGGGCATCGCGCCGGCCGCCAAGCAGATGGGGGCCTATGTGGCCAAGGTCATCGCCGCGAGGGCCTCCGGCCGTATGGCACCGGGGCCTTTCCGCTACCGCCACCAGGGCGATCTCGCCACCATCGGCCGCAAGGCGGCGGTGGTGAAGCTCGGCAGCATTCATCTCACCGGCTTCATCGGCTGGCTGTTCTGGGGCATCGCCCACGTGTACTTCCTGATTGGCCTGCGCAACCGGGCCGTGGTCGCCTTCACCTGGCTGTGGAACTACCTGACCTACCAGCGCGGCGCACGCCTCATCGTCGACGGGCCGGGCGGCCAGGAGGAGGCACGGGCCGAGAAGGCCAGGCCGCAGGCGCCGGCCGTCGAGGCAGGCCGCGCCCGCAGCCGGGATCAGGCTCCTGCCGAGGGAACGGACTGGCGCTAGGGCGTCGGGCCGGCCTCGTCAGCGCTGGACGAAAGTGGCGCGCCCAACCCTCTCCCGCTAAAGGGGAGAGGCAAGCCCACGCTCCATCCTGCACCCGATCCCGGATCTCCGCTGCGCTCCGTCCGGGATGACGAAGGCGGAGAGGAGAATGCACGATCCATTCCCTTGCCCCGCTTACCCACGCGCTTTATCGCTAAGCCATGACCATCCGCATCGCCTCCCTCCAGCGCTATCCGGTCAAGGGCCTGTCGCCCGAGACCCTGTCCTCCGTCACCCTCACCAAGGGCGACTACTTTCCCGGCGACCGGCTGTTTGCCGTGGAGAACGGACCGGCCGGGTTCGAGCCGGACAACCCGCAGCATCAGCCCAAGATCAAGTTCCTGATGCTCATGCGCAACGAGGGCCTGGCGCGGCTGAAAACCCGCTACATCGACTCCATCACGACGCTCTTCATTGAAGAGGGCGGGCGCCAGGTGGCCAGGGGCGATCTCTCGACGCCCGAGGGGCGGCTCGCCATCGAGGCCTTCTTCCGCCGCTTCATGCCGAAGGAACTGCGCGGCCCGCCGAAGGTGCTGACGGCTCCGCAGGGCTTCCGCTTCACCGATTCCCGGCGCGGCTTCGTCTCGCTCATCAACCTCGCGAGCGTGCGGGAGCTGGAGAATGTGGTCGGCGCGACTATCGATCCCCTGCGCTTTCGCGGCAACATCCACATCGAGGGGCTCGCGCCATGGGCCGAGTTCGACCTCGTGGGCAAGGTGCTCACTGCGCCCTCCGGCCTGCGCCTGAAGGTCACCAAGCGCATCGAGCGCTGCGCGGCCACCAACGTGGACCCGGACACGGGCATCCGCGACCTGGAGATCCCGAAAAGCCTGATGAAGGCCTATGGGCACTTCGACTGCGGCATCTATGCCGAGGTGGTGGGTGATGGCCCGCTGGAGGCAGGCGAGAGCCTGGAGCCGGAGCAGGCGGAACTGGCGCTGTAGAGGACGGGAGGCGGCCAAGCTGCCTCGGTGTCATCCCCGGCGGCCGTGAGGCCGGGAAGGGGATCTACCGGCACGCTCGGCACTATGGATTCTCTTCCCCTCCGCTCCGGCTGGGAACGACACTGAAACGATCCAGGCTGCGAAAGCGATAAGGCACTGTCGCCAATAAAAAAAGGGAGAGCCAGGCTCTCCCTTTTCATGTCTCAGGTCCGGTGCGCCTTACTCGGCGGCCGGGGTCTCGGCCGGATCCGGCGTGAAGCCGGCGTTCTCGGCATTGGCCGCGTCGATCATCTCCTGGCGGGTGCGGCGGCGGCGGCGCGGACGGGCCACGGCCTCGTCGTTCGCTGCTTCCTGCATCACCGGTGCGGGAGCCGGAGCCTCCGTCTCGGCAGCCACGGGAGCGGGGGCGCGGACCGGGTTGGTCAGGAAAGCCGGCAGGGTGCCCTGGTCGGATGCCTCGTCGTCCCGGCGGCGCTCGCGCGGGAAGCGCTCGCGGCGCTCGCCACGGTCGAAGCGGTCGTTGCGCTCCGGACGGTCGCCACGCTCGGGACGATCAGCCCGATCCTGACTACCCCGATCTTGGCGGTCGTTGCGCTCGGGGCGGTCCCCACGGTCGAAGCGGGCAGGGCGTTCATTGCGCTCAGGGCGTTCGCCATTCTCGGAACG
Organism: Microvirga sp. BSC39; assembly: GCF_000739015.1. Lineage (GTDB taxonomy): Bacteria > Pseudomonadota > Alphaproteobacteria > Rhizobiales > Beijerinckiaceae > Microvirga. The sequence continues at coordinate 167,100 of NZ_JPUG01000078.1, forward strand.
GGCCTCGAAGGGCTGCTCGTCGCGGGGCTGGTAATCCTGGCGCGGGCCGCGGTCACGGGGCTGGAAGCGCTCGCGACGGTCGCCGCGGTCCCCGCGATCAGGACGATCGCCACGGTCCTGGCGGTCACCACGCTCGGGACGATCGCCACGATCCTGACGATCGTAGCGCGGCTGGCGCTCGGCCCGGTTCTCGTAGGGCTGCGGCTGGGAGCCGAAATCGCCCTCGTCGCCGTTGCCGAAATCCTGGCCGCCGGCACGCTCGAAGCTCGGGCGCTCACCCTGGGTGAAGCCCTCTTCCTCGTTGCCGTCCTCGTCGAAGGACCGCTGCTGCTGGTAGCCGTACTGCTCGCGCAGCTGCTCCTGGGCGGCCGCGATGATGCGGAAATAGTGCTCGGCGTGCTGGAAGTAGTTCTCGGCCGCCACCGGGTCGCCGCTGGACTGGGCATCGCGGGCGAGCTGGCTGTATTTCTCGGCGATATGCTGAGCCGTGCCGCGGATCTTCACGTCCGGGCCGTTCGACTCGTAGCTCTTCGTCAGGGGATTGGGCCCCTTGTTGTTGTTACTGCGGTTGTTGTTGTTACGACCGCGCATACGCCTGTTTTGTCCTGGTCTCATTTTTCGCTCTACGAGCCTCGCTGGTTCTTAAAAGCCCACGCGATATGCAAGCCAATGGTCAACGAACGGGCTTAACGCCCACCGTTCGCGTGGCAAACCGTCTGTCGTTCAGCCATAGCCTTCCAGAGGCTCGGCCATCCTTCAGTGTCGGGTTCAGGTGATCGCGCCAGGCCGTTTCGTTCAAAAGCCCCTGCCTGCGCGATTGATATCGTTTGGTCTTCCGGCATGCCCCCGAGGGGCTGCCGATTTGTTTAGACCGAGGACGATCTCTACGCTCGAATCTAGCGGGTTCCTCTCGGTCCAACAAGGGCTATTTCCGACTTTATCCCGTCCTGGGACAAGAAAGCCTCACCCGGGCCATCACAATCGCTTCATGGCGATGCAGCGCGGGTTGCCTGATAGATCGTGTGCGATCCGCAGGATTTCAAGGTCATGAAGCTTGGCCAGGCCCGCCAGGGCCTCGGCCTGATCGTAGCCGATCTCCACCGCCAGCAGCCCTCCGGGAGCCAGCAGACGCTTCGCTTCGCCCAAGAGAATCCGGTAGGGCTCCAGCCCATCCGGGCCGCCGTCGAGGGCGAGCCTCGGGTCGTGCTCCCGCACCTCCTCGTCCAGACCTGGGATCACCCCGGAGGCGATGTAGGGCGGGTTCGAGACGATCAGGTCGAACGGCCCCGATACCGCATCGGCCCAGCGGGACAGGGCGAAATGGCTGCGGCTGCCGACCCGGTTGCCAATGGCATTGGTACGGGCTGTCACAAGGGCGCCAAAAGACAGGTCGATCCCGAGCCCGGTGGCGTTCGGCAGTTCATGGAGCAGGGCGACCAGGATGCAGCCTGACCCGGTCCCGAAATCCACCATCCTGAGGGGTGCCTGACGATCGGGAAGCAGGTCGAGGACAGTCTCGACCAGAGTCTCGGTGTCCGGGCGAGGGACCAAGGTCTCCGGGGAAAGGCGGAACGGCAGGCCCCAGAACTCCCGTTCGCCGACGATCCGGGCCACCGGCTCATGGTTCAGGCGGCGCTGGGCGAAGGCCGCGAGGGTCTCGGCCTGCTCCGGCGTCAGGGGCACGTCAGATCCGGTAATCAGCTCCGTGGCGGAGATCCTGAGGGCCTCGAGCAGGAGCAGCCGGGCGTCCAGGGCCGCGGTGTCGAACCCGGCCCCGGTGAGGGTCCGGCGCAGCTCCCTCAAGGCGCCAGAGCGGGTTTTCAAGGATTTCGGCCCCGCCGGTAGCGTTCCAGCCGCTCCTCCAGGGTGCCGGTATGCAGCTCGAACAGGTGGTTGTCGTCATCGTAGAAATAGAGCGAGTGGCCTTCGCCCTCGACCCGGGGCCGGGATTCGCGGATCTCCAGGCCCAAGGCCTCGATCCGCCGACGGTACGCGTCGATGGCGGCGGCCGGGATCTTGAAGGCGATGTGGTTGTAGGTCCTGCTGGGAAGGCTCTCGCCCTCCATCACGGCGATCCAGAGCCCGCCCACATCGAAGAATTTTTCGCGGGAGAGGGAGAAGGTATCGTCGCCGGACGCATAGATCTCCCGGCCGCCGAGCGCCCGCTCAATGATGGCACTCATGCGGGCAAGATCGCGGGTGATGAGGGTGATGTGGCTGAGGCCCTCAATCCTGCCCTCGCTCATGCCGCCTGATCCTGAGCGGCGAGCTGGGCCGCCTGGTGCTCGGTCACAAGGGCATCGATCAGCTCGTCGAGAGCGTTGCCTGCAACCACCTCCTCCAGCTTGTAGAGGGTCAGGTTGATGCGGTGGTCGGTCACGCGCCCCTGCGGGAAGTTGTAGGTGCGGATGCGCTCGGAGCGGTCGCCGGAGCCCACCTGGGCCTTGCGGTCGGCGGCACGGGCCGCGTCCTTGGCGGTGCGTTCGGCGTCATAGAGGCGGGCACGTAGGAGCGCCATGGCGCGGGCGCGGTTCTTGTGCTGGGAGCGCTCGTCCTGGACGAAAACCACCATGCCGGTGGGGATATGGGTGATGCGGATCGCCGACTCGGTCTTGTTCACGTGCTGACCGCCGGCACCCTGCGCGCGCATGGTGTCGATCTTCAGGTCCGCATCGTTGAGCACGATGTCCACGTCCTCGGCTTCCGGCAGCACGGCCACGGTGGCGGCGGAGGTGTGAATGCGGCCTTGCGTTTCCGTATCCGGCACCCGCTGGACTCGGTGGACGCCGCTCTCGAACTTGAGGCGGGCGAACACGCTCCGGCCCTTGATCTCGGCCACCACCTCCTTGTAGCCGCCGGCCGTTCCCTCGCTCTCGGAGACGATCTCGACCTTCCAGCCCTTCAGGTCCGCGTAACGGGTGTACATGCGCAGCAGGTCGCCCGCGAAGAGGGCTGCCTCGTCGCCGCCGGTGCCGGCGCGGATTTCCAGGATGGCGCTCTTCTCGTCCGCCTCGTCCTTGGGCAGCAGCATCAGGCGCAGGTCCTGGGCTGCCTTTTCCAGATCATCCCGGGCCTGAGGCAGCTCGTCCTCGGCGAGCGAGCGCATCTCGGAATCCATCGACGGATCATCGAGCATGGCCTGAAGGCCATGCAGGTTGTCCTCCATGGCCCGATAGGCGCGGATGGCCTCCACCACCCCGTCGAGCTCGGCGAGCTCACGGGAGAGCGACACGAAGGTCTCCGGGTCGGGCCCGGCATTGAGCGTCGCCGTGATGATGTCATGGCGGGCGAGAATAGCGTTCAGGCGATCAGAGGGAGGGGCAATCGACATCAGACCGGGATACCATGCGTTTCCGCAAAATGAGCGAGCTTCGGGCGCAGCGTCTCGCCGCCCCCGGCATGTTTCAGTTCCTCGCGGATCAGAGCGCTGATCTCCGCGACGTTCATCTCCAGCAGCATGGCCTTGACCGGGCCGATGGAGGCCGGGGACATGGAGAGCGACCGGAAGCCGAGACCGATCAGGGCCATGGCCTCGAGGGGGCGTCCGCCCACCTCGCCGCAGACCGTCGCCACGCAACCGGAGGCCTCGGCATGCTCCGCCACCATGTTCAGGGCCCTCAGCATGGGCGCGCTCAAGGGATCGAAACGGTCGGCCACGCGCCGGTTCTCGCGATCGCTGGCGAAGAGAAACTGCATCAGGTCGTTGGTGCCGAGCGAGATGAAATCGGCGCTTTCGCAGATTTCCTTGAGCTGGAACAGGAGGGACGGCACCTCAAGCATCACGCCGAGCTTCAGGTCCGACGGAAGCGGATAGCCATGATTGGCGAGATGAATCTTCTCCCGCTCCACGTACTGCTTGGCGCGCTCGAACTCGTCGCAGGTCGCCACCATGGGGAACATGATCTTCAAGGGCCGTCCAGCGGCCGCCTTGAGCAGAGCACGGATCTGGGCGCGCAGCAGGCCCGGACGGTCGAGGCCGATGCGGATGGCGCGCCAGCCGAGGGCCGGGTTCTCCTCCTCGACGGACTGCATGTAGGGCAGGATCTTGTCGCCGCCGATGTCCAGGGTCCGGAAGGTGACGGGCCGGTCGCCGGCCTCCGCGAAGACGGTGCTGTAGAGCGCCTGCTGCTCGGAGGCCGAGGGCATGCGCTCGGCGATCATGAACTGCAGTTCGGTGCGGAACAGGCCGACGCCCGCAGCCCCGGTCTCGGCCAGGTGCGGCAGGTCGACCACGAGGCCGGCATTGAGCTGCAGGGTGATCTCGACGCCGTCCTTGGTGACGGACGGTACGTCCCGCAGCTTGAGATACTGCTCCTGCCGGCGGGCGCGCAGCCGCGCCTTCTCGGCATAGGCGGCCTCGACGTCCGGGTTGGGCCGGATCTGCACCTCGCCGGCGGCGCCATCGACGATGATGGCATCGCCCGGTTCCGTGAGCGAGGTGGCGTTCGACACCTCGCCGACCGCCGGGATGCCCAGCGCTCGCGCCACGATGGCGATGTGGCTCGTCGGCCCGCCTTCTTCGAGCACAAGGCCGCGCAGGCGCGAACGGTCGTAGTCGAGGAGCGCCGCCGGACCCATGGAGCGGGCCACGAGGATGGCGTTCTCGGGAAGGTTCTCGCGCTCGGTGACGAAGTCCCGCCCCACCAGCCGGTGGAGCAGGCGGTTGGCAAGATCGTCGAGGTCGTGCAGGCGCTCGCGCAGGTAGGGATCCGTCTGGCGCAGCATGCGGGCGCGGTTGTCGGACTGCACCCGCTCCACGGCTGCTTCCGCCGTCAGGCCCGACGTCACCGCCTCGCGCATGCGCCGCAGCCAGCCCTGGTCATGGGCGAACATGCGGAAGGTCTCCAGAACCTCCCGGTGCTCGCCGTGATGGGCGACGTCGCCGCGCTCGATGAGCTCGTCGATGGACAGGCGCACCTCGCCTATGGCGGCATCCAGCCGCTTCAGCTCCGCCTCGATATTCTCGGCGATGAGGTTCTTGACCACCACCCGCGGCTCGTGGAGCACCACGTGGCCGAGACCCACGCCGTCGGCCAGGGCGACGCCCTTCTGATAGACGGGGCGGCGAAGCGCAATGCCGGTATCGACCGGAGCCAGCGCCTGGAGCTCGCCCGTGGCGAGCATCTCGGCCACCACCATGGCGGTGGTCTGAAGGGCCTCGACCTCTTCCTCGGTGTAGACCCGGTAGGTGCGGTTCTGGACGACCAGAACGCCAAGCGTGTTGCCGGCGCGCAGCAGCGGCACGCCTAGAAAGGCGTGGTAGATCTCTTCGCCCGTTTCGGGCTTGTAGGAGAAGGCCGGGTGGCTCTGGGCGTCGGACAGGGCCAGGGGCTCCGCCGTCGACGCGATGAGGCCGACGAGGCCCTCGCCCGACCGCATGACGGTGAGGTGGACGGCTTCCCGGTTCAGGCCCTCGGTGGCGAACAGCTCGAGCACGCCGTCGCCGCGCATCACATAGACGGAGCACACCTCCGCCACCATGTTGGCGGCGATCTGGGTGACGATCTTGTCGAGACGGTCCTGCGCCCCGACCGGCTCCGCCATGATCTCGCGGAGGCGGCGCAGCAGAAGGCGCGGACCGCCGGGAGCGCTTGGCATGAGCTTCTCTGTTCCCGTCCTATCAGGGCCGGCAGGGCGGACCGGCGGCCGGCAGGTTCACTGTCGCAGCCCGACCAATCCCTCGTCAATCAGGCTTGATCAAGGCCGTATAGCGAGTGGAGCGTGCGAACCGCAAGCTCCGTATAAGCCGATTCGATCAGGACCGAGAATTTAATCTCAGAGGTCGTGATCGCCCGGATGTTGATGCCCTTGTCGGCCAGGGCCTTGAAGGCCCGGGCGGCCACGCCCGCATGGCTGCGCATGCCGACGCCGATCGCCGAAACCTTCACCACGTCCGTGGCGCCCTGGAGATCCTGGAACCGGATCTCGTCCCTGCGGGCGGTCAGGATCGCGCAGGCCCGCTCGTAATCGGCAGTCGGGACTGTGAAGGTCAGGTCCGTGGTGGCCGCGTTGTCGGACACCACCTGGATGATCATGTCCACGTTGATGTTGGCGTCGGCCAGGGGCACGAAGATCGAAGCGGCGATGCCCGGCTTGTCGGCAATATCCCGCAGCGTGATCTGGGCTTCGTCGCGCGAATAGGCGATGCCCGTGACAATCTGCTGTTCCATGATGTCTTCCTCGTCGCAGATGAGGGTGCCGAGCTTGGGATCGGCAGGATCGTCGAAGCTGGAGCGTACATAGGTCGGAACGCGGTGCATCATGGCAAGCTCCACCGAGCGCACCTGCAGCACCTTGGCTCCGAGCGAAGCCATTTCCAGCATTTCCTCGTAAGAAACCCTATCCAGGCGGCGCGCCTTGGGCACGATGCGCGGATCGGTGGTGTAGACGCCGTCGACGTCCGTATAGATGTCGCAGCGCTCGGCCTGGATGGCGGCGGCCAGCGCCACGGCGCTGGTATCCGAGCCGCCGCGGCCCAGGGTTGTGACGCGGCCCGTGGGCTGGTGGACGCCCTGGAAGCCGGACACGACGGCCACTTCCTTGCTGTCGGTGAAGCCCTTGAGGATCCCGGTGCCGTCGATGGCGGCGATACGGGCCGAGCCGTGGGCCTCAGACGTCATGATCGGGATCTGCCAGCCCTGCCATGAGCGGGCCTTGAGGCCCATCTCCTGCAAGGCGAGCGCCAGGAGGCCTGAGGTCACCTGCTCGCCGGAGGCGACGACCACGTCGTATTCCTTGGAATCATAAAGCGGGGAGGCTTCCTTGACCCAGCCGACGAGCTCGTTGGTCTTGCCCGCCATGGCGGACACCACCACGGCCACGTCGTAGCCTGCCTCGACCTCGCGTTTCACATGCCGGGCCACGTTGCGGATGCGCTCTACGGTGGCGACGGATGTTCCGCCGAACTTCATGACGAGACGGGGCATGGTCGAAGAAGGCCGTTAAGGGTTCAGGGAAAATTTTGCCCTTCGCGGCGCGAAAGGCGCGTATACATGACGGTAGGGCCGCGCCCTGTCAACGCGCGGGAATCATTTCTTCCTCTTAAGGAATCAGGCTCCGATGACCCACGGCGCATCCACCACCATCGACCCCGCCGAGGTCGCCCGTTTCGATAAGATCGCCGACACCTGGTGGGACCCGAAAGGACCCATGAAGGTCCTGCACAAGTTCAATCCGGTGCGTCTGGCCTATATCCGCGACGAAGCCTGCCGCCGCTTCGGACGCGACCCCCGTTCGGCGCGCTCGCTCGAAGGGCTGACCATTCTGGACGTGGGCTGCGGCGGCGGCGTGCTCTCCGAGCCGCTCGCACGCCTGGGAGCAAGCGTGACGGGGCTCGATCCCGCCCCCACGAACATCTCCGTCGCCCGCCTCCATGCGGAGCGTGCAGGGGTGGCGGTCGATTACCGCAACGACACGGTGGAGGCGGTGGTCGCCAGGGGGGAGACCTTCGACATGGTGCTCGCCATGGAGGTGGTGGAGCACGTGGCCGACCGGCAGGCTTTCGTGCAAGCCTGCACCAAGGCCGTGAAGCCAGGGGGGGTTCTCGCCATGGCGACGATCAACCGGACCCTGCGCTCCTTCGCGTCCGCGATCGTCGGAGCCGAGTACATTCTGGGCTGGCTGCCCAAAGGCACTCACGAATGGGACAAATTCGTCACCCCCGAGGAGCTGAGAACCGCCATCGAGGGTGCGGGCTTCCGGGTCGATGACCTCAAGGGCGTCGCCTACAGCCCGCTGCGGGACAGCTGGTCGCTGTCCCGCGATACGGCCGTCAATTATATGCTGCTGGCCTCGAAGGCTTGAGCGGGATTTCCCGCGGGGCGAGGCTGAGGAGCAGGAAGCCTGCGAGCGCCGACAGGATGGAGCCCATGAGAACACCGATCTTGGTGGCATCTCCCAGCTCCGGCTGGCCCGGGAAGGCGAGCGCACCGATGAACAGGCTCATGGTGAAGCCGATCCCGCACAGAAGCGCGACGCCGTAGCATTGGACGCGCGTCGCGCCGGCCGGCACATCGGCAAGGCCGAAGTGAATGACGGCATGCGTGAAGCCATAAACACCTATCTGCTTGCCGATGAAGAGACCCATGGCGATGCCGAGGGGCAGAGGGCTCAAGAGTGCGTCCAGGGAGAGTCCGGAGAGCGACACGCCCGCATTGGCGAGGCCGAAAATCGGAATGATCCCAAACGCAACAGGGCTATGAAGCGCATGCTCCAGCCGGTGCAGCGGCGCATCCTCGGCTCGCGTTTCCTTCGGCTTGGCATGAAGCGGGATTGTGAGCGCCAGGGCAACGCCTGCGAGGGTCGCATGGATTCCGGATTTCAGGACGAAGAACCACAGCACGGCACCCACGGCGAGATAGGGCAGGAGCGCCGTCACATTGAAGCGATTGAAGGCGATGAGCACGAGAAGGCAGATGCCGGCTGCACCCAGCATCGCAACGGAGAGGTCGCTGGTATAGAAAAGGGCAATGATGATGATCGCGCCGAGATCATCGAGGATCGCCAGCGCCGTCAGGAAGATCTTGAGGGAGGTCGGCACCCGGGAGCCGAGGATCGCCAGCACGCCGAGCGCGAAGGCGATGTCGGTGGCGGCCGGGATCGCCCAGCCCTGGCGCAGATGCGGCTCGTTCCAGGTAATCGCTAGATAGACGATAGCCGGCACGACCATGCCGCCCAAGGCGGCGACGCCGGGCAGGATCCGCCGCGGCCACGTGGAGAGCTGCCCGTCGAGCATCTCCCGCTTGATCTCGAGGCCCACCAGCAGGAAGAACACCGCCATGAGCCCGTCGTTGATCCAGTGTAGGACGCTGAGACCCAGGACATAAGTCTTGAGCAGGCCGAAATAGGCGTCTGCCAGGGGCGAGTTGGCGATCACGAGGGCGATCACCGTCACGCCCATGAGAATCATGCCGCCGGAGGCCTCGCTGTCGAAGAACCGGCGCATCAGCGAGATGCGTCGGGTGGGCCTCAAGTCGCTCTTCGGCAGATCCATACCTGTCTCCTTTTGAACCCAACCGGTCATAAGGCGAAATGTTCGAAGGGAAAGCGCCGAGCGCCCTTTTCCCATCACAAAACCAGGAGCAACCCCGCGAATTACACCGTCTTAGAGGCTACACGCCGACGCCTCGTGCCGAGCACCGTATCAAGAGTGACAGGCCTATAGTCCCAGGCATCCACGCCCACATCGTATTGCCGGGTCTGTGGCCTGAGCTTGCCGTGCGAATGCCCGTGCAGGTCGATCCAGCCGCGGCCCATGTTCTTCCAGGTGCGGAAGGCGTAGTGGCACATCACCACCGCCTGCCCATCGAGCATCAGTTCGGCGTAAGATTGCACGCTCTCCCAGCCTTTGGCCGCAAGGGTCGCCGCACCGTCGTTGTTGCCGGTGATCAGGTGCTTGCGACCGTTGAGAACTCCCAGCAACTCGTCGATGCGCTCCGGACGCACATGCAGGGCGAAGTCCCCCAGATGCCAGACCTCGTCGTCGGGCGAGACGACCTCGTTCCAGCGGATGATGAGCGCCTCGTCATGCTCGGGGATCGTCTTGAACGGGCGCTTGTCGATGCGCAGCACCCTGGGGTCGCCGAAATGGGTGTCGCTGGTGAAGAAGACGGTCAAACGCAATCCCTGAACTGCCGCTCAGGCACAGATGGGGCATGAGCCGGAAAGGTCGAGATCACAGGCAGACGAGCCGGTAATGTCCGAGAACGTCCTGCAAGCGATGAGCATCATCGAACGTGAGCTGGACGATGAAGCGCTCGACGCAGGGAAAGTCCTGGCGCTCGAACAGAAATCTCCGGTCCTTGTCCTCAGCCGATCCCACAGCCTTGAAGCCTTGCGAACTCAAGGTTTCGACCACGCTCTCTTCCCTGCTGCCCGGAGGCAGGTTCCGACGAAGCTGCTCCGTCATCGTGCGACTCACCTGATCCCATTCCGCAGGATTTCTGCGCACCGGGAGATCCCCAAGCAGGTCAGGGATGGGCTCCGGTCGGAGCATCCAGAACGCCACGCCGAGCAAGGCTGCCAGGATGATGGAAGAAGCGGCCGCGAACTTGAGGATCAGGGTCGTGATCTTCAGTTCCGGTCATCCGGCACGACCGGCAGGGGCAGCACGTCGATGCCTTCCTCCAGGAGCGCCTTGGCCTCGGCGAGATCCGCCTCGCCGTAGATGGAGCGCTCCTCCGTCTCGCCGTAATGCATCTTGCGCGCTTCCTCGACGAAGTCCTTGCCCACGTTCTCGGAGTTCCTCATCACGTGCTCGCGCAAGGCCCGCAGGGCCGCCCGCAGTTCGCGCTCCCGGTCCGAGAGAACCGCCATGGGCTGGGGCTCTGGAACAGGAGCCACCGGCGCCTTATCCGTGCGTGCGACGGAAGGTGCCATGATCTGCTTCTCGACCTTGGCGGAGTCGCAGAACGGGCAGGTCACGAAACCGCGCTTGCGCTGCGTCTCGAACGCTTCGCTCGAAGGAAACCAGCTCTCGAACTCATGGGCCTGCTCGCAGGCCAGGGCGTACTTGATCATGTCCGGTTGAGACGTAAGGACTCAGGCTTGGAAAGGGAAGGGGATCAGGCAGTGGCGGCCCGATCCGTCTCGATGGTGGGCACGACCTCGACCTTGAACGGCCGGGCATTCTTGAGCGTGGGAATGCGCCCGCGCACCTCCGCCACGAGGGCGGTGTCGATCTCGGCCAGGAACACGCCGGGCTCCGTGCCGCCTTCTGCCAGCACGCGGCCCCAGGGATCGACGATCAGGGAGTGACCGTAGGTCTCGCGCCCATCCTCGTGGAGCCCTGCTTGCGCGGCGGAGATCATGAAGGAGCCCGTCTCGATGGCGCGAGCCCGGTGCAGCACGTGCCAGTGCGCCTCGCCCGTCTGCTTGGTGAAGGCGGCCGGGGCCGACAGGAAGGAGGCGCCGTTCTCGGCGAGAGCCTTGTAGAGGGCGGCAAAGCGCACGTCGTAGCAGATCGTCATCCCGAGATAGCCCCAGGGCGTCTCGGCGGCCACGGCCGAGGCACCGCCCGTATAGGTGGCCGATTCGCGCCAGCTCTCGCCGTTCGGCAGGTCCACGTCATAAAGGTGGATCTTGTCGTAGGATGTGATGACCTCGCCGTCCTGGTCGATCAGGAAGGCCCGGTTGGCGACCTTGTCGCCCTCCTTCACGGCGATGGAGCCGATCTGGATCACGATGCCCCGCTCCCGCGCGACCTGGCGCAGAGCTGCGAGTACCGGATCCTGCGCCTCCGGCCCGACTTTGTCGAACAGTTCCGCCCGATCCCGGCAGACGAGCGACGTCATCTCCGGCGTCTGGGCGAAATGCGCGCCCTGGTCGGCCGCCTGGCGCACGAGGGCCACGGCATCGTCGCGGTTCTTCAGGACATCGCGCCCGGAACGCATCTGGATGCAGGCGGCGGTGAAGCGGGTCGGGCTCATGAACTATCAGTCTCCGTCAGGCCTGCAATAAAGGCTCAAGCTGGCCCCTGTCATCAAGATCATACAGGTCATCGCAGCCGCCAACATGCTTTTCGCCGATAAAAATCTGCGGAACGGTGGAGCGGCCCTTGGCCTTCTGGATCATCTCGGCCCTGGCTTCGGGCTTCTTCTCGATGTCGATCTCGGTGAACTCGGCGCCCTTCTCGGCGAGAAGTTTCTTGGCGGCCGAGCAATAGGGGCACCAACTCTTCGTGTAGATCGTGATGGCAGGCATCGTCAGACAATCTCCTGTGGTCGGGAGGGGATATAGGAAGCTTTGCGCCTCCGTCACAACTCCTTCACCACCCGGGCGAAGGCCAGAACGTCGACGGAAGCCGCCCCGCCGCGCAGGAGCGCCCGGGAGGCGGCGTTGGCTGTGGACCCGGTGGTCAGCACGTCGTCGATGAGGAGCACCCGCTTGCCTTTCAGCCGCGCCTTCACTTCGGCGGGGACGCGGAAGGCCCCTTGCAGGTTCTCCTGCCGCTGCGCCTTGGTGAGCCCCACCTGCCGCCGGGTGCGCTTGACGCGGGCGAGCAGGAACGGATCGCAGGGCACGCCGCTCTCGGCCGAGACGGCTTTCGCCAGCGCCATGGCTTGGTTGAAGCGCCGCCACCAGAGCCGCCAGCGATGGAGCGGCACGGGCACGATCACGTCCGCGTCCGCCAGCAACTCCATCCCGGCGCGCGTCATCCTCCCGCCGAGCGCACGGGCGAGTTCGAGGCGGTCATTGTATTTCAGGCGGTGAATGAGGAGGCTCGCGGTGCCGTCATATTCGGCGACGGCCCGGGCCCGGTGAAACACCGGCGGGTCGGCGATGGCAGCCGGCGAGAGCAGGGGCTGGCCGAGATCGACGGCAAACGGCGTTCCGAGCCGCTCGCAATAGGGACGTTCGATGAAGCGCACCCCCGACCAGCAGACGGCGCAGAGTGTGTGGGGCTCCCCCGTGGCCGCCTGGCAGGCGATGCAGGTCGACGGGTAGAGCAGGCCGAGCGCCGAGCGCCAGGCCTCCCGCGCTCCATGACGGAGGCGGGCGCGGAGCTGGATCGGCTCAACGTCGAGGGGCTCGCTCATGGGCGAAGCTTAGCCGATGAGTTTGAGAAGGGCGAGAAAGGATCATTTGGAGTTATAGGGTCCTGGTGTCATTCCCGGCCGGAGCGCAGCGGAGGGGAAGGGAATCCACCCGCACACTCGGCGCTATGGATCCCTTCCCGGTCCTGCGGACCGCCGGGGATGACAAGGGCGTGTACCTAAAAAATCCTTGGTTCCTGAGCCCGCACACGCCATATCCAGCGCCTCATGAGCACGCCTCTTGTCTTCGACCGCCCCCTCGTCCGCCGCCGCATGGCCCGCGCGATGCGCCAGCGCTATGCCGATTTCCTGCTGGTCCGCGCCGTTGAAGACCTGGAGGAGCGGCTCTCGGCCGTGCTGAGGGAGTTCCCGCTCGCCCTCGATGTGGGCACCCCCACAGCGGCCGCAGCAGGAGCCCTGCGCCGGAGCGGGCGCGCCGGGACGGTGATCCGCCTGTCGCCGGTGCCGGAGCCGGGGAGCATCCTAGGCGACGAGGAGCGGCTGCCGTTTTCCGGCGAGCGCTTCGATCTCGCCGTGTCGCTCCTGTCCCTGCATTCGGTGAACGACCTGCCGGGCTCCCTCATCCAGATCCGGCGCGCCCTCAAGGCCGACGGCCTCTTCGTCGGAGCGCTGCTCGGCGGGAACACGCTCACCGAGCTGCGCCAGTCCCTCACGCAAGCCGAATCGGAGCTGGAGGGCGGCGTCAGCCCCCGGGTGGCGCCCTTCGCGGACCTGCGCGACATCGGCGGCCTGCTCCAGCGCGCGGGCTTTGCCCTGCCGGTGACGGATTCCGATATCGTCCGGGTGCGTTATGCCAATGCCTTCGCGCTCATGCGCGACCTGCGCCAGATGGGGATGACCAACGCGCTCAACGACCGCCGCCGGATCCCGCTGCGGCGCGCCACCCTGATCCGGGCGGCGGAGATCTATGCGGAACGCTTCGGCGAACCGGATGGCCGGATCCCGGCGACCTTCGAGATCGTGTGGCTCTCCGGATGGACGCCCCACGAGAGCCAGCAGAAGCCCCTGCGCCCCGGCTCCGCCAAGGTGCGGCTGGCCGATGCCCTCGGCGTAAAGGAGGGCGCGCCCAAGTCTGAGAAGGATTAGCCGGCCCGCTCGCGCCTTGGGGTGCAACCAGGTTGCCCTATCTTCATTCTCCAGAGAGCCTGTCTTGGAGAAGGAAGCGCCATGAAGGAGCCCGGCCCGGATCATCCGATCACCATCACGCAGAACCCGCACCGCATCCGGGTCATGCTCGGCGGCTTCATCGTCGCGGAAACCACGCAGGCGCTCACCCTGCAGGAGGCGAATTACCCGCCGGTGCAGTACATCCCCCGCGAGGATGTGCACATGGACCTGCTGGACTCCACGGATCACCACACCCATTGTCCCTACAAGGGCGAGGCCTCCTATTTCACCGTCAATGGCGGCGGGCTCGTGCGGGAGAATGCGGCCTGGAGCTACGAGGAGCCGTTCCCCTCCGTGGCCACCATCAAGGAGCATCTCGCCTTCTATCCGAACAAGGTGGATGCCATCGAGGAGTTCAAGGATTAGGGCCTTTCTCCTAAGGACGTAACGGATCCGGGTTGCTGCTTCGGCAAGCACGAGGCATCTTCGGCGCACACAAATCCCATCTCGGGAAACACCCATGTCGCCGTTCACCTTCAACACCGCTCCGTCCCTGGTCTTCGGTTCCGGCAGCATCGCACGCTTGGGCGAGATCGCGGCCCAGCGTCTCGGACCCCGGGTGGCGCTCGTCACCGATGCCGGTCTCGTGAAGGCCGGGCTCGTCGCACCGGCCCTGCACGCGCTGGAAGAGGCAGGCGTCGCCGTCGACGTGTTCGATGCGGTCGTGGCCGATCCGCCGGAAGACGTGGTGCTGGCTGCTGTCGAGAAAGCGAAGGCATTCGACGCGCGCGCCGTGATCGGCTTCGGCGGCGGCTCTTCCATCGATGTGGCAAAGCTCGTGGCGCTGCTGGCCGCCAGCGGCGAGAGCCTGCCCGACATCTATGGCGTGGGAGCCGCGAAAGGGCCGCGACTGCCGCTGCTCGCCATTCCCACCACTGCCGGCACTGGGTCCGAGGTGACGCCGATCTCCATCGTGACCACCGGGGCGCACGAGAAGAAGGGTGTGGTCTCGCCTCTCATCATTCCCGACATCGCGCTGCTCGATCCCGAACTCACGCTCGGTCTTCCATCTCATGTAACGGCAGCCACCGGCATCGACGCGATGGTGCATGCCATCGAGGCCTATACTTCGACGAGCGCCAACAACAATCCGGTGTCGCAGGCGCTCGCCAAGGAGGCGCTGCGCCTGCTCGGGCGCAACATCGAGCGCGCGGTGCACCAGGGGCAGGATGTGGAGGCGCGCTCCGCCATGCTGCTGGGCTCCATGCTGGCCGGTCAGGCCTTTGCCAATTCGCCGGTCGCCGCCGTGCATGCCCTGGCCTATCCCATCGGCGGGCATTTCGGCATCCCGCACGGGCTTTCCAACGCCCTCGTGCTGCCGCACGTGCTGCGCTTCAACGCGAGCGCCTGCGAGGCGGCTTATGCGGAGCTCGCCCCATACTCTTTCCCGGAGCTCGAAGGCCGCGCGACGGGATCGGCCTTCGTCGAGGCTTTGGCCTCCCTGTGCAAGAAGGTGGGCTTGCAGCCGCGCCTGCGCGATGTGGGCATCCCGCAGGATGCGGTGCCGATGATGGCCGAGGATGCGATGAAGCAGACGCGTCTGCTCGTGAACAATCCGCGCCCGCTCACCCTTGAGGATGCGCGCGCGATCTATGAAGCGGCCTGGTGAACGGCACCATGTCGGACCGCCCCTCACGCCCCGATCGTTCCGCCTTCCGGCTGTTTCGCCCCATCGCCACGCGCTGGATGGACAACGACGCCTACGGGCACGTGAACAACGTGCATTACTACTCGTATTTCGACAGCGCCGTGAACGGCTGGCTTGTCGAGAAGGGACTCCTCGCGATCACCGAAAGCCCGATCATCGGCCTCGTGGTGGAGTCGGGCTGCACCTATTTCGAGAGTGTCGCCTTCCCCGACGCGCTGGAGGCCGGCATTGCGGTGGCGCATCTCGGGCGCTCGTCCGTGCGCTACCGAATCGGAATCTTCAAGCAGGGTGCTCAAGTAGCCGCCGCGCAGGGGCATTTCGTCCATGTCTATGTGGATCGTGACACCCAGAAGCCGGTGGAGATTCCGCGCGAGACCCGCGTCATGCTCAGCGAGCTGACTTGAACCGCCCGCTCAACGACACGAGAGCCACGCCCGACAGCACGACGGCGCCGCCGATGATCTCGCGCAACCCAATGGTCTCGTTAAGGAACATGACGGCGAGGACGGCGGTCCAGACCGGCTGGAGATAACCGACCATCGAGGCCCGGGTCGGACCGGCGCGACGGATGAGTCGCATGAAGAGCAGGATCGGCAGGGCGGTGGAGACGATGCCGAGCGCCAGCAGCGAAGCCGCGCTGTTCGGCACGCCCGCGAAGGCGGACGGGCCTGCGACGACGAGTGCCAGCACGGTTGCCGGAATGGCCGAGCAGATCTGCTGGCCGAGGGCGAGGCGGGCCGGGTCCGCCTGCTTGATGGAGCGGACATAGAGGTTCGCGGTCGCATAGCTGAGAGCGGTCGCCACCATGGTCATCGCGCCCCAGGCGCTGATGCCGCTGTCCGGCAGGGCGGCAGGTCCGATGAGGATGCCCATGCCTGCAATGCCGACGATAACCCCCACGAAGCGCTGCGGGGTCAGCCGCTCGTCCGCGTAAAGCAGGTGCGACAGGACCGCGACGATGAGCGGCCCGGACGCCTGGATCATGGCCGCCGGTGCGGTTCCGATCTGGGTCAGCGCATGCGCCACGAGGACGTTCGGAATCCAACCATTGAGCGCGCCGAGCACCACCCAATGGTGCCACTGTCCGTTGTCGGGGCGGATGCTCTTGGCCTGCACACCGAACCAGACGAGGAGGGCGGATGCACCGACGAGGCCACGGATGGAGGCAAGCACGAAGGGGTTTATGGTTCCGCTCAGCTTGATGAACAGGAACGAGGTGGACCACAGCATCGAGCAGACGAGGAGGTTCGCCGCCAGGAAGACTGGAGTCGGGGCTGTGGGAAGCGCTGGTGCTTCGCCAGGTGTGGCGGACATGCGCGATCTCAGGCCAGGAGATCGACGAGAAAGGGGATCAGCGGCTCATCGGCCGGCGGCATGGGATAGGAGCGCAGCTCCTGCGGCTTCACCCATTTCAGCCCCTGTCCCTCCAGGGGCTGCACGAAGCCTTCCCAGCGGCGGCAGATATAAAGCGGCATGAGCAGGTGGAAGGTCTCGTAAGCATAGCTCGCAAAGGTCAGAGGCGCGAGGCAGGGCTCCTTCACGGTGATCCCGAGCTCCTCGCGCAGTTCGCGGATCAGCGTCTCCTCCGGCCGCTCGCCCGGCTCGACCTTGCCGCCGGGGAACTCCCACAACCCCGCCAGCTGCTTTCCTTCCGGACGCTGCGCCAGAAGGATGCGGTTGTCGGTGTCGATCAGGGCGACGGCGACGACGAGGGTGAGCTTGAGTGAGGACACTAATCTTGAACCGGGAGGTTGGTATGTTTCATTCGAGCCGCTCTCATATCCTGATTTTCATCTTGAGGCGAACCGGCAGCCTGAGCTTGACAAAGGTAACTTCGGAACGCAACTTGGGATGGTATAACGAAGTATGTTCCGGGGCATCTATGCGTAAATTTCCTGTAGCAACTCTCAGCGTTTTCATTGCTCTGGGAGCCAACGCTCAAGCGCAGGACTGTTCCGTCACTCCAATGTCCTTCAACTCGCATATGGCCAACATTGAAGGCGAGATGACCGTGAGGGCTGGGAAAGGCTGCGGCTTCGGCCTCAACGGAATTCAAGGGGCGATCACCGAAGCGACCATCGTCCAGAAACCGAAGGCGGGCATGGCTGGTGTGCGTGGCATCATGCCCTTCTATGTGGCCAAGCCCGGCTATCAGGGAGCGGACGAGTTCTCCTACGCGATCATCGGAACGGATCAGTATGGCGGACCGATGAGGGTGACCACGAAGATGAAGGTTACCGTCGTACCCTGATCAGGGCATTGTCACCGAGCCGCCTGTTCCCGTGCCGCCGGTGGCCGACCCGCCGGTAGACCGGGCGGACGATGTGCCCTGCACGCTGACTCTCGTCTTCGTTCCGTGTGCTCCGATGCCGAGGGCAACGCCTGCGCCGGCTCCGTTGAGAAACGCAGTCACGGGAGCCTGCGCGAAACCTGCCGCGACTGGCGTGTAGCGGCCGGGGCGCTCCTCCAACAGAACCACATTGGTCGGCGGGGTCACCCCATCCCCGGGGTTGGATACCATCGCGACGCGCTGGTTGGTGGACAGGACGCTCTCACGAACCGTCATGGTGTTGCAGGCGGACACCAGGAAACCCAAGAGGCAAACAGCGGCGATACGGGACTTGGGAGGTGCTTCTGCCGGCATCGACGATACTCCCGGATCAGGTCTCTGCTGAATCTAGGCAGGGCTCGGCACGATAGCCAGAAGCTATGCTGGATATTCTGTAACCCTTGGTCAGTACCTCCTAGGCCCAAGGCGCTGAAGTGCCAAGGCTGTTCGGTTAATGGCCTAGTGCACTGCCATCTTGGCAATAATAAATTTGATTTAATCGTTGTGAACAAAATCGAGTTGTTATAGTTTTCGCGGCAGTCGGGGTAGTAATCGCCGTCCAATGCTTCCCTGAAGGCGGGATATCTTCAAATCACGGGGCAATATTCACATCCGAAAGCTATGGGCCATTGGAATTTCTATGGTCTTGGCATGAAGGAGAGAAGCCATGGATTTCCCTAAGATCGCACGATATGCGTTGATTACTGCTTTCCTTGCCGGCAGCTCATCTTTTGCTCTCGCACAATCGACAGGCGGATCTGCCAGAGGCGGTGACGCCACCAGCGGCGATGCCACAGGCGGGAGCGCCTCCGTCGGAGGAGGCGATACCGGTGGTACAGGCGGCGGTGGAACCGCAACCGGAGGGAGCGCCACCAGCGGCGAGGCTACAGGTGGAGCCGGCACCTCCGATGGCTCCGGGGGCACCGCTACGGGCGGCAATGCGACCAGCGGCAACGCCACGGGCGGCAACGCGTCTGTCGGCGGCAGTGGTGGAGGTACGGCCACAGGCGGAAACGCCACCAGTGGTAATGCCACGGGCGGTGCCGGCAGTGTCAGTGGCGGCACGGGCGGCGGCAGCGGAACCGGCGGCAGCGCCACGAGCGGCAATGCCACCGGCGGAAATGCAAACGTAAATGGCAATGTCGGCGGTGAGGCGATCGGCGGGTCCGCTCTCAGCGGGAACGCTCTGGGCGGTGCAGGCAGTGTGACCGGCAGCGGCAGCGGCGGCGGCACGGCCACGGGCGGCAGCGCCACGAGCGGGACCGCGCTCGGCGGTGCCGCTTCCATCGGCGGTGCCGGCGGCGGCAACGGCGGCAATGGAGGCACGGGCGGCGGTACGGCCGCACCCGTGATCAACACGGATCGCAGTTCGGACTAACAGGTCGAAGAGGCGGCTCGGCTGAGGCTGAATGTCGGCCGAGCCGCTTCCACATGGTCCTTGCAGGTCAGCACCGGAGGTGCGCCATGAACCGGGGAATCCTAGCTGTGCTGCCGTTTATGGTTGCATTCTGCTTCTGGCCTCACGATGGAGGTCTTGCCCAAGACGGGCCTGCTCCCCGGCACCAACCCTTCCATCCCGGAACGGCCATAGGCGGCACGGCTCGCGGCGGCGATGCAGTGGGAGGCAGCGCCCGCGGCGGAGACGCCCAAGGCGGACGGGCTGTCGCCGGTCGGTCGAATTGCGAGTCGGCCCTCGTCAGAGGGGCTGACGCCAGGGGGCTCGTTGCGGCGGGTGCCGGCGCACGAGGCGGTGATGCAACAGGCGGGGACGCGATAGGATGCAGCGCCAAAGGCGGGGATGCCGTCGGCGGCAGCGCTACGGGCCGCTCCAACTGACCCGCCGCTCGGCAGGCGGCGTTCGAGCCGGGATCAGCTCCGGTAGTCGCCGTTGATCTCCACATAGGCCTTGGTGAGGTCGCAGGTCCACGCGGTCGCCTCGCCGCGGCCGAGGCCGAGATCCACCCGGATCGTGATCTCGTCGCCCTTCATGTAGGCGGAGGTCCTGGCCTCGTCGTAGTCCGGATCCCGGGCACCCTTCACGGCGACGCGGATGTCGCCGAACCAGATCGCGAGCTTGTCCCGCTCGGCGGGCTCGCCGGCTTTGCCCACCGCCATGACGACGCGACCCCAGTTGGCGTCCTCGCCCGCCACCGCGGTCTTCACCAGGGGAGAGTTGGCAATCGCCATGGCGATGCGCTTGGCGGACGTTGCGCCCGTGGCGCCGGTGACCTTCACGGTCACGAACTTGCGCGCGCCCTCGCCGTCGCGGGCAACCTGCTGGGCCAGATCGCACAGGAGGCCCTCCAGCGCCGCGCGGAACTCCTTGAGGCGCCGGTCGCTCGGCAGCGAGATCGTGGGCGCTCCCTTGGCGGCCGCCGTGCCCGTGGCGAAGAACAGGAGCGTGTCCGACGTGGAGGTGTCGCTGTCCACCGTCACGCAGTTGAAGCTCTTGTCGGCACCCTTCTTCAGCAATGCCTGCAACGCGGGAGCGTTGATCGGCGCATCGGTGAAGATGAAGGAGAGCATGGTCGCCATGTCGGGGGCGATCATGCCGGCGCCCTTGGCGATGCCGTTGATCGTCACGTCCACGCCGCCAATCTTGGCCGTGCGCGTCGCCACCTTCGGGAAGGTGTCGGTGGTCATGATGGCCTTGGCCGCGTCGGTCCAGCCGGTGGATTTTGCCTTCTTCTCGCAGGCCGCGAGAACGCCCTGGAACTTGGTGGCGTCGAGGGGCTCGCCGATGACGCCGGTGGACGCGATGAAGATCTGCGAGGCGCGGCAGCCTGCGGCCTCGGCGGCGATGTCGGCGGTGAGCTTCACCGCTTCCGCGCCCTTCTTGCCGGTGAAGGCATTGGCATTGCCGGAGTTCACCACCAGCGCCCGCGCGATGCCCTTCGCCAAATTCTTGCGGCACCAGTCGACCGGCGCGGAGGGGCATTTGGAGCGAGTGAAGACACCCGCGACAGTCGTGTCCTTCGGCAGCGTCACATAGAGAACGTCCGTCCGGTTCTTGTATCGGATGCCGGCTTCCGCGGTGGCGATCCTGATGCCCTCGAGGGAGGGAAGCGTCGGGAACGACGTAGGCGCGAGCGGAGACACGGTCTTGGACATGGAGGATCCGGACAAGAGCTGTTGGGATACGACGTTGCGAGCGCGACCTGTGGTTTTTTAAGGCTTTTTGTCAAGTCAAAGCTTCACCGAGCGTCCCTGCCGCAACGCGGAACGACCCCTCGCGCCTGCCGTTGACCCGGTCTCAAGAACAACGGAGGCCTTCCGTGACAGGCAAGCACCCCAAGACCCAACCCCAGGACCGCCCCCGCAGCGATCTCGACGTCGATCCCGGCATCGGTCGGTCGAAAGGCTCCACCATGGCCGGCGAGGATCCCCGCGACCTCGACGGCGGCTCGACCTTCCAGGGCGACGTGGAGAACCAGACCAACCGCGAAGGCGGCGTCGATCCGAACCGCATGGGCCGGACGAACAAGTGACATTGCCCGGCCGGGCAATGTCACTCCGAAACGAAAAGGGCAGCCCCCGGGGCCGCCCTAAACTCTTCTGAAGCTGAAAACCTTACGGCTGCTTCTGCTCGACGAGGTTGCCCTTGGCGTCCAGGCGCTCGACCTTGGCGTTCTTGCGCAGGCCGAGGATCAGGTCCTGCTGGGCCTTGCGGGCGAGGTAGGTTTCCACCTGGTCCTTGGTCTCCTCGAAGGTCGGAGCCGGCTTGTTGCGCTTCTCCTCGACCTTGATCACGTGCCAGCCGAACTGGCTCTTGACGGGATCGGAGATCTGGCCGGCATCGAGCTTGAAGGCCGCTTCGGCGAAGGGCTCGACCATGCGGTCCTTGGTGAAGAAGCCGAGGTCGCCGCCGTCGGTCTTGGAGCCTGGGTCCTTGGAGACCTCGCCGGCCACCTTGGCGAAGTCCTCGCCGCCCTTCACGCGGGTTGCGATCGCCTTGGCCTCATCTTCGTTCTCTACCAGGATGTGGCGGGCGCGAACCTCCTGCTCGGCCGGCACGCTCTTGACGGTCTCGTCATAGAGCTTGCGCGCGGCCTCCGGGGTCACGGCCTTCTTCGATTCCTGCTCGAGATACTCGTCGAGAAGGGTCTTGTCCCGGTTATAGGCGAGCTTGCGGGCGAATTCGGCGCCGCTGCCGACCTTGGCAGCCTCGGCCGCCTTGGCGCCGAGCTTCAGGTCGATCAGGTAGCCGGTGAGAAGCTCGCGCTTCTGCTCATCGGGGACGTTGGGCATCTGCAGGGCCGAGTCCTCGGCCGCGATGGCAAGGTCGCCTTCCGTGATCTCGATGCCGTTCACGCGGGCGACCACCTTGGCGGGGTCGACGGCCGGAACGGCAGCCGCCGAGGTCGCGGGAGCAGGAGGGGTCTGGGCGAGGGCGGGACCGGCCAGGAGCGGCAAGGCGGCGCCGAGGGTCAGAAGGCTCTTCCGGACGTTCAATGAGCGATTCATTCGTGTTTCCTCTGGTGAGCGTGATCGCCCACGGACAGCGACGATCAGATGGCCGAATGTGTTTACGTTTGCAAGAGATGGCATATTTATGTCACAGCATCGCCGCTCGCGGGGTCTTGAACGACCCTCTGGGAGGCCCTTGAGGCTGCGCCACTATAGGCACAGCCTTTAAGATGCACTCCGGCATGATTAGGTCTATAAGGCGGCGCAAACGCTCCTGTCTCTTTACGGAATTTTCGAAGGCTCCCGATGTTCGGCTCTCTCGCGAAGAAAATCTTTGGCTCAGTCAACGATCGCCGGCTGAAGTCCTACCGGCCCAAGATCGCGGCCATCAACGCGATGGAGGCCGAGCTCGAGGCCCTGTCCGACGAGCAGCTCCGCGCCCGCACGGAGGACTTCAAGGCCCAGCTCGCGGCCGGCAAAACCCTGGACGACATCCTGGTACCGGCCTTCGCAACCGTCCGCGAGGCGGCCAAGCGGACCCTGGGCCAGCGCCACTTCGACGTGCAGCTCATCGGCGGCATGGTCCTCCACGAGGGCTCGATCGCCGAGATGCGCACCGGAGAGGGCAAGACCCTGGTGGCGACGCTTCCGGTCTACCTGAATGCGCTCGCCGGCAAGGGCGTGCACGTGGTCACGGTGAACGACTACCTGGCCAAGCGCGACTCGGAGTGGATGGGCCAGATCTACCGCTTCCTCGGGTTGTCCGTCGGCGTGATCGTCCACGGCCTCGACGATGTGGAGCGCGCCCAGGCCTACGCGGCCGACATCACCTACGGCACCAACAACGAATACGGCTTCGACTATCTTCGCGACAACATGAAGTACGAGATGGCGCAGATGGTCCAGCGGGGCCACAACTTCGCCATCGTGGACGAGGTGGACTCGATCCTGGTCGACGAGGCCCGCACGCCGCTCATCATCTCCGGTCCGCTCGACGACCGCTCCGATCTCTATAACGCTATCGACGTGGTGATCCCGCGCCTCGACAAGAGCGATTACGATCTCGACGAGAAGCAGCGCTCCGTGTCGCTCACCGAGGCCGGCACCGAGAAGATCGAGGGGCTGCTGCGGGAGATCGGCCTGCTCAAGGAGGGCGACCTCTACGACGCTCAGAACGCCACCCTGGTCCATCACATGAACCAGGCGCTGCGCGCCCACACCCTGTTCCAGCGCGACAAGGACTACATCGTCCGCAACGGCGAGGTGGTCATCATCGACGAGTTCACCGGCCGCATGATGCAGGGCCGCCGCTATTCGGAAGGCCTGCACCAGGCGCTCGAGGCCAAGGAAAAGGTTCAGGTCCAGCCCGAGAACCAGACGCTGGCCTCCATCACGTTCCAGAACTATTTCCGCCTCTACGAAAAGCTCGGCGGCATGACCGGCACGGCCGCCACCGAGGCCGACGAGTTCATGGAGATCTACAACCTCGAAGTGGTCGAGATCCCGACCAACCGGCCGGTCTCCCGCATCGATGACGACGACGAGGTCTACCGGACGTTCGAGGAGCGCTATCAGGCGGTGATCCGCGACATCGAGGAAGCCTCCGCCAAGGGCCAGCCGATCCTGGTGGGCACCACCTCCATCGAGAAGTCGGAGCATCTGGCCGAGATGCTGGTCAAGGAGGGCTACACCCTCATCGACTTCGAGAACCCGCAGGCCCTTGAGCCCCTCTATCGCGATGCCCGCGCCGGTCGCGGCACCAAGCACTTCGCGGTGCTGAACGCCCGCTTCCACGAGCAGGAGGCCTTCATCGTCGCCCAGGCCGGCGTGCCGGGCGCGATCACCATCGCGACCAACATGGCCGGCCGCGGCACCGACATCCAGCTCGGCGGTAACGCCAAGATGCGCGTCGAGCGCGAGCTTGTCGGCGTCGAGGGCGAGGAGCGCGCCCGCCGCGAGAAGGAAATCCTCGACGAGGTGGCGTCCTTCAAGGAGAAGGCGCTCGCCGCAGGCGGCCTCTACGTGCTCGGCACCGAGCGTCACGAGTCGCGGCGCATCGACAACCAGCTGCGCGGCCGCTCCGGCCGCCAGGGCGATCCCGGCCGCTCAAAGTTCTACCTGTCGCTTCAGGACGACCTGATGCGCATCTTCGGCTCCGACCGCATGGACGGCATGCTGCAGAAGCTCGGCCTGAAGGAAGGCGAGGCCATCATCCATCCGTGGATCAACAAGGCC
This sequence comes from Microvirga sp. BSC39, assembly GCF_000739015.1. Taxonomy (GTDB): domain Bacteria; phylum Pseudomonadota; class Alphaproteobacteria; order Rhizobiales; family Beijerinckiaceae; genus Microvirga. The sequence continues at coordinate 191,440 of NZ_JPUG01000078.1, forward strand.
ATCGAGCGGGCACAGGCGAAGGTTGAGGCACGCAACTTCGACATCCGCAAGAACATCCTGAAATACGACAACGTCATGAACGACCAGCGCAAGGTCGTGTTCGAGCAGCGCAAGGAGTTCATGGCGCAGGAGAGCGTGCGCGAGACCATCGACGACATGCGCCACGGGGTGATCGAGGACATCGTCGCCCGCGCCATCCCCGAGAACGCCTATGCGGAGCAGTGGGACGTCGAGGGCCTCAAGGCGAACGTCCTCAACTTCCTCAACCTCGACCTGCCGGTCGAGGAATGGGCCAAGGAAGAGGGCATCGCCGACGACGAAATCCGCGAGCGCATCACCAAGGCGGCCGACGAGGCTTATGCCCAGCGCATCGAGGCGAACTCGGCCGAGGTCATGAACTACGTGGAGAAGCAGGTTCTGCTGCAGAGCCTCGATCACCTCTGGCGCGAGCACCTCGTGACCCTCGATCACCTGCGTCAGGTCATCGGCTGGCGCGGGCTCGCCCAGCGCGATCCGCTCAACGAGTACAAGTCCGAAGCCTTCGAGCTGTTCAACGGCCTGATCGGCCATCTGCGCGAGCAGGTCACGGGTCAGCTCATGCGCATCCAGGTGGTGTTCCAGCAGCCGGAGCCGCAGGAACTGCCGCCCATGTTTGCCCAGCACCTCGATCCGGCCACCGGCGAGAACGAGTTCGACATGCCCCAAGGCGCGGGCTTCGGAGCCGGTTCGGCGCTCGGCTTCGCGGCCGCAGCAGTCACCGAGCCGACGCCGTCCCGCGACCCGAACGACCCCTCCAGCTGGGGCCGCGTCAGCCGCAACGAGCCCTGCCCGTGCGGTTCGGGCAAGAAGTTCAAGCACTGCCACGGGCAGTTCGTGGCTTAAAGCCGCCACACGCTGAACCCATTCCATGAAAAGCCCGGCCTCATGGCCGGGCTTTTCTGCGCCGCCCACCATCTTCAAGTTTCAAAGACCCATGATTCGCATCGAGAACGTCAGCAAACAGAGCAGCCACCGGATCCTCTTCATCGAGGCCTCCGGCACCCTTCAGAAAGGGGAGAAGATCGGCCTCGTTGGCCCCAACGGGGCGGGAAAGACCACGCTGTTCCGCATGGTCACCAAGGAGGAGTTGCCGGACGAAGGCCAGATCTCCGTCGATCGCGGCATCACCATCGGGTATTTCAGCCAGGATGTGGGCGAGATGGCGGGCCGCAGCGCCGCCGCCGAGGTGATGGAGGGCGCAGGCCCCGTGAGTGCCGTGGCGGCTGAGCTGCGCGAACTCGAAGCCGCCATGGTGGACCCGGACAAGGCGGACGAGCTCGACAAGATCATCGAGCGCTACGGCGAGGTGCAGGCCCGCTACGAGGAGCTCGACGGCTATTCGCTGGAGGGCCGGGCGCGCGAGGTTCTCGCAGGCCTCGGCTTTTCGCAGGAGATGATGGACGGCGACGTGGGCGCCCTCTCGGGCGGCTGGAAGATGCGCGTGGCGCTCGGGCGCATCCTGCTCATGCGCCCGGACGTGATGCTCCTCGACGAGCCGAGCAACCATCTCGATCTCGAGAGCCTGATCTGGCTGGAGGAGTTCCTCAAGGGCTATGACGGCGCGCTGCTCATGACCTCGCACGACCGCGCCTTCATGAACCGCATCGTCAACAAGATCATGGAGATCGACGGCGGCTCGCTCACCACCTATTCGGGGAATTACGAGTTCTACGAGCAGCAGCGCGCGTTGAACGAGCAGCAGCAGCAGGCGCAGTTCGAGCGCCAGCAGGCGATGCTCGCCAAGGAGATCAAGTTCATCGAGCGCTTCAAGGCGCGCGCCTCTCACGCCGCTCAGGTTCAGAGCCGGGTCAAGAAGCTGGAGAAGATCGACCGGGTGGAGCCGCCCAAGCGCCGGCAATCGGTGGCGTTTGATTTCCTGCCCGCGCCGCGCTCGGGCGACGATGTGGTCAGCCTCAAGAACGTGCACAAGCGCTATGGCAGCCGCAGCATCTATGAGGGCTTCGACTTCGGCGTGCGCCGGAAGGAACGCTGGTGCGTCATGGGCGTCAATGGTGCCGGCAAGTCCACGCTCCTGAAGCTGGTGGCAGGTGCCACCGCGCCCGACGAGGGGTCGGTGACCATCGGGGCGAGCGTGAAGATGGGCTACTTCGCCCAGCACGCCATGGAGGTGCTGGAAGGCGACCGCACCGTGTTCGAGTTCCTGGAGGACTCGTTCCCGCAGGCCGGGCAGGGATCCCTGCGCACGCTCGCCGGCTGCTTCGGCTTCTCAGGGGACGATGCGGAGAAGAAGTGCCGCGTGCTCTCGGGCGGCGAGAAGGCGCGCCTCGTGATGGCCAAGATGCTCTACGATCCGCCGAACTTCCTGGTGCTCGACGAGCCCACGAACCATCTGGACATCGCCACCAAGGAAATGCTGATCGACGCGCTGTCGAAGTACGAGGGCACCATGCTCTTCGTCTCGCACGACCGCCACTTCCTGGCCGCCCTGTCCAACCGCCTCCTGGAGCTCACGCCGGACGGCGTTCATCAATATGGCGGCGGCTACACAGAATACGTGGCGCGCACCGGCCAGGAGGCGCCGGGGCTGCGACACTGAACCCTGAACATCATACGATTGAAGCTTCGAAGCCCGGCCCCTTGGCCGGGCTTTTTGCTGCGGCGACGCCAGCTTGAGGCAAGCATCGTGAGGGATAAGGCAGGCACCAAACAACCTTTTCGAGAAGCGTCCCTCACAGGTCCTTCTTCGCATTTCCTTTCTCACTTTGCAGGCCGAACCATCATGGCATTGAACACGTCTCTCCCGGTGCTCATCGTTGACGACTACCAGACGATGCTGCGCATTATCCGCAACCTGCTGAAGCAGATCGGCTTCAACGACGTCGACGAGGCGAAGGACGGCTCGGAGGCTCTGGGCAAGCTCAAGGAGAAGAAGTACGGGCTGGTGATCTCCGACTGGAACATGGCGCCCATGACCGGCTTCGAGCTTTTGCAGCAGGTGCGGGCCGACGCGGAGCTGGGCAGCCTGCCCTTCATCATGATCACCGCCGAGGCCAAGACCGAGAACGTGGTCGCGGCCAAGCAGGCCGGCGTCAACAACTACATCGTCAAGCCCTTCAACGCCGATACCCTGCGCTCGAAAATCGCCGCCGTGCTGGGTGAGTAGTCGCCATGCGTCTCCCACCGCCTGTTTCCTTTGACCCCCTGAGCCTGGATCTCCTGGCCCAGTCCCGCGAGAGCATCGCCGCCCGTCGGCATGCCGAGATCATGCGGGGCATGGCTGCGATCCATGCGGCTCTCGAGCCCAGCAGCGGGGCCTCTAAGGCCCTTCTCGACCAGATCCGGACCGATCTGCGCGAGGCGCTCCACCTCAAGGACGAGCTCGACGCCATCACCGAGTCGATCCAGCGTACCAAGCGCGAGATCGCAACCCTGCACTCCCACAGCCCGGGCGGGCAGGTGACCAGCGTCACCGACGAACTCGGAGCCGTGGTGTGCGGCACGGAGGCTGCCACCAACAGCATCCTGGCGGCCGCCGAGGAGATCGACGAGATCACGGGAAAGCTGGCCGCCCAGCTATCCGGCCCCGACGCCGAGATGGCGCGGCAGATCTCAGACCGGGTGATCACGATCTTCGAGGCCTGCAATTTCCAGGACATTACCGGCCAGCGCATCAGCAAGGTCGTGGGCTCCATGAAATTCATCGAGGAGCGCGTGACCCAGATGGCGCAGATCTGGGGCGGCCTGGAAAGCTTCAACGACGTGGAAGCCTTCAAGATGCCGGAGCGGGAAGGGGACGAGGCTCTCCTGAACGGGCCGGCCCTGGACGGCGACCCGAACCGCACCTCGCAGGATGCCATCGACGCCCTGTTCGGGTGACGGAGAACCCGGAGTCCGGAGCCGATCAGCGCCGCCTCACAGGGCGGCGTTTTTCGTCGGTCTCGCAATACCGGGTCGATGCCCCCGAGCGCGGCAGCAAAAAGCCCGCCGGTGAGGCGGGCTTTTCATATTGTGATGAGCTGTCAGGTCAGTTCGCGTTCGCGACCTTCACGGCTGGTCCGGCCTGAGCCCGCTTCTGCAGCACAGGCTTCGCCGCGGGAGCAGCTGGCGCCACCTGCACCGTCTCGGCCACCGGCTGTGCTGCCGAGGTGCTGAAGAGGTCGGCGACGCCGCCGAACATCTTCTTGTAGAACGGGGTCTCGCCGGACGCGGGCGCTGCTGCGGTCGCGGCCACCGGGGCCGTCTGCTGGGTCACGGCCTCCCGGGTCTCGGCCTGCGAGACGGGGACTTCCTTCATGGATGCGAAGGCCAAGGCGGTCGGCGGCGCCTCCGGCACTTCCTTGCCGGTGTCGTTGAGGGCGATCACCCGCGGGCCGGACGAGATGCCCTCGGTCCGGCTCACATAGCCGAGCTTGGTGTCGGTCACGCCCGTGACATTGGCGAGCGCCGTGCGGAAGGATTCGTGCGTGTCGCCATCGTGGTAGACGAGCTTGATCGGCTTCTCGCCCTTGGCGACCAGTTCCGCCACTTCCTGCTCGTCCCGAGCGCGCTTCTGCGTCACCACGGAGGCGGAGTCGGGATCGAGGTTGAACTCGTAGCGACCACGACCGACGGCCACCCGGACCTCGTCCTTCGTGACCTCGAAGGCGTCGGCACCTTCCTTCAGGTTCTTCCAGAAGGCGATGTTCGGATCGAGGCGGTGCTTGGCCAGGTTCTCGGCCGTCATCCGGAACGGATAGGACTGGAACTGGAAGCCGCGCTGGCCGGCGCCGAGCGCCTCGCGGGCGATGGCATAGATCTCGGCCACGTTCTGGTCCGTCATGGCGAAGCAACCGCGCGACGAGCACGAGCCATGGACCATGATGTCACCGCCGTTACGGCCCAGCGAGCGGTCGAACGCGTTCGGATAGCCGGTATCGAACGAGAGGTAGAAATTCGAGTTGGGGTTCATCTGCGCCGGAGTGACCGTGTAGAAGCCTTCCGGCACCTGACGGTCGCCCTCGCGGTTCTTGGGGCCGAGCTGTCCTGACCAGCGGCAGACCGGGTAGGTCTTGAGGAGCGCGTACTTCCCGTTGGAGCCGCGCTTCCAGATCTCCAGCTCCGATTCCTTCTTGTAGGCCCGGATCAGGATCGGGTCTTCCTTGGACATGCCCTTGGTCGACATCAACGCCATGGTGGCTGACGGAATCGGCACAAGGTGGCGCGTGGAGCCACGGGAGAGATTATCGTCCTGGCAGGCAGCAAGCGCGAGCACCAGGCTCGCGGCCAATGCGATACGCTTCATCATGGGGACCCCGCAATTTTTGATCTGCCCGGCGCCTTTGCCGAACAGTTCCCCTTTACCCCTAAATCGTTAGCCTTAACCCGCCCTTACTGCAAGCGGGGCCATGATGGAGTCGTGGTGAATGGAAGGTAAAAAATCCGCCTTTGGCGGCTTTTCAGCCCGTCTCTTTGGAGAGGGCTACTCTCTTTGGAGGTAAAGCGAGGCCAAGGGCGCCGGAGCCCGCCCTTATCAAGCGCACTCCGTCTGTCCTTGGGAGGCCAGATCAGAGCTTGCGGCCGATCGCCAGGAACTTGTCGGCCCGGTGGTCGCGGATTTCGGCCGGTCCCATGTTGCCGAGGTCGTGCAGGGCTTCCTCGATGGCGGTGCCGGCAGCCTCGATGGTGGCCTGCGGATCGCGGTGGGCGCCGCCCACGGGCTCCGTCACGATGCCGTCGATGATGCCGAGCCGCAGGAGGTCCTGGGCCGTGATCTTCATGTTGGTGGCGGCGTCCTGGGCCCGGGCCGCGTCGCGCCAGAGGATCGAGGCCGCGCCTTCCGGCGAGATCACGCTGTAGATGGCGTGCTCCAGCATCAGCACCTTGTTGGCGGTGGCGATCGCGATGGCGCCGCCCGAGCCGCCTTCGCCGATCACGAGAGCGACGTTCGGAACACCGAGCGAGAGCTGCATCTCGGTGGACCGGGCAATGGCCTCCGCCTGCCCGCGCTCCTCCGCCTCGATGCCCGGATAGGCACCGGCTGTATCGACGAACGAGATCACCGGCAGGCTGAAGCGGTCGGCCATCTCCATCAGGCGCACGGCCTTGCGGTAGCCCTCGGGGCGGGCCATGCCGAAATTGTGCCTGATGCGGGTCTCGGTGTTGTGGCCCTTCTCCTGACCCATCACGCAGACCGGCTGGCCGCGGAAGCGCCCGAAGCCGCCGACGATGGCCTCGTCCTCGGCGAACTTGCGGTCGCCGGCGAGCGGGGTGAACTCGGTGATGAGCCCGGCGCAGTAATCGACGAAATGCGGCCGCTGGGGATGCCGCGCCACAAGGGTCTTCTGCCAGGGGGTGAGCCTGCCATAGAGATCCTTCAGGGCATCGGCCGCCTTGACCTCCAGGCGGGAGATGTCATCGGCGATGGAAACGGCGTCCCGGTTCTCACCGAGCGCCCGAAGCTCCTCGACCTTGGCTTCCAGCTCGGCGACGGGCTTTTCGAAATCGAGATAACTGCGCATCGAACTCTATGGGAAAATTGAAGACCGGCGTGGCCCGATAGCCCTGCCGAAGCGGGGCGGACACTGGCGTTTCAGGCAGCCCAAGTCAAGTTGAGCCCTGCTTTAGTCCTGTAAAACGCGGCGGAATCAAGGACAATCAGCCTAGATGCGAGGCGGGAGCCGGCACGAAAACCGGCGAGAAGCGGCGCGAGCGCTGCACGGCCCGCACGGCGCCGGGCCGATAGAGCTGTTTGGTCGCCTCGACGATGTGGAGGCCCGCGAAGGGCAGGGAGAAGCTGGCGCCGACCTGCTCCCAGGCCTGGGCGGTCTGGAGCAGGAAGCGGTTGCGTAAGGGCGGAACGTAAAGGGTCTCGGCCCAGCCCTCGGGAGAGAACCAGGTCTGGCGCATGAGGCTTTTCAGCTGCGAGCGGCTGTAGGGCTGGCCATAGCCGAACGGCGTGGTATCCATGCGGGCCCAGAGCCCGCGCCGGTTGGGCGCCACCAGAATGATCCGGCCGCCCGGCGTGAGAATGCGCCAGATCTCGTGCAGGAGCTCGCTCGGGCTCTCCACGGTCTCCAAGGCATGGACCACGAGAACCCGGTCGATGGAGGCGTCGGGCAGGGGCATCATCAGCGGGTCGACGAGGGCCGAGGCCGAGGCCCCGGTGCTGGGCCAGTTCACCACGCCCTGGTTCGCCGGCATGAAGGCGAGTGTCCGTTCGCTCTCGTCCTTCACGGCCGAGAGGTAGGGCGGCGCATAGCCGAGGCCGAGCACGCGCAACCCGGTCAGCGGGCCCCAGAACCGGTCGATGGCCCGGCCCACGAAGCGGCGCGTCACGGCCCCGAGGGGGCTGGCATAGAAGCCGCGCAGATCGGTGATGTCGATGCTCATGACCTCAACAGGCTGCCTCTCGGGCTCGTCCGACACTGGCAATCGAGGGTTCGGGGTCTGGTTTCACGGGCCGACTGTCCCATGATAGCTCAGAGCACATCAAGACAAGGTTCCTCGATGTCAGCCCAGATCCACGCCTTTCTCTGCCTGCAGGACAATATCGGTGTTCTGATCCACGATCCCAACACAGGCGCCTGCGCGGCCATCGATGCGCCTGACGAGGGAGCGATCCTGGCGGCCCTGGCGGAAAAAGGCTGGCAGCTCACCGACATCCTCGTCACCCACCGCCATGGGGATCATGTGCAGGGGATCGACGGCCTGAAGCGCCGCACCGGCTGCCGGGTGGTGGCGCCGATCAAGGCCCGCGAAGCGGTGCCTCATGCCGACTCTTACGTGCGCGAGAGCGATACGGTGCATGTAGGCGGCCTGCAGGCGCATGTGTGGGAGACACCGGGCCATTGCCTCGACCACGTCTCCTACTGGTTCGCTGCGGATCGTGCGCTCTTTGCGGGAGATACCCTGTTCACCCTCGGCTGCGGACGCATGTTCGAGGGCACCTACGCGGAGTTCTGGCACTCGCTGCAGCGCCTGGCGGCCCTGCCGGACGAGGCGCGGGTCTATTGCGGGCACGACTATACGCTCTCGAATGCGCGCTTCGCGCTGGCAGCCGATCCGGATAACGCGGCGCTGAGGGCCCGAGCTGAAGAGGCGGAGGAGGCCAAGGCCGAGGGACGCTTCCTGGTGCCGTCGACGATCGGCCAGGAGAAGGCGACCAATCCCTTCCTGCGCACCGGGGAGCCTGCGCTCGCGAAATCCGTTGATAAGCAGGGGGCCAGTCCCGTGGAGGTGTTCCAGGCCTTGCGCGAATGGAAGAACCGGTTCTGACTAGAGCATCGGACCCAAAAGTGGAATCCACTTTTGGGATCCAATTCGATGCTCCAACTCTTTGCTGGCGCATCGTTGAGTGCGGACCCAGAGGGCCGCGTCAGCGAAAACCGGATCCACTTTTCCGCACGATGCGCTATTGCGGGACCCTGCAGGAGCGGACAGCCTCATGAGCGACCACAGCCTCATCATCGGACTTGAGAGCCGGCTCCTGAACGCCTGGCCCTCGTTCGATTACCAGACCTATGACGGCTGGATCCTGCGGCTCGCCAACGGCTATTCGAAGCGCGCCAATTCGGCCACGCCTTTCCTGCCTGGTGCAACCCTCGACGACGAACTCATCGACACCATGACGGCCCGCTTCGTCGAGGCCAATGTGCGCCCGACCTTCCGCCTCAACGGGGTGGAGGCATCCGATGTGGACGAGCGGCTGAAGCTGCGCGGATTCAAGGAGATCGAGGCGACGCATGTGCTCACCGCGCCCATCAGCAGCGAGGATTGCGAGCGCGATCCCGAGGTGGCACTCGAACCGCAGGTCTCCAAGCGCTGGGTGCGGGAGGCCGCGGGGTCCTATGGCGGCGACAAGGCCGATGACGAGACGCTGATGAAGATCGTCTCCCGCATCCGCCAGAAGGCGGCGTTTGCCACGCTCAGCCTGGACGACAGGCCTGTGGCCTGGGGCCTGGGGGTGGTGGAGCGTGGCTATGTCGGCCTCTACGACATCGTCGTCGCGCCGGACCTGCGCGGCATCGGGCTGGGCCGTCGGGTGGTCTCGAGCCTCATGGCCTGGGGCTGCGGGGAGGGGGCGCACACGGCCTATCTTCAGGTGCGGGAGGAGAACGAGATCGCCCGCTCGCTTTATGGGGCGCTCGGTTTCGGAACCGCCTACCGCTACACCCACCGGGTCATGCCGGGACGCTCTTCTTCGGCGTGAGCGTGGCCACGAGCGCTCCTGCCACGATGAGGCCGCAGGCCAGCGCCAGCGAGAGGGTCAGCGCCGCATAGCCGGCCACCACCAGCAGCAGGGTCGAGAGCACCGGCGTCGCGTAGGAGGCGACGCCGAGGAAGCGGATGTCGCCCTGCTTCATGCCGATGTCCCACACATAGAACGCCGCGCCCACCGGGCCGATGCCGAGCGCCACAAGGGCGAGCCATTGCGTCGTCGTCTCGGGCCACACGGTGGTCTCGAAGGCGAGATGGCACACGAGGCTGAGCAGCGAGGTTACGAGGCAGAAGCCCGCCACCGCGTCGGTCGGCACCTGGCCGAAGCGGCGCGAGAGCACCGAATAGCCGGCCCACACGAAGGCGGCCACGAAGGCGCACAGATAGCCCGGCATGTATTCCGCCCGCGCGTCGAAGGCGCCGCGTCCTGCGATCAGCACGATCACGCCGGCGAAGCCCAGCAGCGCTCCGACGAGATGCGCCCGACGCAGGTGCTCTCCCGGCAGGAAAGACGAGAAGAGCACGATCAGGAGCGGCCAGAGATAGTTGATCAGCCCCGCCTCGGCCGGCGGCGCCCAGCGGAGCGCAGCGAAGTAGAGGGCGTGATAACCGAACAGGCCGCCGACGCCCAACGCCCAGACGACCGGCTTCTGGCGCAGGGCCTTCAGCCCCTGCGGTCGCGCGACCCAGCTCGCAACGCCCACCAGCCCACCGACCAGGAAGGTCATGGCATTGAGCTGAAACGGCGGGATCGTGCCGGTCGCCGCCGTGAACAGGGCGAGCATGGACCAGAGTAGGATGGCCGTGAGGCCGATGGTGGTGGCGGTGCGAGTCGTCATGCACCCGCCATAAACGAAAGCCCTCCCGATGAGGAGGGCTTTCAGTGCTTTGCCTAAAGTTGAATGAGAGCCTTCAGGCCATGTACTGACCGCCGTTCACCGACAAGGTCGAGCCGGTGACGAAGCCGGCATCGTCAGCGGCCAGGAAGAGCACGGTGCGGGCGATCTCTTCCGCCTCGCCGAGGCGGCCCACCGGGATGAGCGGCAGGATCTTCGATTTCAGCACCTCTTCCGGCACGGCCTTCACCATCTCGGTGGCGATGTAGCCCGGAGCAATGACGTTGACGGTAACGCCCTTGTTGGCATTCTCCTGGGCCAGCGCCTTGGCGAAGCCGATCACACCGGCTTTGGCGGCGGAATAGTTCGCCTGTCCCATCTGACCCTTCTGGCCGTTGATGGACGAGATGATGATGATGCGGCCGAAACTGCGCGAGCGCATGCCGTCGATGACGGGACGCGTGCAGGTGAACATGGAATCGAGATTGGTGCGGATGACGGCCGACCACTGGTCGAAGGTCATCTTGTGGAACATGCCGTCGCGGGTGATGCCCGCATTGTTCACGAGAATATCGACCGGGCCGAGTTCGGCTTCGACCGCTCTGATGCCTGCCTCGCAGGCGGCGGCATCCGACACGTCGAACTTGAAGACCGGGATGCCGGTCTCACCCTTGAACTGGTTTGCGGCTTCATCGTTGCCGCCGTAGTTCGCAGCAACCTTGTAGCCTGCCTGCTTGAGGGCTGTTGAAATCGCGGCACCGATGCCGCGAGTGCCGCCGGTGACCAATGCAACGCGCGCCATGCTGTTTCCTTCCCAGGATCGTTCTGCGGATCTCTCAAGGATCCATTCATTGTGGGGCGGACCGATTCAGCCCGCCCCACAACATAGCTTACGATATGTGGCAGAACGTGGAAGGGTGAAGCTCCGTAATTTCCCCTAACGGAGCCTCCTATCGTCTTAGCGCTCGAGGCAGCTTATCTCTCAAGGCACATGGCGACGCCCATGCCGCCGCCGATGCAGAGAGTAGCGAGGCCCTTCTTCGCGTTGCGGCGGCCCATCTCGTGCAGCAGGGTCACGAGCACGCGGGCGCCCGATGCACCGATGGGATGCCCGATGGCGATGGCGCCGCCGTTCACGTTCACGATGGACGGATCCCAGCCCATGTCCTTGTTGACCGCAAGGGCCTGCGCGGCGAAGGCCTCGTTGGCTTCGACGAGCTCAAGGTCCTGAACCTTCCAGCCGGCCTTCTCCAAGGCCTTGCGCGAGGATGGGATCGGGCCCGTGCCCATGATGGCCGGGTCGACGCCGGCGGTGGCCCAGGAGGCGATGCGGGCGAGCGGGGTGAGGCCGCGGCGCTCGGCCTCCGCTTCCGTCATCAGCACGAGGGCGGCGGCACCGTCATTGATGCCCGAGGCGTTGCCGGCCGTGACCGTGCCGTCCTTCGAGAAGGCGGGCCGCAGCTTGCCGAGCGCCTCGACCGTGGTGCCGGCGCGGATGTACTCGTCCTGATCCACCACGATGTCGCCCTTGCGGGACGCAATCGTGACGGGCGTAATCTCGTCCTTGAAGCGGCCTTCCTTCTGGGCGGCCTCGGCCTTGTTCTGGGAGCTGGTGGCGAACTCGTCCTGCTCCTCGCGGGTGAGCTGCCAGCGCTGGGCCACGTTCTCGGCGGTGTTGCCCATGTGGTAGCCGTTGAAGGCGTCCATCAGGCCGTCCTTCAACATGGTGTCCACGAGCTTGAAGTCGCCCATCTTGGTGCCGGAGCGCATATGCGCTGCGTGCGGAGCAAGCGACATGGACTCTTGCCCACCCGCCACGATGATGCTGGCGTCGCCGTTGGCGATCTGCTGCATGCCGATGGCGACCGTGCGCAGGCCCGAGCCGCAGAGCTGGTTCAGCGCCCAGGCGGTCTTTTCCTGCGGGACGCCTGCCGCCATGGCAGCCTGACGGGCCGGGTTCTGGCCCTGGGCCGCCGTGAGGATCTGTCCGAGGATCACCTCGTCCACTTCCGAGCCGTCGACCTTGGCGCGCTCCAGGGCCGCCTTGATGGCGATGGCGCCGAGATCATGGGCCGGGGTATTGGCGAAGGCCCCGTTGAACGAGCCGACGGGGGTGCGCGCCGCTCCGACGATGACGATGCTGTCTCCGGCCATGCCTCTCTCCTATGCTGATCCGTGTGGTGCTGGAACGTATGTAGTGCTTGCTCGATGAAAGCCCCAGGGGGTTGGATGTCAAGGATAGGATCATCCGACCCGGTCTCAAGAAGCCTTAGACTTTTGGCGCTTTGCACCTCTCTTATAAGGCTTATAATCAAGGAAGGCCGACATCCGAAAGGGTGCCGGGCCCGGTGGATTTCCCAGGAGCGTATCGGGACAACATGGCGACGGACAAACAACCGACGGTTATCAAGAAATATGCCAACCGCCGCCTCTATCACACGGGCACCTCGACCTATGTGACGCTGGAAGATCTGGCTGGCATGGTGCGCAAAGGCGAGGACTTCGTGGTCTATGATGCGAAGTCGGGCGAGGAGATCACCCGCTCGGTGCTGGCCCAGATCATCTTCGAGCAGGAGAACAAGGAAGGGCCGAACCTCCTGCCCGTGACGGTTCTCCGCCAGCTGATCCGCTTCTACGGAGACAGCATGCAGGCCCTGGTGCCGAGCTATCTCGAGTTCTCCATGAACAACCTTTCCCAGGAGCAGCAGAAGCTCCGGGAGCAGATGGCGCAGGCCTTCGGCCCTTCGGCCTTCCAGGCCATGGAGGAGCAGGTGCGCAAGAACATGGGCTTCTTCAGCGAGGCCATGCGCATGTTCTCGCCCTTCCCGAACGGGGCCCCGGGTGTGCCGGAGACAAAGCCCGCTCCCAAGGGAGAGGGGCCCGATGACCTCAATACCTTGAAGCAGCAGATGGCCGACATGCAGGCCAAGCTCGACAAGCTGGCGAGCAAGTGACCTGATGGTTTAGCCGCGCGCCTTCTTCAGCATCCGCTGCAGCGAGGACGGCTGCGCGATAGCCTGGGGCTCGCCGAACAATCCGCCTTGCAGATAATCCACGCCCCAGGCGGCGAGCAGCCGGGCGGCTGCCTCGTCGTCGACCCATTCGGCCGCGATGGCGATGCCCATATTATGAGCCCGGTCGATGAGGGTGCGCACATGGAGCCGGTCGTCCGTGGAGCGCTTGAGCGGCTGGATGAACACCCCGTCGATCTTCAGGAGATCGATCGGCAGCACTCGCAGATGGGCCGGCGGCACATGACCCGCTCCATAGCCCGTCAGCGCGATGCCGACGCCGAGCGCCTTCATGGCATGGAGCCGGCCGAGATTGCGCCGGCACTCCACGATGGCGACCTCCGGAATCTCGAGAACGAGCCGTGCCTCGATGCCCGGGCGGGCGCCGAGATGCGCCGCGAGAAGCGGCAGCCATTCCGCATCCTGAAGGGTCTTGGCTGAAACCGGCAGCGCGAGGCGCTGATCCGGATGCCGGGCAAGGTGATCGGCGGCCAGTTCCAGCATGCGCCCGTCGACGAGCAGGGGAAGATTCGCCTGCTGCAGCCCGGGTGCGGGACCCAGGGCGGTGATGCGTCCGTCGGCTCCAGCCACGGAGGCGCAGGCGTGAGTCAGCATCGGCGCACGGGTCTGTGCATCCACCACGGGCCTGCAGGCCAGGGTCAGGCTGCGGTCGTTGAGGGCAGAAATCCAATCGAAGGGCGCTTGCTCGACAGCATGCGCCGCCTTGGCGGAACGGGCCCTGTAGAGAGCCGACCCTTCATTCCGCTCCGTGGCGGCTGCCAGAGACTGCTCGGCAAAGCGCAGCAGCTTGGTGGCCTTGAAGGTGTGGTCCGGCGCGCAGGCGGCGCCCAGGCGCAGAGAGGATCCGGCCGGATGATCCTGCAGGAGCCCGGACAGGCGCCGCATGGCGCCTGCGGCGTCCGCAGCCGGGCAGCAGGTGAGAGCCAGGGCGAAGCGGTTCGGCCCGAGTACCGCGAAAAGATCGTTGCGGCGCATCATCGGGCGGATCCGGCGGGCAATCTCCGCCATCTCGTCCGCTTCGTCCCGGTCGAACGCACCGAGGATGAGGGTGCAGGTTTGGGAGACGCGGACAGCCTCGTTGATGGCGTCCTGAATGCCGCACAGAAGCGCCGAGCGCTCCTTCAGCCGGGCAGGCAGAAGATCCCGGGCGCCGGAGGCGGGATCGACGCGCAGCTGGCCCCGCGCGAAAGCGGGGCGGCCCTGGACATCCGGCTGCCAGCGACCGGCATCCTCGATCATGACGACCCGGTCGGGCTCGAGTCGGAGCGCGTAGCGGGTCTCATAGGCGTGGTTGGAGGTGTCCGAGGCCGCGATGGCATCCTGGCGGGACGGGCCGCAGCCCGGCTCGATCAACTGGGCGAAGGCGTGACCGGTCTTGGGCAGGTCCCTCGGCGAGAGCTTGAGGGCTTCGGCAGCGCCGGGTCCCCAGGCTAGGGCATCCGTAATCATGTCCCAGGCATAGAGCACGCCGGCGCCGGACGAGCGGGGGGCCGCAGCCTGGCTCTTGCGCGGCAGCCGGGAAGCTCCCTTGAACAATCCCATCGGGCCCTGCCGCTTCGCTGCCATCACTCTCACCCTCGGAAATACGCAACAGATCCAGGATGGCGACACAGGGGTCGCAGGTCGGGGCCGGTCCTGGAGAACAAGGGGGCAGGATCGGCCCTCAGGCTTAATGAAGTGTAAAAAGCCTTGGAAAATCAGGAGTGTTGGGGATTGCGGGCATAAAAAAACCGGCGCTCTAAGCGCCGGTTTTTGATATACGCATCGCGCAAGAATTACGCGTCAGCCTTCACCTTCAGGACCTGACGGCCACGGTACATGCCGGTCTTCAGGTCAACGTGGTGAGGACGGCGCAGCTCGCCGGAATCCTTGTCCTCGATGTAGGTCGGGGCCTTCAAGGCATCGGCGGAGCGACGCATGCCACGCCGCGAGGGCGACGTTTTTCTCTTAGGAACGGCCATTTCTCGTCTCCGGTAAAAAAGCGGAGCGCCCGCTCAACCGGGGAACGCTCACATCTCAAACTTGATGAGGTTGCGCCTCATACAAGGTCTTCGGGCAAATATCTAGTCCCCTGGCGCATTCGGCATGCTTTTCATTGCCGCAGGGAGCGTCAGGGCCTGAGGCAGTCGGTAAAGGGCGCGGCCCTCACCATCCGCACCTGCAGCTGCCCGGCGAGCGCCCGGTGCCCCGGCCTTGGGTTAGCCGGGTTGCGCACCAGAGGATTGGGCAGGGCCCTGGCCAGGAGAGCGGCTTCACGGGCATTCAGGTTCCTGGCCGACTTTCGGAAGTACTTTTGCGCGGCGGCTTCCGCCCCGAATACCCCATCGCCCCATTCGGCGATGTTGAGATAGACCTCCATCATCCGGCGCTTGGACCAGATCAGGTCGAGATAAAGCGCCACCGGGATCTCGAGCCCCTTGCGGATGTAGGAGCGGCTCGGCCACAGGAAGAGGTTCTTGGCCACCTGCATGGGAATGGTCGAGGCGCCCCGGGCCGGGCCCTCCCCGTCGGCCGCCTCAACGACCTCCCTGAGGGCATCCCAATCGACGCCATTATGCTCGCAGAAGCGGCTGTCCTCGGCGGTCAGAACCGCCAGCGGGAGGCTCGGCGAGATTTCGTCGAGGCTCACGAAAGTCCGCTCCACGGGCTGGAAGGTGAGCCAGCGGCCGAGCATCAGGGTCGAGGCCGGCGGCACGGCCCAGTACAAAAGCCCTAGCCAAAAGACCGCGCCGACCCATAAGAGAACGAGACCGAGGCCGATCGTGACGATGCGGCGGAGGAAGCGGCCAGCCGTCATGGGCTTCCTGGGCCGTCCCGACCGCAGCGTCCATTTCGGCGTCGATCGTTCACCCACGTTCCCCTCGGGCGGAGCGGCGGCCCCACCCGAATCCAGGCTCATCATGATGCCATCTACCCCTACTTTCACGACGCGGCTCTCCGAGGCCGCCAGAACCGTCGAAGCCAGCCTCGAAGCCTTGCTATCAGACAAAGCCGCTCCCGGCGAGATTGCCCGGCCGCCCCGGCTCATGGCCGCCATGCGTCACGCGGTCCTCGGGGGCGGCAAGCGCCTGCGCCCGTTCCTGACCATCGAGGCGGCGCGCCTTCTCGGTGTGGAAGGGCAGGGAGCCCTGCGGGCCGGCTGCGCGGTCGAGCTTCTGCACTGCTATTCGCTGGTGCATGACGACCTGCCCTCCATGGACGACGACGACCTGCGCCGGGGCCGTCCCACGGTGCACAAGGCCTTTGACGAGGCCACCGCCATTCTCGTGGGCGACGCCCTCCAGACCCTGGCCTTCGAGGTGTTGGCCGATCCGGCGACGGATTCGGATCCGGGTATCCGCTCCGACCTCGTGCTCGGCCTTGCCCGTGCCTCGGGTCTCGGCGGCATGGTGGGCGGCCAGCTCCTCGACCTCTCGGCGGAGGGGCGTTACGGACCGGCGGAGCTGGGAGAGGCGGATGTGCGCCTGCTCCAGATGATGAAGACCGGCGCGATTCTCACCTTCTCGGTGGAAGCAGGAGCGATCCTCGGCAGGGCCGATGGTTCTGCACGCCAGGGCCTAGTGGACTACGGCCGCGCGCTCGGCGCCGCCTTCCAGGTTGCCGACGATATCCTCGACCGGGAGGCCTCCGCGGAAGCGCTCGGCAAGCGCACCGGCAAGGACCAGGAGAAGGGCAAGGCCACTCTCGTCGACCTGCTTGGCATGGACGGCGCCCGCCGCGAATGTCGCCAGCTCCTGGAAAAGGCGCATGCCTCCATCGAGAGGTTCGGAACAGAGGCGGACACGCTGCGGGAGGCGGTGCGGTTCGTGGTCGAGCGGGAGGTTTAGTCCTCAGCCTCGTTGTCGAGCATCTGACGCACCTTGGCGGCAAGGTCCGCGTATGTGAAGGGTTTACCGATCAAGTGCATGCCGGGGTCGAGGCGGCCATGGTGGACGATGGCGTTCTGCGTGTAGCCGGTCGTGTAAAGAACCGGGAGCCTCGGATTGCGCCGTGTGACCTCGTCTGCGAGCGCGCGTCCATTCATGCTGCCGCCGAGAACAACGTCCGTGAAGAGCAACTCGATCTCAGGATGTTGCTCGACGATCGACAGAGCTGCTCGCCCATCAGCAGCCTCAAGCACACGGTATCCAAGGTCGCGGAGTGCCTCGACTGCATAAACCCGAAGGGCGGGCTCATCTTCCACCACCAGAATCGTCTCGCCCGATCCTCTCACCATCACGGGAGGCTTGGCCGGCATCTCCGCAGGCGCGTCATCCGAGCCGAGCAGACGGGGCAGGTAGATTTTGATCGTGGTGCCTTCGCCGAGCTCGCTGTAGATTCGGATGTGTCCGTTGGACTGGCGGACGAAGCCGTACACTTGGCTTAAACCAAGGCCGGTTCCCTTGCCTACGCCCTTGGTGGTGAAGAACGGCTCGAAAACCCTCTCCATGGTCGCCCTATCCATGCCGGTTCCGGTGTCTGAGACAGCCACAAGAACATATTGCCCGGGCGGGACGGGTTCGGCCAAGACCTCGACATAGGCCTGATCCAGACGCGCGTTGGCCGTCTCGATGGTGAGCTTGCCGCCACCTGGCATCGCATCACGGGCGTTCACCGCCAGATTGACGATGGCGTTCTCCAACTGGTTCGGGTCGGCCTGCGTGCGCCAGAGGCCGCCGGCGAGAACGGTCTCCAGCACGATCGTCTCGCCAAGGGTCCGCCGCAGCAGTTCCGACATCCCGGCCACCAGCTTGTTGGCGTCGATGGGCTTGGGGTCGAGCGGCTGGCGCCGGGAGAAGGCAAGCAGCCGTTGTGTCAGAGTTGCCGCTCGGCGTGTCGCCTCCATGGCATGATCGGCAGCTCGCAGGAGCCGCTCGCTGCCTTCAGGCAGGCGGCGCTGCAGCAGTTCGATGTTGCCGACGATGATGGTGAGCAGGTTGTTGAAGTCGTGGGCGATGCCGCCTGTGAGCTGACCGACCGCCTCCATCTTCTGAGCCTGCCGCAAGGCCTCCTCGGCCTTGATCCGCTCGGCGACTTCCTCCGCGACCCGCTCCTCGAGGGTTTCGTTCAGGCGCTTGAGTTCCTCGGTGGCCTGCTCCGCCTTCTGGCGCGCAAGGAGCAACTCCCGCTCGTACTTCCGCCGATCGGTGGCATTGAAGAGGGTGATGCGATGAACGAGCGGGCGACCGGCCGCATCCCGCTTCTGGACGGTGTTGGCCAGAACCGGCAGCTGTCGCCCATCCGCACAGGTCAGATCGAAAGCGATCTCATTCACGAAACCCTGCATTCGCAGCAGCGGCGCGAAGTGCGTATCGTAGAAGATCTTTCCGCCGATGTTCAGGAAGTCCTGAAAGCATTTATGGCCGATGAGATCCTGCCGATCGATCCCGATCCAGGTGAGGAAGGTCTGATTGGCGCGAACGATGGTGCCGTTTGGCAGAGTCGAGAGATAGCCGCAGGGCGCACTTTCGTAGAGCTCCTCGACCGTCTCGATGAGCGAGCCCTGGTCGATGGTCACTAAGCTGCCGTCCTGATAGGGGCCGGATCCCGCAGAAAGGCTTTCATGGCCGCGATCGTCTCCTCAGGTGCGCTCAGGTTCGGACAGTGCCCCGTCGCCTCCATCAGGACGAACTCGCTGCCCGGAAGGTTCTGATGCATGTAGCGCCCGACCGCTTCGGGGGCAATGACATCCTGCGAGCACTGGAGGATGAGCGCCTTTGTCTTAAGGCTGGGCAGGTCGGCCCTGTTGTCGGAGAGAAACGTCACGCGCGCAAAGTGTTTGGCGATGTCCGGGTTGGTGCGGCAGAAGCTGTTGGTGAGCTCCTCGCCGAGTTCCGGCCGGTCCGGGTTGCCCATGATCACGGGAGCCATGGTGCTGGACCAGCCGAGATGATTGCCGTCGAGGAAGTCGAGCAGCCCCTCGATGTCCTCCTGCTTGAAGCCTCCGACGTAGTCGCCATCGTTGATGTAGCGTGGCGAGGGGCCGATCAGGACGAGCCGATCGAACCGATCCGGCTCCCTGATGGCCGCGAGAACCCCGACCATGGCGCTGACCGAGTGGCCGACGAAGATGACATCCTTCAGGTCCAGTTCCCGGCAGATCGCCAATACGTCTTCCGCGTAGCCATTCAGCGTGGCGTACTTCGCCGGGTCAAAGGCACGCGCATCCGACTGGCCGTGCCCGACATGGTCGAAGAGGACGACTTTGTACTGCTCCTCGAAGGCAGGCGTGATGAAGCGCCACATGTTCTGGTCGCAGCCGTATCCGTGGGCGAAGAGCATCGGCTGCTTGCCTCTCCCGGTGACTTTCACGTTGTTCTGCTCGAGGGCGGAAGACATAAGCGCTCCTTGCGTTTCGAACCGTAGCCGGGACCATGCCGGGTTTCAATAAAGGCTGCAAAGCCAAGCTTCGCGTTTTTCCGACCGAGTTAGCGTTCACTGGCTCTCGATCAAGAGTGGATCCGTGTACGGCATGGCCTGTGCTTCGGATAGCCTCATTGTGTCGGCACCCAGAACCGGAGCTTCACATGACCAGGTCTCGTGCTGTGCGGGACCGTTCCGGCAGCCTCGCCGCCATTGGCGAGAATCACCTTGCGCGATGCCTCGTTGTCATCGTCGCAGGTGATCAGGACACGCGAGAAGCCCTCCCCACGGCAGACCGGCAGGATCATGCGCAGGGCCTGGGTGCCATAGCCGCGCCGCTGCTTCCACGGCACGATGGTGTAGCCGATGTGACCATAGGCACTGGGCGGCAGCTCTTCCGTGCCGCGCTGGAAACGAAAGCCGATCCGGCCGCAGAATTCGCCGTCGCTGATCCAGAAGTCGTGCGCGGGCAGGCGCGGAACTTCCCGGCCATCCGCCAGTCGGATCATCGGGCTGTTGTAGAGATCGTGCAGGAAGCGTTCGGGATTGCGGCGCAGCTGCCAGAGCTGCTCGCGGCTCACGTCATGGTCCGTGTTGGGCGACCAGCCGCGGGCAAGAGCGTCTTCGTAAGCGGGCAGCCAGGCGAGGCTTGGGCGGAGGAGGGTAATGTCGGTCATGGCGGCTCGAAGGTGACATCCGGCCGCCACGAGGGCAATATGCTCTCGCATCGTGCGAAAAAGTGGCCCCGGTTTTTCGGCCTACACGATGCGCAAGTTTTAGATCAGGCATCGGATGGATCCCAAAAGTGCATTCCACTTTTGGGTCCGATGCCTATACCGTCACCTGCGTGCCAACCTCGACCACGCGCCCGGTGGGAATCTGGAAGAAGTCCGTCGCGTCGCTTGCCGATTTCGCAAGGCTGATGAACAGCTTGTCCTGCCAGAGCGGCATGCCCGACTGGCTCGCCGGGCGGATCGATCGCCGCGACAGGAAGAACGATGTCGCCATGATGTCGAACTTGAAGCCCCGCTTGCGCAGGATCGCCAGCCCGCGCGGGATGTTGGGCGTTTCCATGTAGCCATAGCTCAGGCGGATCCGCCAGAACGAATCGCCCACATGCTCGATGGAGACGCGGTCCTCGTCCTCAACGCGCGGGATATCCGCGCTGTTGACCGTGAGGATCACGTTCTTCTCGTGCAGCACCTTGTTGTGCTTGAGGTTGTGCAGGAGCGCGGCCGGCGCTGTGTCCGGATCGCTCGTCAGGAACACGGCCGTGCCCTTGACCCGGTGCGGCGGGCTCTTCTCCAGCATCTGCACCAGCTCGACGAAAGGCACGTCGATCTTGCGGGTCTTCTCGAACAGGATCCGGGTTCCCTTCACCCAGGTGAACATGACCACGAAGAACGTGCCGGCGATCAGCAGGGGCACGTAGCCGCCGTCCAGGAGCTTCACAAGATTCGAGGACAGGAAGGTGAGGTCGATGAGCAGAAGCGGGATCATCACCAGGCCTGTCTTCACCGGACCCCAGCCCCAGCTCCGGCTCATCACGATGCAGGCGAGCAGGGTGGTCACGACCATGGTGCCGAACACCGCGATGCCATAGGCGCTGGCGAGGCTGCTCGACGAGCCGAACAGGATCACGAGGGTCACGACGGCGGCAAGCAGGAGCCAGTTCACGCGGGGCAGATAGATCTGCCCCTGGTGGGTCTCCGACGTGAAGCGCACCTCAAGGCGCGGCAGGATGCCGAGCTGGATCGCCTGCCGGGTCAGCGAGAAGGCGCCTGTGATCACGGCCTGACTCGCCACGATGGTCGCAAGCGTCGCCAGGATGACGAGCGGCAGGAGCAGCCATGGCGGCGCCAGCAGGAAGAACGGATTGGCGATGGTCTCCGGGTTCGACAGGACCAGGGCGCCCTGGCCGAGATAGTTCAAGGCGAGGGCCGGGAAGACCACCGTTCCCCAGGCCATGCGGATGGGCTTGCGGCCGAAATGGCCGAGATCCGCATAGAGGGCCTCAGCTCCGGTCACCGCAAGGCACACGCTTCCGAGAATGGCGAAGGCGGTTCCCGGATGGGTGACCAGGAAGGACACGCCGTAATACGGGTTGAAGGCGAGAAGAACCTCCCAGTCATCCGCAATGTGGAGAAGGCCGAGACCGGCCATGGTCACGAACCACAGAAGCGTGAGAGGCCCGAAGAAGGCCGCCACCTTTCCGGTGCCGCGGCTCTGGACGGCAAACAGGCCAATGAGGATCAACAGGGCGCCCGGCAGAACATAGCTCTCGAAGGAGGGAGCGACGAGCTTCAGGCCCTCCAAGGCGGAGAGCACGGAGATGGCCGGCGTGATGGCGGCGTCGCCATAGAACAGGGCCGCTCCGGCCATGCCCATCACGAGCACGGGCAGGCTTCGGCGTCCAAGTGCCAGCTGCGTCAGGGCCACCAGCGTCAGGGAGCCGCCTTCGCCCTTGTTATCGGCCCGCAGCAGCAGAATGACGTATTTGATGGTGACCGTCAGGATCAATGCCCAGAGCAGCAGCGACAGGATGCTGATGATCAGTTCACGGGTCAGGTCCACCGGCACGCCGTGATGCCCTCCGGTGGCGGCTGCCACCGTCTCACGCATGGCGTAGAGCGGGCTGGTGCCGATATCGCCATAGACCACACCGATGGCGCCAAGGGTCAGGGTCCAGAAGCTCGCCTTGTGGTGGCTCTCGGGAAGGGTAGCCTCAGGGACTGCGGAATCCGCATGTCCAGGGGCGACGGCGTGCTGTTCTGCCATAGGTGCTTTTCTTTGCGGATGTGCCCGCGGACGGCCCTTGTTGAAAGTCCCTGCAAGCGACGAAGGGCGGCCCCTTCTTGAATAACGCAGCGGCCGTCACTGCCGGCGCGGCGGGCTTCTAGCACATCGCGCCTGAGCTTAAAACGGAATTTCTCTCAGGGTTCCACGGTCCAGCTTGCAGCCTCATTCCGCGGCATCGCGACCGGGCTGACCGTAATTCTTGTCGATGTAGTCGATGACGATCTTCTGGAAGTCCTGGGCAAGGGTCGGCCCGCGCAGGGTCATGGCCTTCTTGCCGTCGATGAAGACCGGGGCCGCCGGCTGCTCGCCGGTGCCGGGAAGCGAGATGCCGATATTGGCGTGCTTCGACTCGCCCGGCCCGTTCACGATGCAGCCCATCACGGCCACGTTCAGGTTCTCGACGCCCGGATGGGTGCGGCGCCATTCCGGCATCGAGGTGGAAATCCAGGTCTGGATGTCGCGGGCCAGCTCCTGGAAGACGGACGAGGTGGTGCGCCCGCAGCCGGGGCAGGCGGCCACCAGGGGCACGAAGGTGCGGAACCCCATTGTCTGGAGCAGCTCCTGGGCTGTCTTGACCTCCAGGGTCCGGTCGCCGCCGGGCTCCGGCGTGAGCGAAAAGCGGATCGTGTCGCCGATGCCCTGCTGGAGCAGGATGCCGATGGCGGCCGACGAGGCCACGATGCCCTTCGACCCCATGCCGGCTTCGGTCAGTCCGAGATGGATGGCATAGTCGGAGCGGCGGGCGAGGTCCTGGTAGACGGCGATCAGGTCCTGCACGGCCGAAACCTTGGCCGACAGGATGATCCGGTCGCGCCCGAGGCCGATCTCCTCCGCGCGGGCGGCCGAGAGCAGCGCCGACTGGATCATCGCCTCGCGGGTGACCCAGCGCATGTCGCGCGGGTTCGCCGAAGCGGCGTTCTCGTTCATGAGATGCGTAAGCAGTTCCTGATCGAGGGAGCCCCAGTTTGCGCCGATGCGCACGGCCTTGTCGTGCCGGATCGCCTGCTCGACGATGGCCCCGAACTGCCGGTCCTTCTTCTCCTTGAAGCCCACGTTGCCGGGATTGATGCGGTACTTGGCCAGCGCCTCGGCGCAGGCCGGGTGATCGGCCAGCAACTGGTGGCCGATATAGTGGAAGTCGCCCACGAGGGGCACGTCCACGCCGAGCCGGTCGAGCCGCTCGCGGATCTTCGGCACGGCGGCCGCGGCCTCGTTGCGATCCACCGTGATGCGCACGATCTCCGAGCCCGCCCGGGCGAGCGCCGCCACTTGGGCGACGGTGGCGTCCACATCGGCCGTATCCGTGTTGGTCATCGACTGGACCACGATTGGAGCGCCGCCGCCGACCATGACGGAGCCTACGCGCACGCCTACCGTGCGGTGGCGCGGAGCGGGGCCGCCTAAGCTCTCGGATGCGGGATCGGTCTCAGGAGACGAGATGAAGGACATGCTGCAATCCACGACGGCAGCTCCGGGCTGCCGCCGTTTAGCTGATGCCAAAAGCCCTCCTCGTCAAGCGCGGCTTAGAGCATCGGTCCCGAAAGTGGACCTGCTCGTCTGGGGGCTCCGCCGAACTCCACCCCCCTGAGCGGCGAAAGCTCACGGATTAGTGAACATCCTGGCAATGAGGGCACTGGCCGGTGATCTCCAGGGCGCGGGCCAGAGGCTGGTAGCCCTGCGCCGTCAGCACCCTGCGAACGGTTTCCGCCACGTCGGTGCAGGTGATCTCGGTCGCCTCGCCGCAATCCTCGCAGATCAGGAAGGCCGGGACCCCATGGCCGCTCGTGCTGGCGATGTAGGCGTTCCGGCTCGCGAGGCGATGAGCCAGGCCGTGCTCGATCAGGAAGTCCAGGGCGCGGTAGACCGTGATAGGGGCCATCCGCCGTCCCTGGGAAACGAGGGCATCCGCCAGGTCGTAAGCCCCGAGCGGCTTGGCGGCGCCGAGAAGCACCTCGAGCACGCGCCGGCGGATCGGCGTCAGCCGCACGCCCTTGGCCCGGCATAGAGCCTCGGTGTCCGCCAGGATCTTCCCGGTGCCGGAGGCCGGGGAGGCCTGGAAGCGAGCGGTTTCGCCAGGAAGGTGGTGCTGCAGGGATGGAGTGTGGACCATCGGGATCCCTCTTCGAATAAGGCTGAAGGTTGAAGGCGATGCGGCACCACACCTGAAGTTCAGGCATATCCACCTCGTTCATAGATGTTATAACACTACATGTTTCGAGGGGTAAACAGCAAAGTCTGTTGTTCGACACTTAAAAGTCGATCGCGACTACCGAAAACGCCAGACACTCGACTTCTTGATGTCGGAGTCCTCTAGGGTCCGCGTGACCGGCACCTCGTACATGGCCAAGCTCTCGAGCCGATCCTTCGGCAGATAGCTGCGCCCCGGATCGCCGATCAGGACCGTCGCTCCGCGATTGCTCAGGCTGAGCAGCCACTCAATCACGCGGGCGGCAAGATCATGCTCGTAGCAGATATCGCCGGCCAGCACCGTGTCCCACCCCCGGTCCTGTCCGACGATATCGGCGGCAAGGGGGGCGACGGCAACGCCGTTGGCCTGCGCATTCACACCGATGGCCGCGATGGCGAAGGGGTCGATGTCGCAGGCAATCACCTCGGCAGCCCCGGCCTTCATCGCCGCGATCGCCACGAGGCCTGACCCAGAGGCAAAGTCGAGCACGCGTCGCCCACTCACCGTGTCGGGATGATCGAGGATATAGCGCGCCAGCGCCTGCCCGCCCGCCCAGGCGAAGGCCCAGAAGGGTGGGGGTAAGCCGATCTCACCGAGCTCCTCCTCGGTCCTCTGCCACAGCTCCGTGGCCTCGTCCGCCACGTGGAGCATGATCTCCGGCGCATGGGGGACCGGGAGGAGCCGGGTCTCGGCAAGGATGAAAGCGACCGGATCGGTGATCATGAGGCCAGCATGGAGCGGTACAGCTCCTTGACGCTGTCCATCACGTCCCGTTCCGTGAATCCGTCGAGAACCCGTAAGCGGACGGCCTCGCCCATGCGGACGACGCGATCCGGCTGGCCGGAGAGAGTCAGGAGGGCTTCGGACAGGGCTCCGGCATCGCCCGGCGGCACGAGCAGTCCCTCGACGCCGTGCCGCACGAGGGTCCGGCAACCGGGCACGTCGGTCGTCACGATGGCACGGCCACAGGATGCTGCCTCCAGAAGCGTGCGCGGCAGGCCCTCGCCGCCGCGGGAGGGCAGGCAGGCCACGTGATGCTCCCGCCAGACGCCCGCGATATCCCGCGTCGCGCCATGCCAGGCGATGCCGGGCTCCTCGCCCCAGGCCTTCAGGGTCGCTTCGGGGATCGCCTTCGGGTTCGACGGGTCGGGGGCGCCGTAGAGGGAGAGCTCGATGGGTGCCCCTTTCGCCCGCGCCGTGCGGACCGCCTCCACGGCCACGTCGATGCCCTTGGACCAGAGCATGCGGGCGACCACCGCAACCTTGAACGGTGGCTGGACCCGCAGGGGGCTGGGCTTGAGGGCTTCAGGATCGACGCCGGCTCCGCCCAGGATGGTGACGTGGGCCCCTGCCGGGTCGAGGCCGAGGAGCTTCGGATCGTCGGTGTTCTCGAAAACGTAGTGGGTCCGGCTCGTCTGGAGGCCGCGCATCAGCAGACGGATCGCTCGCTGCGACAGGCGTCCGACCATGTCGGTCCGGGCGCCGAGAAACCCAAGGCCGGTGAGCGCATAGACCCGCCGCCCGACACCGGCCAAGGTGGCGGCAAAACCGCCGAGCAGGATGCCCTTGAGGGCAATGCAGTGGACGAGATCGGCTTTCTCGGCCTTGAGAATGGCCGCCAGCTGTCCGGAGGCATCGCCCATGGTGATCGGGTTCAGGCTGCGGCGCTCGATGTCGAGCGGAACGATCTTGACGCCCAAGGCCTCGATCGCTTCCCGGTGCGCCCGCACCCGTGTGACCACGGTCACTGCAAGCCCCAGTTCGCGGGCGGCCCTCACCATCGGCAGGAAATGGGAGGCGAAGAACCAGTCCTCGGTCACGACGAAAACGAGCTTGCGGCCAAGGATCTCGGGAGCTTGGGTCTCAAGAGCGGGAGAGGAGGGCAAAGGACGATCCGGGTGAAGCAAGGCGCCCTTGTAACCTCCCCATGAGGGAAAAGGGAACTCCCCTCGGCTGCACCCGTTGCCGTCAACTTGTGCAACGGGAGGAACCTCATGGCGGATTGGCTGCCGACAGTTCTGGCGACCATCGCGGGCATTCTCTCCACGTCGAGCTTCGTTCCCCAGGTGCTGAAGGCCTGGCGCGAGAGGGACACGGCCGCCATCTCCAAGCACATGTACATCGTGACCGTCACGGCTTTCATCCTGTGGACGGCCTATGGATTCCTGATCGGTGCTTGGCCGCTCATCGTCTTCAACCTGTTGAGCCTGGGCCTCAGCGCCACGATTCTCATCCTGAAGCTCCGCAACGATCGCAGCGGGACCGGCGCGCCGTCCGCTGCGTCGACCTCACGCAGGGAACCTGAGGCAGCACGGCCCGGTTGACGTTCTGCTCTTCAGACAAGGCGCCCCATGCTGCTGGAACCCAACGCCACCACCGAGAACATCGTCGACCCCCGGGATGCCGCCGAAACGGCAGGCCTGCTTTACGTCTCGGACGAGGAGCCCGGCATCCGGCGCAAAAAATCCGGCAAGGGCTTCACCTATCAGAAGCCCGATGGCTCAAGGGTTGCCGACAAGGCGACGCTCGATCGCATCAAGTCGCTGGCCATACCGCCGGCCTACACGGACGTGTGGATCTGCGCGAAGGCGAATGGCCACATCCAGGCGACGGGGCGCGATGCCAAGGGCCGCAAGCAGTATCGCTACCACCCGGCGTTCCGCGAGGTCCGCGAGAGCACGAAATACGAGCACATGCTCGAATTCGCCCGAGGGCTGCCGGCCATCCGCGAGACCATCGACGCGCATATGAGCCTGCGCGGGCTGCCGCGGGAGAAGGTGCTGGCCACCGTGGTGCACCTGCTCGAGAACACCCTCATCCGCGTCGGCAATGCCGATTACGTGAAGCAGAACAAGAGCTACGGCCTCACCACCCTGCGCGACCCGCATGTGAAGGTCGAAGGCGGCGAGCTGCGCTTCCAGTTCAAGGGCAAGAGCGGCAAGATCTGGAAGCTACAGGTGAAGGATCGGCGCATCGCCAGGATCGTGAAGGCCTGCCAGGACCTTCCCGGACAGGATCTGTTCCAGTATCTCGACGAGAACGGCGAGCAGCAATCGGTCACGTCCGCCGACGTGAACTCCTATCTCAAGGAGATCACCGGCCGCGAGATCACGGCCAAGGATTTCCGCACCTGGGCCGGCACGGTGCTCGCCGCGCTCGCTCTTGCGGAGTTCGAGGAGTTCGACAGCGACGCCAAGGCCAAGAAGAATATCCGGGCCGCTATCGAGAAGGTCTCGGCCCGGCTCGGCAACACCCCGAGCATCTGCCGCAAATGCTACGTGCACCCCGAGGTGTTCTCCTCCTATCTCGACGGCGAGCTTCTTCTTGAGGTCAAAGAGGAGATCGAAACGGAGCTGCGCGAGGAGCTGCCATCCCTCAAGCCCGAAGAGGCCGCGGTTCTCACCCTGCTGCAGGAACGCCTCTCCCGCGAGGTGAAGAAGCAGGAAGAGGCGAAGCCTGCCAGGAAGCGACGTGCATCGTCGGGCAAGGCGCAGGCCAAGGTCCAGGCCGAGTTGCGCCCCTGAAATTCACCGTCATCCCGGATCGGCTTCGCCGTCCGGGATCGTCAGAAAAAGTTCAAGGCACCTACAGTGACTTGACCCGCCACAGCTCCCATGGTCCATCGCATCCACATCAAGCGTGACCGGATGAGATGACTCGTTCTCTGAAATCAATAATCTCTCTTGCGGGGTTGCTGGCCGCCATCTTTGCCGGCGGTGTTTCGCATGCCGTCGCTCAGAGCACCCCGCCAAAGTCTTGGCCCGAGGTGAAATGCGAGCGCTATGGA
Source organism: Microvirga sp. BSC39 (assembly GCF_000739015.1). Taxonomy (GTDB): domain Bacteria; phylum Pseudomonadota; class Alphaproteobacteria; order Rhizobiales; family Beijerinckiaceae; genus Microvirga. The sequence continues at coordinate 219,619 of NZ_JPUG01000078.1, forward strand.
AAGGCCTGGGCAGAGGCGCTTATGCGGCGGGGCAGGCAGGGCCTGAGCCCGGAGTTCATCGAGCGTCACGAGGCTTTCCTCGCATCCGGCTGCACGACGAAGGCCGATGTCTGCCCCAGGTCCACGGAGGAACTCGACATGGCCAACATCATGGTGGTCGCAGCCATGAATGCCGGCACGGCGAGCACCTTTCCGCCCTTCGCCTGCCGCAAGTGATCGTCGGCCTGGGATTTCAGCCTCTCGAACATTTTCCTCAAGCCCCGCGTTAGGCCCTCGTCCCTTCTTTCAGCGAGGTTCCCATGCGCATCCATCACCTCAATTGCGGCTGCATGTGCCCGGTGGGCGGACGGCTCTGGGATGGGGTGAGCCGCGGGCTGACGGCGCATCTGGTCTGCCACTGCCAGCTGATCGAGACGGATCGCAACGGGCTCGTACTCGTCGACACGGGGATCGGCGCCCGTGACGTGGAGGATCCCTACGAGCGCCTGAGCCCGCTTTTCGTTCACGTGAACCGCATTCAGCTGGAGCACCGCTACACCGCTGTCGAGCAGGTGAGGAGCCTCGGCTTCTCTCCGCGCGATGTGCGCCACATCGTGCTGACGCATCTCGACTTCGATCATGCGGGCGGCCTCGAGGACTTTCCGGATGCGACGGTGCACGTGCTGCGCGCCGAACTGGAGGAGGCCGAGGTTCGGCAGGGCTTCATTCATCGGCGCCGCTACCGTCCGGAGCAATGGGACGGCGTTCGCGACTGGCGATTCTACGACCGGACAGGTGAGCGCTGGTTCGGCTTCGGCTCCGTGCGCGACCTCGACGGCCTGCCGCCCGAGATCCTGATGATTCCCCTGCCGGGCCACACGATGGGCCATGCGGGCATCGCCATCGACACGCCCCAGGGGTGGCTGCTGAACGCGGGCGACGCCTATTTTCACCGGCACGAGATGGACGAGGACCCGTCCTGCACGCCGGGGCTGCTGGCTTACCAAAAGCTGATGGAAGAGAACCGGCCGCTGCGCCTTCACAACCAGGAGCGCCTGCGGGACCTGGCGAACGATCCTCGCAGCAACGTGAAGATCTTCTGCAGCCACGATCCCGTGGAGCTCGAAGCCCTGCAGCGCCTGAGCAACGGATGGCGTCCGCTTCGCTCGGACCACGGGGCCGGAATGGGGGTCCGCTAGCCGTCCGACCCCTGGTCCCGGCCTGCCGCCGCCCTAAAAGCAGGCAGGTACGTCGACAAGGGGAAAGCGGATATGGAATTTGATGCCCTGCTGCTCTCGCGCATCCAGTTCGCGTTCACGATTGCCTTCCATATCATCTTTCCGGCTTTCACCATCGGTCTCGCCAGCTGGCTCGCGGCGCTGGAATTCAACTGGCTGCGCACGGGCAACCCCCTCTACCGCAATCTCTTCCGCTTCTGGGTGAAGGTCTTCGCGGTCTCCTTCGGCCTCGGCGTCGTGTCCGGCATCGTCATGAGCTACCAGTTCGGCACGAACTGGTCGCGGTTCTCCGAGTTCACGGGCAACGTTCTCGGGCCCGTCATCGCCTACGAGGTCATCACGGCGTTCTTTCTGGAAGCGGCATTTCTCGGGATCATGCTGTTCGGCTGGGAGCGTGTCGGCGACCGCCTGCACTTCTTCGCCACCTGCATGGTGGCCCTGGGCACGCTCATTTCCGCGTTCTGGATTCTCTCCGCCAATTCCTGGATGCAGACGCCGGACGGCTTTGCCATCGAAAACGGCAAGGCGGTTCCGGTCGACTGGTTCAAGGTGGTGTTCAATCCATCCTTCCCCTTACGCTATACCCACATGGTGATGGGCTGCTATCTGACAACGGCCTTCGCGGTTGCTGGCATGTCCGCCTGGATGCTGTTGCGCCATCCGCACGATGCGCCGGAGTCAAAGCTCGCCGCCTCGCGGCGTTCGCTGTCCATGGCGCTGTGGTTTGCCACGATCTTTGTGCCGGTCCAGATCATCATCGGCGATCTTCATGGTCTCGGCGTGCTGAAATATCAGCCGACGAAGCTTGCCGCCATCGAAGGCAACTGGGATCGCATGTCCAACATGCCCCTGCGGCTCTTTGCGATCCCCGACGAGGTGGCGGAGACGAACCATTACGAGATCGGCATCCCGAAGATCGGCAGCTGGATCCTGACCCATGCCTATGACGGCGAGGTTCCCGGGTTGAAGGAAGTGCCGCCCGAGGATCGCCCGCCGGTCTGGCCTGTCTTCTTCTCCTTCCGCATCATGGTTGCCATCGGCTTTGCGATGCTGGGCATCGGTCTGTGGAGCCTTTACCTGCGGTGGAAGGGCACGCTGTTCACCAACAGAACCTTCCTGACCGCAGCCATGATCATGACCCCGTCGGGGTTCGGTGCGGTGCTCTTCGGCTGGTTCACCGCCGAGATCGGCCGGCAGCCCTGGGTGGTCTACGGACACCTGCGCACGGCGGATGCGGTCTCGCCCGTCACGGCCGGCGCGGTCACCGCGTCGCTCCTGACGTTCGTCGTCGTCTATGCCTTCGTGTTCGGCTTCGGCTCCTACTACCTCGCCAAGCTCCTGCGGCGCGGCCCCGATCCGATCGAGGACATCCGCGGCGATGATCTCGGCAAGAAACCGAAGCGTCCGTTCTCCGTGCCGGACGAAGGCATCGAAGGACGGCCCGGCGACAAAGCCCTGCCTGCGCGATAGGAGACGGCACCATGTTCGGTTTCGGAACGGAATACGAGGGAATGGCCTTCTGGCTGCCGCTGATCTGGTCGGGCCTCATCGCGGTCGCGGTGGCCATGTACGTGATCGTCGACGGCTTCGATCTCGGCGTCGGCATCCTGTTCAAGGCGGCTCACAACGAGAACTGGCGCGACCGCATGATGTTTTCCGTCGCGCCCATCTGGGACGGCAACGAGACCTGGCTCATCCTCGGCGGCGGCGGGCTCTTCGCCGTGTTCCATGTAGCCTATGCGGTTCTAATGCCGGCGCTCTATGTGCCGATCATCCTCATGCTCATCGCGCTCATCTTCCGCGGAGTGGCGTTCGAGTTCCGCTTCAAGGCGGACCGCTCGAAGTTCCTGTGGGACAACGCCTTCTTCTTCGGCTCCCTGCTCGCGACCTTCTTCCAGGGCATGGTGCTCGGCGCCTTCGTGCAGGGCTTCGCCAATGATGGGCGCCAGTTCACCGGCGGCACCTTCGACTTCCTCACGCCGTTCAGCGTGCTCACGGGCATCAGCCTGATCTTCGGCTATGCCCTTCTCGGTGCGACCTGGTGCGTGATGAAGACCACCGGCGAACTGGAGATCTGGGCGCGGCGCATGGCGGTGCGGTTCTTGGCTCTCACCATCATGGGCATGGCGGCGGTGTCCCTGTGGGTGCCGTTCCTCGGCCGCGAGATCGAGACGCGCTGGTTCTCCTGGCCCAACATTGCATTCCTGGCGCCGATCCCCCTGGTCACGGCCTATCTGGCCTACCGGCTCTTCCGCGATCTGGAGGAGGGGCGCCATTACCGCCCGTTCTTCCTGACGATCGGCCTGTTCCTGCTGGGCTACCTGGGACTGGGCATCAGCCTCTTTCCCTACAACGTGCCGCCGAACCTCACGATCTGGGACACGGCCAACACGGTCAGTTCCCAACTCTTCGCCCTGGTGGGCTTCGCCATCGTGATGCCCATCACATTCGCCTATACGGCCTACGCCTATTGGGTCTTCCGCGGCAAGGTGGCGGAGGAGATCTCGGGCGGCGGCTACGGGTATCACTGATGCGGGACGATACGCATCGGTCTGGAGAGCGGCGCGGGAAGCGCCTGCTCTGGTTCGTCTTTCTCTACGTGGCGAGCCTCGCGATCTTCGCGGGGCTCGTCTACAGCCTGCGGGGCTTGGTGGCTGACGTTTACCGATAGGTACCGATGAAGCCCTTATCGGTCAGCACGACCCAGCGGGCGCCGCGACGCTCGATGGCCTCGACCTTGCCGACACCGGGAAGGATTCCGCCCGGCATGACCTCATAGAGACGGCGGTTGCGGCTCTCCACGAGCGCTGCGCCGTTATAGACCTCGCGCAGCACCCAGCCGTCGACCGGCTCGCTCTTGACCGGCTTCGGCGCGGGCGCCTCCTCACGGGCTGCGGCCTCGGTGACCGGAGGTGCCGGGGGTGTGGCGGGAGCAGCCGGTGCGGCAGGCTTCGTGTTCAGGGCCGCCAGGGTGGTCATGATCTGGCTTTCCATCCTATCCAGCCGCCCCTCGAGGGAGGAGAGCTTCTTGGCAGGCTCCTGAAGGCTGATCGCAAGCCGCTCGACCTTGTCGGTGAGTTTCGCCTGGTCCGACTTCGCCGCGGTGGACGACGTGTGCTCGATCTCCCTGAAGGCCGTGGCCGTGTTCTTGAGTGTCTCGAGGTCGCTGCTCAGGCGGGCCAGGATCTCCTGGCTGCGGGCCGTCTCGGCTTCCAGCTTTTCGATCGCGTCGCGGTTGGCGAGCGTTCCCAGATAGGAGGCGGACCAGCCGGCGCCGACCAGCAGCAGGGCGATGGCCGCCTGGGCGATGACCTGGGAAGGGACAAACCGGCGGCTCGCAGCATCGACCGCCTTCGCGCCGGAAGTCGGCGGTACGGGCTTGGCGCTCTCACGCGCGCTATTGACGGCCTCGGCCAGGGCAGCGCTTGCCGGAGAGACGATCTGGACAGCGCCGTCGGACGACGCGCCGGTCTCCGGCTTGGCTGGGCTGCGATCCTGAAGACGTTTGTTGGTGTCCATAATGCGACCTCATTTGCAGGTCACAGACGATTAACCACGAATGTTTACCAAAGCGTTATGGTTAAGTTTTTTGGCTGCATCGCAACCCCCTCTAAACAAAGAGGAAAGGTAACTTTGCGCACATTGATAAACTTCTACTAAGAAATTTATATTGACATAGTTACATATAATAGGGTTACAACAGGTGGCGTAACGGAAAGCGACACCTTAGGGGCATCTCAATACCCATAAGAGTAAGAGCAACGCAGGCCCCTGGGCCTAACTATGAAGAGATACTCTTGTGGGGCCAAAATCCCCGATAAGGCAGCCATCGCCAAATGGCCTCCGCTATGCTAGGTAATAACCTTGCTGAGCGGCACTGCAATCAAGCTGGCGCCGGTGACGCGTGCGCTGATGGAAAGAAGACATGAAGCAGGCATCCAGAAATCGGGAAGAAAGCACAGAGGTCCAGGACGCTCTGAAATCCTGCCTTCCCTCATTCACGGGGGTTGCCGTCTTTTCGGCGGTGGTCAACCTTCTGGCGCTGACGGGCTCCATCTACATGCTCCAGGTCTATGACCGGGTGCTGTCGAGCCAGAGCATCGCCACCCTTATCGGCCTCTCCCTGATCACGCTCGCGGCCTTTGCCCTCTCGGGCGGCCTCGACATGATCCGCAGCCGGATGCTGGCGCGCATCGGCGCCCGCTTCGACGAGCTCCTGTCGCACCGGGTGTTCGACCTCGTGGCCACGATGCCGCTGAAGGGCGCCAAGCAGACGGAGAGCATGCAGCCGATCCGCGATCTCGACACGATCCGCGGCTTCCTCTCGAGCCTCGGTCCCACGGCCCTGTTCGACATGCCCTTCATGCCGATCTTCCTCATCGGCTGCTTCATGATCCATCCGGGCATCGGCGTCCTGTCGGTGGTGGGCGGCGTCATCATCATCGGCCTGACCATCTACACGGACGCCAAGAGCAAGGGCCCGTCCTACGAGGTGACCAAGAGCGGCGCCGAGCGGCATGCGATTGCCGAAACCAGCCGCCGCAATGCCGAGTCCATTCGCGCCAACGGCATGCTGGGCTTCCTGGCCAAGCGCTACGACGAGGTGCATGTCCGCCACGTCAATGACGGCCTGATGGCGAGCGAATCGTCTGCCGGCATCAGCGCCTTCGCCAAGGTCTTCCGCATGGTCCTGCAGTCGGCCGTCCTGGGTCTGGGCGCCTATTACGTGATCAAGGGCGAGATGTCGGGTGGCCTGATGATCGCCGGCTCGATCCTGATGTCCCGCGCTCTGGCGCCCATCGAAATCGCCGTGGCGCACTGGAAGGGCTTCACCGCCTCCCGCCAGGCCTATCGCCGCCTTGCGCACATCATGTCGATCGTGCCGGCCCAGGGCCAGCGCATGCCGCTGCCCGCACCCAAGTCGACCCTGCTGGTGGACGAGGTCTATGTCAGCGCGCCCGGCGCCTCGCTGCCCATCGTGCAGGCCGCCACCCTCCAGCTCCAGGCTGGTCAGGGCCTCGGCCTCATCGGCCCCAGCGCATCCGGCAAGTCGACGCTCGCCCGTGCCCTCGTCGGCGTGTGGCCGACCCTGCGCGGCGAGATCCGCCTGGACGGTGCGGCTCTCGACCAGTGGGAGGCCGATCCGCTCGGCCGTCACATCGGTTACCTGCCGCAGGACGTGGAGCTGTTCGAAGGCACCATCGCCGAGAACATCTCCCGCTTCCAGCCCGATGCCAAGCCGGACGACGTCATCGCGGCGGCACAGACGGCTGGCGCCCATGAGCTCATCCTCAACCTGCCCGACGGCTACGACACCCGCATCGGCGAAAGCGGCGCGTCGCTCTCGGGCGGCCAGCGCCAGCGTGTGGCGCTCGCCCGTGCCCTCTACGGCAACCCGTTCCTGGTCGTGCTCGACGAGCCGAATGCCAGCCTCGATGGGGCCGGCGACGAGGCCCTGAACCAGGCCATCCTGTCGGTGCGCAAGCGCGGCGGCATCGTGGTCGTCATCACGCACCGCCCGGCCGCGCTCGGTCAGGTCGATCAGGTCGCCATCATGGAAGAGGGCCGGATCAAGGCCGTGGGCCCACGCGACGAGGTCCTGCAATCCGTCATGAAACGCAATGCGGCGCCGGCACCGGTGCGCCCGCAGCAGGCGCCGGCCGCCCAGGCTGCTAACCTGCGAGAGGTTGGTTAAATGTTGGTCATTCAAGCTCCCGAAAAGAAACCCTCCACCCACCAGCGGATCCTGCGCCAGTCCACCATCGGCGGCATCGCCATGATCGCCCTGTTCGGCGGCACCATCGGCCTGTGGGCGGCAACCTCGACGCTCTCCGGCGCCGTCGTGGCGGGCGGTCAGTTCGTGGTCGATACCAGCGTCAAGAAGGTCCAGCACTCCACCGGCGGCATCGTCGGCGAGCTGAAGGTCAAGGAAGGCGACCGGGTCTCCCAGGGCGATCTTCTGGTCCGCCTCGACGAGACGGTGACCCGCGCCAACCTGCAGGTCGTCTCCAAGCAGCTCGACGAGTATCTCGGCCGCCAGGCCCGCCTGGAAGCCGAACGCGACGGCGCGTCCGAAGTCGCGATGCCGGTCGAGTTCGCCAACCGGCTCAACGACCCGGCCGTTCAGAAGATCATGTCGTCCGAGAAGACCCTGTTCACCGCGCGCCGCGCCTCGCGAGAGGCGCAGAAGGATCAGCTCAAGAAGCGGATCACCCAGTCCCGGGACGAAATCGTGGGATTGAAGGCGCAGCAGAACGCCAAGACCCGCGAGGCCGAGCTGATCGTGGACGAGCTGAAGGGCGTCCGGGACCTCTACCAGAAAAACCTGGTTCCGATCACGCGCCTCAACGCCCTCGAGCGGGACGCCGCCAGCATCGAAGGCCAGCGCGGCCAGCTCATCGCTGCCGTGGCCCAGGCTGAGAGCCGCATCGCCGAAACCGAGTTCCAGATCATCCAGATCGACGAGCAGATGCTGGCCGAGGCTGTTCAGGAATTGCGCGAGATCCAGGGTAAGGTCGCGGAATACACCGAGCGGCGCGTGGCCGCCGAAGACCAGCTCAAGCGCATCGACATCCGCGCGCCGAGCGACGGCTTCGTCCACCAGCTCAACGTTCACACCATCGGGGGCGTGATCTCGCCTGCCGAGCCGGTGATGAACATCGTGCCGGTCAACGACAAGCTCGAGCTCGAAGCCCGGGTTCTGCCGAACGAGATCGACCAGGTGAAGATCGGCCAGAAGGCCAATGTTCGCGTCCATGCGTCTAACGCCCGCAACACGCCGGAACTGCATGGCAAGGTCAGCCGGATCTCGGCGGACGTGACCAAGGACCAGCAGACCGGCATGACCTTCTATACCATCCGGGTCGACCTGCCCCAGGATGAGGTCAAGAAGCTTGAAAACGTGCACCTCATTGCCGGCATGCAGGCGGAAGTCTTCGTCGAGGTGAACCAGCGCACCCCGCTGCAGTACTTCTTCAAGCCCATGCAGGAGCAGATCGCCCGCGCTTTCCGCGAGCACTGATCGTCCTGTCATGACGTGATCAAGCGCGGCCGGACCCACCAGTCCGGCCGCGTTTTTTGTTGCAAGTCCGGGCTGAGCCTGTCTCAAGCTCCGCCCAAGTCTGGAAAGTTCCGTCCGAGAACCCATAACAGGGGGCGAAGGCCGCATCCCCGTGGCTCTCCGTCGAAGGCAAATGTCGAAGGCTCGCTTTGAGGCCAGGCCTCCTCCTTCGACGATGGTGCAGGTTTCTTGAGGAACTGAGTGTTTTGAGGATCATCTTCCGCTTTGGCGGCATCGCATTGCTGGTTGCGGCCATCGTCATCCTGGCGGTGCTGCCCTTTGCGACATCCTTCGTGGAACAATGGTCGCGCCGCGATGTCGAGCTGCGATCCCGCCTTGTGTTCAACTCCGTCCGTGATCAGGTCACCGGCCTTCTTGCCCGCAACGATGCCCAGCAGGTGGCTGGCCTGTTCGAGCGAATCGCCTCCGACGAGCGCGTCCTGGCCATCGGCTATTGCGACGGACAGGAGTTGCGCTACCCCACAGTCAACATGCCCAAGTCCTTCTCCTGCGCGGAGGCCGCCCGCTCCGATGCGGAGAGCTTCTCCACAGTCAGGAACCAGGATCACAACGTTCTGGTCAGCTCCTTTCCCCTGAGCGCCGGCGGACGCTCGGGCCATCTCGTGGTCCTGCACGATCTGAGCTATGCCGATCAGCGCGGCGGGGAGGCGAGAAACTATCTCTTCCTGGCCCTTGCCGGCGTCGCTTTCGGCGCGGCGGCCCTCGCGGCCATGATCGCCGCCCTGATCATGCGGCGATGGCTCGCCTCCATCCGGCAGGCGCTGGAGAACGCCCGCGCGGGCAATGCGCAACCGGCCGCCGAGGAGAACATCATCCCCCTCGGCAAGGAAATCCGCGACGTGCTCCAGGAACTGGAGGCCTCCCGGCGGACCATTGATGCCGCGCACACGGATTGGAGCCCGGATACATTGCGGGCGGCGCTCGCCAACGAGCTGTCAGGCTCCGAGGTCATCGTGGTGTCGAACCGCGAGCCCTATATCCACAATCGCACCGAGGCAGGGGAGATCTCCCTTCAGATCCCCGCAAGCGGCCTCGTGTCGGCCCTGGAGCCGGTGGTGCGCGCCTGCGGCGGCACCTGGGTGGCCCATGGCAGCGGCACGGCGGACCGGGAGACGGTGGACGCCAACGACCGGGTGCCCGTCCCACCGAATCACCCGTCCTATACCCTGCGCCGGGTCTGGCTGACGGAGGAGGAGCAGGATGGCTATTACTATGGGGCTGCCAATGAGGGCCTCTGGCCGCTCTGCCACATTGCCTTCGTGCGGCCGATCTTCCGAGAGGCGGACTGGCAGCTCTACCGCTCGGTGAACGAGAAATTCGCCGAGGCCATCGTGGCGGAGGCCAAGCGCGAGGATCCAATCATTCTGGTGCAGGATTATCATTTCGCCCTGTTGCCGCGCTTGATCCGGGACCGGCTGCCCCAGGCCACCATCGTGACCTTCTGGCATATTCCCTGGCCCAATGCCGAGACCTTCGGCATCTGCCCATGGCGCGAGGAGATCATCGATGGTCTGCTCGGCTCGTCGATCCTCGGCTTCCACACCCAGGCCCACTGCAACAACTTCCTGGACTCGGTCGATTCCTATGTGGAAAGCCGCATCGACCGGGAGAGGGATTCGGTGTTCTTCGGCGGCGAGGAGACCCTGATCCGCCCCTATCCAATCTCCATCGAGTGGCCTCCGACCGCCATGGAAGGCCAGAAGCCGGTGGAGGAGTGCCGCCGCATCGTGCGCGAGCGCCTCGGCCTGCCGCCGGACATGCGCCTCGGCGTCGGTATCGAGCGGTTCGACTATACCAAAGGGATCATCGACCGCATGCAGGCCATCGACGCGCTGCTGACGGAGCATCCCGAGTGGCACGGCAACTTCGCCTTCGTTCAGGTCGCGGCGCCGACCCGCAGCAAGCTGACGAACTACCGCCTGTTGCAGGAAGAGGCGGAGGCGCTCGCCCGCGACATCAACGAACGCCATGGCGGCAATGGGTACGAGCCGATCAAGCTGCTCATCCGCCATCACGAGCCCAATGAGGTTTTCGAACTCTTTCGCGCGGCGGATCTCTGCATCGTGTCGAGCCTGCACGATGGCATGAACCTCGTGGCCAAGGAATTCGTGGCGGCCCGCGACGACGAGCAGGGTGTGCTCATCCTCTCGGCCTTTGCGGGAGCCTCCCGCGAACTCTCCGAAGCGCTGATCGTGAACCCGTATAATGCGCACGCCATGGGACAGACCATCAACCGCGCGCTGACCATGGCGCAACCCGAGCAGCGCGAGCGGATGCGGCTGATGCGTGATCAGGTCAAGGAACGCAACGTTTATCGCTGGGCCGGGCAGATGCTGCTCGCGGCGTCGCGCTTGCGCAAGCAACAGCGGATCAGGCGACTGATCGCCAGGGGGCGCAGGCAGGCGGTAGCCAATGCGTAATGTTTCCGCAGGACAGAAGGTCATGGCCAAGACAAACGAAAATTTCGCGCTGTTCCTGGATTTCGACGGGACCCTCGTCGACATCGTCGAGCGTCCCGACGCGGTTGCGGTCGATCCGGCCTTGCCCAAGGTGCTCACGGATCTGCAGAACCGGCTCGGCGGTGCGCTCGCCATCATCAGCGGGCGCCCGATTGCCTTTCTGGACGGGCATTTCGTTCCGCACGCGTTCGACATCGCCGGGCTTCACGGGCTTGAGCAGCGTATCGCCGGGCGGCTCTCCATGTGCGATCCGGACGAGCATCCGGCCTTGCGCGAGATGGTCGAACGCTTGAGCACGATCGTTGCGGATAAGGAAGGCGTCCTGATCGAGGACAAGGGCTGCTCGGTGGCCATCCATTGGCGGCTGGCCCCGCACGAGAAGGACTTCGCGCTGGCCACCGCGCGCGCCGCCGTCGAAGCGCTGGGTGCGGATTATCGTGTTCAACACGGGAAAGCTGTGGCAGAAATCCTGCCCTCGGCGGCAGGGAAGGGCAAGGTGATCGAGCGGTTTCTTCACGAAGCTCCGTACAAGGGGCGGCGCCCGATCTTCATCGGCGACGATCTGACCGACGAGAACGGCTTCAAGACCGTGAACGCCCATGGCGGCCTGTCCGTGCGCATCGGGGGCGGCGAAACCATCGCCAAGATGCGCCTTGGAACGCCCGCTGACCTGCGCCGCTGCCTGTCCGCATGGGCAACTGAGGGTTCTCTTCCTTTCAACGAGGATGATTGTTGATATGAGTTCGTTGGATCTTGCCGTCATCGGCAATTGCATGATCTCGGCCCTGGTCGATCGCCGCGCGCAGATCGTCTGGAGCTGCTTTCCGCGCTTCGATGGCGACCCCGTCTTTTCGGCCCTGCTCGATTGTCCGGAAGGACGGAGCGATGCGGACCAGAAGGGCGTCTTCGCCATCGACATGGCCGGCCTGGTGAGCTGCGAGCAGCGCTATCTCCAGAACACCGCGGTTCTCGTGTCGCGCATGACGGATTCCCACGGCAACATCGTCGAGGTCACGGACTTTGCGCCGCGCTTCAAGCATTTCGACCGCACCTTCCGCCCACCCATGCTGATCCGCCGGGTTACCCCTGTGAAAGGACGCCCGCGCATCCGCGTCCGGCTGCGCCCTCATTTCGAATGGGGCGAGCATCCGCCCGGACTGACCCGCGGCAGCAATCACCTGCGCTTCGTCGGCCCCGACTCGTCGCTTCGCCTGACCACCGACGCGTCGATCTCCTATGTCCAGGATGAGCGCTTCTTCGTGGTGGACCGGCCCATGTCGTTCTTCTTCGGCGAGGACGAGCCCCTGCGCTCGGAGGCCGACACCACGGCCCGCGCCTTCCTCGACAGCACGGTCGATTTCTGGCGCGACTGGGTGCGCTCGCTTTCCGTCCCGTTCGACTGGCAGGAGGCGGTGATCCGCGCCGCCATCACCCTCAAGCTTTGCAACTTCGAGGAGACGGGCGCCATCGTGGCGGCGCTCACCACCTCGGTGCCGGAGGCGCCCCATACGCAGCGCAACTGGGATTATCGCTATTGCTGGCTGCGCGACGCCTATTTCGTGATCCAGGCCCTCAACCGGCTCGGCACCACGAAGACGATGGAGGAATACCTCACCTATATCACCAACATCGTCGACGACATGGATGCCGATCCGAACCAGAAGGACATGCCGCCGCTCTTCAGCATCACCCGCTCGCCCGATCTCGAGGAGCGGGAGGCGACGGCGCTGGCGGGATATCGCGGCATGGGGCCGGTGCGCGTCGGCAACGCGGCCTACACGCAGATCCAGAACGATGCCTATGGCAGCGTCGTGCTCGCCTCCGTTCACGCCTTCCTCGACAAGCGCCTGATCCGCACCGGCAACCAGGCCCTGTTCGAGCATCTGGAAAAGCTCGGCCACAGGGCTATCGAGGTGTTCGACAAGCCCGACGCCGGCCCCTGGGAGCTGCGCACCAAGGCGGCCGTGCATACCTTTCCGAGCGTGATGTGCTGGGCGGCCTGCGACCGGCTCATCAAGATCGCCGAGGCCATGGGTCGCGAGGACCGGGCCGTCTTCTGGCGCGAGAACGCCGAGCACATGCACCGGGTCATCGACGAGCGCGCCTACAACGCCGACACGGGCACTTTCGTGTCGTCCTTCGACGGTGCGGACCTCGACGCCACGCTCCTGCTCCTGGCGGAACTCGACTTCGTGAAGGCGGACGATCCGCGCTTCATCGCCACCGTGGAGGCCGTCGGGACGAAGTTGCGACGGGGCGACCTCCTTCTGCGTTATGATGTGGAAGACGATTTCGGGCTCATGCACACGGCTTTCATGATCTGCGGCTTCTGGTACGTGGATGCCCTGAACGCCATCGGGCGCAAGGAGGAGGCGAAGGAATTGTTCGAGCACATCCTGAGCCTGCGCAATTCCTTCGGCCTCTTCTCCGAGGATGCGGATTTCACCACCGGGGAACTGTGGGGCAATTTCCCCCAGACCTATTCGATGGTCGGTCTCATCAACTCGGCGGTGCGCTTGAGCCGGAGCTGGGAGGAGGCGTTCTGATCGTAATGATCGGGCGTCAAAGGCAACAAAGGACGATAGGATTCGATGTTCGCATTTCCCGTTCTGCTCGGCGATATCGGCGGCACCAATGCCCGCTTCGCCGTTCTGCCTGCCCCCGGCGAGCCGGTTCAGCTCCTGCCGCGTGCCCTGACGGCCCAGACGCCGGATCCGGTCGGGGCGATCAGGATCGCGCTCGAGGCCTACACGGGCGCAGCCCCGCGGTCGGCCATCATCGCTGTCGCCACCCGGGTGGATGCGCCCGCCATTCGCCTCACCAACGCCCACTGGCTGATCGATGCCGAGGCCATCGGACGGGCGCTGAATCTCGAGCGCGTGACCCTCGTCAACGACTACACGCCGGTCGCAGCCTCGGTGACGGTGCTCGATGAAGCCAAGGGCGATCTCGCGGCCCTTGGGAGCTTCCCGCAGGCCAGGTCCGGCGCGCGGGTGGTGCTGGGGCCGGGCACGGGACTGGGCGCGGGCGCCCTGGTCCCGGTGGAGGACCGCTTCGCCATCCTGGCGACCGAGGCCGGTCACATGGAGTTCGGCCCGACGGATGACGAGGAAACCGCCCTCTGGCCGCATCTGGAGCGGGTCGGCGGGCGCGTCTCAGGAGAGGTCGTGCTCTCCGGTCCCGGCCTCTTCCGCATCGCCAAGGCGCTGGCCGCCCATCGATGCGTGGACTGCCCCTTCACGATGCCCAACGACGTCCTGGCCGCAGCCCGCGAGGGCGACCCTCTGGCGAAGGATGCGCTGGACCTGTTCGCGCGCTTCCTCGGGCGCTTCGCCGGAGACCTCGCGCTGACCTTCGAGTCCTCCGGCGGCGTCTTCATCGCGGGCGGCATCGCGCCCCGGATGGTCGACATCCTCCAGGCCGGCGGTTTCCGCGAGGCCTTTGACCGCAAGGCGCCGCACGATGCCTGGGCCAGGAAGGTGCCGGTCTATGCGATCACCAACCCAGAACCGGCCCTGCAGGGCTTGGCCGCCATCGTGACGAATCCCGACCGCTTCGTCTTTCCATCGCAGGGGTGGAAGGCTACCTGAAAGAGCCTGCCGCAAACGCGCCGAACGGCCCATGGGGCCGCCGGCGCTTCAACCAGCTGATTGGTGATGAGAACAGAACAGATCGCCCTTGCTCCGCTGGCTCCCGGAGCCGACCTCTCCCTCACGGTCCAGCGCTTCGGCGGGCAAGGCGCCCGCCCGCGCATCTATGTCCAGGCCTCGCTCCATGCGGACGAGATCCCCGGCATGATCGCCGCCCACCACCTGCGCGAGCGCCTCGTCGCCCTCGAGAACGAGGGCCGGATCACGGGCGAGATCGTGCTCGTGCCCTCGGCCAATCCCATCGGCCTGGCGCAAAGGGTGCTGGGAGATCATATCGGCCGCTTCAATCTCTCGGACGGCATCAACTTCAACCGCGGCTATCCCGACCTCGTGCCGAAGGTCGCTGATCGCATCGACGGCAAGCTGACGGGCGACGGGGACGCAAATGTGCGGCTGATCCGCGAGGCCCTGCAGGCCGAGCTCGAGGCCTGGGAGCCTGCCAACCCGGCCGAGGTGATGAAGAAGGCCCTGCTGGGCCTCGCGCAAGGTGCCGACATCGTCCTCGACATGCACTGCGACTCGGAAGCCGTCGTGCATCTCTATACGCACACCCGCTCGGAGGAGGCGTTCGCGCCGCTCTCCGGGCTGATCGGCGCCCATGCCTATCTGCTGGCGGATGTGTCGGGCGACGAACCGTTCGACGAGGCCTGCAGCCGCCCCTGGGCGGAGCTGGCCGACCGCTTCCCGGATCACCCGATCCCCTTCGGCTGCCACTCCACGACCCTGGAGTTCCGGGGCGAGCGGGACGTGAGCCACGAGACGGGCCGGGCTGATGCGGCCGCCATCGTCGATTATCTGATCCTGCGCGGTGCCATCGCCGGTGAGGCTCCGCAGGTGCCGGAGGCACTGTGCCAGGCCACGCCGCTGGCAGCCTCCGAGCCGGTCCAGGCTCCGGCCTACGGCATCCTGGTCTTCAAGGCGAACATAGGGGACCGGGTGAGGGAGGGCGACGTGATCGCCGATGTCATCGACCCGCTGACGGGTGCTCTGGCCGAGGCCAAGGCGCCCTGCGACGGCGTGATGTTCGCCCGGATCGCCCAGCGCTTCGCCACGAAGGGCATGCGCCTCGCAAAGGTGGCCGGCATCGAAGCACGGCGCACGGGCAAGCTGCTCAGCGCCTGAAACAAGAAAGGCCGCCCCGAGGGGCGGCCTTTCCATTGTCGGTTCCACGGCCCCGAAGAGCCGCCCTTAAAGGTGCGTTACGCACAAATCTCAGCAGAGGCCAAGATCCAGGTCGCGGCAACCGGGGAACGTAGGGTATGACAATGAGACACTAGATCACCTCCTTTCGTTGTTGACGGGAAACCCCCATATGGGGTGAGAAGAGCCCAGCGAAAGGGCAGGGCGCTGCGGCGTTCTGTCCCCCATGTCGATCCCAGAGAATTTTTGAAAACCATGACCGATCTTCCGGCCCCTGTGGGCCGCCGCCGAACCTTTGCGATCATCTCCCACCCGGACGCGGGCAAGACCACGCTCACCGAGAAGCTGCTGCTGTTCGGGGGCGCGATCCAGCTTGCCGGCGAGGTGAAGGCCAAGAAGAACCGCGTCTCGACCCGGTCCGACTGGATGGGCATCGAAAAGGAGCGCGGCATCTCGGTGGTGACCTCGGTCATGACCTTCGAGTACGGCGACTGCGTCTTCAACCTGCTCGACACGCCGGGGCACGAGGACTTCTCGGAGGACACCTACCGCACGCTCACCGCGGTCGATTCCGCCATCATGGTGATCGACGCGGCCAAGGGCATCGAGGCGCGCACCCGCAAGCTGTTCGAGGTGTGCCGCATGCGCGACATCCCGATCGTGACCTTCATCAATAAGATGGACCGCGAGGCGCGCAGCCCCTTCGACCTCCTCGACGAGATCGAGAAGACGCTGGCGCTGGATACCGCTCCCGTCACATGGCCGATCAGCCAAGGCAGGAGCTTTGCCGGCACCTTCGACCTGCGCCGCAACATGGTCCGCCGCATCGACACGGACGAGGAGCCGACGGAGGTCTCAGGGCCTGACGATCCGAACCTCATCAGCCTGCTGCCGCCGGAAGAGAAGGATGCGTGGCAGGAGGAGGTCATGCTGGCGCAGGAGGCCTGCAAGCCCTTCGACCTGGAGGCCTTCCGCGAAGGGCACCTCACGCCCGTGTTCTTCGGCTCGGCCCTGCGCAATTTCGGCGTGCGCGATCTCATCGACGCGCTGGCCGCCTACGCGCCGCCGCCGCGCGGCCAGGAGGCCGACAAGCGCCTTGTCGAGGCGAGTGAGCCCAAAATGTCGGGGTTCGTGTTCAAGATCCAGGCCAACATGGATCCCAACCACCGCGACCGCATCGCGTTCATGCGCATCTGCTCAGGCAAGCTTCAGCGCGGCATGAAGGCGAAGCTCGTGCGCACGGGCAAGCCCATGAGCCTGAACTCGCCGCAATTCTTCTTCGCGCAGGATCGCGCGATCGCGGACGAGGCCTGGGCCGGCGACGTGGTGGGCATCCCGAACCACGGGACGCTGCGCATCGGCGATACGCTCACCGAGGGCGAGGACATCGTCTTCCGCGGCGTGCCGAGCTTCGCGCCGGAAATCCTGCGCCGCATCAAGCTGCAGGACGCCATGAAGGCCAAGAAGCTGCGCGAGGCCCTGCAGCAGATGGCCGAGGAAGGCGTCGTTCAGCTCTTCGTGCCGCAGGACGGTTCCGGGGCGATCGTGGGCGTTGTCGGCGCGCTGCAGCTCGACGTGCTGAAGGAGCGCCTGGCTGCCGAATACGGCCTGCCGATCGATTACGAGCCGACGCGCTTCTCCATCTGCCGCTGGATCACGGCGGACGACCCGCGGGAGCTCGACAAGTTCATCGAGAGCCACCTGTCGTCCATGGCGCGCGATCTCGACGACGCACCCGTGTTCATGGCGCCGAACCAGTTCAACCTTCAATATGAGGTGGATCGCTACAAGGCGATCCAGTTCTCGGACGTGAAGGATTACCAGAAGAAGGCGGCGTAAAGCGCGAGCGTCCTTCTGGGATTGAAACTCCTGTCATCACCGGCCTTGTGCCGGGGATGACCATAACATGATGGGCGTAGCACTCACTGTCATTCCGGGGCCGCGCAGCGGAGCCCGGAATCCATAACCACTAACAGTGCAGGATGAGGTGTGACGCTGCTCACCCTCCCTTGAGACGTCGTGTTTATGGATTCCGGGCTCGGCCATGGGCCGCCCCGGAATGACAGTGAGGGAAAGGGATCCGCGATCAAGCACCGAACAATGGATTCCCTTCCCCTGCGATGGCTTTGCCATCTCCGGCCGGGAATGACATTTCCGGATCAGGCTTCCAACTGATTCAGCGGCAGGTCGATGCGCACCTGCAGGCCTTCCGCGCGCCAGTCATACGCGATGGCGCCGCCGAGCTGGTCCGTTACGCTCCGGCGCACGAGCTTTGAGCCGAACCCTTCCGTGCCCGGCACGCTCTGGATCGCCGGCCCGTTCTCCTCCTGCCATGTGAGCGTCAGCGTCACACCGCGCACCCAGCTGATCCTCAGGTGGCCCTCGGGAACGGAGAGAGCCCCGTATTTCAACGCGTTGGTGGCAAGCTCGTGGAGCACCAGGGTCAGGATCGTCGCGGCCTTCGGGCCGATCCGCACCGGCGGCCCTTCGAGCGTCATCGGGGAGGGGGAGCCCTGGCTGATGTGCGGGGCCAGGATGGCCTGCACGATCCCGTCGACCGAGGTCTCACCATCGGTCGGCTCGCTGCCGGTGATGGCCGGGCGGATCAGCTCATGCGCCCGGGCCAGGGCGTCGATGCGTCCCCGCAAGGCCGCTGCCATCTGCTTCGGCGACTCCGCCGTCCGTGCCGTGAGAGCAATCATGCCGCTCGTCATGGCGAAGAGATTCTTGACCCGGTGGTTGAGCTCCTGCACCAGGAGCTGCCGAACTTCTTCGTTCCTGCGGCGCTCCGTGATGTCGATGATCGTTCCGAGAACCCGGGCAGGCTTCAGTTCGCCGTTGACGATCTCGTAGAGCATGCGCCCGCGGCTGAGGATCCAGCGGACTTCCCCGTCGGGGCGGACGACCCGGTGCTCGACCTGGATCTGCCCTCCCGAGCGGGGATCGCTCAAGGACCCGACGCTGCTCACCACTTGCTCGCGATCCTCAGGATGAATGGCCGAGTACCAGAACTCGTAAGATGCGGGCTGATCCTTCGGCAGGCCGAAGATGTCCTTCTGCCGGTCCGACCAGAAGGTCTCGCCGGTCTGGGCGTTCCATTCCCACAGTCCCATCTCCGTCGCCTCGACGGCGAGCGCCAGACGCTCGTTGTGGAGCGCGACCTCCCGGGCCTTGATCTCGGCTTCGCCGCGGGCCCTGACCCGCTCCGTCACATGGGCGGCCAGAGCCAGGATGCCGCTGATCTGATCGCCCCCATCGCGGACAGGCAGAAACTTGATGTCCCAGTAGGTGGTGATGCCGGGGGTAAGGACGAGGGGATGATCCTTCAGCTCCTGCGATTCGCCGATCTGGAACACCTTCTCGCGCAAGGCCCAGAGCTCAGGGGTGTATCGTTCCCCCATGACCTCGGGCACGGTCCGGCCGACGATGTCCTCGTCGGGGATAGCCAGGGCCGACCGGAACAGGCGGTTCGCAAAGGCGAATTGCTGGTCCGCCCCAAGGGTCACGGCGATGGCCAGCGGCACATTCTCGAGAAGCTCGGACAAAGCCTCCCGGCTGAACCCCTCCGCTCCCCCCTGGAGGCGAATCTCATCCAGTCCATAGGCCCAGGGTTGAGAGGGACTCACGCGGACATCCTTTACGAAGGCACATGAACGAGAGGCGTCAATGCCACAATGATCGTGGGTTGCAATATTGTTCTAGGCAGTCAGCTTGCTTTGTCCAGCCATATCCGAGGCATCCAGCAAGGCCCTGGACGCAGCCTTCTCCGGAAACTGCGTCTGCACCTGTGCGATGTCAGCGATCGTCGGCAGGCTCGCCTCGTTGCCGAGGTGCTGGATGGCATGGGACGAGGCGCCTCGGGCGAAGATGAAGTGCTCGCGCCAGGGCAGGTCGGGCCGGGCCATGGCGGAATAGACATAGGCGCCGTGGAAGATGTCGCCGGCGCCGTTGGTGTCCACCACCTTGTCGCCCGGAACGTCGAGGGCGGGCAGGACACCTTCCTGGCCGGTCTCGTCGTACCAGACGAGGCCGCGCTCGCCCAGGGTTACGCCGCCGATCCTGCAGCCGCGGCTCTTCAGATAGCCCAGCATACCGGCCGGACTCAGGTCCATCTGCTCGCACAGGCGCTCGGCCACGATGGCCACATCGATGAATTCCAGGAGCTCGTGGGTGTTGGAGCGCAGGCCCCCGCCATCCAGCGAGGTGAGGATCCCGGCCTCGCGGCAGGCCTTGGCATAGTGCATGGCCGCATCGGCCTGGTGGCCGTCGAGATGCAGCGCCCGGCAGCCCTGCAGGTTCAGGGGCGGGACAGGATGCAGGTAATGGTCGTCGCGGCAGCGCACGATGGCGCGCTTGCCGCCGCGGGGCATGATGAAGGACAGGGAGGATTCGTGAACCTTCCGGTGATGGACCGAGATGCCGTATTTCGCCGCCATGTCGATGAACATGCGGCCGAGCCAGTCATCGGCAATCGATGTGAGCAGGTCCGGTGGCAGTCCCAGCTTGGCGCAGGCGAAGGCCGCCGTGACCGCATTGCCGCCGAACGAGATCGCATAATCCCGGGCCACGGTCTTCTCGTCCCCAGTCGGCAACTCGTCCGCCAGGAAGGTCACGTCGATATAGGTCTGTCCGACAAAGAGAGCATGCATCGCTAAACATCGTTTCGCTGGATTCGCCGCCAAAGTCTTGGACGAGCGGGCATGAATAGGCAAGCCGTAGAGATTTGATGGGGCGATCAAGCCCCCCATCGAAATTACCGCTTGCTTGAAAGTCCCCCCCCCCCCCCCGCGCATAACGTAGCAGGGGTGAAGGAAAGACGAACCCGTGGTCAAGCCGCTCATCCAGAAGCTGGAACAATTCGCCAAACTGTCGGACGAGGACAGGCAAGTGCTCGAGGATGCCGCCCGTGACGTGAAGGTGATCGGCCCTCGTCAGGACATCATCACCGAGGATGACGAGCCGAATGACGTTCACCTGATCCTCGACGGGTGGGCGGCCCGCTACAAGATGATCCCGAACGGCGATCGCGCCATCCTGGCCTACCTCATTCCCGGGGACCTCTGCGACATCCATGTGACCCTGCTCAACCAGATGGACCATTCCATCGGGGCGCTCTCAACCTGCAGGGTGGCTTTCATCCCGCGCCAGAAGATGGACGAGATCATGCGCCGGGACGGACAACTCGGCCGTGCGATCTGGTGGTCCACCCTTGTGGACGAAGCAATCCTGCGCGAGTGGCTGGTCAACATGGCGCATCGCTCCGCCGACAAGCGGCTGGCCCATTTCATTTGCGAGATGCTGCTGCGGTCCAAGGCCGTGGGCCTCACGGACGACGACAGCTTCGAACTGCCCCTCACCCAAGAGGAGTTGGGCGACACGATGGGCCTGTCCACCGTTCATGTGAATCGCACCCTGCAAGACCTTCGGGCGCAGGGCCTCATTACGAGCAGGGGCAAGCGTCTCATCGTGAACGACGTGGACCGGCTTTTCGAATTCTCGGATTACAATCCAAACTACCTCCACCAAGTCGGCGGGCATAAACGCGACCGGTAGGCTCGACCTCTCCATCGACACCCATGAGTCGGGGTCCGTCACACCCTGTTGAGCGTCGCGGCCAAGCGGGCCGCCGTCAGGGCTGCGTCCAGATCGGTCGCGATGAACTCGACGGGAGCAACAAGCCCCTTGCGAAAGGCGCTTGAGACGATCGGGTGGAGGCGTGCGCTGCCGCCCACCAGAGCAACCGGCCGGGGACCGAGGCGCTTGATCAGAGCATTGGCCAAGCGCGCCAGTTCCTCGCCGGCTTCTCTGAGGATGCGAAGGGCCGTGCCGTCGTCCGCATAGGCCGCCTCGCCCACGGCGCGGGCCAGCGACCCGATCTTGCCGCGGTCGCCGCCATAGACGTAGGAGCGGACGGTGTTCCAGTCGGTGCCCCCGAGCGCCCGGGCCAGGCAGGTGCCGAGCGTCGAGGTCCAGCCCGTGCCGGGGCTTTCCTCCTCCACGCGCAGGACGGCCTTGAGCGCCTCGCGGGCGATCCAGAAGCCGGAGCCGCCATCGTCGATGAGGTTGCCGCGCCCGCCGACCCGGATCACCTGCTTGTCCTCGGACAGATAATAGCCGATGGAGCCGGTGCCGCTATAGACCAGGATGCCTTCGCCAAGGGCGAAATAGGCCAGGTAGGCGATCCACATGTCCTCCGCGACGAAGACCTTGTCGGGCGTCAGCTCGAACGTCTCCGCGAACATCGCCCGCATGGTGACCTCGGCCGGAGTCTCACGGGTGAGCCCGGTGATGCCCGCGATGATGCCCAGCGGCTTGCCGGTCTTCAGAACGGCTTGAGCCATATCGAGGACGATCTGCCGGGCGCGCTCTTCCGCAGCGGCGGAGAAGAGATGGCCGGTCAGAGGCGCAACGGAGCCCTCGGCGACGCATCGGCCTTGTGTATCCGCCAGCCGCCAGCGCGTGGCGGTTCCGCCCGCATCGATGCCCAGCCCCAGCCCCATGCGCCCGCTGCCTTCTTGTCCGTGTCAGCTTTGTTAGGACGTCTTGGCGAGATCCGCCAGGGCTTTGCGCAGATTGCCATCGTGGCGCTCGAGAGCGGCTTGCGCATCGGTTGGGTTGCCGCCCATCGCGATGAGAACGGCCGTCTTCAGGTCGCCGCCGGCCTCCAAGATGGCGTCCGTCGCCGTTGCCTCGTCGCAATCGGTGATCTGCATGACCATGATCTCGCTGCGGCGGCGCAGCTTGGCGTTCGTCGCGCGCATGTTCACCATGAGGCCGCGATAGACCCGGTCCATCCTGACCATGATCAGGGTGGAGAGCAGGTTGAGAATCACCTTCTGGGCGGTGCCGGCCTTCATGCGCGTCGAGCCCGCCACCACCTCCTCGCCCGTGTCGGCCAGGATCGGATGGGAGCAGACCTCGAGCAGCGGCGTGTCGGGGTTGTTGGAAATGCCGATGGTCTGGGCGCCTCGCGCGGCTGCTTCCTTGAGGGCCGCGATGGTGAACGGCGTCCGGCCGCTGGCCGCCACGCCGATCACCACATCGTCGGGTCCGATGGTGTTGTCGCGGATGCCCGCGATGCCGTCCTCGACCGAGTCCTCGGCATTCTCGACCGCCTGCATGATGGCGCCTTCGCCGCCGGCGATCAGGTAGACGATACGGTCGTCGGGCCAGTTGAAGGTCGGCGGAAGCTCCGTCCCATCCTGAACGCCGATGCGGCCCGAGGTGCCGGCACCCGCATAGACGAGGCGCCCGCCACGGCGCAGGCGCGGCACGGCCTCTTCCGCTGCGGAAGCAATCGCCGGGAGAGCAGGCCTGACGGCCGCAACGGCGGAGAGCTGTCCCTCAAGAAACGCCGAGAGCACATCGAGGCTCGGCCAGGTGTCGAGGTCTTGGTAGCGGGTACTGAAATGTTCTGTCGCCATTATGCCAACTTTCTTCCAGACCAATATAGGACCAGTTGAGATCCGCAACAATCGCCTGGAGAGGCCTGACAGGCCCTAGCCATCAACTTTTCTGTTGGCATCCTTGAAGTCACGACTGTCGGTCGAACAACGCGATCACCTGCTCGCCCGTTGCACGGCGGAGGGGAAGGATTCCGCTGTCCTTGTGCCGGCTCGGATGGACCCGGTTGGTGAGGAGCGACCAGGCCAGCCCACGTTCGAAATCGATCCACAGGCCGGTGCCGGTGAAGCCGGTGTGGCCGATGGTGTCGGGCGAGCAGGAATCGCCGCCGTGCCAGCCGGGATAGGAACCTTCCCAGCCTACGGTTCGCTTCTCGGATTCCCGCGTACGAATGGCCTTGATGGAGGCTGGCGACAGTCCCGTGCTGTCGAGGAGCGAGCGGGCGAAGTCGAGCACGCCGTCGATGGTGCCGAAGAGGCCCGCATGGCCTGAGGCGCCGCCGAGCGCAAAGGCGTTCTCGTCATGCACCTCACCGCGGATCACGCGCCCGCGCCACGTGTCCTTTTCGGTTGCGGCACAGAGCTTCGGATCCGGCCGGAACGAGAAGCGTTCGGGAAGCGGCTGATCGATCAGCGCCTGTCCGGTGACGCGCTCGATGGCGATGCCGAGCAGCATGTAGTTGATGTCGGAATACACCGGCGGCCCGGGCTGCCAGACGCGCTGCAGGATGAAGGCGCGCAGGGTGTTCGGATCCTGGCCATAGGTGTAGAGCGGTTCCACCGCCGGCAGATGTGTCTGGTGCGCGAGGCACTGGCGAAAGGTGAGCCGCCGCTCGGCTGCGTTCATGTCGTACTGGCGCAGATCCGGGATGACCTTGACCAACGGATCGTCGAGGGCGATCCGGCCTTTTTCGACCAATTGCAGAACGCGTGTGGTCGTGAAGATCACCTTCGTGAGCGAGGCGAGATCGAACCATATTTCACGGGAAACATCTTCGCGCTCCGGCTCGATCTGCGCGTAACCGGCCCATTGCACGGCACGCTCGCCATCCGTCGTGACCAGCCCGAGAACCGCGCCGGGAATGTTGCCGCTCCGGATCGAAGCGGCAGCGGGCGCGAAGGCCTCCTTGATCAGATCCATCAGCGCCATGGCTGTCTCACGCAGCGCGGTGCAGTTCACCGCCGGGCATCGGCTGCGGCACGCCGGTTGTGGTCGGCAGGCTCAAAGGCAGGCCGAGGGTCGACCGCACGGCGAGATAGCCGAACGCCTGCGCCTCGATGAAATCGCCGTCCCAGCCCACGGCTTCCACCGGATCGACAGCAACACTGAGTTCCTCATGCAGGCGCGTCATGAAATGAGCGTTGCGCCGCCCGCCGCCGGTCACCAGCCAGCGCTGTGGTGCACGCGGCACATGGCGCAGGGCTGCGATGACGGATTGAATCGTGAGCTCAGCCAGGGTCGCCGCGCCGTCCTCGTCCGAGAGCGCTTCAACGCCTTTGGCGCGGGCATGAAAATCCTGGCGGTCGAGAGATTTCGGTGCGGGCCGGTCAAAGAACGGGTTCTGCATGAACGCGGAGACGAGTGTCCCGTCGACCGTGCCGGAGGCGGCGAGCTGCCCGTTCTCGTCAAAGTTCAGGCCCCGGCGGCGCAGCACGAAATCGTCGAGCAGCGCGCTCGCCGGTCCGGTGTCGAAGGCGATCACCACGTCGCCGTCGATATAAGTGACGTTCCCGACGCCGCCGAGATTGAGGATCATGACCGGCTGCGCGAGGTCGCTGGCGAGCGCACGATGGTAAAGGGGAACGAAGGGTGCCCCTTCGCCGCCAGACGCAACATCCGCATGACGGAAGCGATCAACCGTATCGATGCCGAGTGCCTCGGCGACTTTCGCGCCAAGACCGAGCTGGCGCGTGAAGCGGACCTCCGGCCGGTGGTAGACGGTCTGACCATGGAATCCGATGAGCTTCACCTCCGCGGCGCTGATCCCGGTCTCCTCCATGAAGCGCCGGACAGCTCCGATATGAGCCTCCGTCACGGCCTGCTCGAGATCCTCCAGCGGTTCGCTCTGCGCCCGCGCCGGCTCGGCAATCAAGGCCTGAAGGGTTTTCCTCAAATCATCCGGATAGGAGAAGGTGCGTCCGGGCCCCGGCCTCACCACCGTGTCGCCGTCCGTCTCGACGATGGAGACGTCGATCCCGTCCATCGATGTGCCGCTGATCACCCCGATGGCTTTGACGATGGAACGATCCGACATCTGTTTCTCCGGCCTTGTCTATCTGTCGCGACCATAGCACAGCCGAGGAGCCGGTCCAGAGTGGTATGATATTGGACCATGACAGGTCCGCCACGATGACCTATAAATCGTTCTGCGGCTTCCAAGGGAGGAATAGACGGATGGTCAGGTCAGCTCTGCGCGGCGCAATCGGCGCAGGTTTCATGGTGGCGGCAATCGCCTCCGCCTCGGCTCAGGTTCTGGAAATCGGCGCGGATGCCGGCCCGACGGGGCTCGATCCGCATCTCATCACCGCGTTCCCGAGCTTCATGGTGGTGAACGGCAACATCTATGAGGGCCTCACGGCCATCGACAAGGATCTCAAGACCGTCCCGGGGCTGGCCGAATCCTGGACCGTCGCGCCGGACGGCAAGACCTATACGTTCAAGCTGCGCTCAGGCGTGAAATTCCACGACGGCTCCGACATGAACGCAGAGGATGTGGTGGCCTCCATCAAGCGCGTGCAGAGCAAGGACATCGCCTCGCCCCTGGCGAGCCGTCTCGCTGCGGTGGAAAGCGCCAATGCGGTCGATCCCCAGACCGTCGAGCTGAAGCTCAAGGAACCGTCCGCTGCGCTTCTGTCGTCGCTCGCGACCATTGCCATCGTGCCGAGCGCCATGGAGGCGAACAAGGACGCCCTGCAGAAGGCGCCGGTCGGCACGGGTCCGTTCAAGTTCCAGGAGTGGCAGCCCAACGGCTTCATCCTGCTCACCAAGAACGACGCCTATTGGGAGAAGAGCCTGCCAAAGCTCGCCGGGCTCAAGTTCAACATCGTGCCTGAATCGGCCACCCGTCAGGTGGGCCTGAGCAACGGACAATACGCTCTCCTGCCCAACATCGATGCGGCCACAGCCCTGCAGCTCAAGGGCAAGCCGAACGTGAAGCTCGCCGAGACCATGGACCTCGCCTACACGCTCATCGGCATGAACGTGTCGAAGCCGCCCTTCGACAACGCGAAGGTGCGCGAGGCGGTGAACTACGCCATCAACCGGCAGGAGATCGTGGACGCAGCCCTCTTCGGCGCCGGCGTTCCGGGTGGTCCGCTCTCGCCGGCCCTGAAATCCTGGGCGCTTAACGTCAACCAGTTCGCTTGCTACAAGCCCGATCCGGCGAAAGCCCAGGCGCTCCTGAAGGAGGCGGGCGTCGCGACACCGGTGGCCGTCACCCTGAAGGTCCTGCCGCGCCAGGACGTGAAGGACATCGCCCAGGTGGTGCAGGAGCAGCTGAACAAGGCGGGCTTCAAGGTCGAGCTGGTCAACCAGGAGCAGGGCCAATTCATCCAGGACTGGCGCAACAGCAATTTCGACATGTTCGCCTCGATCAATGCCGGCCAGCCGGATCCGGACGAGTATTTCTACCGCACCTTCCGCACCGGCGGCTCGACCAACGTGTTCAAGTACTCGGATGCGGAGATCGACGGCCTGCTCGACCAGGCGCGCAGCCAGCAGGACCAGGCAGCGCGCAAGACGGCCTACGACAAGGTGCAGCAGAAGCTCGCCTGCTCCGGCCCCGTGGCGCATCTGACCTACGGCACCCTGTTCTCGGCCATGAACAGCAAGCTGCAGGGTTATGACGTGATGCCGAACCGGTCACTCCTGACCCTGCGCAACGCTTCCTATTAAGAGCCGACGATTGCCCCGGCGCCGCATCTGTGGCGCTGGGGCGTATTTTGAGAGCCCCTCTGTATGAACCGAGTCCTGCTCGCGCGCCTCATCGATCTGGTCATCGTCCTGTTCGGCGTGTCGATCATCGTGTTTCTGATGATCCGCCTGATCCCCGGCGATGCGGTGGCGATCATGCTCGGGGCGAACACCGAGATCACCCCTGAGCGCATGGCGGAGCTCAACCGCCGAGTCGGTCTCGACCGTCCCATCGTCGAGCAATACCTGCTTTGGGCGGGCTCCGCCCTGCGCGGCGATTTCGGGACCTCGCTGTGGACAGGCCGGCCCGTGGCCGGCGAGATCCTTCTGCACCTGTGGCCGACGCTGGAACTCACATTTCTTGCGCTTCTCATCGGCGCCGTGCTGGCGGTGCCCGTCGGCTGCCTGATGGCGCAAACGCGCGGCGGTGCTGCCGACGTGACGATGCGCGTGACAGCCATCGCCGGCCTGACGATTCCCTCCTTCTGGCTCGGCATCGTGCTGATCCTGCTGCTTGCCAGCTGGGCGCCGGGCTTCGCATCCCTCGGCTACGTGCCGTTCTCGGAAGATCCTGTCGGCAATCTCCAGCGGATGACCTTGCCGGCCATCGCCCTGGCGCTGCCGATCCTCGCCAATCTCTCGCGCCTCGTGCGCTCGGCCATGCTCGATGCGCTGGGTCAGGACTATGTCCGCACGGCGCGTGCCAAGGGCTTGGCTGAGCGCAAAGTCGTCTACAAGCATGCCTTACGCAATGCGCTGATCCCGTTCCTCACCAGCGTCGGCATCATGACGGGCTATCTCCTCGGCGGCGCCATCGTGGTCGAGCAGGTCTTTGCCATTCCGGGCCTCGGCCGACTCATTCTCGGAGCCATCGCCGAGCGCAATTACCCGCTCATCCAGGCCACCATCCTGGTGGTCACGGCAGGCTTCGTCTTGGTGAACTTTCTCGTCGACCTTCTCTACATCGTCGTCGATCCTCGCGTGAGGGCTTAGAGCCGTGCAGCGTCTGGCCAAGAACAAGCTACTCACCTTCGCGGTCGTCCTGGTGGCGATCCAGATCATCCTCGCTCTCGGCGCGCCCGTGTTCGCACCTTACGACCCGATGGCGCAGAGCGTGGCGCGACGCCTGCGCGCGCCGACCGAGCTGAACTGGTTCGGCACCGACCAGCTCGGCCGCGATGTGCTGACCCGGATCCTCTACGGCTATCGCACCTCGCTCATCGCCTGCCTGCTCGCCGTCAGCGTTGCCCTCTTAGCGGGAGGGGCCCTCGGTCTCGTGGCCGCCTATTACCGCGGCTGGCTCGACCGGATCATCATGCGCATCATGGATGTGCTCTTCGCCTTTCCGGTGATGCTGCTCGCCATCGGCATCATCGCGGTACTGGGGCCGCACACCTACAGCGCAGCCGCCGCCATTGCGGTCGTCTACACGCCGATCTTCGCCCGGCTCCTGCGCGGCCCGGCGCTGGTGCTGTGCGAGAGCGAGTACGTGGCAGGTGCCCGCGCCATCGGAGCGTCGGATGCCCGCATCATCTTCATGCACATCCTGCCGAACCTCGCATCCGTCATCCTGGTTCAGACGACCCTGCTGCTCTCCGCCGCGATTCTTGTGGAGGCCTCACTCTCGTTCCTCGGTCTCGGCACCCAGCCGCCCACGCCGTCGCTCGGCCTGATGCTGTCGGAAGGCCGCAACTTTCTCATGCTCTCGCCCTGGAGCGCGATCTTTGCTGGCTTTGCCATCCTGTTCCTGTCCTTCGGCTTCAATCTCCTGGGCGACGCCCTGCGCGACACCCTCGATCCGCGCCTGAGAGGACAACCGTGATCGTACGGTCTGCCGGAGCGGATGATGTCCCGGCCCTAGCAGCTATCGCCGAAAGGTCTTACCGGGCTGCCTTTGAGAACATCCTGGAACTGGATGTGATCGAAGGCCGAGACGCCACCTTCTTTGCGACGCGCTTCGCCTCCTCATGGGAGCGCGTGCTGGTGGTTGCCTCGGAAGGCAGACCTGTCGGCTTCCTGCTCATGACCGACGGGCATATCGACATGCTGTTCATGGATCCTCCGGTGAGCGGCAGGGGAGGTGGCGCGCTTCTCCTGAAAGAGGCTGAGCAGCGAGGGGCGAGAAGCCTCGAGTGCTTCCGCGACAACCATGCGGCCCGTCGCTTCTATGAGCACCATGGTTGGCGCGTGGAGCGGGAATACGACCGGGAGTTCGCCGGAAAAAGCCGCAGCTTTGTCTTCTATGTGAAGGACTGACGCCTCAGAGCGTCACCACCCGGCCTGTCCGCACCGCCTCGTCGGCGGCGAGCACGATGCGCAGGGAGCGAACGGCATCGTTCATATGATCCGTCAGGTCCAGATCCTCCTGGATTGCCCGCAGAAGGTACCGCTGCTCGCGCTCGCACAGATCGTCGTGGTCCGGTTCGTCCGTGGTGCTGATCCGCTCGTCCGCCTTTGCGAAGGCTCCATCATCCTTCAGAGCCGCATGGTGGAGCAGGATCTGGTTTGTCTTGGTATGAGCGTTGATGTCGTCGGAACGGATGTCGCCGACCGTCTCGGCCATGACGATGCTGACGCTGCCCTTCGGGCCGATCACGTCCTTCACGAAATAGGCGGTCTCACTCATCATCGGGCCCCATCCGGCCTCGTACCAGCCGACGGAGCCGTCGTCGAAGGTCACGTGGAGATGGCCGTAATTGTACATGCCGGCCGGCATGTCCTCGGTCAGGCGCGTGCCCACGCCGTGAACCTGCACGGGCTTCGCCTTGGTGATCTGGCACATGACGTCGACATAGTGCACGCCGCAATCGACGATGGGCGAGAGGGATTGCAGCAGCCGCTTGTGGGCCTCCCAGGCGGCGCCGCTCGATTGCTGATTGAGGTTCATGCGGAAGACGTGCGGCGTGCCGAGCGTCCTGGCGATCTCGATGAACTTGATCCAGGACGGGTGGTGGCGAAGGATATAGCCGATGACGAGCTTGCGCCCGGTGCGCATGGCCGTATCGACCACCCGCTGCGCATCCTCGACGGTATCTGCCAGGGGCTTTTCCACGAACACGTGCGCACCCGCTTCCATTGCCCGGATCGCATAGGGCGCATGGGTGTCCGACCAGGTGTTGATCGACACCACGTCCGGCTTTGTCGCCGTCAGCGCTTCCTCGAAATCGCTGAACCGGGGAGCCCCGCGCAGAGCCTCGGGAAGCTCCATGCTGTCGATGTTGCGCGTGCAGAGGCCTGCAATCTCGTAGCCCTCGATCCGCGTATAGGCGAGGGCATGGGACAGGCCCATATTGCCGAGGCCGACGACCAGAACCCGCTGCACGCTCATCGACGCTTTCCCCTTATTCGCTTTGACCACCGATCCAAGTCTGCCGCACCTGCAGGCTTTCGTCGAGAAGGACGAGGTCGGCCCGATAGCCCGGCGCGATGCGGCCGAGTTCATGATCGAGCCGCAGGAAACGCGCCGGCGCAAGCGATGCCATGCGCAGCACATCCGGCAGGGCAAGGCCCAGACGCTCGACGCTGTTGCGTACGGCGCTTGCCATATCGAGATCGGAGCCCGCGAGCGTTCCGTCCTCCGTGGTGAGCCGTCCGTCCTTGCGGTAGATCGTGCGGCCATGGAGCTCGAAGCTCGTCAGGCTCGTGCCGGTCACCGACATGGCATCGGTCACGAGCATCATCCGCTCCGTGCCCTTGGCGGCAATCGCCACCCGCAGCGATGCATCGCTCACATGGTGCCCGTCGATGATGAGGCCGCACCACGTGTCCTGGCTGTCGAGGGCAGCACCCACCGGACCGGGATCCCGGCCGGCAAGCGGCGGCATGGCGTTGAAGAGATGCGTGAAGCCGCGCAAGCCATGACGTGTGGCTTCCATGACGGTGGCGTAGTCGCTCGCGGTATGTCCCGCGCAGATCAGCACGCCGGCCGAGGCGAGCCGCGCAATGGCCTCCATGCTGTTGCGCTCGGGCGCGAGCGTCACCAGAGTGCGGCCCTCCTTCAGCGAGGTCAGGATCGCGATGTCCTCCTCGTCCATCGGGCGCATGAAGGCGGGATTGTGCACGCCCTTGCGCTCGGGGCTGATGAAGGGACCTTCGACATGGATGCCGAGAACGCCGGGAATACGGGAAGCCAGAGCTTGCCGCATGGCCTCAACCGCTTCCGCCATCGTCTCGCGCGTGTCGGTGATGAAGGTCGGCAGGAGGCCGGTGGTGCCGTAGGCCCGGTGAGCTTGCGCAATTTTCCCGATGCCCTCGACAGAGCGCACGTCATTGTAGAGAACGCCGCCGCCGCCATTGACCTGCACGTCGATGAAGCCG
Organism: Microvirga sp. BSC39; assembly: GCF_000739015.1. Classification (GTDB taxonomy): domain Bacteria; phylum Pseudomonadota; class Alphaproteobacteria; order Rhizobiales; family Beijerinckiaceae; genus Microvirga. The sequence goes on from NZ_JPUG01000078.1 coordinate 250,799, forward strand.
GGAGCGAGCAGGCCGCTCACCGCGCGGCGCTCGATTCCGGCTCCGAGATCCTGCTCATGCGGCACGCCGACGATGCGGCCGTTCTCGATGACGACAGCGCGGCCGTCGAGCATGTGCGACCCGTCGAAGACGCGGGCACCGGTCAGAGCAACGGCCATCAGACGGTCTCCGTCACCTTGCGCAGCCGCGGCGGGCTGTCGGGGTTTCGCCCACGCGCCAGCGCAACAGCGTTTACGAGGGGATAGAAGCTCTGGATGAGGGCGATCGGTGCGAGATAGGGGTGCACATCCTCAACGGGCGGCAGCATGACCGAGGCGGGACCCTCGGCCGCACCCGCGACCACGACGGGAACGCCCTGTTCGTTCAGCTTCGTCACGAGATCGTTGACGCCGCTCAGGGTCTCGTCCTGTTGGCTGAGCACCAGGATTGGAAAGTGGTCGCCGGCCAATGTCCAGGGGCCGTGCATCAGCTCGGCGGCGCTCATGGCTTCCGCATGCACGCCCGACGTTTCCTTGAGCTTGAGGGCTGCTTCCTGCGCGACCGCAAATCCCACGCCGCGTCCGACGACGAAGAGGTTGTCGGCATCCGACAGGAGAGGCAGCGCGGGCGACCAATCGACGGCGGAGGCCTTGGCGAGAACGTCCGGCAGCGTGTCGAGCGCGTTCAGCAGATCCTGATCTTGAGACCAATGCGCGACGAGCTGCAGGCCCGCCGCGAGCGCCGCGATGAAGGACTTCGTGGCCGCCACGCTCTTCTCGGGCCCCGCGTGCAGCGGCAGCACCACCTCGCAGGTGGAGGCGAGCGGCGAGGTGGTGTCGTTCACCAGCGCGACCGTTAGCGCGCCGTCATCGCGTCCCGCTTGAGCGAGGTTGAGAATATCCGGGCTGCGGCCCGACTGTGACACGGCGAGGAACAGCGCATCGCGCATGCGCGGACGCGCCTCGTAGACCGATGTCACCGAAGGGCCGACGGAGGCGGTCACCAGGCCGGAATGGATCTCGAGCAGGTATTTGACGAAGGTCGCCGCATTGTCCGAGCTGCCGCGCGCGCAGGTCACTGCGAAAGGCGGAGGAGAGGCACGCAGGCGCTGGCCCAGCTCCCGGCAGAGGGGCGCATTGCGCTCGAGCAGGGATGCCACCACCTGCGGGGCCTCCTGCGCTTCGCGCAGCATGGCCGTGATGGTGGAAACAGCGCTGTTCGTTTCAAGTGTCATCATTGTGCATCCGTTCGGGCTGGCTGATGGTCAGCTCAGCCACGAAATCATAGGCATCGCCCCGGTAATAGGACGAGGTGAACTCGACCACTTCGCCGGTGGCCGTGAAGGAGCGGCGCTCGATGTAGAGCGCTGGGCTCTGGGGCGGAACGCCGAGGAGCGAGGCCTGTTCCTCGCTCAGGAGCACCGCGTGCAGCCGCTGCAGGGCACGGGTCGGCATGTAGCCCTGCTCGTGCAGCACGGCATAAAGCGATTGTTTCACGAGCGAGGGGTCAGGCAGGACGCGCGACGGGATGACGGCGTTCTCGATCGCCATGGGAATGCCGTTCGCCATGCGCAGGCGATTGACGCGACTCACCAGATCTCCAGGCGAGAGACCGAGCGCCATCAGCTCGTCCGTCGAGGCTTGGCCGGTCGACTGGCTCAGCATCACGGCCGAGGATTTCAGGCCGCGGGCCGACATGTCGTCCGTGAAGCTCGACAGGCGGGACAGGGGCTGCTCCAGCCGCATCTGCTGAGCGATGAAGGTGCCCGAGCCCCAGCGCTGGACGAGCACGCCCTTCTGCACGAGGCCCGTGATGGCCTTGCGCACGGTGACGCGCGAAATGCCGAGTTGCTTGGCGAGATCCCGCTCGCCGGGCAGCGCGGCATCGGCCTTGAGCGCGCCCTTTCGCACCGCCTCCTCAATGGATTGCTGGAGCTGAAGGTATAGGGGTGTGGGATTGGCCTCGTTCAGCGGAAGAAGCGACAGGGCCTCGCCGGCTTGATCGCTCATGAGGGCCTCCCTGTCAGGGCCGTGCGGGCGAGCAGGATCGCGCCGTCGACCGCGTCGGCCTTGGGGGCCGCAATGGTGCGCTGGACCGGGGGCGGGAGCCAGGGCCGTATGGGCTCGGCCAAGCCGCCGAAGAGGCAGATTGCCGGAGCGCCGAGGTCGAGGAGACGCGTGGCGATCAGACCCAACCCCGTGGCCGCATTCGCAACAAGGTCGATGGCGAGCGGGTCCCGCCGTTCGGCATAGTCAAGGACGAGCGGCGCATAGCGCCCGTAATCGCTCGGTCGGGCTTTGCCGACCCAGTCGACCAGGGTCTCAAGGTCGTTCTTGAACTCGGCCAGCACGGCATCCGAGAGCGGGGTCGAAGGCGCGCGTCCGTCATGGGCCCATATGCAGCGGCGCAGGAGTTCCCGCCCGATGGCGGCACCACTCCCCTCGTCGGAAACTTCATAGCCCCAGCCACCCACATAGTGGCATTGGCCGCTCACGCCGCCATAGCCGCAGGAGCCGGTACCGACGATGAGAATCGCCCCGTCGCCTCCGTTGAAAGCGCCGAGCCAGGCGGTGTGGGCATCCGTCTCGATCTCGAAGGATGCAAAGGGATGGGAGCGTGCCAGCAGGCGCTCGACCGCGCTTGTCTGGCCCGCGCCTGCAGCACCCATGCCGGCATGAATCCGGCCGAGGTCGCTCTCCTGAAGCCCAGCCTGGGACAGCGCTTCGCGGCATGCGGTCAGAAGGGAGTTCCAGACCACGTCAGGGTCGAGGCGGATGTTGGACGGGCCGCCCGTTCCTTCCCCCAGCAGATCGCCCTGCGCGTTGCGCAGACGCGCCCGGCACTTTGTGCCGCCGCCATCGATGCCAAGGAACAGGAGGTCGGTCATGCGCGGATGGATCTCAGGAACGGACAATCGGACGGCACAATGCCACTTAATATCCAGTTCGGGAAGGGGCGGCAGCTTCATTGCCGGGAGCCTCGTGCACCTGCCCTGTGGATGCAGATTCGCGAGAGCGGGGAGGGAAGCCGGCGATTTCCAGAGGATCCGGCCGAGGGGGAGTTGTCTTTGAATTTTGTCGATACCAATATGAGGTCACTTGTCCAACGCATCGACCAGTGAAACAGTCATGGCTGCCTGCTGGGAAGCACAAGAATGCACATAATGGGCACGGGGCAACAAAAGGGAACATGCTCGGAGGTGGGCTTCGACGCCGCCTCTGGGGTACGGAGGACGAAAACGATGAAGACGCTCCATTCGAAGGCTTTCCGGCGCCGTGCGGGACAGCTGCTGGCGACGGCATCCGTCGTGGCGGCCGCTCTGGCTTTCGCCAACGCCGCCTCGGCCCAGACTCTCACCATCGAGAGCTGGCGCAACGACGATGCGGATGTGTGGAACACCAAGATCATTCCAGCCTTCAACAAGAAGCACCCGAACATCAAGGTGCAGTTCAAGGCCGATCCGCCGACCGAATACAACGCCGCCCTCAATGCACGCCTCGCCGGCGGGACGGCCGGGGATCTCATTACGTGCCGTCCGTTCGACGCATCCCTCGACCTGTTCAAGAAGGGCAATCTCGTCTCTGTCAACGACGTGAAGGGCCTTGAGAACTTCTCCGACGTGGCGAAGAGCGCCTGGTCCACGGACGATGGCAAGACCACCTTCTGCATGCCGATGGCCTCGGTGATCCACGGCTTCGTCTACAACAAGGAAATCTTCGACGAGCTGAAGCTCACGCCGCCGAAGACCGTGGCCGAGTTCCACGCGGTGCTCGACAAGATCAAGGCTGACGGCAAGTACACGCCCATCGCCATGGGCACGGCCGACCAGTGGGAAGCCGCCACGATGGGCTTCCAGAACATCGGCGTGAACTACTGGAAGGGCGAAGAGGGCCGCAAGGCGCTCATCGAAGGCAAGCAGAAGTTCACCGATAAACCCTATGTGGATGCCTTCAAGGAGCTGGCGAGCTGGGCTCCCTATATGGGCGACGGCTACAAGGCGCAAAAATATCCGGATACGCAGAACCTGTTCACCCTAGGCCGTGCGGCCATCTATCCGGCCGGCTCCTGGGACGTTCCGATCTTCCGCAAGCAGGCCGATTTCGAGTTCGACGCCTTCGCGCCGCCCGTGGTGAATGCCGGCGACAAGTGCTACATCAGCGACCACACGGACATTGCCATCGGCATCAATGCCAAATCGCAGAATATGGAAGCCGCCAAGACCTTCCTGTCCTGGGTGGCGTCACCTGAATTCGCCGAGATCTACGCCAACGAGCTGCCGGGCTTCTTCCCGCTCTCCAAGGCGAAGGTCGATGTGAAGGACCCGGTGGCGGCCAAGTTCGTCGGCTGGCGCGGCACCTGCGAAAGCTCGATCCGGAATTCCTACCAGATCCTGTCGCGCGGCACGCCGAACCTCGAGAACGAGCTCTGGAACGTGAGCGCCCAGGTGATGAACGGCAGCATGAAGCCCGAAGAAGCGGCCAAAAAGGCCCAGGACGGGCTTGCCAGCTGGTACGAGCCGCACAAGAAGTAAGTGAAGCATTAAGAGCGGGCCGCTCGGATGAGCGGCCCGCTTTGACTTTCCTCGGTTTTCCAGGGCAGCATGACGGATCTCACGGCCCCCAGCGTACACTCGACGGACGTGGTTTCCGCCCGCTCGCGTTTTCCGGTCCATATCGCGGTGTTTCTCGCACCTGCGCTGGCGATCTATACCCTGTTCTCAATCTATCCGCTGATCGACACGATCCGCCTGAGCCTCTATGCCGGCGACGAGACAGGTGCGCGCAGCTTCGTCGGCCTCCGGAACTTCTACACGCTCCTGACGGATCCCAACTGGTCGGGCCAGTTCTGGAATGCATTCACCAACAATCTGATCTTCTTCGCCATTCACATGGTGGTGCAGAACGGCATCGGCTTGGGATTGGCCATGCTGCTCAGCCTGCCGCGACTCATCGGCGGCAGTGTTTACCGAACGCTGATCTTCCTGCCGACCATGCTGTCCGTGGTCATCATCGGGTTCATCTGGCAGCTGATCCTGAATCCGCTCTGGGGCATCGCGCCGAGCCTGTTGAAGGCGGTGGGGCTCGGCAGCTTCTTCGGTCCCTGGCTGGGACAGGAATCGACCGCCCTGCTGACGGTCTCGCTCATTTCGGTGTGGCAGTTCGTCGGCATCCCGATGATGCTGATCTACGCGGCTCTCCTGAACATTCCCGACGATCTGCTCGATGCCGCGACCGTTGACGGGGCAGGGCCGTTCAGCGTGTTCTGGTTCGTGCGCCTGCCGCTCATCCTGCCGACTCTCGGGGTCGTGTCGATCCTCACATTTGTCGCCAATTTCAACGCCTTCGACCTGATCTACGCCATCAAAGGCGCGCTCGCCGGCCCGAACTTCTCCACCGATATTCTCGGCACCTTCTTCTATCGCACCTTCTTCGGCTTCCAGCTCCAGGTCGGCAGCCCGACCATGGGTGCTGCCGTGGCGACCGCCATGCTGGTCATCATCCTGATCGGCGTGCTGATCTATCTGTTCGGCGTGCAGCGGCGCCTGCAGCGGCATACGTTCTAAAGGAGACCGGGCCATGACCATCAGACCCGGCCGCATCGCCGTTCACATCGCCCTGGTCCTCTACACGATCCTGGCGCTCGGCCCGATCTTTCTGATCCTGATCAATGCCTTCAAGACGCGGCGGGCGATCTTCGCCGACCCGCTCGGGCTTCCCAATGCCCAGACCCTCACCACAATCGGCTTCGACCGGGTCTTTGCCAATTCCGATTTTGGCCTCTACTTCTTCAACAGCCTGACCGTCACGGTCGTGTCGCTGGTGCTGATCGTGCTCATCGGAGCCATGGCAGCCTGGGCGCTGACCGAATACCGCTTCCGCGGCAGCACGATCCTCAGCCTTTATCTCGCCATCGGCATCATGGTGCCGATCCGTCTCGGGAGCGTCAGCATCCTGCGCATGATGGTAGAGCTCAACCTCGTCAACACGCTGACGGCGCTCATCCTCGTCTATGTGGCGCAGGGGCTGCCGCTCGCCATCCTGATTCTCGGCGAGTTCATCCAGCAGATTCCGAAGGACCTGCGCGATGCGGCCCGGTGCGATGGGGTCAGCGAGTACCGGATCTTCTTCAGCATCATCCTGCCGCTGATCAGCCCAGCCATCGCGACGGTGGCGGTATTCACCATGGTGCCGGTCTGGAACGATCTCTGGTTTCCGCTGATCCTCGCACCCGGCGACGGCAAGCAGACGATCACGCTCGGCGTGCAGCAGTTCATCGGCCAATACGTAACGGATTGGAACGCGGTGCTCGCCTCCCTGACGCTGGCGATTGCGCCCGTTCTCGTTCTCTACCTTCTCTTCTCGCGCTATCTCGTGCGCGGCCTGACCGCCGGCGCCGTGAAGTGACAGCTTCTTCCAGGAATTGACCGCAATGGCTGATGTTTCCCTCCACGGAGTTGCCAAGTCCTTCGGCGCCACCGAGATCCTGCGCGATATCAATCTCTCCGTCGAGGATGGGGAGTTCGTCGTCTTCGTCGGCCCATCGGGCTGCGGCAAGTCCACGTTGCTGCGGATCATTGCGGGTCTTGAGACAGTCAGCGGCGGCGAGATCAGGATCGACAAGAAACGCGTGAATGAGCTGCCGCCAGCAGATCGCAAGATTGCCATGGTGTTCCAGTCCTATGCGCTCTACCCGCACATGAACGTCTACAAGAACATGGCTTTCGGGTTGAAATTCGCCAAGACCGACAAGGCGGAGGCCGACCGCCGGGTGCGGCAGGCAGCCGAGATCCTTAAATTAACGCCGCTTCTCGACCGCAAGCCGCGCGAACTGTCGGGCGGCCAGAGGCAGCGCGTCGCCATCGGCCGCGCCATCGTGCGCAACCCCAGCGTCTTCCTCTTCGACGAGCCGCTGTCCAATCTCGATGCGGCGCTTCGCGTCAACACGCGCCTGGAGATCGCCAAGCTGCACCGGGATCTCGGCGCCACCATGATCTATGTCACCCACGATCAGGTCGAGGCCATGACGCTTGCCTCCAAGATCGTGGTTCTGAACCAGGGCCGGATCGAGCAGGTCGGGGCGCCGCTGGAACTCTACCGCTCTCCACGCAACCTGTTCGTCGCCGGGTTCATCGGCTCGCCGCGCATGAACTTCATCAAAGGGCAGGTTCTTCGCGCGGAGGGGAGCCGCGTCACCATCGGCTTCGCCGGCACGGAGGCTGCCCTCGACGTGAGACCCGGCAGCGTGAAACCCGGCGACCCTGTAACGGTGGGCATCAGGCCCGAGCACATGGAAGCGGGGGGAACGGATTCCACCTCTCTCAGAGGCACCATCGACGCCGTGGAGCAGCTTGGCGAGTCGAGCTATGTCTATATGAGGCTGGCCAGCGGAGACGATGTGATCGTCCGGGCTCCCGGTGAAACCGAGGCGACGCCGGGCGGCACCTATATCGCCCATGTGCCGAGCCGTGCGCTCCATGTCTTCGATGCATCAGGCCTGTCGGTTCTGCCTGACCGTTCTTGACGCGCGACCTCTACGAATTCGATACGGCTGCCGCGATCCTCGGCGCCAGCGCGCTGTTGAGAATTTCGGCGGGCCGGCCTGAAGCAACGACCTTGCCGTCCGCGACGAATGCCATCTGATCGGCCATGTCGGCCGCATCCTCGGGCGTGTGGATGGTCATGAGAATGGTGACGGGGCGCTTGCGCCGCATCTCATCGACCAGGAGGATCATGTCGCGCCGCAGGGTGGGGTCGAGGCTGCTGAAGGGCTCGTCGAGCAGGATCAGCGGGCGGCCCGAAACCAGGGCGCGGGCGAGGGCCACGCGCTGGCGCTGACCTCCCGACATCTCGCCGGGCCTGCGGGAGCCGAAACCCTCAAGACCGACGGCTTCGAGGGTTTCTTCGATGAGCAGCTTTTCATCGTCGGCCAGACGCAGCGACGGCCGCAGGCCCAATCCCACATTCTGCGCGACGTTCAGGTGCGGAAACAGATTGTGATCCTGGAACACGATGGCGACGGGGCGCTTGGCCGGTGCGAGCGGCAGCAGGTTCTGGCCATCGAGGGTCAACGAGCCGCTCTCCGGCGTCTCAAAGCCGGCGATCATGTGCAGCAGGGTCGTCTTGCCGCCGCCCGAGGGGCCGATGACGGCGCAGAGGTGTCCCGCCTTCACCGTCAGTGAGTAATCGGCCACGAAGTCGGGCCAGAACAGGCGGCAGTTCTCAATCACCAGCATGGGACAAGCGACCTGAAATGTGGGCGAGAAGGAAGGCGACGAGAACGATAACGAGGCCGACGGCCGAGGCCTCATCCAGACGATAGGCGCCGAGGCGCTCATAGAGAAGGTAGGGCAGCGTCACCAGCTCCGTGCCGCCGAAAAGGGCGATGATGCCAAAGTCACCGAACGACAGGGCCATGGCGAGGGCAAAACCGGCCGCGAGCGGGCGCTTGAGCACGGGCCAGTCCATGATGTTCAGCTTCGCCCAGCCGGTGACGCCGAGCGAAGCCGCCACCCGGCCATAGCGCTCCTCCACGGTGAGCAGATGCGGCGCGACAAAGCGGTAGGCGAAGGGTACGGCGGCCAACCCGTTGATGAGCGGCAGGAGAATGAGACCGGCGGATGACCGATCCCCGAAGCGCTGGATCAGCAGGAATAGGCCGGCCGTGAGGGCAAAGGGGGGAACGGCCAGGAGCGTGTCGGGCAGGAAGTCATAGAAGGCAGCAATCCTCGGTGAGCGTAGGACGAGGCGCCTCCGCCGTGCCGCAGAGGCAAGCGCGAGAGCGAGCAGGCAGGCGATCGCGGCCGCTGCGGCGGCGATGATCATGCTCGTGACAAAGGCCTGGAGAAGGTCCGTTCCAAGGATGTCGGCGATATTGGGAAGGCCGGTTAGGACGCTGAGAGCGAGCGGCGCAATGAACAAGGCGGCAATCGCGAGAACAACGCCGTCCAGAACCTTCAGGCGGCGATCCTCCGCATCCGGCCGGCGGACGAGGCTGCGGATGGTGTGGCCGACGGGCGGCCGCGTGAAGGCCCAATGCAGCAGCACCGTCATCGACAGGCAGATCGCGAGCTGGATCAGCGCCAGCCAAGCGACGCGACCGAAATCAAGATCGATCTTGAGCGCCTCGTAGATCGCCACTTCGAGAGTGGAGCGGCTAGGGCCTCCACCGAGAGCCAGCACGATGGCGAAGCTCTTGAAGCACATGAGAAAGATCAGGCCCGCGATGCCGGGCAACTCGGCGCGCAGCACGGGCCAGTCGAGATGGCGGAAAACCTGCGCAGGCGTGAAGCCGAAGGCAGTCGCAAGCCGCCAATGCTCGGTGGGGATCTGGTTCAAGCCGTCCAGGGTGATCCGGGCCACGAAGGGAGCGTTCAGGAACACATGGGCGATGAGAATGCCCGGATAGCCGAAGATGCTGATGCCGCCCGGCCAGCCGAAGAAGGCGAGCCCTTCGGAAAGCCATCCGCTCCGGCCATACACGGCGAAGACCGCAAAGACCGCGACAATGGTCGGCATCACCATCGTGGTGCTCAAGGCAGCCAGAACGATGCCTCGTCCGGGGAATGAGCGGCGCACGAGGGCAAGCGCCAGCGCGATGCCGAGGGCAAGCGACAGAACGGTCGAGAGGGTGGCCTGGATGATCGAGAAGGCGAGCACGCGACCAAGATAAGGTCCGATGGAGAAAAGCGTCGGCGTTCCTCCATCGAAGGTGGCAAGCGCGATGAAGCCGCCCGCAACCAAGCTTAAGATGGCGAAAGCCACCAGGGTTCCGGGATGGGGCAGCCTCAAGGTCAGCATGGGCGATCAGCGCGCCGTGGCGTTGAGCCAGGCGTCGGTAAAGGCGCGGCGGTTCTGCTGCACCTCCTCGGGCGTGAAGAGAAGCGCCTGACTCGGCTGGATCATTCCTTTCAGAGCCTCCGGCATGCCGGAGGGCGGGTTCTTCGCTGGATACATCCAGTTGGTTTCGGGGATCGCCGTCTGGAACCCTTCGCTGAGGATGAAGGCCATGAACTGCTTCGCGAGTTCCGGCTGCTTCGTGGTGCGGGTCATGCCGGCGAGCTCCACGTGAAGGTAATGGCCCTCCGTAAAGGCGGCAGCCTTGTAGTTGTCCTTCTTCTCCGCGACGATGTGATAGGCGGGAGACGTCGTGTAGGACATCACCATGTCGGCTTCGCCCTTCATGAAGAGGCCATAGGCCTCCGACCAGCCCTTGGTGAAGGTAACGATGCGCGGCTTCAGCTTGCCCCAGGCCTCACCGGCGTTGTCGCCATAGACCTTCTGCATCCAGAGCAGGAGGCCAAGGCCCGGCGCGCTGGTGCGGGGATCCTGCAGGACCACCTTTGGGCCGTTGGGATTGTCGACGAGTTCCTTCAGGCTCTTCGGCGGATTGGGCAGCTTGTTGGCGTCGTACACGAAGGCGTAGTAGCCCCAGTCGAAGGGAATGAAGGTGTCGTCCTTCCATTCGATAGGAAGCGACAGGTCCTTCACCTCGGCGCCGTGCGGGGCGAAGAGGTTGAGGGATTTTGCCTCCGCCACGAGGTTCATGTCGAGGCCGACGACTGCATCGGCCTTGGTGTTCTGGCCTTCGAGGCGCAGCCTCCCGAGCAGGCTGCCCGCATCCTCGGCGGTGACCCAGGTGAGGTCGCAGTTGCAGGTCGCCTCGAAGCGTTCCTCGACGGTCTTGGCGGGACCGTACTTCCCGGCAAACGAGCTGTAGGTGTAGACGGTGAGCGTCGGCTTGGTCTGGGCCTGGGCAAGGCCTGTGGCCAGCCCGAGCGAAACGAAGGTGAGAAGCAGTCGGCGTAACATCTTAAGGGCGCTCCCATGCATGCGGCAGGCCGGACAGGCGGCGCAAATTGCACGGGGCATAGCTTTTATGGCGATGTCGCATGCTCATTCCCTCCGCCGGCATGACCCGGATCAGGTTCGACGGGTCGGTGGCCTGGCCACCTCTCAGCCTCGTATGAGGCTCCCCGTGAGACGCTTCGCTTCTAGAACACTTCAGGGGCGGCCACAAGCCACCCCTGTTTTGATTGTCAGCGGCGGCTGCCCTTGTCCTTACCGTTGGCCATTGAGGCCCGGCGCAGGGCATCCGCCAGGGCGCCGCCGGAGGAGGGAGCCTGCGCGGCAGGCTTCCTCTCATTCTGAGCCTTGTGCTTCTGAAAAGCCCCCCGGTTATCGTCCTGCCGACCGGCCGGCCGCTTCTCGGCCGGGTCGCTCATGCGCATGGTAAGCGAGATGCGCTTGCGCGGGATGTCGACCTCGAGCACCTTCACCTTCACGATATCGCCCGGCTTCACCACGGTGCGGGGATCCTTCACGAAGGTGTCGGCGAGCGCCGAGATGTGCACGAGACCATCCTGATGCACGCCGATATCGACAAAGGCACCGAAGGCCGCCACGTTGGTGACGACGCCTTCCAGCATCATGCCGGGCTTCAGGTCGCTGATCTTTTCAACACCTTCCATGAAGGTCGCGGTCTTGAACTCGGGACGCGGGTCACGGCCGGGCTTTTCCAGTTCGCTCAGGATGTCCTTGACGGTTGGGACGCCAAACTTCTCGTCGGTGAAGCTCTGCGGATCGAGCTTCTTCAGCACCGCGCCGTTGCCGATCACGACCTTGATGTCGCTCTTCGTGGCTTCCAGGATGCGGCGTACCACCGGATAGGCTTCCGGGTGAACGCCGGAGGCATCGAGCGGATCGTCCCCATTCGGGATGCGCAGAAAGCCTGCGGCCTGCTCGAAGGTCTTCGGCCCCAGGCCCGAAACCTTGGTCAGCGCCTTGCGGGTCTTGAACGGGCCGTTGGCATCGCGATGGGAGACGATGTTCTGCGCCACCCAGTCGCCGAGGCCGGAAACGCGGGCGAGCAGCGGCGCGGATGCCGTGTTGAGATCGACGCCGACGGCGTTCACGCAATCCTCCACCACCGCGTCAAGGGAGCGGGAAAGCTTGTACTCGGCGAGATCGTGCTGGTACTGCCCGACGCCAATGGATTTCGGGTCGATCTTCACGAGCTCTGCCAGAGGATCCTGCAGGCGGCGGGCGATGGACACGCCGCCGCGTATGGAAACGTCGAGATCCGGCAGTTCCTGACTGGCGAAGGCGGAGGCCGAATAGACGGAGGCGCCCGCTTCCGAGACCATGATCTTGGTGAGCGTCAGGTCCGGGTGCTTCGACACCAGCTCGGCCGCGAGCTTGTCGGTCTCGCGGGATGCCGTGCCATTGCCGATGGCGACGAGTTCGACCTTGTGCACGCGGCAGAGACGCGCCAGGACCGCGATGGATTCGTCCCATTGCCGCTTCGGCTCGTGTGGATAAATCGTGTCGGTGGCCACCACCTTGCCGGTGGCATCCACCACCGCCACCTTCACGCCGGTGCGATAACCCGGATCGAGACCGAGGGTCGGGCGGGCGCCGGCGGGCGCCGCCAGCAGCAGGTCGCGCAGGTTGCCGGCGAACACCTTCACGGCCTCGTCCTCCGCGAGCTGCCAGAGCTTCATCTTCATGTCGAGTTCGATGGAGAAGCGCAGCTTCGTCCGCCATGCCCACCGAACGGTATCGAGCAGCCACTTGTCGCCGGGGCGGCCCTGATCGGCGATGTTGAAGGCAAGCGCGACCCGACCCTCGTAGCGGCTCACATAACCCGGCTCGGCAGCATCCTTGTCCTCCTCCATGCGCAGATCGAGGATCTCCTCCTTCTCGCCGCGGAAGAGCGCGAGGATGCGGTGGGAGGGCAGCTTGGGCAGAGGCTCGGCGAAATCGAAGTAATCGGAAAACTTCGCGCCGTCGTTCTGCTTGCCGTCGCGCACCTTGGAGGTGAGGCTGCCGCGCTCCCAATAGATGTCACGCAGGGCGCCAAGGAGTTCGGCATTCTCGGCAAAGCGCTCGACCAGAATGGACCGTGCGCCTTCAAGAGCCGCTTCCGGCGTTGCCACTCCCTTCTCCGGATTGACGAAGGCAGTCGCAGCGTCCTTCGGCTCGCGGGTAGGATTGCCCAGGAGCTGGTCGGCCAGCGGCTCCAGGCCGGCCTCCTTGGCGATCTGTGCCTTGGTGCGGCGCTTGGGCTTGTAGGGCAGGTAAAGGTCTTCGAGCCGCGCCTTGGTATCGGCGGTGTTGATCTGGAGCGCCAGCTCGTCGGTGAGCTTGCCCTGCTCGCGGATGCTGTCGAGGATCGTCTTGCGGCGGCTCTCCAGCTCGCGCAGATAGCTCAGGCGCTCCTCCAGGGTGCGCAGCTGGGCGTCGTTCAGGGTGCCGGTGACTTCCTTGCGGTAGCGCGCGATGAACGGCACGGTCGAACCGCCGTCGAGGAGGTCGATGGCCGCCTTGACCTGCCATTCCTGAACATTCAGTTCGTCCGCGATGCGCTGACCGATGGATAGCATGGAAGTCTCCGAAAGGTTGAGGCGCGGCTTCTACGGTGCGGGGCACCCTCGGGTCAACGGCCCGTCCACAGCGCCGGGGTCGCAGTAACTGAAGGGAAAGCACTTTCTCCGGCGATTTCGCTTGGCTCCGAAAGCCTTGGCGTATAGACCGTCCGGCCCTTCCCGCCCGATCCCGAGGTCCTCATGCCCCATTCCAACGATTTTTCCATCGGCATCGATTTCGGCACCAGCAACACGGTCGTGGCCATCGCGGGGCCGGACGGTCAGGTGGAGGCGCTGACCTTCGAGCACGGGGGCGAGCGCCTCAAGGTCTTCGTGACCGCGCTCTGCTTCTGGGACGAGCGGCACGGCAATGGCCTGCGGACCGAGGTCGAGGGCGGCCCCTGGGCCATCGAGCAGTTTCTCGAAGGGCTCCACGCCCATCGATTCATCCAGTCCTTCAAGACCTTCGCGGCGAGCGCCACCTTCAAGGAGACCCGCATCTTCCGGGAGCGTTACGGTTTCGAGGACCTGCTGAGCGCCTTCCTGCGCACCCTCGTACGTCATGGCGGCTCACGCCTGGATTGGGGTGCACGGAACGTGATCATCGGCCGGCCGGTCCAGTTCGCCGGCTACAACCCCGATGACGATCTCGCCATGCAGCGTTACCGGGCTGCCTTCGGGCGGCTTGGGGCGGAGCAGGCGCGCTATGTCTACGAGCCTGTGGGGGCCGCCTTCTTCTATGCGCAGCAGCTCGATCACGATGCGACCGTCCTCGTGGCCGATTTCGGCGGCGGCACCAGCGACTTTTCCGTCATGCGCTTTTCCAAGAAGGGCGGAGTGCTGCGGGCCGAACCTCTGGGCCATGCGGGCATCGGGATTGCGGGCGATGCCTTCGATTACCGGATCGTCGACCGGGTGGTCTCGCCCCGCCTCGGCAAGGGCGGGCTCTATCGCTCGATGGACAAGATCCTCTCGATCCCCAACCACTACTACGCCAACTTTGCCCGTTGGAACCAGTTGGCGATGATGAAGGGCAGCGGAGATCTGAAGGAACTGCGGGAACTCGCCCGTGCGGCCATTGAGCCTGGACCGCTCGAGAAGTTCATCGACATCATCGAATACGATCTGGGCTTTGCCCTCTACCGCGCCGTGTCCTCGGCCAAGGTGGCTCTCTCGAGCCAGGAAGAGACGGATTTCCGGTTCGAAGGAGAGGGCGTCGATATCCGGGCGCGGATCACCAGGGCCGATTTCGAGGGCTGGACCGGCGAGGATGTTCAAAAAATCGCCGGCACCGTGGATGAGGCGCTCACGAAGGCCGGCGTGAAGCCGGAGCAGATCGAGCGTGTGTTCCTCACCGGCGGCACGTCCTTCGTGCCCGCCATTCGCCGCCTGTTCGTGGAGCGCTTCGGCGAGAGCTGCCTGACGTCTGCCGACCAGTTCGAGTCCATTGCCTACGGTCTTGCTCTCATTGGCCAGACGGAGGAGCCAGGCCGCTGGGCTGTTGCCAATTAGAGTTCGCGATCTAACGAGTCTGGCTCCGGTCGCGTTAGGGTAGTGCGCCGGGCGGAAAGCAGGTGTATGAGGGTCCCAGACCCTTTGCCAAGCTCTGCCATGGAGGAAGCCTTGCTCACGAGTTCAGCCGCCGGCGTCTATGTCATCTGTCCCACGCCCTTCGAGAGCGACGGGCGGGTGGACGTCGCCTCGACCGACCGTATGGTCGAGGCCTACCTGAAGGCCGGGGCTACCGGACTGACCATCCTCGGCATTATGGGCGAGGCGCCGAAGCTTGCCGCCGACGAGGCGCTCGCCTTTGCCCGCCAAGTCATCAAGGCGGTGGCCGGCCGTGTTCCCGTCATTGTCGGCGTCTCGGCGGCGGGTTTTGCCGCCATGTCGGGCCTGTCCTCCAAGGTGATGGATGCAGGCGCTGCCGGCGTCATGATCGCCCCGCCGTCGACCCTCAAGACCGACGATCAGATCGTGTCCTACTACGCCGATGCAGTGGAGGCCATCGGCACGGATGTGCCGTGGGTCATTCAGGATTACCCGCTCACCACCAACGTGGTCATGAGCCCGAAGGTGATCATGCGCATCATCGAGCAGAGCCCCTCTTGCGTCATGCTCAAACATGAGGACTGGCCGGGCCTCGACAAGATCACGACGTTGCGCCGTGCGAGCGATGCCGGCCAGGTTCGCCGCGTGTCGATTCTCTGCGGTAATGGCGGCATGTTCCTGCCCTTCGAGATGGAGCGGGGCGCCGACGGCGCCATGACGGGCTATGCCTACCCTGAGATGCTGGTGGGCGTGGTCAACCTCATCAACGAGGGCAAGCGGGCGGAGGCGCACGATCTCTTCGACCGGCATCTGCCGCTGGTGCGCTACGAGACCCAGCCTGGCGTGGGGCTCGCCGTGCGCAAGTACGTGCTGAAGCGGCGCGGCATCATCGCGACCGACACGCTGCGCAAGCCTGGGCCGAAGCTGAGCCCGGAGACGATCGCCGACATCGAATGGCTGATGGAGCGCATCGAGCGCCCGTAACAACAAGGGATTCTAAGATGAAAACAGGATTGGAAGGCAAGCGCGCGCTCGTTCTCGGCGCGAGCAAAGGTTTGGGCTTCGGCATCGCCCAGGGACTGGCGGAGGAGGGCGCCCGTGTGGCTATCGCGAGCCGCACGATGGAAGGCTCGAAGGCCGCCGCCGACAAGATCGGCAAGGATGTTCTGCCGTTCGTCTGCGATACGGGCAAGGTCGATCAGGTCGATGCTCTGGTCAAGGATCTGACGAATGCGTTGGGCGGTGTCGACATCCTCGTCCTCAACAGCGGCGGTCCCCCTCCCGGCAAGGCGCAGGGCGTGTCGTCCGATCAGTGGCGGCAGTCGTTCGATGCGATGTTCGTCAATCTGGTGCGGATCGCCGATCAGTTGCTGCCCGGCATGATCGAGCGCAAGTTCGGCCGCATCATCTCGGTGATCTCGTCCGGTGTGATCCAGCCGATCCCAAATCTTGCTATCTCCAATGCCATCCGTCCCGCGCTTGTGGGCTGGGGCAAGACGCTGGCGAGCGAGGTTGCCGCCTCGGGCGTGACGGTGAATGCCATTGCGCCCGGCCGCATCGCCACCGACCGCCTGAAGCAGCTCGACGCCGCTAATGCCGAGCGCACGGGCCGCTCCGTGGAGGATGTGGCCGCAGCCGCTCGCGCGGGCATTCCGGCGGGCCGCTATGGCGAGATCGAGGAGTTTGCGGCAGCGGCCGTGTTCCTCGCCAGCGAGAAGGCCTCGTTCATGACGGGCTCGATCCTGCGTGTGGATGGCGGTCAGATCTCGTCCGTGACCTGATGAAAATGGGTGAGGCAAGATCCTGCCTCACCCTCACGCGATGGCACCGGCTGCGTACAGAGCAATCCCCGCAGCCGACGTCGCGGCCAGGGTTGGCAGCATCCCGACCTTGAAGCGGAACATGGCGACGATGGCGGCGGCCGACAGGAGCAACGCCCAGAGATTCACGCTCTCCCACACAGGCGCGTCAAAGTTGAGAACGCCCCATTCTACGGGTCGAACGTCCCTGAAGATCGTGTGGATGCCGAACCAGATAGCGAGGTTCAGGATCACGCCCACGACGGCTGCCGTGATAGCCGTCAATGCGCCGCTTAAAGAGCGATTGCCGCGCAGCACCTCAATGTAAGGGGCGCCGAGAAAGATCCACAGGAAGCAGGGCGCAAAGGTCACCCATGTGGCGAGAAGGCCGCCCAGCGTGCCTGCAAGAAGCGGAGGAAAGGCGCCGGCATCCCGAAAGGCTGCCATGAAACCCACGAACTGCAGCACCATGATCAGCGGCCCCGGCGTCGTCTCGGCCATGCCGAGGCCATCCAGCATCTCGCCGGGGTTTAGCCAACCATAGGTCTCGACCGCCTGCTGCGCCACATAGGCCAGAACCGCATAGGCGCCACCGAACGTCACCAGCGCCATCTTGGAGAAGAAGACGGCAATCTGACTGAAGACATTGCCGTCGCCGAGAAGCAGCAGGAGGGCTGCGACGGGCACGAGCCAGAGCGCCAGCCACACGGCGGCTATGCGCAGGCTTCGTCCTGTATTGGGTCTTGCGTGAGCTGGCAGCTGCTCTCCAAGGAGGTTGTCGCCTTCCTCTGCGCTTTGACTGCCATGCCCACCGACCTGGAACTGCGGCAGGCTTGCTCTTCCTCCAAAGAAGCCCACCAGGCCGGCGGAGAGGATAATCAGCGGGAAAGGAGCGTCGAGAAAGAAGATCGCCACGAAGGCAGCCGCCGCAATCCCGATCAGGACCGGGTTCTTCAGGGCGCGTTTGCCGATCCGCACGACCGCCTCGAGCACGATGGCGAGCACGGCCGCCTTCAAGCCGAAGAAGAGCGCCGCGACAAAACCGATCTTGCCGTAGAGGGCATAGATCCAGCTCAGGCCCATGATGGCGATGATGCCTGGCAGGATGAACAGGCCGCCGGCCATGAGGCCACCGCGCGTGCGGTGCATGAGCCAGCCCACATAGGTGGCAAGCTGCTGCGCTTCGGGACCGGGCAGGAGCATGCAGTAGTTGAGCGCATGCAGAAACCGGCTCTCCGAGATCCAGCGCTTCTCCTCGACCAGGACGCGATGCATCACGGCAATCTGGCCCGCAGGTCCGCCGAAGCTTAGCGCGGCGACCCGCAGCCAGACGCGAAAGGCTTCTCCTAAGGAGACGCCATGGCTTGGCGAGAACTGAGGATTTGAGTTCTGCCTATCCTGTATTGTCTCGCTCATATCAAGTTCCCGGCTTCTTTGACGGCCAGTTGTGGGTTTCGTCCGTTGCATCCCGACACCAGCGGTAGAAGGCGTCGTAGAGCAGAAGCCCAGCCTCGAGTTGGGCGAGATCGTCCGAATACATGCGCGATAGTCCCAGGGAGGCGGCCAGCAGGCCTGACGACTCAGGGGCGAGGTCGAGCCGAGCCGTGTCGGCGCCTCTCACGATCAGGGCGAGGCGTCTTAAGGGATTGGTGCCAAGCCCGAACTCCTCGACCATGACATCGAAAGTGCAAAGCTCCCCGCGATGGCTCCAGAAGATGCCTTCACCGTCAATATCAAAAGGCGTGGCTCCAAACCGCTCCACGACACCGGGAACTTCCGAAGTCGGAACGAACAGGAATACCGCATTCGGATCGACGAAGCGGCGGATCAGCCACGGGCAGGCAATCCGGTCGATCTTCGGGCGCGAGCGCGTCACCCAGATTGTTCGTCCCTGCAGATCGCGGGGTGGGATCCTAGCGGTGGGCACCATAGGCAAGTTAGCTCGAGCCCAGGCTAGACTCCCTCCTTCAAGGGTGTTGGCCGGGATGCCTGCATGACGGAGCCAGGCTGCAACGCCATGGCTGAGCTTCAGCCCTTTTTGGCAGATCACGATGGCGGATCTATCCGTAAAGTCATGTGCCCAGTCTGAAACCGTATTGAATGGGCGTCTGATGGAGCCTGGAATGAGACGCGGGTCGCCTTCAAAATCCTCTTCAGTGCGTACATCGATGAGGACCGGGCACTTGGGTGTGCCGACAAGGCGAGCAAGCTTTTCAGCCGAGATGGTGTTGAATGACGACATGATGCATCCGTGAGTGTCTGGTGCGGATGCGATGCTTGGGCATGTCGCCTCGTGGGGAGATCGCGGTCCCCATGACTGCCATCAAAGTTCAGCCCTGCGGTTTTGTCAAATCAATTCAAAGGTCTCTGAAACAACCTCAGAAGTCCTGCTCGGCGCTCCGCTCCAGCGTCTGAACCACGAGGCCATTCTCGACAAGCGTGTGCCAAACGTCTTCGGCGGTATCGGCGAAGTTGACCAGTTCGCGATCTCTCTCGCTCACCATGCCGTGTTCGAGGAGTGCGTCGAACTTGATGACGGATTGCCAATAGGCTTTGTCGAAGAGCACGATGGGCAAAGGCGGCGCCTTGCCCGTCTGCCGGAGGGTCAGGATCTCGAACAGTTCGTCCAGGGTGCCGAAACCTCCGGGGAACACCACGAGCGCATTGGCCCGCATGGCCAGGTGCATCTTGCGCATCGCGAAATAATGGAAGCGGAAGTTCAGGTCCGGGGTCGAATAAGCATTCGGCTCCTGCTCGTGCGGCAGGGTGATGTTGAAGCCGATCGACGGCGCCCCCACGTCGGACGCTCCCCGGTTGGCCGCCTCCATGATGCCGGGTCCGCCGCCCGTGGCGATGACATTGTCGCGCGTTCCGCTGGTGACGGTCAGGGCGCCTCCGCGCTGCGAAGCGATGGCGCCGAAGGACCGGGCCTGCCCGTACCAGAACGGGTGCCGCCCGGGCCCATCCTCCCGGATGCGCGCGCTGCCGAACACCACGATGGTCGAGCGCACGCCCCAGGTGCGAAGATGCTCCTCGGCTTTGGCGTATTCCAGCATGAACCGCACGCCCCGCGTGGAGTCGCCGAGCAGGAAATCCTGATCGAGCGCGGCTAGACGATAGGAGGGCGAGGCCATGTTGGCCGCAGCCGAACGCTTGCTGTCATCCATGGGGTGGGGCTCCTTTGACCCGGCCACGCACAAAGCACAGTTTCGAAGCCGCGTTAATTCCCCATTGGGCCGATTGGGAGTTCCTGAGGTCCGGAGGGAGGAATCCCCACCGGCTCGGCTGGACTGGGTGCCTCGCTGGGGGTGACGGGCGGGACGCCGACCGGTTCCTCAGGAGCCGGGATGCCCGCAGGTCCCGGATCGGGATGCACGGGCTGGGGCATCGGACTGGGCACGTCGGGTTGTGGATTGGGGGACGGCGTATCGGACATGTCTCGCATCCTTCCTGGCTCGGTGCCGGCCGGCACCCCTATGGCATCGCAATGGCATAACTAGGCTGCGAACGGGGGATGAACTGGGTTTGTTCCGAGCCCTCCCTACAGGGCAAGGCTGCAATGAATTTTCCCTATAGCCCCTCGCGTCGCGCTCGCTATATCAAAGGCGCACGAAGGAAGAGGGCGAAGCACAGCCCTCAAGGAAAGCGAGCGCCAGCCGATGGACCACCTGTCTTCAACGAACATTGCCCGTATTCTGCCGGTGGACGGGTTCCAGGGGGCCCTTGTCGGGCGTGTCTGGCGTCCGGGTCTCGGGCCTTCGGTGGTAGCCGTCAGAGAGGATGGCCTCTTCGACATTTCCTCCACATGCTCCACGGTCAGCGATCTTGCCGCCATGGATGATCCGGCGCGTGTCGTGAAGACCGCACAGGGCGAGAGGATCGGCTCACTGGAGGAGATTGCCGCCAATACGGCTCCCGACAGCCGCGACTCCTCGAAGCCCTGGCTTCTGGCGCCGATCGACCTTCAGGTCGTCAAGGCTGCCGGCGTCACTTTCGCGGTCTCCATGCTGGAGCGCGTCATCGAGGAGCGGGCGCGTGGCGACGCCAGCGCGGCAGCGGCGATCCGGGCCGAGGTTCTCCGACTCGTGGGCGATGATCTCAGCCGCCTCAAGCCGGGCTCGGCCGAGGCCATGGCGCTGAAAAAGGTTCTCATGGCCCAGGGAGCCTGGAGCCAGTATCTCGAGGTGGGCATCGGGCCGGACGCGGAGGTCTTCACCAAGGCGCCGACCCTGTCCTCCGTCGGTGCCTTCATGGATGCCGGCCTGCATCCCAAATCCACCTGGAACAACCCTGAGCCGGAAGTGGTGGTGATCGTCACCGCTGAAGGAAAGATCGTGGGCGCGACCCTGGGCAACGACGTGAACCTGCGCGATTTCGAAGGACGCTCGGCTCTGCTGCTCTCGAAGGCGAAGGACAACAATGCGTCCTGCTCGGTCGGCCCCTTCGTGCGGTTCTTCGACGAGACCTTCTCCCTCGATGATGTGCGCCAGACCACGGTGACGCTCACGGTCGAAGGGGAGGATGGGTTCAGGCTCGAAGGTTCGTCCTCGATCACGAAGATCAGCCGGGATCCCGAGGATCTGGTTGCACAGACGGTCGGGCCGCACCATCAGTACCCGGACGGTTTTGCGCTTTTCTTAGGGACGATGTTCGCTCCCACGCAGGATCGGGGCGAGCCCGGCATGGGCTTCACCCACAAGCATGGTGACATCGTCACCATCGCGGCTCCCAAGCTCGGCGCGCTCGTCAACCGCATGAAGCCCAGCTCCGAATGCGAGCCCTGGACCTTCGGGTTGCGCGCACTCATGTCCAACTTGGCCCAGCGGGGCCTCATCAACACCAGACAGGCAGGTTAACGATGACGAAGAACTATATTGCGGGCGAGTGGCTTGCCGCGTCGGAGGCCTCGCCGAACATCAACCCGTCCAATACCAACGACGTGCTGGGCGAGTTCGCCCGCGCGTCTGCGGCTGAAGCCGAGCGCGCCATTGCTGCGGCCTATGACGCCTTCCCGGCCTGGTCGCGCTCCTCGATCCAGCAGCGCCACGACATCCTGAAAACCGTCGGCGACGAGATCCTGGCCCGCAAGGAGGAGCTGGGACGTCTTCTCTCCCGTGAGGAGGGCAAGACACTGCCCGAGGGCATCGGCGAGGTCACCCGCGCGGCCCAGATCTTCCACTTCTTCGCCGGCGAATGCCTGCGCCTGGCCGGCGAGAAGGTGCCGTCCGTGCGCCCGCTCATCGACGTGGAGATCACCCGCGAGCCGGTGGGCGTCATCGGCCTCATCACCCCCTGGAACTTCCCCATCGCCATTCCGGCCTGGAAGATTGCCCCGGCGCTGGCCTACGGCAACACCGTGGTGTTCAAGCCTGCCGAACTCGTGCCGGGCTCCGCCCACGCGCTCTCCGAGATCATCATCCGGGCCGGCGTGCCGGCCGGTGTGTTCAACCTAGTCATGGGCAAGGGCTCGGTGGTTGGCGAGGCGATGCTGCAGAGCCCCAAGGTCTCGGCGATCTCCTTCACCGGCTCGGTGCCCACCGGACGCCGCGTGGCCCAGACCTGCATCACGGCCGACCCCATGAAGAAGCTACAGCTGGAGATGGGCGGCAAGAACCCGATGGTGGTGCTCGATGATGCCGATCTCAAGGTGGCGGTGGACTGTGCCGTCAACTCGGCCTTCTTCTCCACCGGCCAGCGCTGCACCGCCTCCTCGCGGCTGATCGTGACCGAGGGCATTCATGACCGGTTCGTGGCCGCCATGCAGGAGCGAATGGCCGGTCTGGTGGTGGACGATGCCCTCAAGGCCGGCACCCATATCGGCCCGGTGGTGGATCAGGGCCAGCTCGATCAGGACCTGAAGTACATCCGCATCGGCCAGGAGGAAGGCGCCAAGCTGGTGGCGGGCGGCGAGCTTCTGAAGCGAGATGCCCCCGGCTTCTATCTGGAGCCTGCCCTGTTCACTGAGGTGGACAACCGGATGCGGGTGGCGCGCGAGGAAATCTTCGGGCCAGTGGCCACAGTGATCCGGGCGAAGGATTACGACGAGGCGCTGGAGATCGCCAACGACACGCCGTTCGGCCTGTCGTCCGGCATCTGCACCACAAGTCTGAAATACGCCTCCCACTTCAAGCGCAATGCGGAGGCCGGCATGGTGATGGTGAACCTGCCAACAGCAGGCGTGGACTACCATGTGCCGTTTGGCGGGCGCAAAGGCTCATCCTATGGTCCGCGCGAGCAGGGCCGCTATGCAGCCGAGTTCTACACCACGGTGAAGACCGCCTACACCTTCGACGGAAACTCACCCTACGTGCCGAAAACCACAGCAAGCGAGTAGGCTCTTCTCACAGCTTTCAACTCCGGCATCTCATTCATGCAGATGCCGGAGCCAAGCTCTTTAACCTATGTGATTGGTTCACGCCGGCCTGCCACGTCTTGTTGAGCAACATGGGCGGTCTCCGGCAGCGGCGCGTTGGCCGTCGGCCATCATGTTCTGAGCTGCATTAACTCTATCGACAAAACTCGGGCAGCTTTTTGCCACATCCATTGAACTTTGCCACGCGAACGCCATCATAGGCTTTCAAAAGAATTCGGCTTACACGCTTGGAATTCCGCAGTATCAAACGTTGTTGCATGTCAAATCCAGGCGAGTTGCCTCGGGAGTATGAATTGTAACCTCGTTGTTTTGGGGCAGGATGCTGTAAATTCTTCGAGCTGGTACGCGGCACTCGGTTAATAGTAGAGAACTTAATATGGTTACTTCCCGGCGTTACCTCATTGCCTCTTCCCTCGCGCGGCTCATTCGCAAGGAGAGAGGAGGCAATCGTGTCACGGAAGGCCACTTCCCCAATCAGGCCGACCGCAGTTCGTTCGTGGTCGTGGAGGGTGACAAGGGGAGCCTCGTCCTGGTTCACGCGAGCGCCAGCGGGCCCATTGAGGAGCGCACCGAGGTTCCGCGGGCCCATGCCGAGGCGCTTCTCGACGTCACGCCAGGCAAGCTCGATTACCTGCTCACGCATCTGACGGTCGGCACCCGCGACATCCAGATTCTCCGCTTCGTGACGCCGGGTCCCCTGGACCTGATCTCCGTGTTCTTCGAGAGCGAAGATGAGGCCCGGGATTTCCGTCCTCTGTCATGGTTCGGTGCGGACGTCACGACGGAAGTTCCTTATCAGAACCGCTCCATCGCCCTGGAAGGCGCCCCTCAGGCGCCGGACGTTCCCATGTCGAACGCCGCTCTCAACAGCCTGCTCGACGCTCTGGAAAACCGCTACGTGGCGCCCCGGGGCTATACGGCTCATGCGCCGGCGCGCAATCCCGTGGAGCAGGCAGGTGGGCAGCAGCGGAATGCCCCTCCGCCGCCACCGGCGGCCCAGGCCAATGAGAGGCCGGCGGCTCCGCAGCGCGGTGTGCTGTCCAGGCCCGCCGCTGATGCTGACATGCATGACGACGACAACAACGATGACAACGACCTGAACCTCAACATCGAGGACAATGTCATCCGCGAGCTGGCCCGATCGCTCCGGCCCCAGCGTCGCTGATCCGGGTCATTCGAATTCGAGAAAGCCCCGATGGAAGCATCGGGGCTTTTTATTTAGCTCGGCAGCACGATGCAGCTGCCTCCCGCCGAGCGGATGTCGCGGCACAGCTGCTCCGCCGCCTGGCGCGTTTCGGCAGGCGCCCGCACGCGATAGAAAGTTCTGGTTCCGCGGTAGCGCAGGCGCGTGCCGATGATCATCGGTCGCGCGTCCTTGATCAGGGACGCATAAGTCCGACTCGCACGCCTGAAGCTTGCCAGCGCTTTATCCTTCGAGAAGTTGCCGGCAAGCTGAACGCCCCAGGGGGCGAACGGAGCCTCGATCGTGTCGCCACGGCCGGGCACACGCAGAGTGGCGACGATCTGCAGGCATGTCTGTGGCTCGGTGGCGGACGCCTCTTGGCCCGTATCCTTCTTCTCCCTTGCATCCGAAGCCCATTCCTCCGCCGAGCGGCCCGTCACGGCCACAACGTAATTCTGGGTCTCCGCCGGTAATCCTCCTCGACCGGCCAGCCATGTGGCGACCCGAGCAGGGCCGCCGTTATAGGCAGCAGCCGCCAGGCCCAGATTGCCGAATTGATCTGCAAGCTGAGCGATGAATTCTGCCGCCTTCGGAATGGCCTGCTCGGGATCGAAGGGGTCAGCCAGTCCGCGTTCCTTGGCCGTGCCTGGCATGAACTGCGCAATGCCCTGGGCTCCCGCCGGGCTGACCACATGCGGGCGGAACGAGCTTTCCTGCCAGATCAGCTTTGTGAGCAGGTCGCGCGGTATCTTCTGCGTTCGTGCAGCGCCCTCGATCAGCCGGCACAGGGCCTGCTCCACCGTTTCACCGGATGATGGGGAATTGGCGGAGACGGCGCCGCAGCAAAGAAGGATTCCGCAAAGCGCCAGCTGCAAGCGCATGAATACCTCAATGGTGAACGGGGGCGTGTGACAACAGAGTGTGCCAGGCTACAGATAGGCGATCATGCGTCCTGCCAAGAGCGTGACGATCCATGCGAGGAGCGACACGAGAGCATAGGTGCGAGCTTCCGGAGGCAAGGCTCCGGCACGCAGGGCCGATCCGAAGCGGGCATGAAAAAGAGCGACATTGACGAGGCCCAGCGCAATGAATGCGAGCTTCACGTAGAAGGCAGGGTTGGTCCCAAGCGCGCGGGCCTCCACGGCGAGGAGAAGCACGCCCGTTGGGATCTGCAGGAGCAGGCCGGCAGCCGCGATGGGAATGGCATGGCGCCCCACCTGCCAGGCATGTTTGCCATGTTCCGCCAGCACCTTGAGGTCGAAGACCGCGATGCCGCCGACCACGAAGGCAGCCCCGAGCACATGCAGCAGGTTCGCGGCCGTATAAAGCCATGCGGAATGGCGCCCTGCATGACCGAGCCATGAGCCCTCCAAGGCGGCGAGCAGGTCGAGATACATGAGGTGCTAGCGCAGTTCGTAGGTCTTGCCGCCCACCACGATGCGCTCGGCCCTCATCTCGGTTTCCATGCGGGTAGAAGGGTAGCCCTCGAGCCGAACGGACGTTCCGGGCTTGAGCATGTCCGGGTTCAGGCCTCTCGCGCTCATTCGGAAAGGCGGCGCCAGCACCGCGTCCCAGTTCTTGTTCTCATGAGTGACAACCACCGTCACGTGGGGATTTTCCCAGTTGGCCTGCTGGATATTGCTCGTGACCGAAACGAGCCGGCCCGCGTCGTAGCTCCCCCAGCCATGGTGTGCAGCAGCGAAGCCGCCGGTCAGAAGGGCCCCTGAGAAGAACAGACCGAACAGAGGATACTTCATGATCGTAGGCTCCATAATCCCGCAAACAGCATACTTCCTCGCAGAGTTGGCTGGAGCACAAGCGCCGTCAAGGCGCCGACACGAAAAGCCCAAGCCTGATCATGGGATCGTGAAGGGATAGGGCACGATTCGCTCCTCCGCCGAAGCCCGATTATGCTTCGGCCTCGCGAATCATCACAGCTTGAGTTCAGTCATGCCCTCGATCCTCAAAGACCTCTGGAACCGTTTTGCAGGCGGAGGCAGCGCGGGCGGCCGCGAGGAACCTGCCGCCGAGGCGGTCGAGTACAAAGGCTTCCGCATCCGTCCTGCGCCCTACTCGGCCAAGGGCGGCTACCAGACGGCGGGGATCATCGAGAAGGATTCCGAGGCCGGAACAAGAGAGCACCGGTTCGTGCGCGCCGAGACGCACCCCAGCAAGGATGATGCGACCGCCTTTGCGATTACAAAGGGCAAGCAGATCATCGACGAGCAGGGCGACCGCATCTTCGGCTGAAGCACATAAAGGTGCAAAGCCCCGAAATTTTCCGGCGTATCATCTGCATCCGTGGCGAAACCAATGCCGATTCCGGCTGTTGCCTTCGCGAACGTGCGGCAGCCTGCTGGACAGCCCAATCAGATAATCTGATCGGGCCTCATAGAAATATCGATTGGTGTTGATCACTGCGGGACATTTAAGGTGCCTCGGGGGCGCATCGCAATCAACCGTTCACCCAAGGGAGAGAGCCATGGACAAGAGCCCCAAAGCACCGTCGGGAACACCGGATCAGGTCCTGACGAACCGGCAGGGCCATCCGATCACCAACAACCAGTCCCAGCGCACCGTTGGAAGCCGCGGCCCGGCCACGCTGGAGAACTACCAGTTCCTTGAGAAGATCACCCATTTCGACCGCGAGCGCATCCCTGAGCGTGTCGTCCATGCCCGCGGCTTCGTGTGCTACGGCGAGTTCGAGGCGACCGGCAAGATCGGCGACGAACCCGCCTCCAGGTACACCCGGGCCAAGCTGTTTCAGGAGGCCGGCAAGAAGACGCCGCTCGCCATCCGCTTCTCGACCGTGATCGGCGGCCGCGACTCCTCCGAGACCGCCCGCGATCCGCGCGGCTTTGCCGTTAAGTTCTACACGGAGGATGGCAACTGGGATCTTGTCGGCAACAACCTTGCCGTTTTCTTCATCCGCGACGCTATCAAGTTCCCGGATGTGATTCACTCCCTGAAGCCCGACCCGATCACGTTCCGCCAGGAGCCGAACCGGATCTTCGACTTCATGAGCCAGACGCCTGAGTCCATGCACATGCTGACGCACCTGTTCAGCCCGCGTGGCATCCCGGCCAGCTACAGGCACATGGAAGGCTTCGGGGTCAACACCTACAAGATGGTCAATGCCCAGGGCGACACCGTGCTGGTGAAATACCATTTCCATCCGCGCTGCGGCCTGGCGAGTCTGACGGCCGAGGAAGCCGCCAAGGTGCAGGGCCAGGATCTCGGCTCCGCCTCGAAGGATCTCTATGAGGCGATCGAGCGCGGCGAGCACCCGCAATGGGACATGTACGTTCAGATCATGGAGGATCACGACCATCCCGAGCTCGAGTGGGATCCGCTCGACGACACCAAGATCTGGCCGGAGAAGGATTTCCCGCTGCGCCACATGGGCGTCATGACTCTCAACCGCAACGTCCAGGATCACTTCAACGAGAACGAGCAGATCGCCATGGGCACGGGCGTTCTCGTGGACGGGCTCGACTTCTCCGATGACAAGATGCTGGTGGGCCGGACCTTCTCCTATTCCGACACCCAGCGCTACCGCGTCGGCACCAACTACCTGCAGCTGCCGGTGAACCAGGCCAAGAACGCCAAGGTCTCCACCAATCTGAACGGCGGGCAGATGTCCTATCGCCGCGACCTGGCGCCGGGGCAGAACCCGCATGTGAATTACGAGCCGTCGATCCATAACGGACTGCACGAATCGCCGCGCGAGGAGCCGAACAATGCGCCCGAGATCCGCGGGCGCCTGACGCGCAGCGTCCTTGAGCGCCGCAACGATTACGTCCAGGCGCGGGGCCGCTACTGCACCATGATGGATTGGGAACGCGACGACCTCGTCCTAAACCTGGGCACCCTGCTCGGCCAGTGCGAGCGCGACGTGCAGGAGCGGATGGTTTGGCACCTCCTGCTGGTCCACGATGACTACGGCAACCGGGTGGGCGAGATGATCGGCATCACGGCGGACGATGTGCGCAACCTTCAGCCACTGCCGAAGCAGGTGCTGACGGACGAGGACAAGCGTCGGCTGCAGAACCTGGGCAGGAACGGCGACACAATCGACCCGACCGTCTGGGGGCAGTGGACGAGTTCCGTGAAGAACTACAAGGCCTCGGCCGAAGAGGTGCTCGGCGGTATGCGCGACGTTCCGACGGAGCCCGCGACGAAAGAGGCTGCCGAGTAGGCAGCACTGCCGGACGACAGCTGAACGGGCCAGGGCTTCCTGGCCCGTTCCTCGTTATGGTTCCGTGGTTGGGCGCCCCCTTCGGCTCCCGCGGCTTTCCGCATAAGCCTTCGTGAACTCCGCGCCGAAGAGCAGGATCAGGGACGAATAATAGATCCAGAGCAGGATCGTGATGATCGAGGCGGCGGCTCCGTAGCTCGAGGCGACGTTGCTCTTGCCAAGATAGTAGCCGATCAGGAACTTGCCCACCGTGAACAGGAGTGCCGTGACCAATGCGCCCGTCCAGACGTCGCTCCATTGGATCTCAACGGCCGGCAGCAGCTTGAACATCATCGCGAACAGCAGCGTGGCGACCGCAAAGGCGACGAGGCTGTTGAGGAAGCGAAGGAGGATCGTTGCGCCCGAGAAGTTTGCTTCGAGATAGGACCCGAGCGCCGTCAGTCCGGTGTCGACGACCAGGGAAACGAGAAGCAGAAAGCCGATCCCGAGCACCAGCGCGAGGCTGACGAGTCGTGTGCGGACGAAGCTCATGACGCCGTAGCTGGCAGGTGGCTTTGCCTTCCAGATGATGTTCAGATCGTCCTGGAGCTCGACCACGGCGCCCGTGACCAGCAGCAGAAATGTCACGATGCCCACAGCGGTGCCGATAATGCCCGAGCCTACATTGCCGGCGCTGGCAATCATGGTTTCCAGGAAGGAGGCTTCGTTATTGCCGATCATGCCGCCGAGTTCAGCCACGATGGCGCCCTGTGCCGCCTCGCGACCGAAGGCAAGCCCGGCGACCGCAATGGCAGCCAGCAGCATCGGGGCCAGCGAAAAAACGGTAAAGAAGGCAATGGACGCGCCAAGGCTCATGGCGCGGTCATTCCACCAGCCTGCGAATGCCACCTTCAGGAGCTGCCATGTTTCGGAAAGCATGCAAGAACCGATCCTGCCGGACAGATCGGTCCGGCCACGCAAGTGTATTGCCTTGGCGTTTAACTGGCCGGCACTTCTTCTTGTTCCTGCAAAGGTTCAGGTCCGCCTATGCGAGCTAGGTGATCGTGGAGGAGACGCCCGTACCGGTTGGCGGCCCGGCGCAGGCGGGTGACCTCTGGTCCATCCCCCAGTGCCCCGGCCGCCATGAGGTGGGCACCGAGCTGGAAGGCGAGATAGCAGGGAAGCATGAAGGCGAGCAGGCCCTGATCCAGCGGTTGCCCGCTCTCCTGCTGCACGATCTGGCACAGCCGTGCGGCCTCGTCCTGGGAAAAGTCCAGTTCGACGATTGCGCCTGCAACATCCCAGCTCACGTCCTGGTGGCCGACGAGATCGTGGGCCGCGCTGTGATCGAGCGCGTCCGTCTTGATCAGCCTGTCGCCTGAAACGAGCCATTCCCAGACATGGAGGCGATTGTCGGTGCAGATCCGGCGCAATTTGTGCTCGAGGATGCTCGGGTCTGCCAGGGACTGCTCCAGGTCTGCGGCCGCGGCTTCGCCGAGGGCTTGGCCGGTATTGTAGATTGCCATCTGGTGCAGTGCGTCGAGGGAGGCACCCTGATGCTGGGCTGACGGGAAATGCCGGGCGCGGAAGCCCAGATAGGCGCCGACCTGATCGACGAGGCTCTTGCGGCTGATGCGGGCCTGATCGAGGCCATCCAGCTCTTCGTGCCAGCGCTCCACGAGAAAGCCATGGCGGCAGCCAGCCGGCTCCGGCGTGAAACCCGCCTCGTGAAGCTTCTGAGCGATGCGGAATTTCTGCGCGCCGATCTCACCCAAGCCTGCAAACTTGACCAGCCATGCCGTGCCGTTCGCCCGCGCGAGGAACTTGCGCCGTTCCTGCTGGATGTTGGCCGGGGGCCACGAGCCTTCGTCCGGGTAGCGACGGGATCGCCAAGCGCCGCCCGAGATCTCTTCCAGAGATTCATCCAACGGGCCGAGGAGGCTCTCCACCCAGCTCTCGATGCGGTGGGCAGGCGATCCGCGCAGCAGGAGGTCGTCCATGGTGACGAGATGGCGCGGAGCGGAGCTCCATCGCTCGCGATGCTCGGCACTGGCCTGCGGACCGAGCCCGCCGCCGTGGCTTGGGAAGAAGTGGATCTGGTGCCTCGGGATGCCAGCTTCCTCCAGCCAGTCGGCTACCGCACCGAACGAACTTCCGGACAGTCCTGGACCCTCGTCGACGATGGCAAAGGCTTTCCGGCCATCGGATACAAGGTTTTTGGTGAGGTCTAGATCAACCTTCACTTCGCGTCCGAAGGGATGGCCAACCGGGCGCAGGGTGATGGGAGCAGGAGCGCCGAGTTCTGCCGCCACGAGGGCGCTCAGGCCCGTGCCGATGCTGCGGATGCCGATGACCTGGGTGTTGGAGCTTAAGCCTGAAGCTCTGGCGGCCTCCAGGTAGCTTTCAGGATAGAGGGCATAGAAGGCATAACCTTCCGCATGCTTGGTGCGAATGGTGCGCGACGGAGCGAACCCGTGGAGCTTCTCGGAAAAGGCAGGAGGCAGCGGTGAAAGCTGCCGGAAGCCGCTGTGCCAGGACTCACCGACGGCTCGAGCGAGGATGGAAAGGCATTCCATCCCTGCTGCATGGTCCTTGGTCCAGGCATCGAAGCCGCACTCGTGAAACTCCGCATCGATGATGCCCTGGACGAGTTCGCTTGCGCTGATGAAAGCGGTGACGAGAACTCCATGCCGCTCGATGCCAGGCGGCATGGAAAAGGTCTCTGTCAGGAGGCTCGTGATGGCGGCCTGCTTGGCTCCAACCGTCTCGACCCGCTCGATATCCCCGTAGACCAGCATCTGAGGCTGCTCGCCGGGTTTAGGCTGCGGCCTCCTGCTTCAGCGAGGCCATGTCGATCACGAAGCGGTACTTCACGTCGCTCTTGAGCATCCGCTCATAGGCCTCGTTGATCTTATGGATCGGGATGATCTCGATCTCGGCGGTGATCCCGTGCTCGGCGCAGAAGTCGAGCATTTCCTGCGTCTCCGCGATGCCGCCGATCAGCGAGCCGGCGAGCTGGCGCCGCTTCATGATCAGGTTGAACACCGTGGTGGCCGGATGCGGCTCGGCGGGCGCGCCCACGAGCACCATGGCACCATCACGGGCGAGCAGCACGAGGTAGCTGTCGAGGTCATGTGGGGCGGCGACGGTGTCGAGGATGAAGTCGAAGCTGTTGCGGTGCGCCTTCATGGCTTCCCGGTCCTTGGACACGACCACTTCGTGGGCGCCCAGCTTCAGGGCATCCTCGCGCTTGTTGGGAGAGGTGGTGAAGAGCACCACATGGGCGCCCATGGCGCGGGCGAGCTTCACCGCCATGTGGCCGAGTCCGCCAAGGCCCACGACGCCCACCTTCTGTCCGGCCTGAACGCGCCAGCGGCGCAGGGGCGAGAATGTGGTGATTCCGGCGCACAGGAGGGGCGCCGCAGCGGCTGGATCGAGACTGTCCGGCACGCGCAGGACGAAGCTCTCATCGACCACGACAGAGTCGGAATAGCCGCCATAGGTATTGGCGCCGGTCCCCTGTTCCGGACCGTTATAGGTGCCGGTGAATCCGACTTCGCAGTATTGCTCAAGACCCTCTCGGCAGGAGCGGCAGGTGCGGCAGGAATCGACCATGCAGCCGACCCCGACAATGTCGCCTGCCCTGAACTTCTGCACCCCTGAGCCGACCCGGGCGACACGGCCCACGATCTCATGGCCCGGAACGCAAGGATAAAGCGTGCCGCCCCATTCTTCCCGAACCGTGTGCAGGTCGGAATGGCAGACGCCGCAATAGAGGATGTCGATCTGAACGTCGCGCTCGCCTGGCTCCCGGCGCTCGAAGCTGAAGGGGGAAAGCGGCGTGGATGCATCCTGGGCGGCGTAGCCGAAAGCTTTGATCACAGGAAAGTTCTCCAGGTGGAGCGGACTGAAGGGGTAAGCCCGCTGGGTATTCAAGCGCTACAGACGATAGGTTTGATCGACCCGTCGTCAATGGAGGCGCGCGGAGTTTGTTCAATCTGAGGCCAAGCTTTTGCTGCATTGCAGCGGATGCGGGCTTTCCACATGGTCACGGGCAATTGAAGTGCCGATGACTGGCTTCCTCACCGGTTCTTCCCACATCTTGATAAGGGCTTGCGCCTGCTTGAGGAAAATTCGCTCCATGGCACTGCGGGCGGCAATGCGGCACATCGAAATAGGCTGCTGGTGAGAAACTTTAACTTGCCGTTGCGC
The DNA here is from genome assembly GCF_000739015.1 of Microvirga sp. BSC39. Lineage (GTDB taxonomy): Bacteria > Pseudomonadota > Alphaproteobacteria > Rhizobiales > Beijerinckiaceae > Microvirga. The sequence goes on from NZ_JPUG01000078.1 coordinate 283,436, forward strand.
CCGCAATCCGCGACGCTGTTCGTCAGGGCGGGCGAAATTCCAAGTCGCACAGACGGACCCGAGATAAGCCCGATCTGTCGCGACCTGAACATCAGCCGCCACAACGAAAGGGTTATGCCGCACCATTTGGCCGCATCATAGTATCGCATGGTCTGGGCAACCTTAGCGGTGCACAATCGTTGTCTCTGAGAGGGATTGGATTTCGGTGGCGCCATGCTTCATTCCGACGACCTGTTCTCGAGTTTCCTGAAGGCCTATGAGACCCGCCGCGAGGCGGAGATGTCCCTGGCGGAATACCTGGAAGGGTGCCGCACCGATCCCATGATGTATGCAAGCGCTCCAGAGCGCATCCTGGCGGCCATCGGCGAGCCTCAGCTCGTCGATACCTCGAAGGATGCGCGGCTCGGCCGCATCTTCATGAACCGCACCATCCGGGTTTATCCGGCCTTTTCCGAATTCTACGGCATGGAAGAGACGATCGAGATGATCGTAAGCTTCTTCCGACATGCGGCCCAGGGACTGGAGGAGCGCAAGCAGATCCTCTACCTGCTCGGGCCTGTCGGCGGCGGCAAGTCCTCCCTGGCCGAGCGTCTGAAAGCCCTGATGGAGGTGAATCCCATCTACGTTCTCAAGGCCGGCGATGAGATCAGTCCGGTTTTCGAGAGCCCGCTTGCGCTGTTCGATCCGGAGCAGATGGGAGACGCCCTGGAGGAGCGCTACGGCATCCCCCGGCGGCGTCTGACGAACCTGCTCAGCCCCTGGGCGATCAAGCGTCTCGACGAATTTAAGGGCGACATTTCCAAGTTCCGGGTGGTCAAGATCAACCCTTCCCGGATGCGGCAGATCGGTGTCGCCAAGACGGAGCCGGGCGACGAGAACAACCAGGACATCTCGTCCCTGGTCGGCAAGGTCGACATCCGCAAGCTCGAGACGCTGTCCCAGAACGACCCCGACGCCTACAGCTATTCCGGCGGCCTTAACCGGGCGAACCAGGGTATCCTGGAATTCGTCGAGATGTTCAAGGCGCCGATCAAGATGCTCCACCCCCTGCTCACGGCCACGCAGGAAGGGAACTATGTCGGCACGGAGAATATCGGCTCCATCCCGTTCACGGGCATCATCCTGGCCCACTCCAATGAGGCGGAATGGCAGACCTTCCGCACCAACAAGAACAACGAGGCGTTCATCGACCGCATCTACGTGATCAAGGTGCCTTATTGCCTGCGGGTCACGGAGGAGCAGAAGATCTACGAGAAGCTGATCCGCGGCTCCGAGCTGTCAGGCGCCCCCTGCGCGCCGGCCACTCTGGAGATGCTGGCCCGGTTCTCGGTCCTGTCGCGCCTGCGGGCGCACGAGAACTCCAACTTCTATTCGAAGATGCGGGTCTATGACGGCGAGAGCCTGCGCGAGGTCGATCCGCGCGCGCGCAGCCTGCAGGAATACAAGGACTCGGCGGGCGTCGACGAAGGCATGGACGGAATCTCGACCCGCTTCGCCTTCAAGGTTCTGTCCGCGACCTTCAACCACGACACGATCGAGGTTGCGGCCGATCCGGTGCACCTCATGTACGTGCTCGAACAGTCGCTCCGGCGTGAGCAACTGCCGCAGGACGTGGAGAGGCGCTATCTGGAGTTCATTAAAGCGGAGCTTGCCCCGCGATACGCCGACTTCATTGGCCATGAGATCCAGAAGGCCTATCTCGAGTCCTACCACGATTACGGCCAGAACCTCTTCGACCGCTACGTGGCCTACGCGGATGCATGGATCGAGGATCAGGATTTCAAGGATCCCGATACCGGCCAGCTTCTCAACCGGGAGCTCCTGAACCAAGAGCTGACCAAGATCGAGAAGCCGGCAGGCATCGCCAACCCTAAGGACTTCCGCAACGAGGTGGTGAAGTTCTCGCTGCGCGCACGGGCCGGCAATAACGGCCGAAACCCGTCCTGGACGAGCTATGAGAAGATCCGCGACGTGATCGAGCGCCGGATGTTTTCCCAGGTGGAGGAACTCCTGCCTGTGATCAGCTTCGGCTCCAAGAAGGATGGCGAGACCGAGAAGAAGCACGGAGAGTTCGTGCAGCGGATGATGGAGCGTGGCTACACCGAGCGCCAGGTCCGGCGTCTCGTGGAGTGGTACATGCGGGTGAAGCAGGCGGGCTGACAGAAAGCGGAGGCAGATCAGGCGTTCCTATGTACATCATCGACCGGCGCCTCAACCCAGGAGGCAAGAGTCTGGCGAACCGCCAACGCTTCCTTCGTCGCGCGAAAGCGCAGATTCAGAGGGCGGTGCGTCAGACCGCAGGAGACCGGGACATCACCGATCTCGAACGGGGAGGGGAAGTCACGATCCCAGCCGATGGTGTTCGCGAGCCCAGCTTCAGACGTTCGGGCGAGGGGGGCGTGCACGATCACATCCTGCCCGGCAACAAGCGCTTCGTCGAAGGCGATACCATCGACAGGCCCCCAGGCGGCGGTGGCGGCAGCTCCACCGGTGGCGATAATGGCGAGGGTGAGGACGATTTCCGCTTCGCCCTGACCCGCGACGAATTCCTCGATCTCTTTCTCGATGACCTCGAACTCCCGGATCTCGCCAAGCGGCGGGTCGCCACGGTCGAAACACAAGGCATGCGGCGGGCCGGCTATACGGTCACGGGCTCCCCGGTGAACCTGGCCCTGCTGCGCTCCATGCGGAATGCCCTGTCGCGCCGCATCGCCATGCGGCGTCCCAAGCCTGAGGAATTGCTGCGCCTCCAGGAGGAGATCGAATGCCTTGAGAAGCAGGAGGGTCCGTCCGATCAGCTTACTGCGCTGCGACAGGAACTCGAGCAACTGAAGCTGCGCACCAAGCGCTTTCCTTATATCGACCCGCTCGATCTGCGCTATCGCCGCTTCGAGCCGGTTTCGCGGCCGGTCGCGCAGGCGGTGATGTTCTGCCTGATGGACGTCTCGGGCTCCATGACGGAGCACATGAAGGATCTCGCCAAACGGTTCTACATGCTGCTCTACATCTTCCTGACGCGCCGCTACAAGCACGTGGAGATCGTCTTCATCCGCCACACGCACGAGGCGAAGGAGGTGGACGAGGAGACCTTCTTCAACAGCCCTGAGACGGGCGGTACGGTGGTGTCGTCGGCGTTACGCGAGATGCAGCGGATCGTGGAGGAGCGCTACTCTCCCGACAGCTGGAACATCTACGCGGCTCAAGCCTCGGACGGCGACAACTCCCCCAACGACGGCAGCACCAGCGCAGCCCTCCTCAGGGACGTGATCCTTCCCGTCTGCCAGTATTACGCCTACCTGGAGGTCGGCAGCGACAGCGACCGGATGCAGACCGGCTTCATCAACCACAAGACGTCCCTGTGGCAGACCTACGAGACGCTGCAGGAGCAGGGTGCCAACCTCGCCATGCGCAAGGTGAACCACAGGCGCGAGATCTATCCCGTCTTCCGCGAACTCTTCCGCCGGCGCGACGCAGAGGCAGGAGCCAGGGTGCCATGAGCCTGATGGAGCACGATCATCTTCTGTTCCAAGGCGCTGACTGGGACTTCGGCCTCATTCAGCGCATCCACGACGCCATCGAGACGATCGGCGTCGGCGAAATGGGGCTCGACGTCTACCCCAACCAGATCGAGGTCATCACCGCCGAGCAGATGCTCGATGCCTATGCCTCGATCGGTATGCCCCTGTTCTACAAGCACTGGTCCTTCGGCAAGCGCTTCGCCCTTCATGAGGCGAGCTACCGCCAGGGATTCATGGGACTGGCCTACGAGATCGTCATCAATTCGAACCCGTGCATCTCCTACATCATGGAGGAGAACTCGGCGACGATGCAGACGCTCGTGATCGCCCACGCGGCCTTCGGGCATAACCACTTCTTCAAGAACAACTATCTCTTCCGGGAATGGACCGACGCCGACGGAATCCTGGATTATCTCGAATTCGCGAAAGGCTACATCACCCGTTGCGAGGAGCGGTACGGCCATGCTGCGGTGGAGCGGGTGCTCGACGCGGCCCATGCGCTGATGTCCCACGGCGTCCACCGCTATCCGCGCAAGAAACGCCCCGATCTGCGCTCCGAAGAGCGGCGGGAGAAGGAGCGGCATCTCCATCTGGAGCAGACCTTCAACGACCTCTGGCGCACGGTGCCCACGAAGGGAGCGGCCGCAAAGCCGCAGCTGAGCGATGAGCGCCGCCGTGCCCTCCTGGAACTCCCGCAGGAAAATCTCCTGTACTTCCTCGAGAAGTCCGCCCCGCGCCTTCAGCCCTGGCAGCGCGAGATCCTGCGCATCGTCCGCCAGATCGCGCAGTATTTCTACCCGCAGCGGCAGACCAAGGTGATGAACGAAGGCTGCGCCACCTACTGCCACTACCGCATCATGACCCGACTGCACGAGACGGGGCAGATCAGCGATGGCTCCTTCCTGGAGTTCCTGCAGTCCCACACGAACGTCACACGCCAGCCGGAATACGACGATCCACATTACGGCGGCATCAATCCCTATGCCCTCGGTTTCGGCATGATGCAGGACATCGAGCGCATCTGCATCAAGCCCACGGCGGAGGACCGGGAGTGGTTCCCAGAGATCGCCGGCCGCGGCGATGCCATGGCGGTCCTGCGCGATGTGTGGGCCAACTACCGGGACGAGAGCTTCATCTCGCAGTACCTGAGCCCGCACCTGATGCGTCAATGGCGCATGTTCCATCTCGTGGATGACCCCGACCAGCCCGAACTCAGGATCGAGGCCATCCATGACGAGCGGGGCTATCGCCGGCTGCGGCGCTCCCTGTCGCGCCACTATGATGTCGGCTGGAGCGATCCCGACATTCAGGTGATCGATGTCGACCTTGCCGGCGACCGGCGCCTGATCCTTCACCATCATGTCCTGAACCGAACCCTCCTCCACAAGGACGATGCGCAGAGGGTCTTGCAGATGGTGGCCAATCTCTGGGGCTATGCGGTCGTGCTCAAGGAGGTCGAGCCCGCCACCGGCGCGATCTTCCAGGAGCACGTGGCTCATCCGCACGAAACTCTCTTCTGACGTGCGGAAAACCGGGGCCACTTTTCCGCACGAAGCGCTCGTTTGACGCAAAAAAGCCAGGGACTCGGAGGATCATAGGTTCCCCTGGGCTCGGCCCGGATCGCGGGTCGGCTCCCTTGCAGGAGAATACCTATGGAACACAAGCCTGTAGAGAAGCTGCGTAGCGTCGCTGAGGTGCATGAGTTCAACCAAGGTTTCCTGTCCCGCCGCGAACGCCTCGAACGCTGGGCCGAGGTGCTGGAGCGCCAGCCGAAGCGGCGCCTGAGGTCTCTGGGAGAGATCGAGTTCGTCCCGAAAGACAAGCGACCGCAATTGCGGTCTGACGAGTCGCCGATCACGGTCGCCTTCGAGGATCCGATCCTGCGCGCCGCAGGCTTGAAGGGCGATACGCTCGGAGACGCCATGGAGTTCTTCGAACTGTCCGAGGGAGCCTCTCACCGCCTACTCTGCTCCTGCATGAACGGCTGGAGCATGGAGGCCGGGAGCACCGCCCGAAAAGTTCATCGTATCGCGAACCCCGATCATCGGTTCACGTTATTGACGGCAGCCGGGTTGCTGACCGCGGCACCCGCTGTGCTCTATATGCTGAGCTGAGGAAATGCTGCAGCGTCGAGCCCTCCCGGAACGAGAGGGCTCGATGGCTGGGTTAATGTGGGGCAACGGGAATGACCAACGAGCCGGCGCGTCGGATCGGATTGCCATGGTACAGTCGTGAGGATTACCAGCGCATCCGCGAGATAATGGCCGACCGGCACAACCTGGCGCCCACCTACGAGAGCTGGCTTGCGGCCGCCGAAAATAATGAGGCCGTCGGCAGACAGGCCGGTCTTCACGTCAGCCGCATCCTGATCGAGCCTGAAGCTTTCGCCCGCTGGTGCGCGGAGAAGAACGTGGAGCCCGACAGCGCAGCACGCAGGGATTACGTCGCCCAGAAGAACTCCGAAAACGCTCCTTGATAGCGGCCATAAAGCCAAGCCTTGAAGTCTCCTCCCCGGTTCCTAATTGCTCGGGCATCACAGTGGAGGGCCAGACTTGCTGAACGAGAGCGGCACGAGCAGCGATATTTCCACACTTTCGCATAAGAGCGATCAAGCCGGAGCGGCTCAGGCCATGCGGGCGGCTATCCTGACAGGACCTGGTCAGATCGAGGTGCGCCGAGTGGCACGCCCGGAGCCCGGCCCCGGTCAGGTCCGCCTGCGCCTGGAGGGTTGTGGCGTCTGCGCCTCGAATCTGACCCCCTGGGCCGGCCCGGAATGGATGCAGTACCCCACCGAACCGGGTGGGCTTGGACACGAAGCCTGGGGCTTCGTGGATGCCCTCGGCGAGGGTGTCGACGGTCTGTCGGTCGGTGATCGCGTCTCGGCGCTCTCCTACAAGTCCTATGCCGAGTACGATCTCGCCGATGCAGAGGCAGTGGTGCCGCTGCCGAAGGCGCTTGAAGGGCAGCCGTTTCCTGGCGAGCCGCTCGGCTGCGCCATGAACATCTTCCGCCGCAGCGAAATCGAAGCCGGGCAGACTGTTGCCATCATCGGCATCGGCTTCCTCGGCGCCATCCTGACGAAGCTTGCAACCGACGCCGGTGCCCGCGTGATCGCGATCTCGCGCCGGCCCTTCTCGCTCGACCTCGCCCGCCGCATGGGCGCGGCCGAGACGATCCCGATGGACGATCACAACGGGATCATTGAGAAGGTGAAGGAGCTGACGGCCGGCACGTTCTGTGATCGCGTGATCGAGGCTGTCGGCAAGCAATGGCCGCTGGATCTTGCCGGAGAACTCACCCGCGAGCGCGGCAAGCTGATCGTCGCCGGATACCATCAGGACGGTCCCCGGCAGGTGAATATGTGGCTGTGGAACTGGCGTGGCATCGATGTGATCAACGCCCATGAGCGCGACCCGAAGATCTACATGCAGGGTCTTCGCGAGGCGGTGGATGCCATTGCATCGGGCAGACTCGATCCGAGTTTCCTCTATACTCATACTTATCCCCTGGACCGGCTGGACGAGGCGCTCGACGCCACGCGTGACCGGCCGGATGGATTTCTCAAAGCTCTGGTAACCTACTGATGGCGCAGCAGGCTCTTCAAAAGGAACAGTCCGAAACCTCTCTTGCCCGCCCCCGCCTCGGCTTTCTCGGGGTCGGCTGGATCGGCCGGCACCGCATGCAGGCGATCCTCGGCACAGGAGCGGTTGACGTGGCTGCCATCGCCGATCCGTCGCCGGAGATGGCCTCGGAGGCCGGCAAGCTGGCGCCGGATGCAAAGCTGGTCTCGACGCTCGACGAGATCCTCGATGCCGGCGTCGACGGTGTGGTGATCGCAACGCCCAGCGCCATGCACGCGGAGCAGTCGATCCGCGCATTGGAGCGCGGTGTTGCGGTGTTCTGCCAGAAGCCGCTCGGCCGCACGACCACGGAGGTGCAGGCGGTGGTCGATGCCGCCCGCAAGGCCGACCGGCTGCTCTGCGTCGATCTCTCCTACCGCTTCACGGAAGGCATGCAACGCATTCGCGAGATCATCGACTCGGGAGAGCTGGGGCACATCTATGCCGTGGACCTGGTGTTCCACAACGCCTATGGCCCTGACAAGCCGTGGTTCTACGATCCGGCTCTCTCCGGCGGCGGCTGCGTGATGGATCTCGGCGTCCACCTCGTGGATCTCGCCCTGTGGAGCCTGAACAACCCCGCCATTGCCAGCGTCACGGGCAAGCTCTTCGCGGGCGGTGCGCCCCTCAAGGATACGGCCAATCAGGTCGAGGACTACGCGGTTGCAACCGTGGAACTGGAAACCGGCGCCGTGGTGCAGCTCGCCTGCTCCTGGCGGTTGCAGGCCGGATGCGAGGCTGTGATTTCTGCCACCTTCTACGGTACTCAGGGCGGCGTGTCGCTGCGCAACGTGAACGGCTCCTTCTACGATTTCACCGCGGAGCGTTATCATGGCACGTCCCGCGAGGCGTTGACGACACCTCCCGACGAATGGGGCGGACGCGCGGCGGCCGACTGGGCCTCACGGTTGGCGGCGGGCGAGCGGTTCGATCCCGCGGCGGAGCACTTGGTGGATGTGGCCCGTGTGCTGGACAGAATTTACGGACGATAGGGATCGGCTTCCAAAGGGCTGACATTGAAAGAGGCGGCTGAACCGAGTTCAGCCGCCTCTTTGTTGAAAGGTTCGATAGTCGGACTCAGAGCACTTCCAGAACCTTGCCGGCTGGCGCCGACTGATTGGCAGGCGCATAGCGCCGGACCATGGTGGCACAGAACTCGGCGAACTCCTCCTTCACCTGCGGGGCGCTGGTGTGGTGGGGCGCGATTCCGCGATGCTCGGGCGTGAAGCAGAAGGTCACCGTCACGTCGAAATCGGCGAGCGCTTCCATCTGGCGGTCGAACCAATCCATCGCATTGGGACGGAAGCTGTCGGCCCAGGACAGCCCTGTGCGCAGATACTTCACGCCCAGGCGCTTCATCCACATCACCGCATCGTCGAGACGATGATCCTCGAAGTGGAACCACTGACACAGGCCCATCTGGGATGCGTACTTCGCATATTCCTCGAGAGAGGGCTTCGGCGTGCCGTCCTCGCGCAGCAGGCCCATGTAGAAGTGGCGGTAATAGGAGGATCCTTCCGCCTCCCGGTGTCGCGTCGTGGCCTCCCAGGCGCGGGGCAGGTCGTAGAGGCTGTACCAGTGGATCTTCGGCACCTTGCCGATGAGAAGCTCCGCGGTTCTGTTCAGGCCCCAGACCTGCACTTCCTCGGCTCCAAAGGTCGAGATGCCGACTTCGCTCACCCAGATAGGCTTGTCCGTCACGGCCCGGATCTCATCGATCTTCGCCGGCCAGTCATGAATCTGCCACAGGTTCCAGTCGAGCGGAAATCCGTGGACGGCTACGATGTCGAGATGATCGAGGGCGCCATGCTCCTCCAGCTTCCTGATGAAACCTGGATCGATGGGCGAGATGCCACCCAGCACGCGGGGCAGGTTGGGGTTCTCGGCCTTGATGGCCTGACCGGCGGCAATCACCATGTCGGAGAAGAGCTTCCAATCCGGATCGATCTCAGGATCCCAGTGGGACTTGTTGTTCGGCTCGTTCCAGATCATTGCGGCTTCGATCATGCGGTTCTCCCTTGGGCCGGGTAGACGGCGCCCGCACCGGGCGGGGCATCGACACGGCGGCAGATGTAAACTTCGGTTTCGGGATGCTGGACGATCTCGAACCCGGCACTGCGGAGCATGGCTTCCACGCAAGCCGAATTCGGCGCCCACCAGTTAGTCGGATCATCGGCATAGCGATGTTCGATGAAGTGCATCTTCGGGTAGCGCGGATCGTCGAAATGGTCCGTCTGCCAGAAGGTGTAGTTCTCATCGACCGGCATGGCCTCCGATGAGCCGCGCTGCATCGACTGGAACACGAGGAGGTCCTTGGCAACGTGTTCGTGGATAAGATCAAGAGCGAGTAGCGGGTGGCGCAGGTGATAGAGGACGCCCATGAAGAGCACCACGTCGAACGTCTCTCCAAGCTGCCCGAGGTCGTAGACCGAAAGCTTTCGGAACTCGATGTCGCAGCCCATGGTCTGAGCGGCAAAACGGGCCTGTGCAAGATAGGCGTCGTCGAAATCGACACCCAGCACGCGCTCCGCTCCGCGCTTCTTCATCTCCATGGAGTAGAAGCCGCCGTTGCAGCCGATGTCGAGCACGCTCTTGCCGGTAAGGTCCTGCGGGATCGCCTCAGAAAATTGCTGCCACTTCACGGCAGGGTAGTTGCCGAGGAAATGGTCAGGCGCGGTCCAGACGCCGCCTTTCAGCTCGATATTATGAAACCAGGGGCCAAGCGCTTCGGCTTTGCGGCGGATTTCTTCCGGTGGCATTGGATCGATTGCGTTCATCGTGGAGTCTACTCCCTGTTCAAATCATGGAGGCCACGCGGCAGCCGGCCGGCAGGCCAGCCCAGGGCCACCCGCGCGCCTGTGACATTCTCCTGCTGGGCCGCCTCGCTGAGCAAGCCGATGGCGGAGCGATAGCCGTGGAGCGTCCCGACATCGACGTAGGACGCACCGGCCTTGACCCCGATGGCCTCGCCACCTTGAGCCAGATAGGCATTCACCAGGGTGCCGAAATATTCATCCTCGCGATTGCGCGAGAGCCAGAGCTGGCGCAGCGCCTGGAGGACGTGACCCGGCATCTTGAAGGCACCCCAGATCCAACGGGAGGACGCATCCTCCCGCTTCACCTGAATCTCCTGCACGTGCATCGTCTCGTCCAAGACGACGGCGTCGAAGACCTGCGGGTTGTCGACCGGAAAAAGCAGGAACGAGAGGGTTCCTTCCGGAAGCTCCGCGAGTGCCGTCTCGGGAAACCAGACCGTATCCGGCAAGCCGACGATCACACTCTCATCGGCCGGGATCAGAGGGGCCGCCTGGAAGATGGCGTCGCACAACCCACTCGCCTTGGGCTGAACCACATAGGCGATGGAGGCGGTCCCGTAGCTCGCGCCGTAATATTCCATGATATCGGACTTACCGGGCGAGATCACGAAGCAGATCTTGTCGGCGCCGCCATGGATCATGCGCTCGACGAGGTACTCGCTGACCGCGCAGGGACGCTCAACGCCGTCGTCGAGGCGGCTGCCCACCGGGAGAAGTTCCTTCGAGAAAGCCAGCGGCTGAATGCGACTGCCGATCCCTGCTGCAGGTATGATCCCCCACATGGTCAGGCCTCCATCATGGCGGCCGAGCCGCCGGTCGAGGATGAGGGGGAACTGGCGCTCTCCAGCAGGATCTCAAGCTCGCGAGCTCGATGCTCCGAGGTGTGCTCAGCGAGCACCCGCTCGCGGCCCGCCCTGGCGATGCGTTCCAACTCTGCGTCCGTGAGATCGAGAGCGCTGACGGCATCTTCACGCGTATCCGCGATTAGGATCTCCTGACCGGGCTCGAAGAAGCTGTCGAGGCCTTCCCAGTTATCGGACAGGATGGGCGCGCCGCAGGCAGCCGCCTCGAACAGACGCCCTGAGGGGCACCAGCCCATATCGGCCATGGCCTGCCGGGTGATGTTGAGCGTCAGGCGCGAGGACGAGAAGAAGGCAGGGTGTTCGGATGGTGGCAGATGCCGGACGAAAGAGATGTTGGGCTGCCAGGGGAAGTCGGCAGGATACTGCGCGCCCCCGATCAGGAAGTGATGGTTCGGACGCAAGCCCGCAGGATCGATGAACAGGCGCTGCAGGGCGGCCTGACGATCAGCCGCATAGGTGCCGAGATAGGAGAGGTCCGACCTATAGTGGTCTGCCGGCTGCACCGGGTGGTGCACATCGGGATCTACATGACCGTAAAGCGGCGCAACACGGCGGGCTCCGAGCTCCGACTGAAGCCTGGCGAGAGCGCGGCCGCCCGTGTAGCTGAGCGCCAGATCGAAGTCGCGCAGGCCTCGCGGGCCGATATAGGTGATGGGCTCCCCTGCCTCCAAGCGCGAGAAGGTGACCGGCGTGTCGAGATCGTAGAACACATGGAGCGGGCGCGGCGCATCGAGCAGGAGCTCGCTGGCCGCGATACCGTCCGGGCAATAGGAGGTCGCCATGGCCACATCCGCATCGATCAGCTCGGCCTCGGCGCGCTGCCGGATGTCGCCCCAATCCTGGTAGAAGACCAGATCTCCGCCCGGAATCTCGAAGAGATCCCGGTTGGCCGCATAATAGGGCGCATCCTTCTCAAAAAAGACGACCCTGTGTCCGCGCCTCGCAAGGGCACGGATGAGACCTCGCCAGAGCGTCGCGTGGCCATTGCCCCAGGATGAGGAAACCGTGAGGCCGAAAATGACGATCTTCATGCGGCCACCACTTCGTTCAAACGCAGCACTTTGGAGCCCCAGTCGCCGACCGCGAGGGTGCTGATGGAGGCAGGCTCGATGTCGAAACGCCCATAGGCATCGACCGGCAGGCCGAGATGGTAGAGCAGGGCGGCCTTGATCACGTCGCTGTGGCTGACGAGAATGACGGTACGATCCGAATAGCGGTGGCGCAGCTGCTCAAGGGCGCCCACGATGCGCGCCTGTGCTTCGAGCATTGTCTCCCCATAGGGTGGGCGGCTGTTGCTGCGGGCATTGTTCCATGCCGCCCAGCGGGGATCCTGCGCCAGTGCTTCGAAGCTCGTGCCGGACCAAGCTCCGAAGTCGATCTCAGCAATGTCCTCGGATACTTCAAGCGACTGTCCGAGACGGGCCGCAATAGGCTCGGAAGTCTCCACAGCCCGCTCGAGAGGACTTGTGTGAATTGCGGCCACGTTCTCATTGGCAAAGCGATCCGCCAAGCGTTCAGCCTGAGCCTTCCCCAGTGCGCCGAGATGCACGCCCGGCATGCGGCCGCACAAAATCGTCCCGACACGGTCATGGGCTGCATGGCGCACAAGATGGAACGTGGTGGTCACGCCTTGGCGTCCCTATTCTTCATCGCCGTTGATGAATTGAATGGTTCTCTCGCGGGCTTCATTGTCGGTGAACTGCTGCGGCGGCGACTTCATGAAATAGCTGGAGGGGCCGGTCAGTGCGCCGCCGATCTTGCGATCCATGGCGAGCTTCGCACAGCGCACAGCGTCGATGACGATCCCGGCGGAATTCGGCGAGTCCCAGACTTCCAGCTTCACCTCCATGTTCAGCGGTACGCCGCCGAACGTGGTGCCTTCCAGGCGGATATAGGCCCACTTCCGGTCCGTGAGCCACGGCACGTGGTCGCTTGGTCCCACATGGATATCGCCCGCGGGCAGGGGGATGTCGAGTTGGCTTGATACAGCCTGAGTCTTGGAGATTTTCTTGGATTCGAGGCGCTCCCGTTCCAGCATGTTCTGGAAATCGGTGTTGCCGCCGAAGTTGAGCTGGTAGGTTCGGTCAAGCCGCACCCCGCGCTCACGGAAGAGATTGGCCAGCACGCGATGGACGATGGTGGCGCCGACCTGGCTCTTGATGTCGTCACCCACGATGGGCAGGCCGCGCTCCTCGAAGCGCTTGCGCCATTCCGGGTTGGAGGCGATGAACACCGGAATGCAGTTGACGAAGGCGCAGCCCGCCTCCAGCGCCCGCTCGGCATACCATTCCGTTGCTTTCTGGGACCCAACAGGCAGATATGAGACCAGGACATCGGTCTTGGACTGGCGCAGGATCTCCGTCACGTCGGCTTCTTCCTGGCCCGATTCCTCAATCTCCTCGCGCAGGTACTTGCCGAGCCCGTCGAGGGTCTTGCCACGATGAACGATGATCCCGCTCTCGGGAACGGCCGCGAAGCGCTGCGTGTTGTTGGGCTCGGCGAAGATCGCCTCCGAGACGTCGCGACCAACCTTCGAGGCGCTGATGTCGAAAGCTGATGAGACCTCCACATCGCTGATATGATATCCGCCGATGTCCACATTCATCAGCCCCGGCACAGGCTCGTTGCCTTTGGCGTCCTTGTAATAGGAAAGGCCCTGCACGAAGGACGAGGCACAGTTGCCGACGCCCACGATCCCGACGCGGACCTTTCCCGTACTCATGGTCGAATCTCCCTTGTGCATTCGAACGATTGCCTGCACTCTCGCGGTGCGCCCAAAGGCGGCGGCAGGCAAATACCGGGCAGCATTGTCCCAAGCTTGGCCGTCAACGTTCGAGAAAGGTATGTAGTTCCCTCTCTCGATTCCTGGCTTGGGTCTCTTGTCTTAGCGCGGCAGCGCCCAAACTACTCAGCAGGTGCAGGAACAAAGATGAAGCTTCGGCGTTTCCAGTGGGAAAGGCCAAGCTTGCGAGGGGAGTGCGCGGCGTGACCGGCGCCTGATGGCTCCGCCAACGCCCATTCCTGCCTGGAAATGGCGGAGGTCTCGCGTCGCTTTTCCAGTCGGGGAGCAGGATACCTCCCGCTCTGCTCATTGGCCTGCTGAATCGACAACAGATCCGGAGTCATCTCGTGACGGATACCATCCTCATTACCGGCGGTGCGGGTTTCATCGGACGCTATGTTGCTCGCGCCTGCCTGGAGCGCGGCCACCGGGTTCGCGTGCTCGACAGCCTTATCGAGCAGGTCCACGGCGACAAGACGCAGGCCGACGGGCTCGATCCCGAGGTTGAGGTGGTTGTCGGCGATGTGCGTGACGAGACGGCCGTCCTGAGGGCCTTGAAGGGAGCCACCAAGGTGGTTCACCTCGCGGCTGAGGTCGGTGTCGGTCAGAGCATGTACGCCGTCGACCGTTATGTCTCCGTGAACGATTACGGCACGGCGGTGCTGTTCCAGCAACTCATCGACAACCCGGTCAAGCGGGTGGTCGTCGCCTCGTCCATGAGCATCTATGGCGAGGGCCTCTACAAGGATGCGGAAGGACGGATCCGTGAGGATGTCGTGCGCACGCCGCGGGCGAGCGAGAGTGATCCTTGGGATCCTCTCGACGAGCAGGGGCGTCCCCTCATTCCGGTGCCGACGCCGGAATGGAAGAAGCCGGCATTAGCTTCCGTCTATGCCCTGTCGAAATATGTTCAGGAGCGGCTCACGCTGACCCTCTGCCCTGCTTACGGCATGGAGGGTGTCGCACTCAGGCTCTGGAACGCCTATGGTCCCGGGCAGGCCCTGTCCAATCCTTATACCGGCGTTCTCGCAATCTTTGCCTCGCGGCTCCACAACGGTCAGCCGCCGATGATCTTCGAGGATGGCCAGCAGCGTCGCGACTTCGTTCATGTCGAGGACGTGGCGCAGGCCTTCGTGCTGGCCCTCGAGCACGAGAAGGCGCCGGGCGGCGTCTACAATGTCGGCAGCGGCCAGGATCGCAGCGTTTCCGAAGTGGCAGAGCTGCTGTCCCAGGCCATGAACCGTCCCATGGCGCCCGAGATCGCCGGCAAGGCACGCATCGGCGATATCCGCCACTGCATTGCCGACATCACGAAGATCCAGCAGGAATTGGGCTACAACCCGAAGAAGGATTTCTCGGAAGGTCTGGCCGAACTCGCCGAGTGGGTCGCCAAGCAGGAAGCCAAGGATCTCGTGCAGGAAGCTCGTAAGGAGCTTGAGGCGAGAGGCTTGGTGGCATGAAGACAACCGACGCACCTGCCGGTGCCCCTGCCGTCGTTCGCCGGAGGCCTGTTCTGGTCACCGGCGGCGCGGGCTTCATCGGCTCCAATCTCGCTGACCGCTTCGCAAGCGAGGGTCATGACGTTCTGGTCTATGACGCCCTGGCGCGCCCGGGCGTCGACCGCAATCTGGAGTGGCTGAAGAAGCGGCATCCAAACAAGATCTCGGCTGTCGTTGGGGACATTCGCGACGAGACCGCCGTAGCCGATGCTGCGGGTGATGCCCAGGCCGTGTTCCACATGGCGGCACAGGTCGCCGTCACGACGAGCCTCGTCGATCCGCGCGAGGATTTCGAGATCAATATCCGCGGCACGTTGAACCTGCTCGATGCGCTCCGGCAGCGCGACGAGCGGGTGCCGCTGATCTTCGCCTCCACCAACAAGGTCTATGGCGATCTTGCGGATGTGGAGCTCGAAAGGACGAACGACGCCTACAAACCCAGCGATCCCGCAATCCGGGATGCGGGGATCGGCGAGACACGGCCCCTCGATTTCCACACGCCCTACGGCTGCTCCAAGGGAGCGGCCGATCAGTATGTTCTGGACTACGCCCGCTCCTTCGACATTCCCACCTGCGTGATGCGGATGAGCTGCATCTATGGCCAGCGGCAGATGGGGACCGAGGACCAGGGCTGGGTGGCTCACTTCCTGATCCGCGCTCTCGAAGGCGAGCCGATTACAATTTACGGCGATGGCTGCCAGGTCCGCGACGTGCTCAACATATCCGATGCGGTCGATGCCTATGCGGCCGCGTGGAAGCGGATCGACGTGGTCCAGGGCCGGGCCTTCAATCTCGGTGGAGGTCCGACGAATGCCATCAGCCTGCGCCAGCTCATCACCCACATCGAGGATGTGATCGGCCGCCCGGTCGAGACCATCTATTCCGACTGGCGGGCCGGCGATCAGCGCTACTACGTCTCCGACACCCGTCTCGTGACGCGGGAACTCGGCCTGAAGCAGCCGATCTCATGGCTCAAGGGCGTCGCTGCCCTGGCGAGCTGGCTCCAGGCGGAGAGAGGACACGCGCCGTTGCAGTCGGCTCCCCGTCTGCAGACCGCCGAGGCTCTGTCATGAATGCAGGCCTTGGGCTTTGGTTGCGTATTGTCGAGAACTGCAATGACCACGGCTGACGCCGCAAAAGGCCTGCATGTGCTTATGACGGCCGATGCCGTCGGCGGGGTTTGGCAATATGCCCTCGACCTTGCCGGCGGTCTGCGGACGCACGGTGTCAGAACGACCATTGCGGTGCTGGGTCCGGTACCCTCGACGGATCAGCAGGCCTTGGCCGAAGCGATTGGTGCGGATCTTGTCTTGACAGGCCTGCCGCTCGATTGGACCGCATCTCACCAGGACGAAGTGAAGGAGGCAAGCCGATCCATTGCGCGCCTCGCAGCGCAGATCCGGCCGGATCTCGTTCATCTCAATGCGGCGGCGCTGGCAGCCGATGGGCGATTTGACGTTCCGGTTGTGGCAGCATGCCATTCCTGCGTTGCCACTTGGTGGCAAGCGGTCAAAGGTGGGGCGCTGCCGGAGGATTTCATCTGGCGCACTAAGCTCGTCCAGCGGGGCTATGCCGCTGCAAGCAAACTTCTCGCGCCCACTCTTGCATTCGCAGATGCAACAGCGGAGGCCTATGTTCTCACGCAGCCTCCTGCCGTTGTGAGAAACGGAAGGCGCGCTCTGCAGGGTGAGGCGAATGCTCACTCCGACGTTCTCGCTTTCACCGCGGGGCGTCTCTGGGACGAGGGGAAGAATTTTGCCGCCATCGATCGCATGGCTGCGCGGCTGTCGATACCGGTTCTCGCCGCAGGCCCGCTAGAGGGACCGAACGGCGCTCGAATCGAGGCCCATCATGCCAAGCCTCTCGGCCGCTTGAGCGACGAGGATGTCGCCCGGCATCTCGGTCAGCAGCCGATCTTTGTGTCGACCGCGCTCTATGAACCCTTCGGCCTCGCCGTGCTGGAGGCAGCCCAGGCCGGGTGCGCTCTTGTCCTCTCCGACATCCCGACGTTCCGGGAGCTGTGGGAGGGCGCGGCCCTGTTCGTGGATCCACGAGATGCGAATGAGGCTGCCGATGCAGTCGAGCGCCTGGCGCAGGACCCGGAGGCACGAGCCGTTCTCGGACGTGCAGCCAGAAGAAGGTCCGCGGCATATACCGTCGAGGCCATGAGTGGAGGTGTTCTGACGGCCTATCAATCCGTGCTCGCCGGCACATCCCGTCAATCCTCCCTTGAGGGCGCCGCCGCATGAAGTTCGTCTATTTCACGCATTCCCTTGCCTCCTGCTGGAATCACGGCAACGCGCATTTCCTACGCGGCGTGCTGCGCGATCTCGTTCACCGCGGGCATGAGGTGCTGGCCTATGAGCCCAGGGGCGCCTGGAGTCTCGAGAACCTGCTGAAGGATCATGGCGGGGCGGGGCTTGACGCTTACCACAGTCTTTATCCCGAACTGTCATCGACCGTCTTCGATCCTGATCTCGATCTCGCAGAGACGCTCGCCGATGCCGATGTGGTGATCGTCCACGAATGGAATGATCCTTGGCTTGTTGCCGCTATTGGCAAGGTGCGCAGACAAGGCGGCCGCTTCACGCTCCTCTTCCATGACACGCACCACCGGGCCGTAAGTGATCCCAATGCCATCCGCCAGTTCGATCTCGACGGATATGATGGCGTCCTCGCCTTCGGTGAAACTCTTGCGGAGGTTTATCGACGCTGGGGCTGGGGAGAACGAGTTTACGTCTGGCACGAAGCTGCCGACACACGCCTGTTCCATCCTCCTGCTCAAGAAGGAGAGCGGGAGGGCCTCGTCTGGATCGGCAACTGGGGCGATGATGAACGAAGTGCCGAGTTGGAGAGCTTCCTCTTCCGCCCGGCACAGACCGTTGGCTTGCCACTGGACATCTATGGAGTTCGGTATCCCGAGCACGCGCTCCAAACGCTTGCCCGCTATGGGGTGACCTATCGCGGCTGGCTGCCTAATGCTCGTGCGCCGGAGATCTTTGCGCGGCATCTGGCAACGGTGCATGTGCCGCGCCGCTTCTATGTCGATATGCTGCCGGGCATCCCCACCATCCGTGTGTTCGAAGCCTTGGCTTGCGGCATCCCGCTGATCTCTGCCCCCTGGAGCGACTCGGAAGACCTGTTCAATCCGGGAACGGATTATCTGGTGGCACGAGATGAAGCCGAGATGGAGCGCCATCTTAACGCCGTTCGCAACGATGCCGACCTGCGCCGCTCACTGGTCGAGAATGGCCTCAACGCCATTCGCAGCCGCCATTCCTGCGCCCACCGGGCCGAACAGCTTCTTGCCATCCTCGCTACTCACGGCGCCGGAGCGCCGATGGAGATGCCCGTATGAAAATCGCCTTTTATGGCTCAAGCCTCCTCTCCTCCTACTGGAACGGCGCCGCCACCTATTATCGCGGTCTGCTGAGCGATCTCGCCCGCCGCGGCTACAGCATCACCTTCTACGAGCCGGATGCCTTCGATCGCCAGAAGCATCGCGACATCGAGCCGCCGGAATGGGCCGAGGTGAGGGTCTATCCGGCCACCGAGGAAGCCATGCGCGGCGTGGTGGCCGAAGCCGCGAAAGCCGACGTGGTGGTGAAGGCTTCCGGGGTCGGCGTGTTCGACAACGAACTTCTCGAAGGCATCGTGGCGGCATCGCGCCCTGACGCCATCCGCATCTTCTGGGACGTGGATGCCCCGGCAACCCTCGCCGAGCTGCGGGAAAGCCCGGACCATCCGCTCCACCGCACCATGCCGGCGCTGGATCTGGTGCTCACCTATGGCGGAGGCCCGCCGGTGATCGCGGCCTATGAGGGGTTTGGCGCCCGCCGCTGCATCCCGGTCTACAATGCCTGTGATCCGTCGACTCACCATCCGGTGCCGGCGGACGAGCGTTTCAAGGCGGATCTATCATTCCTCGGCAATCGACTGCCTGACCGCGAAGCCCGTGTGGAACAGTTCTTCCTGGAGCCCGCCGCTCGCCTCCCGAGCCGCAGCTTCCTCATCGGCGGCAATGGCTGGGAAACCAAAGGCATACCGTCGAACGTGCGCCATATCGGTCATGTCTATACCCGTGATCACAACGCCTTCAACACGAGCCCGCTGGCAGTTCTCAACATCGCCCGGGACTCGATGGCCACGACCGGATACTCGCCCGCGACCCGCGTCTTCGAAGCCGCCGGTGCCGGCGCGTGCCTCATCACGGATGCCTGGGTCGGCCTTGAGCTCTTCCTGAAGGAGGGCGAGGAGGTGCTCGTGGCCCGCGACGGCAAGGATGTGGCCGATCATGTCGAGGCGCTGACTCCGGAGCGCGCCCGTGCCATCGGCGACGCCGCCCGGGCACGGATCATGGCCGAGCACACCTATACCCGCCGCGGCGCAGAGGTGGACACGATCCTGCGCGAGGAGGCATCCCTGAAGCGTGAAAGGAGCGTGGCGTGAGCAAGCTTCGCGTCGTCGTTCTGGGCTTGAGCCTGTCCTCGTCGTGGGGCAACGGTCATGCGACGACGTTCCGCGCGTTGCTGAAAGCCTTTGCAGCACGGGGACACGACATCCTGTTCCTCGAACGGGACGTGCCCTGGTATGCTTCCCATCGCGATCTGCACGATCCCGAGTTCTGCCGTCTTGAATTCTATTCTAGCTTGGACGATCTCGGGCGCTACCGCGACGTGGTTGCAGGTGCGGATGCGGTCATCGTCGGTTCCTACGTGCCCGAAGGCGTCGCCGTCGGGCAGTGGGTGCAGCAGACGGCGCAGGGCGTGGTGGCGTTCTACGACATCGATACGCCGGTGACGCTCGCGAAGCTGGAACGGGGCGATCACGAATATCTCACGCCCGCTCTCATCCGGGATTACGACGTCTACTTTTCGTTCACCGGTGGCCCGACCCTCGACTACCTGATGGAGCATTACGGATCGCCGGCGGCGCGGGCGCTCTATTGCTCGGTCGACCCGAAGGCATATCCTGCGCTCGACCGCGAGAAGCGGTGGGATCTCAGCTATCTCGGAACCTATAGTCCCGACCGGCAGCCGACTCTCGAGCGGTTGCTGATTGAGCCCGCGCGGCGTGCGCCGCATCTGCGCTTCGTGGTAGCCGGGCCGCAATACCCCGCCGACATAGACTGGCCATCCAATGTGGAGCGCATCGATCACGTCCCTCCGGGGGACCATCCCGCTTTCTACGCCCAGAGCCGGTACACGCTCAACGTGACCCGGGCCGACATGATCCGCGCCGGCTACAGCCCGAGCGTTCGGCTCTTCGAGGCAGCCGCCTGCGGAACGCCGATCATTTCCGATATTTGGGATGGCATCGAGACTTTGCTCAAGCCGGGGCGGGACATCGTCCTCGCCAAGACGTCAGACAATGTCCTCGATGTGCTGGGGACATGGACCGAGACCCAGCGAAAAGCCCTGGGTGCTTCGGCGCAGGCACGGATCCTGGCCGAGCATACGGCGGCGCACCGTGCCGCTTCCATGGAACGGGATCTCATGGAGGCCATGGATCGCCCGCGCAGGGATTCTTCCCTCGCCCTGGAGGTCGGAGCCTGACTTTGTGAATAGATTCAGAAGCCGGTATTGAACCAATGCCAAGCTTCAACGTTGGACCAAAAAGGTTTGTACCTCGGGACCCCGTTGTCGGTCTGAAGGAGCGTTCGCATGAAGAATGGCAAAAACAAGCACGTCCTTGTTGCGGGCGGTGCTGGATTTCTGGGATCCCACCTCTGCGATGCTCTTCTCAGCGAAGGCGCTCACGTGGTCGCTCTCGACAACTTCCAAACAGGTCGGAAGCAAAATCTCCGCCATCTGGAGCGGGAGCCTCGCTTCGACCTCGTCGATAGCGACATCATCAAGCCGTTGCCGGCTCGTCTGCGTTCCAAGCGCGTCAAGTTCGACGAAGTCTACAATCTCGCTTGCGCGGCCTCGCCGCCCCATTATCAAGCCGATCCCGAGCACACGATGCTGACGAGCGTCATCGGCACGCACAATCTTCTGACATTCTCGGAGGAGATTGGCGCACGCTTCTTCCTGGCATCCACGAGCGAGATCTATGGCGATCCCGAAGTTCATCCTCAAACCGAGAGCTACTGGGGCAATGTCAATCCCACAGGTCCTCGGGCTTGCTACGACGAAGGCAAGCGCGCCGCCGAAACCCTGACCTTCGACTTCGACCGTTCCGGTCGCGCCGACGTTCGTGTGGCGCGGATTTTCAACACCTATGGACCTCGCATGCGGGCCGATGACGGTCGCGTCGTCTCGAACGTGATCTGCCAGGCGCTGGCCGGCGAGGACATCACGATCTATGGGGACGGCAGCCAGACGCGCTCGTTCTGCTACGTGTCGGATCTCGTCGACGGCTTTCTCCGCCTCATGGCCTATCAGGGCGCGTTCCCGGGTGCCGTCAATCTCGGCAATCCGGTTGAATTGACGGTTGGCGACCTTGCCGAGAAGGTTCTGGCGATGACAGGTTCGTCCTCTCGTCTCGTCACCCGGCCTTTGCCGATCGACGATCCGCGTCGCCGCCGCCCCGACATCACGCGTGCCAAGCAGCTCCTCGGCTGGTCGCCGCGGACTTCGCTCGAAGTTGGTCTGAAGTCCACGATTGCGTGGTTCTCCGACGAGAGAGCTCACGATGGTAAGTCCGGTCGGACGTCGCCGGCTCTGGAGAGTGCAGTCACGATGGGGCAGGCCTAGTCCCCTTACTTCACATCCTTCAATCGAAGTTTCTATGAATGCGCTGGCGACAGTCAGCGCATTTTTTCTGCTCTGGCTCTTGAGAGCCTTGAGAATCTGATGCGCCTGACCGACTGGGCTCAGGTATAAACTCTGCCAAAATGGGCAAAGCACAAAAGAAAAGGGCGCTCCCGCAGGAGCGCCCTTGTTCGGCTATCTTAGCGGGGTCAGCTCTTTGCAACGCCGATCGTATCCGCCATCTGTGCTCCACGGGTGCCCATGGGCTGATGCGAGCCCTCCGTCGTGTCCTTGGCCGTCTGGTGCTCCATCTCGGCGTTGACCTCGGCCCCGAGCAGCACAACCACGCTCGAGATCCAGATCCAGGTCATGAAGCCGATCACCGCGCCCAATGAACCATAGGTCTCGTTGTAGCTGCCGAAGTTGGCCACGTACCAGGAGAACAGCATCGATACGGCAAGCCAGAGCACGGCAGCGATGATGCCGCCCGGTGTGACCCACTTCCACTCCGCTTTGTCGCGGCTCGGGCCGTAGCGATAAACCAGGGACAGTCCAAGAACGACCACAAGCAGCAGGACCGGCCAACGTGCCAGGGACAGAAGCCACTCGAGGCTGCTGCCTAGACCGATGAACTCCAGAAGGATTGGCAGAACGATGATTCCGGTAATGGCGAGGATAATGAAGACGATTGCTCCCAGGGTGAACGAGAGGGACATGGCGTTCAGCTTGATGAAGCTTCTCTTCTCCTCCTCGTCGTAGACGATATTGAGAGCATCGAAGACTGCCTTCATGCCGGCGTTGGCGCTCCAGAGGGAAATGACCAGACCGATGACAAAGCTGAAACCCAGGGTGCCTCCGCCTTGCGAGGCGATGCGCGTGACCTGCTCGCGGATGATATCGAGGGCGCCCCCAGGAAGCACGCCCGACAGGGTATTGAGGTGATCCTGCAGCGACGCAGGATCGGCAAAGAGGCCATAGAGCGAGACTAGGGCGGCAATGGCCGGGAAGATGGCAAGCAGGGCATAGTAGGTTACGCCAGCGGCAACGGACATCACCCGGTCCTTGCCGAATTCCTCATAGGTGCGCCACAAGATGTCCTTCCAACCCTGAGAGGGAATTTCGGTCGGCGTGTCCGCGCTGCGCCCGCGGCCCGGTTCGTTGGCTGCGTGAGGTGGGGCATGCTGCTTTTCAGAGAAACCGGTGTCGCGATCCCGATTTTGGCCGGCACCCTGCTGCTGAGGGCGCCGCAATGGGCGTCCGGCTGCAGCCGGGACGGGCCGGCGCTCCCCAGAGGCGACGAGCCTTACAAGGGCCCAGCCGAGAACCACAGCCCACATGGTCGTTGCGGCCGAGGAAGATTGCTGCGTTCCAGGTTGCTGGACAGCCGGATTATTCGCCATAGTCAGACACAGCCTCACTTGTCGGGTGCCAGCCGGAACGGCTTGGGCTCAAGCGTAAACCTCGTAAATAAGGCAGCGGTTCCAATCGGTTGCCTCACCGCCGGCGGCGACAGCGGCAGAAGTCCGGAAGAAACCCTTGCAGGGGTAGGTTTCGAATAAGGCTGCACTACAACCAAAAAGTCCCTTTCAGCCTTGACCATAAGGAGCAGCAATGACGGCAGCGGCGCGCTGGGCTACAGGCATTCTCACCGTCATAGCGGCTCTTCTTGCGATCAACGCCGAATTCCCCCGCATCATCCATGAGCCTGGTCTGTGGGATTTCGGATCCTTCGTGGCATCCGGCCGCGCAGCCGGCGAGGGGCTCAACCCCTATGGGGTCTATCCGCTGACCCTTCGCGTCGAGCTGCCGGGATTCGAGTCGTGGAACCCCAATCTCAACCCGCCGATCTCGGCGCTTCTGTTCCAGGCCTTCGATGTGGCCGATCCTTACGTGACGTACCAGGTCTGGCGCTGGATCTCCGTGGCTGTCTATGCAGCAGCGATCCTTCTTCTCGTCGCCCGGGTCGGCAATCGTGTCGAGGCGCTTATCATCACTGTATGGGCTTTAGCGCTTGCCGGATTCTGGGACACGCTCTTTCTCGGACAGATCTATCTGCCGCTGGTGCTCGCCGGCATCGCAGCGTGGCTGCTGCTTGAGCGCGGAGCAGGGCTCTGGGCGGGGCTCCTCATCGGCGTCATCGTGGCCATGAAACCAAATTTTCTGGTCTGGCCCGTGCTTCTCTTCCTGTCAGGGCATCATCGCTCTGCGATCGTTGCCTTCGTTACAGCCGGCGCCATCAGCCTGATCCCGCTGTTGATCTATGGACCCGAGGTCTACCGCCAGTGGTTCGAACTCGTCGCCGCCGACGGAAGCCGGGCTCTCTTCCTCACGAACGGATCCTTTGCAGGTCTTGCGGCGCGGGCCGGGATCCCATCCTTCGGTCTGGTGCTCGGCCTTCTTCTCCTGGCAGGGCTGGCAGTCTGGGCTTTGTGGCGGCGGCCCGATGTTCTCACGGGCAGCGCCATGGCGCTCCTGGCGTCAATTCTGGCTTCGCCGCTCGGCTGGATCCACTACACGCTGTTCCTGCTCCCCGTGATCGTGAGGCACTGGCACCAGCCCGCCATGCGCATCGTCGCCCTCCTGCTCATCATTCCGGTGCCCTTCATCATCGACCAACTGGGCAAGCCGGCCTGGATCCAGCTGACAACAGGCTCCGTTTATAGCTGGGCGCTGGTGCTGTGCCTCGCCATTCTCATCAATGATGAGTGGCGTCGTATCCGGCGGGGCGAACAGCGGGGATCGGCCGCGATGCCATTGCCCGAGCGTCATTACAGGCCGAGCGCTTCTTGAGGATGTGGGCGGTCAGCCGCCGCTCGAGGGAGATATCTTCTCCTCGTCCTGTTCGGATTCAGGCGAGCGGCTGACGGTCTCCGCGGGCTCGCGAAGGACATAGACCTTCCAGTCTTTCGTTTCCTCCTCAAGGTCATAATGGTCGGACAGGTAGCCAGCATAGATCTGGCGCAAGCCTTGAGCGGTTGCGAACTCGACGGGCCACTTCGGCTCCATCACCACGCGGACATCCTGAAAGAGCGTCTCCGGAGGGAGATGGTGGTGCTCGTTGATCGTGCGCCCCCAGTGGTGCCACGTGCTGTCGCCCCGCGGCGGCGCAAGGCCGAGACCCGCTGAAAAGGGACCCACGAAATCGAGAACGTGGACACGGCCCACCTCAGTCCCAAGGGCGGAGAGAGCCCGAGCTCCGTCGCCGAGGCTTTCGAGATAGCGGGAGAAGACCGGGTAGTTGTCTTCAGTCCACAACTGCACGAGCCTGACCCGGTCGAACTTCGGCAAAGGCACTGCTTGACCCTGGCTCGTGCTGGCAAGGGCGGCATGGAGTCCGAGGGTTGCGGCATGATGAGCGCTGCTGGGCAGAACGAAAGCGAGCAGCAAAAGCTGAGTGCCTGCAGCCAGGGCCGGAACCTTCCTGTTCACCGATGCCGGCGCCGACCGGGCCAGAAGCTCCGCCGCAACGGCCGCTCCGGCCGGAAGGGTAATGATGCCCCAGACTTGGAAGTTCTGCATGATCAGCATGAAGCCGGAGCCGGCGCAGAACCCATAGAAGAGGAAGTCTCGGACGCTCCGCGTTCGCCAGAGCGCGAGAGCGACGAACAGGGCAAACAGGGTAAAATCCGCGAGATTCCTGAGGAACACGGAGACGAGTTCATCCAGGGATTTGAAGCTGCCGCTAACCCCGCCTGCCAGCACAAGGTCGTCGATGTGGGATTCGGTTGCGCCCCAGAAGGACTCGATCAGCAATCCGCCCGCCAGAACCATGACGAATGCTGCCAACGCCCATCGCCGCTGCTGCGCGTCGAGCAGCATCAAGATGAGAAAGCCGAGCGCCACCAGCCCGTAGCTGAGCTTCATGTACAGCATGAGGAGGGTCAGCGAGGCGGCACAGAAGGCATCGAGTGCGCTTTGGAATGAGCGGCGGTGAAGCGGCCGGAGATACAGGATCAAGAGGAAACCAAGAGCCGCCCAGCCGACCCGGTTGTAGAACATGCCGAAGGAGAGGCCGGCGATGCTCTCACCTAAGTTGATGGGGACGGCTGCGACCAAAATCAAAAAGACAGAGAACGGCAGGGCGATGACAGGACTCAGGCGCGAGCTGACGATCTGGGCCGCAGCGAGCGCCATCATGAGAACCAGAAGAGCCATGCCCACAGGCATGGCTCCGCCGAGATGGCCTGAGACCCAGTAGCCCAAGACCGGCACGTAGTAGACGAGCGGGCCGAGAGCCGTATGGAAGTCGCGGTTGGGAACCTGCCCCTCGCTCACGCGATGCACGCCATCGAGGAAGATGAACAGATCGTTCAGGTAGCGTGTTGTGACCGTCTGGCCTGGCAAGGCAAGCAGCAGGGCGCAGATTACCGCCGCAGCAATGATGAGCGCCGCCACGGATGCCGGGCGTATCTTCGAAACATTCATGGTCACATTCCATCCCCAGCGCCAACACGGGATGGCTGTGCATGTTCCACCGACTGTCCGACCCTGCTGAGCATGCTTGCTTCACGGCGTTTATACACGGTCCATTGATCGGTATAACGAATGGGATCAAATGCCTCGCGGATGTAAGATCCGTAAGGAGTGCGAAGCGGGATGCCATTGATGCCGGCCTTCGGCACCATCAGCACATCGACTTCTCCGAGCAACTGCTCCGGAGGCAGGTGATGGACGTCATTAATGTTGCGTCCCCAGTGGAGCCACGCGTAATCGCCGCGGGAAGGCGGCAGATTCAGGCCTGCCGAAAAAGGATTGGCGAAATCCAGGACCGAAACGTTCCTGGGCTTTATGGGAAGTTCGCTCAGAAGGCGCGCGCCTTCCTGGGCGTCCATGAGATAGTCGGTCATGAAGTTGCGGTCGCCTGGCATCCAAAGATTGGTCAGCCTCAGCTCACCGAAACGAGGTAATCCGAAAGGCTGGCCTGTCCGGGTCGTGGCGGCAATGGCATGCACGCCGAGCGCCATGAAGCAGTGAAGGCCTGTCGGCAGGAGAAAGGCCAGCAGTAAAAGCGGAGCCCCGCGGGCCAGGATCCCGCTCTCTTCTTGATCGTTGTGCCGGCAAGAACGCAGCAGCAACTCCGTGGCCACGGCTGCCCCCGCAAAAAGCGTGATGATCCCCCAGGGCTGCGAGTTCTGATTCTGGATCATCAGCCCGGGGCCCGCGCAAATCCCGAAGAACAGGAGATCACGCAAGCTGCGGGTTCGCCACAGGACCAGGATGGCGAAGATGGCGAGAAGCACGTAATCGGCCAAATGGCGGAGGAAAGCGAGCGACAGATCAACGATGCCGCGGGTCCCGCTCACCCGGCCCGCAAGGGCGAGGTCCTCAAGATGAGCGATTGAGGATTGCCAGAAGGCTTCAATCAGCAGGGCCGATAGGACAAGCAGTCCGAGGGCCCACAGCACCCATCGCCTTTGGCGG
This sequence comes from Microvirga sp. BSC39, assembly GCF_000739015.1. Taxonomy (GTDB): domain Bacteria; phylum Pseudomonadota; class Alphaproteobacteria; order Rhizobiales; family Beijerinckiaceae; genus Microvirga. The sequence continues at coordinate 310,650 of NZ_JPUG01000078.1, forward strand.
GCATCGAACAGCATGAACGCAAGAAAGGCGAGGGCCACAAGGCCATAGGTCATCTTGGTGTAGAGCAACGTCAGACTGAGGGCGGCGGCACAGAGAGCATCGAGCAGATGCTGGCGGCCGTGTGACCTCTCGGGCTGAAGATACATGACGAGAAGCGTGCTGAGGACTGCCCACCCTATCCGGTTGTAGAACATCGCGAAGGACAACGACGCGATGCTCTCGCCGAGATTCATGGGAACGGCGACGATCAGGAGCAGGAACAAGCCATACGGGATTGCCACCGCCGGCCGCAGACGCGAACCGAGAATGTGAATCATCGGCAGGGCAAGCCCAATCGTCGTGGCCGCCATGGCTGTGGGCATTGCGCCGCCCATGCTGCCGGAGATCCAGTATCCGAGAGCCGGCACATAGAAGGACAGCGGGCCCAGGGGCGTGTGGAAGTCGCGGTTGGGAACCTGCCCGGATGCTATGCGGTGCGCACCGTCGAGAAAGATGAACAGGTCGTTGAGGTAGGCGGTCGTGACCGTCTGGCCCGGCAAGGCAAGCAGCAACCCGAAAACGGCCGCGGCACAGAGGAGCGTGCCGGATACCCAGAGCATTTGCCGTCCGGGAGGAGCCGTCATGAACGACCGCCCCGGTGCAAGGCCGCCTCAGGAGCTGAGGGAAGACGGCGCCGATGCAGCTTCCAATGCTGCGTCTCACCGGCCGTGTCAAAATGGGCTGCGATGTAAGGACCGTAGAGGGCTTGGAGCTGCGGCAGCGGCCCTTTCGCAGCATCAGGGCCATCGGGGGACTTCGGCTCCATCACGAACTGCACGTCGGCCAGCAGCGTCTCCGCCGGGACATGGTTCACGCTGCCGAGGGTGCGGTCCCATTGCAGCCACGGCGTATCGCCTTGTGCCGGAGGAGCGTCGAGCGCCATCGAGAACGCATTCCCCTGATCGAGCACGAAGATCCGAGACGGTTTCGGGTCGAGGCTCGACAAAGCATCGAAGCCTTCACGCAGAGTGGCCTGGTAAGCTGCGGCCGTATCGTAGTCGCTCCATGTCCAGAGGTTCGCCACCCGAACCTGCTCCAGGTTCGGAAGCGGGACGGGGTTGCCTGCCCTTATGGTTGCTGCGGCTGTGTGAAGGCTGAGCGCGGCCAAGCAATGGATGCTGGTCGGCAGCACCACGGCCAGGAAAAGCAGCTTTGCGCCTGCGGCCGTCGACCAACTCCCGTGGTCGCCGGCTCCTGCCCGGTGGTTCTCAGACCGGAGGATCGTCTCGGCGGCAACAGCCGCCGCGCCATGAAGCATGATGATGCCCCACGCCTGGAAGTTCTGATTGATGATCAGAAACCCTGCGACAGCGCAGAAGGCATAGAACAGGAGATCCCTGACGCTGCGGGTGCGGTACAGGGCTATCCCGGCGAAAAGGCCAAGCAGAACATAATCGGTGAGGTTGCCAAGGATGTGATCGGTGATCTGCCCCCAGGTGCCGCGCAAACCGCCGCCCACCTTGAAGGCCAACCGCAGATCGGCCAGATGGGCAAGGGAAGACTGCCAGACGAGCTCGATGATCAACGCGGCGAGTGCCGTGACCCCTAAGGCACTGGCGGACCAGCGGCGCTGCTGTCGATCCGAGAGCATGAGAAGAAGAAAGGCAAGCGCCACAACACCGTAGCTGAGCTTTGTGTAGAGCATCAGCAGAGTCAGACCGGTCGCACAGGCAATATCCAGGATCGTCTGGCGGCGATCAGTGCTGATCGGGCGCAGATACATCACCAGGAGCACGCCCAAGGCAGCCCAGCCGATCCGGTTGTAGAACTTGGCGAAAGACAAGGCCGTGACGCCCTCACCGAGATTGATCGGCGCCACCAGGATCAGGAGCAGGAACAGGCCGTAAGGAATTGCAAGGAAAGGATGAAGCCGCGAGCCGAGGACGTGCGCCATTGGCAGCGCGACCAGAAGCGTGATCAGGGCCATGGCCGTTGGCATGGTCCCGCCGAGAGTTCCCGACAGAACGTAACCTGCAGCCGAGAGATAATAGGCGAAAGGACCCAGAGGCGTGTGGAAGTCCTGGTTCGGCACCTGGCCTGCGGCGACCCGGTAGGCCCCATCCAGAATGACGAAGAGGTCGTTCAGGTAGCGGGTCGTGACGGTCTGCCCGGGAAGAGCGAGCAACGCGGCAAGGAGGGCCGCGGCTACGAGCAGAATCAGACCCACCTTCATGGGGCGCTCAGTCCAGAGCCGCATGATTTCTATCCTCCGTGTGTCAGGAGTTAGAGGCGCAAGCGCTTAAAGAAGCGTTCGGGAATGCTCCCGATTGCCATCATGACCGGCCGCCAGATCGGGCGCACGTAGATCACGTCACGGCCGCTCTTCTCGGCTGCCGTAAAGATGGCACGTCCGACCTCGCCGGGCTCCGCGGTGAGGACGGGGGGGAGCTTCATGCCGGCCGTCATCTGCGTGCGCACGAAACCGGGCTTGACCGTCACCACGCGCAGGCCCTTAGGGGCCAAGCGATTGCGCAGGCCCGACAGAAACGCCGTAAAGCCCGCCTTGGCGGCGCCGTACAGATAGTTGGATCCACGACCGCGATCACCCGCTACGGAACTCACACCCACGAGAGTGCCGGACCCGCGCGCCAAAAAACGCTCGGCGAGCGATCCGAGCAGGAGCGCCGGCCCCTCGAAGTTCGTCCGCAGCACGAGGGATGCGTGGGCCATATCGGCCTGGCCCTTCGCCTGATCGCCCAGCTCACCGACAACACACACCACCGTATCCGGCAGCCTCGGCAGGCTGTCGGCAAAGCTGTCGAAGTCGCCGGTCTCGAGGATGTCGATCCTGTGCACCGTCACCTCGGCGCCGGTACGAGCGCGGATGTCGTCAGCGTTGCGACGGGCTTCCTCCTCGTTCCTGGCGGCGAGCTGCACCTGCCAGCCTGCCTGAGCGTAGTGCAAGGCCGTGGCGCGCCCGATATCGGAGGTGCCGCCGACGAGAAGGAGGGTTTTCGAAGGTTCCATCAGATGCCCAGCCGTACCGATAGACGCGAAGAAATCCGGCCGGTCGCACCGATGGCCCGCCTCAGGTCGCGAAAGCGGGACAATCCGGGATAACCGGCCTCGAAGGTTGCAGGCGATTGCCTTGCATCCTTGGCTAGATAGAGCCGCCCCCCGGCTTCGACCACCCAGCGGTCAAGCTCGTCGAGCAGGGGGAAGACGTCGTCGCTCACGGGCAGGTCGAGAGTCAGGGTGAAGCCCTCGAGCGGGAACGAGAGATCTCCATGACTTGAGCCGAGCTGCTTGAGCACGGCCAGGAAGGATGCGTTGCCGTGCTTGGAAATGCGCTCGAGGATGCCGCCCAGGACACCCTGCGCCTGCCCCATGGGGATGACGCATTGATACTGCAGGAAGCCGCGTCGCCCATAGATCCGGTTCCAGTTGCCGACTCCATCGAGTGGGAAGAAATACGGATTCCAGTGGACCAAGAAGGGATAGCCGGATTTCACGGCTCCTGCCCGGAAGTACAGCTCGTTGAAGGCGGACACCGACAGACGGTTGAGGGTGAAGGAGGGCAGGTCGATTGGAACGCCCAGGCGCCCAAGCCTGGAGGACGGATAGGGCTCGGCTCCAGGCTGCAGGGCGTCCAGATCCCGGCGGGTGGCATGCTCGGCCGCAAAGATCAGAGAACGGCCGAGCGAAGCGCCTCGGGCGAGGCAATCGATCCAGGCCACCGAGTAGGTCGCGCTGCCCGTCTCCTGAAGGGCCCGGATGGCGCCGTCGAGATCGCGGGCGACGGTGGTCGTCTGGCGCATCCACCCGGTCTCGATGGGCCGGAGACGGAAGGTGGCATCGAGGATGGTGCCTGTGAGCCCCATCCCGCCGATCGTGGCGGACAGGAGTTCAGGATGCTCCGCACGCGAGCAGGTGACGACACCGCCGTCCGGCAGGGCCAGGGTGAGGCTTTCCACGTGGTCGCCGAACCCGCCGTCCCGGTGGTGGTTCTTGCCGTGGACATCCGAGGCGATCATGCCGCCGATGGTGACGAACTTGGTGCCCGGCACAACGGGCGGAAAAAAGCCTTTTGGCACCACGATGTCGAGCAGGTCGGAGAGCAGGACGCCTGCTTCCAGCTGGATACGACCTGTCGTCTGGTCGAAGGACCGGATGCGGTCGAGCCCCTGGGCCATGAGGGTGACCCGCTCACCAATGGCGGCATCGCCATAGGCGCGCCCGTTGCCACGGGCCACCAGCCCGGTCCGGGAGGCCATCAGGGAAGGGAGGGCTTTGGGGGACGGGGGGCTGATGGTCTCTGACGGATGGCGGGGGTAGCGTCCCCAGCCGGTGAGTTCCGTCATGCCTGCCGCTCCTTGAATACGAAAGTCCGATCCAGAAGGAACTTGGCGGCATAGCCGATCGCCAGTCCAATCACCGCACCGGTATATTTTGCCAGATCCGTCTGCCAGATCATCCAGAAAGTCACCTCGAAGCCCCAGAAGACCAAGGTGGTCAGGACGCTGAAGGCACCGTAGAGGGTGATCTTCTGAACCTCCTGACGGTGGCCGCCATAGTCGTCGTCGAACACCCACTTCTTGTCGAGCACGTATTTGAGGATGAAGCCGGCAGCCGTTCCCATCAGAATGGACAGAGTCAGGGGGGCAACCGGCGCGATCCGGATGACGACCTCCTGGGTGACCAGATTGACCAGAGTCGCCACGATGGCAAACAGGACATAGCGGACGAACATCATCGGTCACGCTCTCCCATGAGGATCCTGAGGAGGGTTCGAGAAGGGCTTGTGCTCTCGATTGCTCGCCGACGGGACATAGCTTAGACGGCAGCCACGATCAGGGCGAGGGCGGCGGCCACCGTCAGCAGGCTGCCCCTGTCCTGGATGGCGAACACCACCGGGTCGTCATCCATGATCCGCCGCCCGGCGAGCATCAGCGCACGGGCGATCCAGAACATGAGAAGCGGGCCCACAAGCCAGAGAAGCTGAGGCCGCGAGTAGAGATCGTTGACGCTGTCGCTGGAGATATAGAGCGCCAGGATGGTTACGGCATTGAAGCCAGCAGCCGCAGCCAGGGCCGCCACGATGTCCAGGTCGCTATTCTTGTAGTCACGGCTGGTCGGGTCCGGGAGGTTGGCATCGCGGCGGGCCGCCAGTTCAACATAGCGCTTGATCAGGGCCAGCGACATGAAGATCATCATGCTGAAGGCGATCAGCCATTCCGATACGGCGACAGATGCCGCGACAGCGCCGCCGATCACCCGAACCGAGTAAAGGCCTGCCAGCGTGATCACGTCGACCACCATCATGCGCTTGAGCACGAAGGAATAGGCGGTGGTGAGGGCGAAATAGCCCAGCAGCACGCCCAGGAAAGACAGCGACACGGTCGATCCGACTGCCAATGCCCCGAGAAAGAGAACCGGTATCGCCATGACGCCGTGCATCAAGGGAATGGCACCGCTCGGCAGGGGGCGGTTGCACTTGCTGCGATGCCCTCTGTCGTCCTGCAGATCCACCAGATCGTTGAGAATGTAGATGCTCGAGGCGCAGAGCGAGAAGGCAACGAAGGCCAGAACAGCTTGGGTGATGGCCTCCAGCGTGAACAGATGAGCGGCCAGGAGCGGGAGGAAAATGAGCGCGTTCTTGGCATATTGATGCACACGCAGCATCTTGGCCCATGTCCGCCATGTCGGGCGCGCATGGGTCAGGTGCTCTGCATCGGGGCATTGACTGGCGAGCTTTCGCCGAACGCCTGCCGGGGTGCGGATGGCGATGGACTTGGCGGCTTTCTCCCAGACGGGAAGATCGGCGGCGTCATTGCCGACATAGTCGAAGCCGCGCTCTCCGAAAGTCTCGACGAGCTGCTGGGCCTTCCTGTGGCCGGCCAGGTTCGTAGTTTCGTTGGAAGCGAACCATCCCGTGAAGAGGCCGAGGTGATCGGCGACGCTCTCCACCAGACGCTGGTGGCTTGCAGATGCAAGATAGACAGGACGTCCCGCGGCTCTGGCCTGACGAATCAGGGACAGGACCTCAGGATCGTAAGGCAACGTTCCTGGATTGAAATCGACGGGCTCGGACAGGCGGTGCTTCAGGGCAGCCTTGCCACGGGAGAGAGCCATCAGCATATCGACAATGGATTGCGGCCGACGACCCAGCTCCGAGAAGGCGGTTTCGATCAGCAGGTCGGAGGCGATCAGCGTGCCGTCAAGATCCACCACAAGAGGGCGGGATCCCTCCTGCCCAGGCGTTTCGATCTCAAGGGTGGTCCAATGCGCCTCATCCTTCTCGTACCGGCGCTCGGAGCGCTCACGAGTGCGAAGGTTGCGGGCACGATGGGGCAAAGTCTGCGGTTTGAGTTCAGATTGCACCAAGAGCCCGTGCTCCCTCTAAAAAAGCCAATAATGAACGTGTGGTCGCTTGTTCTGCCGCTGTGTACATGGAGCACAGCTTCCCCATGCCAAGCCATTTCTGTCCCATTCAGCCCATGAGCATCGTCACCTGGCTGATCCGGACTCGGCGGTTTATGGCAATCGGGCAGAACTTGACGGCGAACCAACAAACGCGGCTGTAAAAAGTTTCATGAACGGGTTTATTTCATAAGCCTGAAGCTCGTGTCCGAGACAGCAGCAGGGGACTAGTTAGGGGCAGAAAACGTTAACCATGGCCCTTAACCGAGCCGCAAGGATGTTGGGCCAGTGTTTGTCTCAATCCATGAGGAGGATCTGAGATGGACGAGTGGTCAGGACGCAAGTGGGAGCCTGTTACCGAGGAGCGCCTGCTCCGGGCGATTGATGTGCTCGTCGACATCGCAAAGGAGCATGGGCCAGCCTTCGATCCCGTTCTGGAAACAGTGAGGCAGGAGCTTCACGATTTCCGCCGTCGGCATTCAGCCACCGGACAGATTGAACGCGAACCTCGAGTTCCCCTTCGAAAGGCAGGCTGAGATCTGTCGCTGGTGGTCGGCCAAGGTTGCCCGAGCTCAAATATCAGATCGGCAGCAACTGCTCCTCGCGGACAAGGCGTGCGGGGCCGTCATGGGTTCCTCGCACGTGATACTGGAAGCCTGCCTGGTCGGCCGGAAGAAGACGGGTGACCTCCCATACGTCGTCAGGACGCGTGGTGTCGACCATTGTCACCATGTTGAGAAATGCCTCCACCGTGTTGGTGCTTGCAAGCTTGACGAGACGCACCCGATCTCCAACTTTGAACTTGTGCGACGTCATGGCGCGATCCCCCGCTCGATAACCACCTGAGCAGTAGGAACTAACATAGGTTAGTTTCGTTCCACGCCTCATGATGAACAGCTATTCACACCACTTGCCTGTCGTTCTGTTGGTCGAAGATGAGCCGCTTGTGCGCATGGCAGCGGCCGATGACCTCCAGGATGCCGGCTTCCATGTCCTTGAGGCTGCCAATGCCGATGTTGCGTTAGCGGTCCTGGAATCGTGTTCTGAGAACGTGCAGGTTCTTTTCACGGACATTGACATGCCAGGTTCCATGAACGGGCTGGACCTGGCCGAAAACGTCCAGCAGCGCTGGCCGCATATCTCGCTCCTGATTTCCTCAGCCTATCATCGGCCAAGTCCCGAGACGCTTCCCGATGATGGCCGATTCGTGCCGAAACCCTATTGCAGCGATGATGTCGTTCAGCAGATTCGCGAGCTCGTGACGAGCCATTGATCCCGACGTTCTGCCTGCCTCATTCGGATCGCTGCGTTGGAGGCTTGACAGTTATGGTCATCGCGAAGCGGCGAGTTTCGCCGGACTGAACGAAAACAATCCCCGGCTTGTCTGAGAAGTCGCCTGCGAAGCCCTGCGGATCCGCATAACCCTGCCAGGGCTCGATGCAGATGAAACCTGCTCCCGGTTTCGTCCAGACTCCCAAATGCGGCATGTCGGGATACTCGACACGAACCGAGGCGCCACCAGGTGCGCCGTACTCGACGGAACGGCTTCTCAGCTGATCGAACACCAGAGCATCCGCATCGAAGAGAGCGTCACGCAAGACAAGGGCGCGGCCCTGCACAGGGGTCGGTTCAGTCTCGCGCTTGATGAGACCTTCAAGAGGTCGGCGAATCGGTGCCGTCTCCTCCTGCTCGAACCGGATCTCGTGGGCCTCGCGCGGAGCATCGTAGGGCAGGGGCCATCGGAAGGCCGGGTGGAAGCCGAACGAGACCGGCATGTGGGAGGATCCGGTATTCGCCACGGCTGCGGTGATGCTCAATGTAGCGCCTTCAACCACATAGCTCACATCGAGCTGGAAAGGAAAAGGGTAGCGCTGAAGCGTAGCTTCACTCGAGCAGAGGCGAAGGCGGCATTGAGATGGGTTTGCCTCTTCGACTTCGAAGCGGGACGTGCGGGCAAAGCCGTGCCTGGGCAGCTCGTACTCCAATCCGTCGACACGGATGCGATCGTTACTCACACGACCGACAATGGGAAAGAGCAGGGGGGAGCGCCCGGTCCAGAAGGCAGGATCTCCGTCCCACAGCCAATCACGACCCTGCTCATCCTGGAGACGAATGAGCTCGGCTCCCTCCGCAGACACCTGCGCGCGCAGGTGTGGACTGGAGATGATGACGCTCATTCTTCAAGCTCCCTTTCCCATGGTGCTGATCCCGGCACGACGGCGCGGAGGGACAGATGGGGCTGGAAACAGGATCGGCAAGGCAGACGGAAGCTTGCAAGATAGAGATTCGAACTTCCCGGCCTGCTGCCAATGTAGCTTACGCTAAGACCTGTTCATCGCCTTATCGGAGCGGGGCCTCACAAGCATGGAATTCCACCGGCTTACGAGATCCGGAACCTGTGAGGCGGCCATCGGCTTCGCATACAGAAAGCCCTGGGCATGATCGCAACCCAACTCGCGCAGACGCCGAGCCTGCCCATGCGTTTCGACCCCCTCGGCCGTGACCTGAAGCTGCAGGCTCTTTCCAAGGCTGATAACCGCAGCTACGATCGCTTCATCGTCTGAGTCCTGCTCAAGATCACGCACGAAACTCCTGTCGATCTTGATATGATCCACGGGAAACTGCTTCAGATGGGTCAAGGAGGCATATCCGGTGCCGAAATCGTCCAGTGCGATCTGGATCCCCTGCCGCCGGAATTGGGCGAGTGCTTCGGAAACGTTGTGTGAGTTCCTGCCGAGTAGAACGGTTTCCGTGACCTCCACCTCGAACAATGAGGCCGGTACCCTCAAACGATCCAGCGTCCGCAACAGGTTGTCGACGATGGCCGCTTGACCGAACTCAGCTGGCGAGAGATTCAGAGCGATCCGGCCAAACAGGAGGTCCTGATCCAGCCAGCTGCGGACATCCGCAGCAATCTTTGTGATCAGCTTCTTGCCGATGGCCGCCGCGATATCGTGATCCTCGAAGACTGCGCCGAAGTACCCGGGGGTGAGGATGCCCTCGGTCGGATGCTGCCACCGTGCCAGCGCCTCAAGGCCGATGATCTCTCCTGTCGTGAGACAGATCTTCGGCTGATAGAAGGGAACAATCTCGTCGTTGGAAATGGCCTCGCGCATATCGCGTCCAAGGGAGACGCGTTGCTCGATGACGTTCCGCATTTCGGGCGAATACGTGATGACCCGGTTTCGCCCCTGAGACTTGGCCTGGTACATCGCAATATCGGCATCCTTGATGAGTTCCGCCGGATTCCCGTCATGATCGGGAAAGGCGGCGATGCCGATGCTCACCCGGCTGATCAGCGTCCGCTTCTGGTAGATGAACGGCTGACGAAGCATTTCGGCGATCAACGAGCCAAGCCTTGTCGCGTTCTCCAGCTTCAGCGGATCGACGACGAGGACAGCGAACTCGTCCCCGCCGATCCGTGCCACGGTATCGCATCCCCGCACCATGGTGGACAGACGGCGAGCCGTTTCTTGCAGCAGAGCATCCCCGGCGTCATGTCCGAGCGTATCGTTGATGTCTTTGAAGTCGTCTAGGTCGATCAGGAGAAGGCTGACACTTGTGCCGCTCTGCCGTGCATGGTCGAGAGCGGCATCGAGACGATGCTGAAACAGCGTGCGGTTGGGAAGACCGGTTAGGGCATCATGGTTGGCTGAGCGCCAGATTTCTTGTTCCGCTTCCTTCTGCTCGCTGATGTCGAAGGTAACGCCCACGATCCGATCAGGGCCGGCCTGTTCGCCACGGGCACGCAGCCATCGCGTCTCTCCGCTGGGCAGGACATAGCGGCACTCGATGGAACTGGCCCCGTCCGAACGGATCTCACGCAGGAACCCTTCGACTTTCTGATGATCATCGGGGTGAATGCCGGTCATGAAAGTTATGTCGACGCTTGGCCTAATTCCAAGCAGCGCCAAAGAATTCTCGGAACGGGTGGTCGCCCCGGACTGCGGGTTGAACTCCCACGCGATCATATGGGCGGCCTTGAGTGCCAGTTGCAGACGCTCCTCGCTTTTCCTCAGTGCCTGCTCCGACTCCTTGCGCTCGTGGATGTCCATGGCGATGCCGAACCATTGCTCGATCCTGCCTTGCTCGTTCTTCAAGGGTTGGCCGCGCACGATAAACCAGCGATACATGCCATCCAAGGCTCGCCGCAAAGGCATTTCGATTTCGAAAGATGTGCCCTTGCCGAGGGCATCATTCCAGATGCCGAGGATCCGCTCGCGCTGGAGCGGATCGATGACCGCGCTCCAACTCCCGGCCGGTCCGTCCTCGACACGTAAGCCGGTGTACTCGTACCAGACGTCGTTGCAATAGGTGAACTCTCCGTCCGGAGCGCTAAACCAGACGACCTGTGGGGAGTTCATGGATGCCGGCATGGCATCCACAAGGGTGCGAAGGCGCTTCTCGCTTCTCCGAAGGCGCTCTTCAGTGGCTCGAAAGTCCGTGATGTCCCGGGAGATGCAAAGGAAGCCCTGTGGAGTGCGGTCGTGCCCCAGAATTGGGGTAACGACGACATCCCACCATTTCTGGGTTCCTGTCATCGTTGCGCACGGCCCCTGAAAGCGACCGATCCCGCCCGACTTGACCGCCTCAATGGCTGCGGCGGACTCCTCGCCGGCGATGCTGCTCCAGATCTCGGTCCAGTGGCGTCCTTCAATTGTGCGAAAATCCTCGACTTCCATGGCGCGCATGCCGCCTTGGCTCATGAAGCGGAGACGCCCCTTCAGGTCGAAAACCTTGATGCAGTCATCGGAGCTTGCCAGAAGACGACGTGTAAACTCCTCGCTTTCGGCCGCCGTCTTGCTGGTCAGTCTCAGCTCGAGCTGACACATGACCGCTTCGGCAAGCGTGGCAAGCGCTTCTCCTTGCTGTTCGGTGAGGCCGTCAGGGCGCGCGATGTAGTCGAGAACGCAGAGCATCCCGAGCGGCAGGTCCTCTTTCGTCTTGAGCGGAACTCCCGCGTAGAATGACAAGCCGGGTTCGCCTTCCATTCGAACCCTGTCATTGAAGCGCGGGTCAAGGTTCAAATCAGCGACGACGAAAAGTCCTGGCTGCAGGATGGCATGATTGCAGACTGAGTTCTCGCGGGGGGTCTGTGTGAACTCCAGTCCAATCCTGGCTTTGAACCACTGTCGATGCTCGTCAAGAAACGAGATGCAAGCTATCGGAGTATTGCAGATCTGAGCCGCTAATTTCGCGATGTTGTCGAACTGAACCTCCGGCGCTGTATCCAGAATGGCGAAGTTCCGGAGCGCAGCAAGGCGTTCGACTTCCTCCCAATGAGGCAGCTCGCTGTGACCAGGACATTCTAACATGCAAAAACTGCCGGTTGAGAAGCATAGGGGCTTTGAGAAATGTCGGATGAGCCGACCCAACGGAGGGGCATCATGCCTCGAGCATTCACTCGATCCGTTGCGAACCTATGATCCGGGCCGACCGGTAAAATGGCAGTGCGTCATGCCGGTCCTCAACGAGGACCTGCCATAGTGCTGATAAACTCTTGTCTTTAGTTATCGAAAGATACTCAAACCAAAGGGGTAGCTGTCGTCTTACGCAAGGTCAAGAAATGGGGCGCGACACCCCGTTTCAGGGTTAACAGAGGCCTTCCATTCGTCTCACCCGCCAACGTGCAGGCCCCTGTTTCGCCTGCATGGCAATCTGTCGTTGTTGGCGCCTGAAAGAGCATTGATTCTCCGAAGTGCAGAAGACATGAGCCGTGCAATCTGACCTTGAGACGCTGCTGTCTTCGCAGGTTGCGTAGGTGGTTCTACGTAGCGTCGAATTTCGGGAACTACGTAGTTACAAGAGATCATAACGGCTCTTCCGGGACGAGTGAGAGAGAAAGCTACGTTCCAGCTTTGGAAAAACATGAGATCTGACAATCCTTTGTGCTTTCTGCTTGGTCGGCTCTGCCGTGAACAGATGGGACAATTTACCTGCGAAAGGTCTTCTTAACGTTGGTTAAGGAGCATTAACCATAAGCGAGTGGCATCTCCCATTATTTACGTATTGTCCGTTGAAGGGCCAAAATATAGTTTCTGTCTCAGCCGCTTAACGAAGCTGAATCAAGTAAATAAACGTGAGCGGCAAGCACACAATTAATGAACGCACTTAATTACTAAGGCGGGGCAGAAGAAATGTATATCGTCGTCGATGACCGGCAGATGGTTACGTCTGGATATGTTGCGAGCTTCAAGCGTGAAGGCATATCCTCCCTTGGCTTATACTCAGACGAGTTCAGCGATTGGCTGGAGACGGCCTCGGATTCCGACCTGGAGGCCGTGCAGGGCTTCGTGCTGGGCACCTTCGAAGAGCGGGTTCATTCCGCCGAAAGTATCCGGCGCTACTCCAAGGCTCCAATCATCGCCCTGAGCGATGTTCGCTCTCTCGAAGAGACCCTGGAGCTCTTCACTGCGAAGTTCGACGATGTTGTTCGTAAGCCTGTTCATGTCCGGGAGATTCTCGCACGCACCGAGGCTGTCTGGCGCCGCGTGAACGCGAACTCAGGAAAGAAGGCTCAGGACAGCAGTGACAGGTTGAAGGTCTTCTTTGATGGCCGCGATCCGGAGATCGATGGCCTTCCTCTCTCCCTCCCTCGCCGTGAAAGGCACATTCTCGAATATCTGGTTCGCAAGAAGGGGCATCGGCTCACCAAGAAGCAGATCTTCGACGCGGTCTACGGGATCTACAGCGATGATGTCGAGGACAGTGTCGTCGAGGGGCATATCAGCAAGCTGCGCAAGAAGCTGCGGCAGCGCCTTGGTTATGATCCGATCGATGCTAAGCGATATATCGGCTATTCCTATGTAGGTGTCGCCTCCTGATCCTGACGACTTCAATGTATGGCTGCCGCAGCTTGCTGCGGCAGCCATACTATTTTTGCTGATCCATGTTGGGCGCTCACGGTCTCCAGACGTTCAACATCGGACCCCTCGTTAACGACAACCCCCTCAGATCAAATTCTGTCAGATCGGCCGGATGAAGGTTCCGGTTGCAGCGACAAATACGTCGCCAGATTCCGCCGACAACGCATCAGTGCCAAATGCAACATTGATGCTGTTAAGGTGTGCGGCTTTTATCTGAAAATGAGTCGATTCAGCGCTCAACCCCTCTGCGCGTTAACTCTAATGCAGGAAACGCCGACTTATTCTTCCTCAACGTCATGGCTGCGACCCAAGAGGCGCAAAGCTCAATAGATCAACTCTTCGTCCGATGAGCGACGAAGAGTTGATCGGGTCCAGCCGCTCAGCCGCATTGGCTGACGAAGTGATGCAGTGAACGAGGCGTACTGGGGCACTATCATGAAGATCGGAATATCGCGGACGACCGTCTGCATGCGGACAATGCGCAGCAGGCGCTTCCCTGATTTTCAATCCTGATCCGATCCCTGCCCTTCAGTTCCCACGTCTGAACATGAGGTTCAGCGCTTTATTGCCGGCGTGAAGGCCGAACGATTCTCCCAATCTGAAGCGCCAGACGACCGGCGCCATTCAGTTCACATAGTAAGAGTTGAGACACGGCAATGGACGACCTTCTTCTTGAGTTTCTTACCGAGACCAACGAGCACCTCGAAACGGTCGACGTGGAGATGGTCCGTTTCGAGCAGGATCCGAACAACGAAGCTATCCTCAGCAACATCTTCCGCTTGGTTCATACGATCAAGGGAACCTGCGGATTTCTCGGTCTGCCCCGGCTCGAAGCACTGGCTCATGCAGCTGAAACGCTCATGGGCAAGTTCCGCGACGGAATGGCGGTCACGACTCCTGCCGTTTCGCTGATCCTCAGCACCCTTGATCGCATCAAGGAGATCCTCGGGGAGCTTGAGCGTCAGGGCGCCGAACCAGAAGGATCCGATGGCGATCTCATCGCATTGCTGGACAGGATGGCCTCGCAGGAGCCATCTGCTCCGGAGGCTGCCCTGGCTCCAAAGACGGCGCAAGCCTCGCCCACTCCCGTCTACCAAGTGCTCGAACGGGAGCTGAAGCCGGGTGAGGTTTCGCTCGACGAGTTAGAGCGTGCCTTTCAGGCGGCTCCCGGTCCAGAGAAGGATGTGACCGCCGGCACCCTGACCTACCAGGTGCTTGAGCGCCCTCTGAAGCCGGGCGAGGTTTCCCTCGATGAGCTGGAGCGCGCGTTCCGCGAAGCGCCGGGACCGGCTCGTCTCGTTATTGAGAAGCCTACCGAGAAGGCATCCAGCGAGATGCCAGCGGTTCCCGCTGCAGCACCTACGGCTCCCAAGAAGAATGGCGAATCGTCTGAGGCAGGAGAGGCCGGCGAAGGCATCTCGGGTAAGGTTCAGACGATCCGTGTCAACGTAGATACGCTCGAACACCTCATGACGATGGTATCCGAGCTGGTTCTTACTCGAAATCAGCTGCTTGAGATCGCCCGGCGCAGCTCGGAGGATCACGGCTACAAGGTGCCGCTACAGCGTCTATCGCAGGTTACGGCCGAGTTGCAGGACGGGGTGATGAAGACCCGGATGCAACCGATCGGAAATGCCTGGCAGAAGCTGCCTCGTGTTGTGCGCGACCTTTCGAACGAACTCTCGAAGAAGATCGAGCTCGTGATGCAGGGTGCGGACACGGAGCTCGACCGGCAAGTCCTTGAGGTCATCAAGGACCCTCTCACCCATATGGTCCGCAACTCGGCGGACCATGGCATCGAGAGCCCGGCCGAACGGAAGGCTTCCGGTAAGCACGAGAAGGGCACGATCCGCCTCAACGCCTATCACGAAGGCGGCTCCATCACGATCGAGATTGCCGACGACGGCAAGGGGCTGAACTTCGCAGCCATCAGGAAGAAAGCCGCCGAGCGGGGGATTGCAAACGACGCCGAACTGGAGCGGATGAGCGATGCCCAGGTGGCGAAATTCATCTTCCACCCCGGCTTCTCGACAGCCGCGAAAGTCACATCCGTCTCGGGCCGCGGCGTCGGCATGGATGTGGTCAAAACCAACATCGAGCTGATTGGCGGAACCGTCGACATTCGCTCCGAGCAGGGTCGAGGAACGACCTTTACGATCAAGATCCCGCTGACGCTGGCTATCGTTGCAGCACTCATCGTGTCGTCCAAGGATCAGCGCTTTGCCATTCCGCAGATTGCGGTATCGGAGCTCGTCCGGGTGTCGCCCGCCTCGGAGCATTCGATCGAGCGCATCAACGGAACACCGATCCTGCGCCTGCGCGACCGTCTGCTGCCGATCGTGCCGCTGTCGAAAGTCATGGGTCTGTCCGGAAATGAGGACGCCAATCACGGCTTCGTGGTCGTAACGCAAGTCGCACATCAGCGCTTCGGCATTCTCGTCGACGGAGTGTTTCATACCGAGGAAATCGTGGTGAAGCCGATGTCCTCGAAGCTGCGGCACATCCAGCTCTTCTCAGGCAACACCATCCTGGGCGACGGCGCCGTCGTGCTGATCATTGATCCTAACGGTCTCGCCCGCATGGTGGGTTCGGAGTCGGACCGCAATGAGTTCCAGGGCGATGCGGATCCTGAGCAAGCGGTCGTTGCTGCGGACGAACTGACAAGCCTGCTGGTCTTCCGTGGCGGGAGCGAGAGCCTGAAGGCTGTCCCGCTTTCCCTGGTGACGCGGCTTGAGGAGATCGAAGCATCCACGATCGAATGGTCGAGCGGCCGCCCCGTCGTTCAGTACCGCGGCCGCCTGATGCCGCTGGTCTCCTGTGACGAAGAACTCACGATCAAGCGTGAAGGCATGCAGTCGCTGCTGGTGTTCTCGGACGGCGATGTGTCCATGGGTCT
Organism: Microvirga sp. BSC39; assembly: GCF_000739015.1. Taxonomy (GTDB): domain Bacteria; phylum Pseudomonadota; class Alphaproteobacteria; order Rhizobiales; family Beijerinckiaceae; genus Microvirga. Next base: position 326,811 of record NZ_JPUG01000078.1, read on the forward strand.
GGCAGTTGCCGAGATTGTCGACATCGTGGAAGACAAGCTGGACATCGAACTTTTGGCCGAGCGCTCCGATCTCGTCGGCTCTGCCGTCGTCAGGGGGCGCACCACCGAAATCGTCAATGTCGCCCACTACCTGCCGATGGTTCTGGAGACCTGGTCGCGCAAGGAGCGAAAGGGCGGGCCGGAGCGGTCTCTGCTCCTCGTCGACAGCTCGACCTTCTTCCGGGACATGCTCGTGCCGGTTCTGAAGGCGTCCGGATATCGCGTCCAAACCGCTTCGACCGCACAGGAGGCTGTTCGCCTGCTATCGAACGGACTGCACGTTGACGTGGTCGTCACGGATCTTGAGCTTTCAGGACATTCCGGCTTTGCCCTGGTTGCGTCCTTGCGGGCCGATCCGCATCACAGCGTGACTCCTGTGATCGGTCTAACCGTCAAGCCCGACCCGCAGCAGATTGCCCTGGCCAGAAAGCTGCACATTTCCGAGATCGTCTCGAAAATCGACCGCAGAGGCCTGCTCTCCGCTCTCGCGGAGCTCAATGGAACGCTTGAAGAGGCTGCTTAATCATGAAGCTCATAGACTCAACCCCTTCGGGGAACGCGAAAACAGCCTCCAAGCAGATGGAGTTCGTAACGGTCACGGTGGCCGGACAGTTGCTGGGACTGCCGATCAGCCGCGTACACGATGTCTTTGTCGTGAGCGAGATGACAACCGTTCCTCTCGCGCCGGGAGAGATCGCAGGTCTTCTGAATCTCCGTGGGCGGGTCGTCACCGCGGTGTCGTTGCGACGTCGACTGGGACTGGGCGACAGCGCCGAAGCAGGACGGCGCATGGCTGTCGGCCTCGAGAACCAGGGCGAGGCTTACGGATTGCTCGTGGACGAGGTTGGTGAGGTCCTCAAGCTGGATCCAGACGAGATGCAGCCGAACCCGGTTCACATGGATCGAGGCTGGGTGGGCCTGTCGCAGGGCGTTCATCAGTTGCGCGACCAGTTGCTGATCGTGCTCGATGTTGACGCCGTCCTTGCCTTCGAGACGGAGCGGGAAGCTGCGTAAGCCCCGTTCTCCGAGCGCATGTGCTTCATTATATGTAATCAGAATACAGGAAGTTTGCCGTGAGCCTTGATCTATCCACCCCCGTTCTCATCGTTGACGACTACCAGACGATGCTGCGCATTATCCGCAACCTGCTGAAGCAGATCGGCTTCAACGACGTCGACGAGGCGAAGGACGGCTCGGAGGCTCTGGGCAAGCTCAAGGAGAAGAAGTACGGGCTGGTGATCTCCGACTGGAACATGGCGCCCATGACCGGCTTCGAGCTTTTGCAGCAGGTGCGGGCCGACGCGGAGCTGGGCAGCCTGCCCTTCATCATGATCACCGCCGAGGCCAAGACCGAGAACGTGGTCGCGGCCAAGCAGGCCGGCGTCAACAACTACATCGTCAAGCCCTTCAACGCCGATACCCTGCGCTCGAAAATCAGCGCTGTCTTTGGTGCGTGAGCAGAACGAGAACAAGATCATGATCCACAGGAAAAGCTATCGCATCGAGGCGAACCTGGGCGTTGTTTCAAGTGACGAGGGAGTTCTGGAACGTCATTCCGAAGTCATGGGCATGCTGTCAGCTATCAAGGAGTCGATCGTACCTGCAAAGGAGATCTCGACCTCTCTGCTGGAGGAGCACCGCCGTGACATGCAGGAGGCTCTTCGCCTGAAGGCAGAGCTCGATTCCATCTATGAAGCAATCGAGCGCACGAAGAAAGAGATCGCCACGCTTCGCTATGCCGGAGCTCAAGGGAAGGAAATCACCCGGGTTACGGACGAACTTGGTGCCATCGTCACCGGGACGGAAACGGCTACCAACTCCATCCTGGCAGCGGCGGAAAGGATTGACGATCTCTCCAGCAATCTCTCGTCCAGGCTGGCCGGAAGTGATCAGGATATCGCTCGTGAGATCCTCGATCACGTGATCAGCATCTTCGAGGCCTGCAATTTCCAGGACATTACCGGCCAGCGCATCAGCAAGGTCGTCGGCGCGATGAAGTTTGTTGAAGAACGTGTTCATCACATGATGGAAATCTGGGGTGGCATGGAAAGCTTCAAGGATGTCGAAACGATCGACGATCCGAAACGTCAGGGGGATAAAGCCCTCCTGAATGGACCCGCTTTGGCCTATGATAATGGCGTGACGTCTCAGGACGATATCGACGCGTTGTTCAACTAATCCGAGTTGCGCGACACGAGCCCAGCCTTAGAAAGCTGGGCTCGTGTCGCCAAGTGGGCAGACTTGCCGTACGTGTTACCTCAACAGATCTTGCACCCGTTGCGAGGCGATAAGACCCATGAGCCTCTTCAAGCCGTCTTCCGTTACTGCAAGCACTACGCCTCCGCATACTTCAGACGTGCCGGTGAAGCCATAGTTCAGCACATTGGAGGACTTAAGGCCGCCGGTGCCGTCTGAGAGGTAGCCCTGCATGGAACCGGCTCGGCCGGCGCGTCCATTCTGAACCGTGAAGCCTGTAAACTGCCCTGCAACAGGGTGAGGGATGATCCGCAGCCTATCCCGCTTGTGAAAGGCGATAGCGAGCTTGCTGTTAGCAAGAGCAACCGCAATGTTGTCCTCGAAGTGAAGATTGGCATCAACATTGGTCGTGCTTCGGGACGATCGAAAACGATCAAAGACGGCGACCGCGTTCATGTCGTCCAGGCACACGAAGATGCGTGAGTGATCGTAGCAGGGGCCGTGCACATTTGTGCCCACCCTCACCGCATGGGCTTTTTCGAGCGAGACCGTTGCCTCGACCCAGCCCAAGCCAGATGTCTGCTCACGAGAATCCGGCATGGCCACATTATGAGCCCTGGACGAGAGCAAGTACTGACGCACAGGACCTGCCTCCATAACTCCCGAGCCACCTGAATCCGTAATCCATCTCACTCCGCGAGCGGAGTAAACGAACGAGGTGCAGTCGTGATGTCCGTTGTCGTGCCTCTGCTCGCTGATCGAGGCGCAGAGATAGCTCCAGTCCGGCCTCTGCACATAGTTTCGGAAGGTGATCAGCCCGGAATGGTCCGATGTATGAAGCCTCGGGCCCAAGGGGTACGCCAGCTCCTCTGCGAGGGCCTGATCCGACAGGAGATGTCTTCCATATCCTGAGATGAGGCGCCGGAGCCAGGAGGCATGGTGGAGTTTGCTCGGAGTGTCTCCGAATGGAGCAAGCATGCCCGCCGGGTCCGTCGCCGCGACTAGGGCTTTCAGACTGTCTTTCAGGCGGTTATCGAGAAGCTGCCGGAGGTCCTCGGCCTCAGGTTGATCCTTGAGGTGTTGGGCCAGAATCATCCCGATTGAGGTGAGCTCCAGTCGGCAATGCTGGGACTGCTCATTCGATGAGCCCTGGGGACCGAGGAGATGGTCGAAGCCGTTGCGCAGTTGGGCGAGGGCTACGGATCTCCAATAGGGGGAAAGAGGAAAGTTCGGGAGACCGGCCGAGGCACTCAGGAGGGCGCAGGCAACCCGGACCTGCAGCATGGAATGCAGAAAGATGTTCTGACTCAAAATCTCGGCGAGCGCGAAGCCATGCTGAATAACCTCCGCAACGAGCGTGCGCGATTTTTCAGCCGGCCTGCCTTTAAGCGAAGTCGCAGCTGCGAGCAACTGGAGCAGAACATCTGTGCGTATGGCAACAGACGCAGGGTAGGCACTAAGAGGATCCTTGGAGTGGCCTGGCGGATTGGCACGCGACCAAGTGACGGCAAGGTCAACGGCTCTGTTCACTCCTCCTGCTTGTTGACTGCTAACCAGATCTAAGAGCCAGGACAGGGACTGATATTCCAGACGCCAGGCGGGCGACTGATAAGGATCTTCGGTCCAGTCCGGTGCTGAAGGCAACGGCCATGCCGGGAAGCTGCCGAGAGTAAGCTGATCCCCGGCAAAGGTTGTCGATTGACCTTGCTGAACCGCTTGCAGCTTGTCTTGTATGGTCGGAGCCGCTGCCAGGGTCTGGCGATCGATCAGGTTGGCATGCCCGATATTGGTACTAGAACCAGAGGCTGGTCGAAGGCGTCCGAAGATTTCACCGACAAGAGTGGAGGCATCGGAGAACTCCTCGCTGAGGATGTTCTCGAGCAGAAGATCGTCGCCTAATGAAGTCTCGAGCGGTGTTACAAGGCTGATCTGTGCCTCATCGCGCCAGACCTGAAAGCCAAGGTCCACGGTTACGGCCTGATCCGGTGAGGTGAGCTCAAGCGTGAAGCGCCTCGTCTGCCGGTTCACCGGAATGTCGATGTAGGTTCCGACAACAGGCGAGGTCGGCAGATCGTCCGGCGAGGCGACGATTTCCCCGTTCCTGTTGCGAAAGATGACCCGGGCCAAGGCTCCCTCGGCGCCTACATTCTGGTTGATTAGCTGGCCACGGATAAAAAGTGTCTTGGCCGGAACAACTCCAAAGGTAAGCCATGCGGGCTCAGTCTTCAGTCGAACCCAGGAGCGGCGAGGGTCATTCAGGGTTGGAGATTGAACTGCGCGCGTTGAGTTTGCTTGGGTATCGTCACCTGCAGGTTGGCCAACCTGCAGGAGCTTCGGGTCGAGAATCGTGAACGGATGGGAGTTGCGCCAGCTGCGGACGCTGACCGAGATGTGCTTTGCAGGAGAAGGAACCAGAAAGGTGCAATGAACCCTTCCACTGTGTGTCTGATCGCTGCTCCGGTCGTAGTAGTCGGGTCCCGCGACGTGACAGCTGTGAGGGTCGATCTGAGCCCTGGTCAAACCCGGAGCATAGGCAAAGTCGATGCTCGACCCATCCTCAGTCAGGAAGTCGACACCGATGACGGCGAAATCATGTGCTGTCCGGCTTTTTTCTTCAGGGTGCCAGCAGATCTGGAAAGTCAGCTCACACCAGGCATCCTGGGATAGATCCCTGAAGTCGAGAGTGGTTCGCGACCATCGATTCTGGTTCGAGACAGCGTACTGCCGGGTACCAGCTTCTTCCTGGGGTGCCTCGTCGCCACGTTCCCGAGGCGTCGGAAGGATTTGTCTGACATTGGCCATTGAGGCACCAGAATTCTAGGTTGGAAGATGGGTCGAGAAGAAGCTGCCCTAACACGCCTGCGCGGGACTGGTGGCATCGATAAGACTGTTGTGCTTCCGGCAGGTTCAGGCCTCAGTCAATTCGACCTTCGCAGTTCTCTGCAAAACAGTGGCCTGAGCCCCGACGCTGACTGCTGGTGGGCTTAGCTTCCCGTCGCGACCTCTAGGAACAGGGCCATGCGGATCAGCTCGGAGAGGCTCTTGGCTTCCATCTTCGCCATGACGTTTGAGCGATGAATCTCGACGGTCCGGATGCTGATGTTCAGCTCGTGGGCAATCATCTTGTTGGCCTTGCCGGCGACCAAGCCGTCCAGCACCTGCCGCTCCCGTTGCGAGAGAGACTGCAGCCGCGCCTGGGTCCTGAGGAGTTCCTGATTTCTGCGAACGCTCTTCTCGTCGCAGACCAGCGCAAAGCGGACGACCTCTAGGAAGCGGTCCTCCCGGAAAGGCTTCTCGAGAAAGTCGATGGCCCCCGTCTTCATGGCTTCGACGGCGAGTGGAATGTCCGCATGGCCGGTCATGACGATAACTGGGACGTTCAATCCACGCGCATTGAGGCGCCGAATAAATTCCAGGCCGTCGATGCCGGGCATCCGCACGTCCGTGACAATGCAGCATTGTCCGGGATCGCTGACCTCGTCGAGAAAGGCTTTGGCGGACTCATACAGGCGAACGTTCAGGCCAGCGGACACCAGCAGGAAGGAGAGAGCCTTTCGCACCCCGACGTCATCATCAACCACATACACGATCGGCGTGTTCGACACTGGCCATGTCCTCCTTGTCGACGGTTCTCAGAGTAAAATGAAAGGTGGTGCCTTCACCGGGAGCCGAATCAGCCCAGATCTTGCCGCCATGGGATTCCACGATCGTCCGGCTGATCGAGAGCCCCACGCCCATGCCGCTTCGCTTCGTGGTGGTAAATGGCTTGAAAAGGTTCTTCAAGACCTCCGGGGCGATCCCGGATCCCGTGTCCTGAACGCTGACCTGAACCATGGATTCGAGCGGCACAGGCCTTGCCCTGATCACCAGTTCGCGGCGGTCCGATTCCTGCATCGCCTCAATGGCGTTGCGGATCAGGTTGAGCAGAACCTGCTGGATTTGGACACGATTCACGAAGACCAGCGGGTTCTCGGACGGAAAGTCGTATTCGACCTTCACGTCCTTCTCCTTGGCACCCACAAGAGCCAAGGCACTGGCCTCTTCCACGAGACGCTGAAGTCCCTCGATCTGGTGCTCGCTTCCCCCCCTGGCGACGAATTCCCGCAATTGCCGAATGACTTCGCCAGCGCGCAGCGCTTCCTCGGCAGCCTCGTTCACGGCATGGCGAACGAGGGATATCTTATCGCCCTCCACGTTGCTCAGGATGAGGCCGCAGCCTTTCAGGTAGCTTGTGATGGCTGTGAGAGGTTGGTTGATCTCATGGGCCAATGTCGAGCCCATCTCTCCCAGGGCTGTAAAGCGGGACATGTAGGCGAGTTCGGCTTGCAATTCCTGCATCCGGGTTTCAGTGCGCTGGCGCTCCGTCAGATCGCGAATGAAAGCGGTGAAGAAGCGCTCCCCATCCGATTGCATCTCTCCGACCTGAACCTCCATCGGGAAGGTCGAGCCATCCTTGCGCTGGGCAACCGCCACACGCCCGCTTCCAATGATTCGCCGTTCTCCCGTCTCGCGATAACGGCGGATATAGCCATCATGCTGCTCGCGGTAGGGCAGGGGCATCAGGAACTTGACATTCGTGCCGATGACCTCCTCAGGCTGGTAGCCGAACATGTTCACTGCTGTAGCGCTGAAGGACCGGATGATACCGCTTTCGTCGGCTACGACCATGGCGTCGGGAACGGTCTCGAGAATGGATCGGAGATGCGCCTCGCTTGTACGCAGGCGCTCTTCGCTCGATCGCAGTGCATTCTCTGCCAGCTTGCGCTCCGTGATGTCCTGGACCGTTCCGATCTTACGAATAGGCCGTCCATCGTCATCGACCAAGGTGCGGCCGATGGCCGTAACCCAGCGCTCCTCTCCCGTATCAGCGCGGATGATCCTGAAGCTGCCGCTGTAGGTCAGGTCGCTGCCCGGCTGGTCATCATAGAAGGTCCTCGCCATTCGGGTACGATCATCGGGGTGAACGCAATCGAGGATGACCTCGCGCGTGATGGTCACATCCGGTGCCAAGCCGAGGATCTGTCGTGCCTCGGGCATCCACTGGCGGCGACTAGTGACAAGATCCTGATCCCAGATGCCTAGGGCTGTCGTTTCGATGGCCAAGCGCAACCTTTCCTCGCTGCTGCGCAGTCTCATCTCGGCTTGGCGCTGATCATGGATATCCGTGACGGTGCCGACCCATTCCTGAACCTGGCCGTCCTCATTCAGCAGGGGAACTGCCCTGGTGAGCATCCAGCGGTATTTGCCGTCGAGGCGGCGGACGCGGTACTCGACCGCCCCCGGTTCTTCCGCCGTGCGAATGGCCTGCCACTGCGTGAGAAGCTTTGCCCGGTCGTCCGGATGGACGGTGTTGAGGAACCCGAAGCCCGTATAGTTCTCGTTCGACTGGCCGCTGAAGGTCTCCCACCCCCATACCTTGGTGATTGCCCCATCTGTCGCCGCGCGCCAGACGATGGCGGAACTGGCTTCAATCAGGGCGCGGTACTGCTCTTCGCTTCGGCGCAGCCGTTCAGCGGCCAGCTTCTGCTCATGGACATCCGTAACGGTCCCGATCCATTCCTGAACCACGCCATCGGCATCGTGAAGAGGAACGGCTCTCATCAGGACCCAGCGGAATTCGCCGTCAGGCGCAAGCACTCGATACTCGTCGGTGCCTGCTTTCTCCGAAGCCAGCGTCTCCAGCCAGGCGGCAGTCACGCGCTCTCGATCTTCGGGATGAACAGCATCCAGCCAGGCATAGTCTCCGCCATTCTCCGATGGTGTAGAAGGAGAGGTGTCCCAACTCAGCGCCCCGTCGACGATCATCCCGCTGGCGTCTGCACGCCAGACCATTGCCGAACTTGCCTCGATGAGAGCCCGGTAACGCTCCTCCTGGGTTTTGAGGGCCGCTTCCGCGGCCATGAAGCGACTGATGTCGCGAGCCGTTAAAACAAAGTTGCAATCCGCGTCTGCATCGGAGCTGATCGCGTCAAGCGTTACCCGGCACAGGATGTGAATGCCGTCTTTGGTCCTGCAGCGTATCTGGTCGACAGAGTGTCCCGAAGAGGCCGCCGTAGTGAGATCTTGAAGCGGCTTTCCACGGAGCTGCGCATCCGAGGAGTAGAGAAGCGAGAAGTGGCAGTTCAGGATTTCATCCGATCGCCAGCCATAAATACGCTCTGCACCAACATTCCACGATATAATGTTTCCTGACTGATCTAGGGTGATCAGGGCAAAATCGGTCACGGCGTTGAGGACGCGGGCAGGATCAGGGCTCGCGTGAACCGTAGGCCCACTCATAGGGTCCCTTAACGCAGATGTATGAGTCATAACCCCCCAACCCAAGCGCTGCGTTGCTTGCAGGTTTTTAACGTATTGGCAAATGATCGCGCAAATCCCCAGCCCCGGCAGGATCGTGCGTCATGGGACAGTGTTTCGGCGACCGCGCTCTTCATGAGGATAGCTGGCTGAAAAGCAACTGATTCGGTTGCGACATGGTAGCGCTCAGACGCACACTGCAGCGTAATTTCATATCACCGGAGCATAACAGAGTTTCGCCTAGTCCCAGGCCAATCAGTAGAGGGCATGGCGCCCACAAGCTGAAAATTCGAAGACGCGGCTTGGCCTCACAATCTATGCCGTCGGCATCGGCAGAGGCCAGGTCAGCTTCGTGCAAGGTTGGAAGCTTAAATGCCTCTTTACCATGTTTGCTCGGAGATTCCTGTGACGGCACCTGTCTATCTGTTCGATCTGGCATCGCGACAGGCCCAGTGGCTTGCGGCTCGCCAGACGACCATTTCCGGCAATGTCGCCAATGCCAATACTCCCGGCTATCGCGCCCGGGATGTTGAGCCTTTTGCCGATGTTCTCGACAAGACCAAGCTGGTCATGGCGGCGACGAACAACGGTCATATCGGGATTTCTCCCTCGCGCGCAGAAGTTACGAAGGTGAAGAAGTCCGAGAGCTGGGACACGGTTTACTCGAAGAACTCCGTGAGCCTCGAGCAGGAACTCATCAAGGCCGGCGAGGTCAATCGCCAGCACACCCTGAACACGACCATCGTGAAGTCATTTCACAGAATGCTGCTGACCAGCGTGAGGACCCCGTCATGATCGATCCTTTGATTGCCTCCGGCAAACTGTCCAGCGCTGGTCTCGAAGCGCAGTCGGCGCGTCTGCGTGTGGTCTCCGAGAACATCGCCAACGCGAACTCGACCGGTCGGACTCCGGGATCCGATCCTTATACACGCAAGACGATTACCTTTCGCTCCGAGCTTGAACGGACGCTCGGTGCGGCTTCCGTGTCGGTGAAGGATGTTGGACAGGACGAGGCGCCTTTCCCGGTCGAATATGACCCCGGAAATCCGGCCGCCGACGAGAACGGCATGGTCAAGAAGCCCAACGTGAACATGCTGATCGAGATGGCCGACATGCGGGAAGCCAATCGTTCTTATCAGGCCAATCTGCAGATGATGAAGCAGGCACGCGCCATGATCACCGCAACCATTGATCTCATGAGAGGCTGATATGATCAGTGCCGTATCCTCCATCTCTTCCATGATCGACAGCCCAGCGTCGGTCACGGCCGTTCCGGCCTTCGGCACGACTGCGCCGGCCGCAGGCGCTGTCACAGGCGCCTCCCAGGTGAGCTTCAGCGACATGATGGCTCAAGTGGCCACGTCAGCCGTCGACACCATGAAGGCGGGCGAGGCTGCATCGATTGCCGGCATCCAGGGCAAAGCCTCGGTGCAGCAGGTGGTCGAGGCCGTGATGTCCGCCGAGCAGACACTTCAGACAGCGATCGCCATCCGCGACAAGGTGGTTGCGGCCTATCAGGAAATCGCCCGGATGGCGATTTAAGAGGATCAGACAATGAGAGCGCTTGCGATTGCTGCCACCGGAATGAACGCGCAGCAGCTGAATGTCGAGGTGATTGCCAACAACATCTCGAACGTCAACACCACCGCCTTCAAGGCGGCACGGGCGGAGTTCACGGATCTTCTCTATCAAACCGAGCGCTCCCAGGCGATTCCGAACCAGGCGGGATCCAGCCCTGTGCCCGAAGGGGCCATGCTGGGCCTGGGCGTGAAGACGGCGGCCATCCGCAACCTCCACCGGCAGGGATCCCTGACGAACACCTCGAACCAGTTCGACCTCGCTCTCAACGGACGCGGCTGGTTCCAGGTGAACGCGCCGAGCGGCGAGATCGTCTATACCCGTGCAGGTTCCTTCAACAAGAACGGCGACGGGCAGCTCGTCACCCTCGACGGTTACACCCTCAACCCGCCCATCATCGTTCCGCCCAACACGCTCGATGTGACGATCAACGAGTCAGGCGAGATCTTCGCGAAGATCGCCGGAGAGGCTCAGCCGCAGAACCTGGGCCAGCTGACTCTCGCGAACTTCGCCAACGATGCCGGCCTGGAGCCCATCGGCGGCAACTACTACCGCGAGACCTTGGCTTCGGGTGCTCCGGCCGTGGGCATCCCGTCCGATCCCGGCTACGGAAAGATCCATCAGGGCTATCTCGAAGCCTCGAACGTGGATCCCATCAAGGAGATCACGAATCTGATCTCGGCTCAGCGTGCCTTCGAGATGAACTCCAAGGTCATCCAGGCCGCGGACGACATGGCCGGAACCGTCTCAAAGGGCATCCGCTAAAGGCGGCATCCGGGTGATCTCATCATGAAACACTTCGTCCAGATCGTTCTTGCCACAATCGTCGTCAGCGTGGGAGCGCTGCATGGTGCGGCTGCCGAGGATCGTATCCTTCCGGTTCCAGCCGTCACCATCTATGCGGGTGATACGATCCAGGAGTCGATGCTCAAGGACAGGGCCTTTCCGGAGAATTACCGCTACCGCACCGCAGTTGTTGAATCCCCGCGCGTCCTGACCGGGAAGATGGCGCGCCGGACCCTCCTGCCGGGTGAGCCGATCCCGATGAATGCGGTTGACGATCCGAAGCTCGTTACACGGGGCGTTCAGGCCCAGATCGTGTTCGAGGAAGGCGGGCTCTCGATCATGGGAGTGGGCATTCCCCTGCAGTCCGGCACCATGGGTGAAACGATCCAGGTGAAGAATGTCGACAGCGGGCGGATCATCACCGGACGCGTTCAGGCCGACGGCCGTGTCCGAATTGGAGTCTATTGATGCTCCGCGTCATCGTCTATCTCCTCGCCGCTCTCTTTGCCGTGCAGGCTCAGGCAGCCACCCGCATCAAGGATGTGGCGTCTGTCCAGGGCGTCAGGGACAACCAGCTGATCGGCTATGGCCTCGTCATGGGCCTGCAGGGAACGGGCGACACCCTCCGCAACTCCCAGTTCACCGAGCAGTCCCTGCAATCCATGCTTGACCGCATGGGCGTGAACGTTCGTGACATCAACCTGCGCACCCGCAATGTCGCAGCGGTCATCATCACCGCAGACCTGCCGCCCTTCGTCGGAACAGGATCGCGCATCGACGTGACCGTCACCTCCATGGGTGATGCGACTTCGCTGAAAGGCGGCACTCTCATGCTGACTGCCCTGCAGGGTGGCGACGGCCAGGTCTATGCGGTTGCTCAAGGGGCGATCGTGGTGTCCGGCTTCTCCGCGCAGGGGCAGGCCGAGACCCTGACCTCCGGCGTTGCAACGGCCGGCCGCATTCCGAACGGGGCGCTGATCGAGCGTGAGGTTCAGGGAGGGTTCGATGCCGTCGGCGGACTCGCCTTCGAGCTCAAGAACCCCGACTACAAGACGGCGACCCTGATCACCGATGCGATAAACCAGTATGCTCAGCAGCGTTTCGGCGTCCGCGTTGCGTCCCCCCGCGACTTCCGAACCGTCGTTCTGCAGAAGCCGAAGAACATCGCGGCGACCCGCTTCATTGCCGAACTCGGTGACCTTGAGATCCGGCCTGATACGCCTGCCCGCATCGTCATCGATCAGCGAACCGGGACGGTCGTCATCGGCAAGAACGTGCAAATCTCGACCGTGGCCATCACTCACGGGGCCCTCACGATCCGTGTGACGGAGACGCCCGAAGTCTCGCAGCCGGATCCGTTCTCGATGGGCCAGACGGTGGTGGTGCCGCGCACGCAGATCACTGCGGCGGAGGAGCGGGTGCCCCTCGCGATCGTCCGAGGCTCGGATCTGCAGACCCTCGTCAAAGGCTTGAATCAGATGGGCCTCAAGCCGTCCGATGTCATCGCGATCCTCCAGGCGGTCAAGACGGCCGGAGCTCTTCAAGCGGAGTTGGTGATCCAATGATCTCTCGCATGTCGTGCCAGAATTTTCGGCGAATGGCGGTCTGCAGCTTGATCCTGGCAGCCGTGGCTTCCAGCGGTGCTCAGGCACAGGATGCGAATGCGTCTGCCAAGAACAACCAGTACTGCACCAATATTGCCGATGCCGCCTCCGATGCGCGCTTTGCCCTGCAGAAGCAGGCGCTTGCCGACATGGAAAAGGAAATCGAGGGCCGCATCAAGGTCCTGGAGGCGAAGCGCGCCGAGTACGAGGAATGGCTCAAGCGCCGCAACGAGGTTCTGGAGAAGGCGGATGAGACGATCGTCATGATCTACGCGCGGATGCGCCCGGACGCGGCAGCTCTCCAGCTCATGAACATGGACGAGGAGATCGCCGCAGCCGTGATCGCCAAGCTCAATCCGCGAGCCGCGAGCGCGGTCCTGAACGAGATGGAGCCGGCTCGGGCTGCTCAACTGGCCAATGTCATTACCGACGCTCCCAAGCGTGAAAAGAACCCCGTGAGGCAAAATTGAAGCATCTCATTGCCATCGTTGGCCTGTGTTTCCTCGCCGCCTGCGCGACAAGGCCGGAGGATCTGGGGCGTGAGCCGGGCATGACGCCGGTCGGCTCGGGTATCGCCGTTGAGCGTGAGCCCCTCCCGCACCTGTTCAAGGGCACCGGTCCGGCGGCGGCGAACTCGACCTGGAGCAATGCCAGTGCCGACCTCTTCACCAGCCCGCGGGCCCGGCAGGTGGGCGATATCGTGACGGTGAACATCCAGATCGACGACAAGGCGGAGTTCGAAAACGCCAGCGACCGGTCGAGGCGATCCTCAGTCAGCGCAGGCCTCGACTATGCTTTCTCGTTCAAAGGCTGGAACGCGGATGGAACGGCGGATGCCGGCATCAACTCCTCATCCGATTCGAAGGGTCAGGGAACCATCGATCGCTCGGAGAAGCTGCGCCTGTCGGTTGCCGCGGTCGTCAACGAGGTCCTGCCGAACGGCAACGTTGTGATCAGCGGATCGCAGGAAGTGCGCGTGAACTTCGAGGTTCGCGTTCTCAACATCGCCGGCATCGTGCGGCCCCGCGACATCTCGCCGAAGAACACCATCAGCTACGACAAGATCGCCGAGGCTAGGGTCTCCTATGGCGGACGCGGGCGCCTCATGGAAGTCCAGCAACCTGCCTATGGGCAGCAGCTGTTCGACGTTCTAACTCCCTTCTAGGCGGAATAAGAGGATCATTACGATGGCCAAGGCACTGGCTCTTCCGGCCCCAGCCGACAGCGCACCGGCCCGGGAGGGATCGTTGAGGTGGCTCCTGACGCTCGGCCTCCTGACCCTGCTCTCGGCGGCGATCGGAGGCGGATTCGGGCTCGTCATGGTCTCCGGCATCGAGAAGCGCGTCGAAGAGAAGTATAAGGCTCAGCCCGAGAAGACCGAGGTCGCAAGCCCCTATGCAGGCAGTATCGGGATCAAGAAGCTCGCTCCGGTCGTCACGAATCTTGCTGCCTCGACCGAGGATTGGGTGAGGGTGGAAGCTTCCATCGTCTACAAGATGAGCGAAGAGCAGAACCCCGACGTGATGGCCGGCGAGATCCGGCAGGACATCCTGGCCTATCTCCGCACCCTGTCGCTGGCGCAGATCCAGGGGCCGAGCGGGCTTCTGCACCTCAGGGAAGACCTGAACGAGCGCGTCAAATTGCGCTCGAAAGGTGTCGTCCAGGAGCTTGTTCTCGAAACCCTTATCGTTCAGTAGGTCGAACGCAGTCTGAGTTTTCAAGCCGTCTGTTCATTTCTCCGAAAGACCATTGCCATGCCTTTCCGTCTGATCCTTGCCGGCGCCTTCATCCTGCTGGCCTCCAGTGCCAATGCCCAGCTGGCGGATCTTCAGTCACTGCTCCCTTCAGGGGAGGGTGCGGTCAGCGGACGCATGATTCAGCTCGTCGTTCTCCTGACGGTGCTGTCCCTCGCGCCGGGGCTTCTGATCATGGTCACGAGCTTCACCCGGTTCGTGGTGGCCTTCTCGTTCCTGCGCTCAGGGCTTGGGCTCCAGAGCACCCCGGCGAATATCTTCCTGATCAGCCTTTCCTTGTTCATGACCTTCTTTGTCATGGGGCCAACGTTCGACAAGGCATGGAATGAAGGTGTTCGGCCGTTGACTGAGAATCGCATCTCGGAGACCGAGGCCTTCACCAAGACGACGGAGCCGTTCCGGGATTTCATGTTGACGCATGTGAGGCCGAAGGACCTTCAGATGTTCAGCGATCTGGCGGCGGTCAATTACCCGAAGCCCGAAGAGGGCGAGAAGATCGATCTGCGGATCCTGATTCCCGCCTTCATGATTTCCGAGCTGAGGCGCGGATTCGAAATCGGCTTCCTCATCGCGCTCCCTTTTCTCGTGATCGACATGATCGTCGCCACCCTGGTGATGTCCATGGGCATGATGATGATGCCGCCGACCGTCTTGGCACTGCCGTTCAAGATCCTCTTCTTTGTCCTGATCGACGGATGGAACATCCTCGTGAGCGGGCTGGTACGCTCCTACTTCTGACACTGGAGTCTCCTCGCCAACGATTTGAGCGAAATCTGAGAGGCAGCAACCTTCGCACAAGGTTGGCGACGCAAAAGTAGTCTCGATAACTTTTATCAGTACCGAGATTCTTCATGCCTGGTCGTCAACAAGCCGAAAGACTCTGGAGTAGTTTGCTGCTGCTGGGCCCGCGCCGTCTTGCAGCCTTGGCCGCCATCGGCCTCGCCGTCTTCCTGTCCGTCGGTATCGGAGCCTACTACCTCAGTCGTCCGGCCCAGGAGACCTTGTACACCGGCTTGGACCGCGAAGATGTCGGCCGGATGGGCGCCGTCCTCAAGGATGCCGGCATCCCGTTCGATGTGAGCGCCGACGGAACGGCTCTCCTGGTCAGCTATGGCAATACGGCCTCGGCCAGAATGCTCCTGGCCGAGAAGGGGCTCCCCCACAGCACCAAGTCCGGCTACGAACTCTTCAACGATCTCGGTTCGCTGGGCCTGACGTCTTTCATGCAGGAGGTCACGAAGGTTCGCGCTCTTGAGGGCGAGCTGGCGCGTACCATCCAGGGAATGAAGGGGATCAAGGCCGCCCGCGTCCACATCGTTCTTCCCGACCGCGGCTCCTTCCGTCGCGAGCAGCAGGCGCCCTCCGCCTCCGTGGTCATCCGAACCTCGCCGGCCGACGATGCATCATCGGCCCAGGCGATTCGGCACCTTGTGGCTGCTGCCATCCCGGGCATGGCGGTGGACAAGGTGACCGTCATGAATACCGACGGTACTCTCCTGATGTCCGGGGATGATGCCTCCAATGCATCGACGGGCAAGATGGCTCGTCTTGAGAAGACAGTGGGTCTGGAGATCCAGGACAACGTCCGCCGCACCCTGATGCCCTATCTCGGCACCGGCAATTTCGAGATCAGTGTGGCCGCCCGGCTGAGCACGGATAAGGTCAATACCAGCGAGACGATCTTCAACCCTGAATCGAAAGTCGAGCGCTCGGTCCGCACGGTCAAGGAGACGGAAGTCGCGCAGAACAGGAGCGGGCAGAAGCCGACCACCGTCCAGCAGAATCTGCCGGACGATAGCGTCCGCGCCGAATCGGGTGACAGCTCGAGCGAAGACAACCAGCGCCGCGAGGAGCTGACCAACTACGAAATCTCGTCGAAAACGATCCAGACCATCAGCGACGGCTACCAGATCAAGAATCTCTCGGTTGCCGTGCTGGTGAACAGGTCTCGCATCGCCTCCCTGCTGGGTGAGAATGCCACTCCTGCGGAGATGGACGCCAAGATCACGGAGATCGAGCAGCTGGTTTCATCGGCCACAGGCTTCAGCAAGACACGAGGCGACCAGATCAAGGTCGCGGCTGTGAGCTTCGTTGACGATGGCGGCATGCTGCAGCCGGTGCCGGGTCCGTCCCTGACCGAGATTCTCATGCGCCAGTTCGGCACGGTGGTGAATGCCCTCACCATTCTGGCTCTGTGCGCCATGATGATCTGGTTCGGACTGCGTCCTGCCGTGAGAATGCTGATGGCGCGCCATCAGGCCGAGCTCGAGCTTCAGCGTGAGCAGGCAGCTGCTCTGGCCGCGGCCGAGGCAGAGGAGGCCGAGAACGAGAATGGGCGGCAGGCGCTGCAGGCTGCTCTCGACCGGGAAGAACAGAACCTCATCGAGATGCCCCGCACGCCGCAGCGCAAGCTGGAGCAGATCATTGAGCTCAGCGAAGAGCATGCTGCTGCTGTCCTGAAGCAGTGGCTCGGGCGGGAGGCCGCGTGATGGCAGGAGCAATCGCCAACCTGCTGGAGGATTTCTCGCCCGCACCCCGGAGCGGGCCGCTGGGAGGCGGTATCCTCCGTGCGGTCAAGGCCAAAGCAGAGCCCGATCTCGCGCCGCCACCACCGGCAGTCGACCGGCAGGCTGAACTCCTCAAAGCTGTCGAAGCCAAGGTGAGAGCCGAAGAGAGGGATGCTGCTCGGCTTCAGCTTGAAGAGGCGGTTGCGGCTGAGAGGGTCCGCTACGAAGAGGAGCTGGCGTCACAGCGCGTGATCTGGGTAGAGCAGCAGGCAGATCAGCTCTCGACGCTCATCGTGGAGGGCGTCGGCCGGATTGAAGCCCTGCTCTCGGAGAGGGTTGCAAACATCCTGAAGCCCTTCGTTTCCGAGGCCTTCCGTCAGCAGAGCGTCATTGAATTCAAGGAGGTGCTTGCAACGCTTCTCCTCAGCGAAGAGACAGGACCGATGAAGATTGCGGGACCCGAGGATCTCCTGCTGGCGCTGAAAGAGAATCTTGGGGCCCATGGAAGCACGATAGAGTTCCTCCCTGGCGACCATGTCGAGGTGAGCGTCACCGCCCGCGATACCACCGTGCAGACACAGCTGCAGGCATGGGCGGATCGGCTTGGGCAGGTTTTGAAGGCTGAGTCATGATGTCGAAATCGGACAAGCACGAAATTGTCATCGTCAGAAGAGGCGGCGATGGTGAGGAGATGGTGAAGGGCGGAGCGTGGAAGATCGCTCACGCGGACTTCATGACCGCCATGATGGCCTTCTTTCTGGTTATGTGGCTCATCAGCCTGACGGATGAGGAGACGCGTAGCGGCGTGGCCAACTACTTCAACCCGGTGCAGCTTGCGGAGTCGACCCCGAACAAGAAGGGACTCGACGATCCGCAGAACGTTCCCCCGGACAACGAGACCGACAACACAAAGGACGGCAAGGAAAAGGGGAGCGGCGAGGGAACGGGCGGCAAGTCTCATCAGCTGCAGAAACCTCGCTTCAAGGAAGGGGCTCTGTTCCAGGACCCCTATGCCGTGCTCGCCCGGATCGCCGACGAGATCGAGGCAACGCCGCACGATACGCTTGGCGCCGACGTCACTCCCGGCGAAAGCGACGTGCCTGGCCTGAAGGCCGGCGAGGCTTTCCGCGATCCGTTCGATCCGCTCTATTGGCAGGTTGCGCCCGTCGAAGAAGTGAAGACGGACACGCCGCTGAAGCCGGGCACGGCGCCGTCTGCGCCGTCAAAGGCCGTCATTGATGCGATCGCGTCCTTGAGCGAGAAGCCGCAGGCCGGCCAAAAGGCGCAACAGCAGGCCCCTTCAGGCAGTGTGGCATCCCCGGACGGGCGATCTGCGCCGTTAGCAGGCGGCCAGGCCGTTGCTTCCGGATCCTCCGCAGAACAGAGTGCTGCAGAGGCAAGTGCCGCCGATCAGAAGGCGGCGGAGCTGAAGCGGGAAATCCTCAAAGCCGTTCAGCCAACCAGGGATGTCACGCCCCAGCCGCATATCGAGGTTCGCCGCACCGGTGCGGGAACCCTGATCAGCCTCACGGATGATTTCGACTTCACCATGTTCGCGGTCGGGTCTGCGGAGCCGCACGCCAAGGTCGTTCGCGCCATGGCCGAAATCGCCAAGATCCTGCAGGCGCGGCCGGGCAAGATCGTGATCCGTGGCCACACCGACGCCCGGCCCTTCAAGTCGGCCACTTACGACAACTGGCGCCTGTCCCATGCCAGAGCCCAGATGGCATTGTATATGCTGGTTCGGGGAGGCTTGGACGAAAAGAGGATCGTACGCGTCGAGGGGCATGCGGACCGGGAGCCGAAGATCCCGTCCAATCCTAATGCCGACCAGAACCGGCGAGTCGAGATTCTTCTGCAGGAGTAATGACGGTGAACGTGCGCCCGATCGCTGCTCTCGGAATGATTCTGCTGTTTGCGGCGGATAGCGCCGCGAATGAGAGCAGCCGCCCTGCCGATGCAGCGGCTGAACCTGCCGTCGAGCAGAAGGCTAAGCCATTAGCGACTCCCAGTCCTCTGCAGATGGTGCGCACGCTGCATCTCATGCAGGATCAGATCGCAACGGGTTCGACGGAGGCTCATCTCGGGCAGCGTGGCTTATTGGCTGTCCTGGACATGCGCTTCATGGAACTGGCACCCGAGGTCTGGCAAAGCGGCAAGAATGTTCATGCCGCCGTGTCCTTTGTTTTGAGCGGCGGAAATCCCAGCCTCCTTCGGAAGCTTTTGGAGCTTGGCTCCTCCGTTGTCACCGAGAATGACCGGCCTCTCGTCGAAGGCGCCCTTGCCTATGTGGAGGGGAGGGAGGAGACCGCCTACAACGCACTCGTGTCCCTGGACCCGCGCACCTTTCCACCCACCATGAGCGCGCAATTGGCACTGGTCCAGTCGGCACTGGTTGTCCGGAAGGATCCCGCGAAATCCGATGAGCTCCTCGACTTCGTGCGGCTCCAGGCTCCTGGCACGCTTTTCGAAGAGGCTGCGCTGCGTCGACAGGTGTTCGTCGCGAGCCAGACCGGGCATGTCGAGAAATTTCAATCTCTTGCAACGGATTATCTGAGACGCTTCCGGCATTCGATCTATGCCGGTAACTTCCGGCAGCGTCTTGCTTCGGCATCAACCCGCATCGACTTCGGTC
Source organism: Microvirga sp. BSC39 (assembly GCF_000739015.1). Lineage (GTDB taxonomy): Bacteria > Pseudomonadota > Alphaproteobacteria > Rhizobiales > Beijerinckiaceae > Microvirga. Next base: position 346,207 of record NZ_JPUG01000078.1, read on the forward strand.
AAGACAAGTCCCGCTTCGAAGGCTTTGTCACGATGATGCAGGAGCTGGAGCCGGAGGCAAGGCGGGACCTCTACCTTCTTGCCGCCCGCGCCTCCGTCGAACAAGGGTTCACGAAATCCGCCCGCCTGCTGTCGGAGGAAGCGCAGAAACTGGTGGAGGGCGATAAAGTGAGCGCCTCACGCGCGAAGCTCTATCGTGCGGCCTCCATGATTACGTCGCATGTGGACATCAAAGCCGCTGCCGAGGAACTCCGCCAGATCGACCGGTTGCTTCTCCCGGCCACTGATGTGAATCTGCTGGAGGCCGCTATTGCAATGGCAGGGCACATTCAGACGATGCCGGGCACGCCTGTCGCCCTGGCTGACAAGGCAAAGCCTTTGCTCACCAAGGCTGCCACCGAGAAGGCGGCGGGCGCAAGCACCCAAGCGCAAGGGCTGGAACAGCTTCAGGCCTTATCCAAGGCCCGTGACGCCCTGAGCCGCGTCGACAAGCTCATCAAGAATCAGGCGTCCGTAAGTCAATGAACCGTCTCGACATCATGCCTCAGACACCATCCCGCCTTGCGGATGCGACGCAGACATCGCGCAGTCCTTCCTCCGCGGCCGATGCTCAGCAGGGCGGCAAAGGCTCCGGAACGGCGGGGTTCGACACGCTGCTCGAAGGATTCTCGCGGGAGCAGGGCCGGGAAGGGGTGAGCCTCCTTCAGGATGACACTCCGTCGAGCCTGACCGAACAGGCCCCGGAGGCCCCTGCCATCGATACGACGGCGTTGCAGGCTCTGCTCTCGGCTACTGCGCCGGACGGATCCGCGGCGGGGCCGGTCGCTCCCCCGGTGGGAAGTCAGGCCTATTCCGTTCTTGAGACTCTTCTGCCCCGAATGCTGCCTCAGATGAGTCGAGGCGGCCAGTCCGATCCTGAAACACGTAACGGTGCTTCTTCGATGCTGCCGCTGCTGACCTCGGACGCGACGGCCGACAGCATCCTGAGCCCTGCCATCGGGCCGAAGCTATCCCTCTCCGTTCAGAACCAGGAAACCCATTTCCGGCCTGTCGTCGAGGGGTTCGAAACAGCGCTTCAAGAGACGTCGGCAGCTGAATCGACCGTCCTTTCGACCGAAGCTCTTCCCGACGATCTCGGTGTCAAAAAGAGCACTGAAGCCGCAGCGAAGCAGCCTCATTTTAATCTGCAGCAAAGATCGGGCGACGAGCGGGTCACTCCTGACGCCGAGACGACCAGTTTCCGTCAGCGGGATGAGGAGAAGAGCTTCGACAGGATTTCTCTTGGCCGCATGGCTGATCGCGCTGAGGTGCAGAAGCAAACTGCTCCGGGACTACAGAAAGCAGAGGGCGGTTCACTGCCGGCCGGAACGCTTCACCAGATGGCCAGAGCGATTCTGGATGATGTGTCGGAAGCCTCCGGCTCTCACCAGCCCGCTCTCCAGGGTGATGGCGTGCACCGTGTCGCCGTGGCCCGCGCCTCGGGGGGAGTTCTGAGGGTTCTCAGCCTGCAGCTCAATCCGGTGGAGCTGGGGCTTGTGACGATCAAGATGCGTCTCTCCGGCGATAGCCTGGAGATGGAGCTTCAAGTCGAGAAACAGGAAACGGCTGATCTCCTCAGAAACGATGCCGAGAAACTCTCCAGCCTGCTGAGAACCTCCGGGTACCGGCCCGACGTGATCAATATCCAGACTGCTGAGTCAGCCAGCCATGACCGAAATTCATTCCAGCGTCCGCAGTCGGGGATGCAAGACCAAAATTTTCAAGGCAATGCAGACAGCCAGAACCATTCTTCCAAACATCATGGCCAGTATGGACAGGACGAGGCTGAACTCCGCAATGAGCCCAAGCAGAATAGGATTGCTGACAGCAGCAGCTCTGGCGGGATCTACCTGTAGCGCCATTCACGTGACATCGGCCGTCGCCCAGGCTCCGTCTGGGTTGTGCGAGCGGGAGATGATGCGGGCCTCTGCCTTGTATGGCGTTCCCCTGGGAATGCTGTACTCCGTGGGTCTCACCGAGACCGGGAGGCGCGGAAGCCTGCAGCCCTACGCCATGAATGTCGAAGGCAAGGCGGTCTTCTCGAACAGCGCGGTCGAAGCGATGCAGAAGTTCGAGCAGGCGAGCCGATCCGGCGCAAGGCTGATCGACATGGGCTGCATGCAGATCAATCACCTGTACCATCGTGAAAAGTTCCCGACCCTGGAGAGCATGCTGAACCCGCGTATGAACGTGGAATACGCTGCACGCTTTCTCAAGGAGCTGAAGGCACGCCATGAAACGTGGACCATGGCGGTCGCGCGCTATCACGCCGGGCCCAACAACGATCCGGCGCAGAAGCGCTATGTCTGCCGCGTCATCGCCAACATGGTTGCAACCGATTTCGGCGCCTGGACCCCTGGCGCGCGCTCGTTCTGCGCAGATGCTCCTGGTCTCAAGGCAGGACAGACGGCTGCGGCAGACTAGAGAATTCCCACTAGATTATGGATCTCCCGACGATGACGCCCTGTCCTAGCGCGTCATTGTCAGTGCAGCCCCGGAGCCGTTCAGCGTACCCGAGAGAGCCGCTTCGGCGCCTGATAGGCGGGCGACGACCTGTCCGCGGGAGAACAGAATGACCTGATTGTCACGGATGCTCCATCCGTTGATGGTCTTCAGAGCATCGCTGGAGCAGCCTTGGGCAGTGGCTTTGTACAGATCGAGCGACGGAACGCTCGAGAGCTGAACGCGGCACGAGGCGGAGCCGACGCTGGCTTTCCACATCCCTGCAAAGGAAGACGGGCGCTGAGGTGGCGTGAAGACCCCAGGGGCGCTGGCTTGGACATCGGCGCTCGTCTCGCGTTGCGCAGAGGCGAGGCGTTGAGGAACAACCGCGGGCAGAGGCTCCGGGTCTGAGCCCGGATCAAGCGCTAACCGGTCCGGAAGAGGCCCAGGAGGCAGTTCCGGCTCCAGATGGATTTCATAGTGTTTTCGGACAGCGGGGAAAGGAGCTTCCTTGGCATGGATCTGGTCATGACGCGGCTGAACGGTCACCCCATATGCGGAGGCAACTGGCTGCCCACCCCAAGGAGCAGAATATGCAGGGTAGCTCCTCGGCGTGGAGGCGGGGCCCCACGGCCCCTGGCTGTACAGGCTTCCCGGCGAATTGCAGGCTGAGACCGTGCCTGCGGCCATGAGCATGGCAGCCTTGATAAGTGATTTACGATTCATGAAGGTAAGCCGCCAGCACTCAACCGTCAATGCCGGGCAGCTTCGGCGAGGCAATAGGGGGGCTGGAAACGGGGAGGAAGGGGCCTCAGGCGAGCGGAGGACACCATGCGCGCGAAAGAGGACAGGTTGAATTCGGACCGCTTGAACGCTGGGTCGAGCAGGACCCTGCTGATCTTCACTCCGATGTAATAGTCACCGAAGATGAGCTGGAAGAAAACGGTCACCGCGTCGTGCACGAATTCCATATCCAGGACGACACAGGAATGATCGTCCCGGCCCGTTCTGACATGAGCGACGTGGCCGTATGACAGCGTCTCGCCCTTAAAGAACAGCTCGGCGGATGAGGTCATCATCTCGTCCATGTTCCCGTGAAGCTGATTATCGGCATAGAACCTGATGATATCGGCATCGGCGAGACAGAAATCGGCGATAACATCCTTGATATTACAAGCGAGTACCTCTTCGAAAGCATGAATATCCAGATGCTCGCTTGAGGAAGCCACCATGCCTACGGTGCGAAGGCTTCTCATTTCGACCTCGTGAGAATGTAGAACAGGATCTGTGCGACAGCTTTGTAGAAGTCAGGCGGAATCATTCGATCCACTTCAACATGATTGTACATGGATCTTGCCAGAGGCTTGTCTTCGATAACGGGGACGCCGCTCTTCTCTGCGATCTCGCGGATCTTGAGCGCGATGAGGTCCTGGCCCTTGGCGACGACGATCGGTGCACTCGCCTCGCTGCGCTCGTAACGCAGGGCAATCGCGTAGTGGGTCGGATTCGCGATGACGAAAGTAGCCTTCGGCACGGCAGCCAGCATCCGCTTGCGGCTTCGATCCTGGGCCAGGGAGCGCATGCGCGCCTTGACCATGGGATCGCCTTCCATCTGCTTGTATTCCTCTTTCACTTCCTGCTTCGTCATCATCAGGTCGCTGCGCCACTTGAAGCGGGCCCAGAGCAGATCGGCGGCGACAAGAACGATTGTGGCGATCGCGATGGCGGAGACAAGGCGCATCGCCATGGTCAACATCAGCTCCGGAAGAAGGGACGGATCACTGAACATGGCATTCAAGACCTTATATTGCTCCGATCTCAGGAGCAGGATGCTGACCAGTGTCATCGTTCCGAACTTGAACAACGACTTCAAGAATTCCACCAAACCCTGCCGGCCGAAGATGCGCTTCCAGCCGCCCATGGGCGAGACCCTGTTCCATTGCGGCCTGATTCTTTCGGACACAACGGACGGAACGTTCTGAAGAATCGAAGCGGAGAGGCTGCATGCGGCCAGGATGACAATGACCGGAATCAGGCATTGTCCGACCTCGATGGCAACTGCCTGAACCAGGGACGCCGCGTCGGCACCCGTCTCGAGGCGGAAATCCTCCGGCCGGTTGATGAACAGCGACAACTTCTCCGTCAGCGTCCTGGTGTTGCTTCGTACCGCAAAGGCCAGGCCGATGAGGATGCCCACGATCGAGGCGAACAGAGGAGCTTCCTTGGAGAAGGGAATGTTCCCCTTCTCCACGGCGTCGCGAACCTTCTTTTCGGAAGGTGCTTCTGTCTTGCTGTCCTTGTCATCCGTATCAGACATGGGCTGAAGCCGATCGGTTAGAAGTAGGCTTCATCCTCGGTCTCTGAATTGATGACGATCTCTCCGCGACCGGCCATTTCGAGCGCGAGGTCCGTAATGGTCCGGCGGGCTTCCGCGATATCGCGATGCGACGAGGGTTCCTTGCTGTTCAGCTCGTGCTCGATCATGCGGCGGACGCGCGAGGAGAGAGCCGACAGAACAACCTTACGGAATTCGTCGTTCGTACCCTTGAGCGCGAGGACGACGCGATCCGGCGGCACCTGGTCGAACAGGGTTGTGCGATCCTTCGGCGTCAGCTTCACGATATCGTCGAAGGTGAAGAGTAGCCCTCTGAGGATCTCGGCCGACTTCGGGCGCACGGTTGAGAGATTGGTCAGGACGTCTTCCATGTGATCGCGTTCCATCTTGTTGATGATGTCGGCGATCTTGGCGTGGGTGTCCGCACCGGCGTTCTTCGAGAAGTTCGCCATGAAGTCCTCATGGAGCGTCTTCTCGATATTCTTCATGGTCTCGTCTACAATGGGCTTCATGCTGAGCATGCGACGCATGAGGTTGTTCCGAAGCGGCTGAGGAAGTTGGGTCATCACCTTTGCGGCGCAGGACGGCTTGACCTTGGAGAGGATCAGCGCCGCCGTCTGTGGGTGCTCCTTCATCAGGTAGGAAGCGATAGCGCTCTCGGACACCGTCGAGATCCGCTCCCAGATGCTCCTGTTGGCGTTCCCGACCACCTCGCTCATGATGCTGGCGATCTGCTCCGGGCTCAGGATGCCGGTCAGCAGCTGCTCGATGTGGGAGGCGCCTCCGATGAGGTCCGCTCCGTCCGTGAAGTTGGAGGCGAATTCCTCCACCAATTGCTCGATCTGCGTAGGCGAGACGGGACCCAGCTGAGCAGCCGACTTCGTGACGAGGCGGATCTCCTCCTCGCTGAAATGCTTGAGGACCCTACTGGCAGCAGGCTTCCCCATCGCAAAGAGCAGTGTTGCGACGCGCTCAGGTCCTTTGAGGACCTTGGAGCCATTCGCCTTCATGGGAACTGGTGCGACCATGCGGAAACGCCACTTCAGCCGTTAAGATCGTTGCTCGGAGGGCCGACGATCTCGGTGAGCGAGATCCCGAAGCGGGAATTGTCGTCTTCGACAACCACCACCTCGCCGCGGGCGATGATTCTGCCGTTGACGACGACGTCGACAGGTTCGCCTACGCGGTGATCGAGCGGAACGATGGCACCCCTGCCGAGCTTCATCAGGTTGGCGACAGGCATCGTCGCGGAGCCGAGAACCACCTGGATCGTAACCGGAATGCGCAGGATGGAATCCAGGTTTCTGCCGCCGCCGAGCTTGTCGTCCTGCGAGGAGATGGCGCTCTCCTGCTGCCAGACGGCTTTGTCTTGAGGCTTGCTATCGAAGGGATTTGTCATGGAATTCGACCTTACGAATTAAGAGAATTGGAACGCGGCTGGGTCTGCCGACCTGCCTCTCGGGTGAGGGTCTCCAGCTGCGCCGCGACCGCCTTGGCCTCCTCGATTCGCGCGCCGAGCATGGCGAGCGTCTCCTTGCCCTCGGCTCCGAAGCTCATGACGGCCGTCTGAGCGCCCTTGAGGGCTTCCCCTGTCCTGTCGAAGATCTGTTGATACTCGGCGTGATATCGGTCGAGTTTCCTGAGCTTCACGTACATGACAGCAACCATGATGCTGGTCGTCACGAGAGCCAAGAAGAGGATGATGTTAGCGAGGGAGGACATCGTCAAGGAATTCCTTTTCTTGGTCGATGTGTTCGTCGACCTTGAGGACGTAGGTGCCTTCGGACTGACCGATATTGCACCAGAACAGGCCTTGGTGGTTGCCTTCGAGCTTGACGCGGCTGCGCGGCGTCGCCTGCAACTCGATGACGTCGCCCACCTTCAGGTCTGCGATCTCGCCCAGGGAGAGGAAGCGCTCTTCGAGCACCGCTTTCAGCGTCACTTCCGTCTTCTTCACCTCGGTTGCGATCTGCTTCATCCAGCGCGGATCCCGGCCGGATGATTCGCTGGAGACCACGCGGGAGAGGACCTTGCGCATCGGGTTCAAGACCGATTGCGGAATGACCACGAACATCTCGCCGCCGCGGTTGAGCGCCTGCAGCAGGAACTTGGCAGCAACAGCCTGATTGTTCCGGCGCCCGATGACCGCGAAGTCCATGCGGGTTTCGATGCGCTCGAGCTTGAACTTGGTATCGGCCACCAGTGCAAACGAGGCCTGCAGCGCCTTGGCAACCTGCTCGAACAAGGTCTGGGCCATCCGCAGCTCGATGGTGGAGAAGCCGCGAGCCTCCTCGACGGGCGCCTCCGAACCGTCGGAGCCGAAGAGCACCTCCACCATCGTGTAGATGAAGTCGCGATCGAACCCGATCAGGATATGGCTGTCCCACTCGGGCGCGTGAAAGATGCCGGCGACCGCGTTGGCCTCGTACATCTCCAGGATTTCGCTGACTCGCCCGCTCTCGAGGCCGCTGAGCGAGTAGTACATGGGCGAGGCTGCCATGTGGCGCAGATGCTCGGCGCAACTCGTGGTCATGCGGTCGAAGATGACATGGAGCATCGGAAGGCGGTCGAGCGAGAGGCCCGCCGAATCCAGCAGCATATCGCGAATGTCGTTGGCGCTTTGTGTGCCGCTCATCGGTTAGGCCGCCTCTTTCAGCTCTTCGGAACGACCGCCGGTCGTGGTGGCGGCCTCGACCTCGTCGATGGTCGGGCGGTATTCCACCGAGATGCCCTTGCGGCCATGCTCGACGGCGATCTGCGGCAGAGCGCCGTTCATGTAGGCGATGAGCGCCTGCTTCACGATCACGTAGACGCGGGTCTGCTTCTCTCGCGTCGCCTTGACCTTGTTGGCGAGCGGCGACAGGAACGCATAGGAGATGAAGATGCCGACAAAGGTTCCCACGAGGGCCGAGGCGATCAGGCCCCCTAGGATCGCCGGGGACTGGTCGATGGCGCCCAGCGCCTTCACGATCCCGAGTACGGCAGCCACGATGCCGAGTGCCGGCAGGGCTTCCGAAACGGTGTTGAGAGAATAGTACGGCTTCGTGCGATCGCGCTTGAGGGTTGAGATCTCCTCCTCCATGAGCGCTTCGATTTCATGGGGGCGGGCATTGCCGATGATGATCAGGCGGGCATAGTCGCAGATGAAGAGTGTCAGGTCCTTGTCCTTCAGGACGCTCGGGAAGGACTTGAAGATCTCCGATTCCTCCGGCTGATCGATGTGCCCCTCGACCTCGTTGCGCGGCCTGTTCTTCAGCTCGCGCATCAGGGCGTAAAGGAGACCAAGGATCGAGAGGTAGTGTTCCCGCTTTGGGACAGCACCGGAGATCGCCTCACGGGCAGCGCGCCCGGTGTCCTTCACCAGGGACATGGGATTGGCGATGATGAAGGTGCCGATCGCGATGCCGCAGATGATCACATATTCCCAAGGCTGCCAGATAACAGCCAAATGCCCGCCCATGGCGACATAGCCGCTGACGAGCGAGCCGATGGCAACTGCCAGTCCGATCAAGACGCCCAATGCCTTAGTCCCCTATCGAAATTCAACCTGTTGACGATGTCCTAATCCCGGAGGCTTGCGCGAAGCTGGAAACGTGGGAGCAAGCTTCATGCAAGGCTGCTCGACTACGGATCCTGCATGGATCATCGGGCTTGCAGCTGCCGCCTCTGGAAGGCTGGCGCGCCACCCGGTGACACGGGTGTCCCATGGGGACACAGGCTGGAGGAGTTCAGATGCAATCTTCGCTCTATGTGTCGCTGTCCGCCCAAGTGGCGATGGAAAAGCGCCTCAGCACGATTGCGAACAATGTTGCCAATATCAACACGGGCGGCTTTCGCGCGGACGAGGTGAAGTTCGAGGAGATCCTGTCCCTGGCGGCGAAGGAGAACGTCTCATTTGCGTCGTCGGGTCAGAACTTTGTGTCACGGCGCACGGGCCCCATCATCAAGACGGAGAATCCGCTCGATGTGGCAATCCAGGGAGAGGGCTGGTTCGCTTTCAGCGGGCCCAACGGCCCTGTCTACACCCGGGACGGCCGCTTCAAGATGAACGAGAACGGCGATTTGCAGACGGTGGAGGGCTTTCAGGTTCTCGATGCGGGCGGGGCGCCCATTGCCCTCGACCCGATGGCGGGAACTCCTGTCATCAGCCGGGACGGCACGATCAGCCAGGGAACCAACCAGGTCGGAGCCATCGGCCTCTTCAACCTGAGCCCCGACGCCAGGCTCACCCGCTATGGAAACTCGGGAGTGATCTCGAACATTCCCGGCGCTGTCGTTCAGGACTTCAACTCGAACGGCATTCAGCAGGGCTACAGCGAGGGGTCTAACGTTAATCCGGTTCTGGAAATGACCAAGATGATTTCCGTTCAGAGAAGCTTCGAGAGCGCGGCGACGACAATCCAGGAGAGCGAATCGACGCTCATGGATGCGATCAAGACCCTGGGGCCTAGCACCTGATGGCTGCCATGAACGCCCTGCAGTCGCTCGAAGAGTTTGTTCTCACCGAAGGTGGGGCGCGACGGAAGATCAGGATCAGCGGCGTTATCAACGAGGTCACGCCAAGCTATTATCGAGTCTCCGGCTTGTCGCAGTTCGTGAAGCTCGGGGATCGGGTCGGGTTCTCGGCTCAGGGCAAGACCGAGATCGGCGAGATTGTCCGTATCGACAGTGGCGGCGTCACGGTCAAACCCTTCAACGGAAGAATCGAAGCCGGTCTCGGCATGCCGGCCTTCCTCGCAGGTGATGTGGGCTTAAGCCCCGATCACAGCTGGCGCGGGAGGGTGATCAACGCCCTCGGAGAGCCTCTGGATGGATTAGGTCCACTCATTCCGGGCGCAACAACGGTTCAGAACGATGCCGAGCCTCCATCGGCCATGCTGCGCTCCCGGGTCAAGGAGCCGCTTAGAACCGGCGTGAAGGCCATCGATCTGTTCACGCCGATCTGCAAGGGGCAGCGCATCGGCATCTTCGCCGGTTCGGGCGTCGGCAAGTCGACCCTCCTGACCATGCTGGCGAAATGCGACGGCTTCGATACGATTGTCGTCGCGTTGGTCGGAGAGCGCGGGCGCGAGGTCCGGGAGTTCCTGGAGGGGCCGATCCAGGCCAATCTCCACAAGTCGATCATGGTCGTCTCCACCGGCGACGAGAGCCCGATGATGCGCCGTCAGGCGCCGAGGACGGCCGTGTCCCTGGCGGAGTATTTCCGCGATTGCGGCGAATCGGTTCTGCTCATCGTCGATTCCGTGACCCGTTATGCCCATGCGGCCCGCGACGTGGCGCTCGCTGCGGGCGAGCCCGCCGTTGCGCGTGGGTATACACCCAGCGTGTTCAGCGACCTGCCGCGCCTTCTCGAACGCGCCGGGCCGGGAGAAGAGGGCAAGGGAGCGATCACGGGCATCTTCTCGGTGCTCATCGACGGCGACGATCACAATGACCCGGTGGCTGACAACATCCGTGGCACGCTCGACGGCCATATCGTTCTCGACCGTGCCATCGCCGATCAGGGGCGCTATCCGGCCATCAACGTTCTCGGCTCCATCTCGCGACTGGCCGATCATGTCTGGTCGACCGATCAGAAGGAACTCGTCCGTCGCCTGCGCAGTCTCATCGCCCGATTCGAGGATACGCGCGATCTCAGGCTCATGGGCGGATATCACCCCGGCAACGATCAGGAGCTCGATCAGGCCGTGGTGCTCGTCCCAAAAATCTACGAGGCTCTGCGGCAGGATCCCTCCATGCCGGCGAGCCGCGACGCCTTCATGGATCTCGCCCAGATCCTGAGACAATAGCATGTCCCTTCCAACCCAATCCAAAGCATCGACCAACACAGCCTCGCACAAGCGTCGTGGTGTTTAGTTCAGGCTTAAATCTAGGAGCTATCCATGAGTCTTTATGGCGTTCTTCGTAGCGGCGTCTCTGGCATGAACGCTCAGTCCAACAAGCTGGGGACTGTCGCTGAAAACATCCAGAACTCGAGCACGACCGGCTACAAGCGTGCCTCGACGGAGTTCTCGTCGCTCATCCTGCCCTCGAGCGAAGGCAACTATAACTCCGGCTCCGTTACGAGCCGCGTCCGCTACACCATCGCCGATCAAGGTCCCATCGCCTACACAACGTCCGGATCGGATCTGGCGATCTCGGGCAATGGCTTCTTCGTGGTAACCGATCCGAGCGGCTCTCCCTATCTCACCCGCGCCGGCAACTTCGTGAAGGACGGGCGAACCGGCAACCTGATCAACGCAGCCGGCTTCACCCTGATGGGCTACAAGCTCGGAGCCAACGCGGTCGATCCTTCCCTGAACAGCCTCGATGGCGTCGAGCCGGTCAACATGGCCTCATTCGGCATGCAGGCGACGGGGTCGACTGCGGGAACCTTCAAGGGCAATCTTCCTTTCGGTCAGTCCATCGCAGTCGCCACCGGCATACCAACACCTCCAACCGTTGCGCCGCCCGTGTCCGGCAGCACTCGGTTCGAGGCTCCCGCCGTGAGCCGCGGCGCGCAGATCGCATTCAGCGTCGGAGGCGGTGCCGATCAGTTCTTCCCCATTACGACGCAAAAGACGCCTGCCGAAGTCGCCACAGCCATCAATGCCGCTGTAACCGCCGGCACGCTCAGCGGAGTCAACGCCACGACGAATGCCGCCGGCGATCTGATCTTGACATCGAGCGTTTCACCCACCACGACGAGTGTGACGGGATCCTTCACCTCGGTGAGCAAGGCATCGTCGCTGCAGGTTTACGATAAGGTCGGCAATCCAATCAAAATCGATATTGCTCTTTCCAAGATCGATGCGGATACCTGGACCATCAGCGTCTTCAACGGCAGCGATCCTGCCTCGCCCCTGACGGGAACGACGGCGATGGAGCTGAACTTCGATGCTAACGGCAAGCTGATGGGATCGGGCGTGCTCGGCTTCAACATCCCTGGTGGTGAGGCGTTCAGCCTCGACATGGCGGGCATGACGCAGCTCGCCGGCGAATACAACGTCACTGGCAGCTCCAACGGCAATGCGCCCTCGGCCGTCAAGGACGTCGAGTTCGCCGCCGATGGTACGATCTACGCGGTCTATGAGGACGGCACCCGGGTCGGCGCCTATCGAATCCCCCTCGCGACGGTCCCGAGCCCCGACAATCTGAGCCCTCGAGCCGGCAACGTCTATGAGACGACGGCGGCCTCCGGCGGCTATCAGGTCGGATTCCCGGAAATGTCCGGCTTCGGCTCGATCGCTTCGGGAGCCCTGGAAGGGTCGAACGTCGATATCGGCACCGAGCTCACGGCGATGATTGAGGCCCAGACCAGCTACACGGCCAATTCGAAGGTTTTCCAGACCGGGTCGGAACTGCTCGACGTTCTGATGAATCTGAAGCGGTAATCTGCACTCTCTTGCCCTAGGGCTATTGATCCATGTCTTTGTCTGTTGCCTACAACACGGCACGTTCATCGCTCCAGGCGTCGCAGTCGCAGATGGCGGTTGTGTCGCGCAATACGGCTGGCGCTGCGGACCCAAGCTACTCCCGTAAGATCGGGGCGCTCACCACGACGGGCGGGTTCGCCCGCATCACGGTGCTCCGGGCGAGCGACAGCGCTCTGCTGTCGAAGATGCTGGAAACCACTTCCAGTGCCGCAACCCAGAAGGCGCTGCTTGAAGGGCTGCAGAAGCTGAGCGCGACCATTGGCGATACGGAGCTCGACCAATCGCCTGCGGCTCGTATGGGCGCCCTGAACAGTGCGCTTCAGCTCTATGCGAATGCGCCGGACAATCCCGACCTCGCTCAGGCCTTCGTTAAGGCTGCTACGGAGATGGCAACGAGCCTGAACGACGCGACGTCCACGGTCCAGGCCGTCCGTCTGGAGGCCGATGGCCAGATCGCGGACTCGGTTGCGCGCATCAACGACCTCCTTCTCAAATACGAGAAGGCGAACAACCAGGTAATGAGCGGCTCGGCTCTAGGGGCCGACGTGAGCGATGCGATGGATCAGCGCGACAGCCTGATCGCGCAGCTGTCCGAGGAGATCGGAATCACGATCGTTCCCCGCGCCGGCAACGATGTCGCGCTCTACACGGACAGCGGTGTTCCGCTCTTCGACCGCTCTCCGCGGACCGTGACCTTCTCACGGACGACGGTGTTCGGGCCTGCTGTGACGGGAGCGGATGTGCTGATCGACGGCATCCGCGTCACGGGACCGGGGGCGCCGATGCCGCTGAATTCCGGCAATATCGCGGGTCTCACCCAGCTGCGTGATGACGTCGCCGTGACGTACCAGGGGCAGCTCGACGAGATCGCCCGCACCCTCGTTGAGGCCTTCGCGGAGAAGGACCAGACGGTGCCGGCAAAGGCCGACAGGCCGGGCATCTTCACCTATCCGGGTGCGACAGGCGTGCCCGGAGCGCCGGCTCCCACGGGTCTCGCCGGGGTTCTTCGGGTGAATTCTGCGATCAACCCGTCTGAAGGCGGCAGGTTGGAGCTGATCCGCGATGGCGGCATCAACGGGGCGGATTACACCTATAACCGTGCTGCCGGCGCAAATGCCGCGTTCTCCGGCCGCCTCTCCGGCTTGGTGGATGCCATGTCGGTTCAGCGTCCGATCGACTCCGGTCTGGGATTCGGTCCTCAGGCGTCGCTTCTGAGCCTTGCCTCTTCCTCGGGCAGCTGGCTCGAGGCGACACGTCAGAGCGCGCATCAGCGGGTGGAATACCAGACGACCCTTCTCGGTCATGCATCCGAAGCGCTGTCCAATGCGACGGACGTGAACATGGATGACGAGACCGCGCTCATGCTGCAGCTGGAAAAGTCCTATTCCGCTTCGGCCAAGCTGCTCTCCGTCATCGACCAGATGCTCAAGACACTCCTCAGCGTGGTGGGCTAATCATGAGAACGACTTTTGTCTCGACGCTGGCGCTCTGGAATTCATCCAAGACATCGCTCGACAAGCTGCAGACAGGGCTCGTGAAGGCGAACAAGGAGCTTGTCACCGGGCGCGAGTCGGATGTGGGCCTGAAGCTCGGCTACAAGACCGGCCAGACCCTGTCCCTGCGCCAGGATCGCGCCGAGATCGACGCTCTCGTCGACAGCAATGCCTCGATCCTGCTCCGGATGAAGTCGAGCACGACGGCCCTCGATCAGGTCCGCTCGAATGGCGACAAGTTCATGGATGCGCTGATTGCGACGCCGCTGAGTTCATCCAGCATCCCGACGCTGATGTACCAGGCGAAAGCCAATCTCCAGAACCTGATCTCGTCGATGAACAGCACGGCGGGTGGCCAATACATCTTCGGGGGGATCAATTCGCAGGAGAAGCCGCTCAACGACTATGCGGGCGGAACACCTCCCCTGCGCCCGAACGTCAGCATTCCCGTATCAGGCTTGTCGAACGGCGATGTAATCAGGTTCAGTGTTGGCGGCACACCGGACCAGGTTTTCAATGTTACTACGGAGACCACGGTCGACGACCTCGTTACGTCGATCAATGCAGCGGTCGCGGCCAGCACCCTCAGCGGCGTCGAGGCTTCCCGGGATCCGGTCACCGGAACCCTCGTGCTGAAGTCGACCGATCCGACGGGCAAGACAGACGTGACCGGCTCGTTCACGGATATGGATGGCACCGCGGTTCCAGTCCTGGGATCCGTCACGCGAAGCCCTCAAGCGGCCGTTGCCTCGGCGTTCAGGTCGACCTTCGGCTTCGGAATCGATGATGCTGCCGTACCGACGATCACGCCGGATGATATGAAGACATTCCTGGATGGTCCTTTCACGGCCCTTTTCGAAGGAGCCAACTGGCAGGATTGGTCGAATGCATCGAGTCAGAACATCCAAAGCAAGATCTCTCTGAGAGAGAAGGTCGAGGCATCGGCCAATGCCAACGACCAGGGCATTCGGAAGATGACGATGGCCTACACGATGATGTTCGACCTCGGTCTCGATCGGCTTGGTGAGAAAACAAGGGAAGCTCTCGTCACCAAGGCAATCGCGACCTTCTCCGAGGCTACCACCGGCGTGACCACCATGCAGGCCAGGCTTGGGGCCGTTCAGGAGAAGGTCGAGGAGGCTGACGAGCGGATGAGCCTGCAGAAGGATATCCTCGACGAGAAGATCATCCATCTGGAGGCGGTCGATCCGGCCGAGGCGAAGATCAGGGTCGATCGTCTGATGACGCAGATCCAGACGTCCTACTCCCTGACCGCACAGCTCAAGACCATGAGCCTGATCAACTATTTGTAATGGGTGGAGTGAAGTATGTACCGTTTCTCCTACGCCGAAGTTATTGAGGACTCCTCCAGAGATTGCCGCGACCGCGAGTACCAGCTTTTCGACCAGGCCATCGCCAAGATGAAGGCGGTCAACGGCAAGCCGTCCCAATCCCTGGAGATGCTCGAGGCCATCGTGTTCGTTCAGCGGCTCTGGACCTTCCTGATCAAGGATATCGGTCATCCCGACAACGGTCTTCCGGACAAGCTGAAGGGCCAGCTCATCTCCATCGGCCTCTGGGTCATGCGTGAATCCGATCGCGTGGTCAGAGGCGAACACAACAATCTCGAAGCTCTGATTGATATCAATGCCATGATCCAGGAAGGCCTGAAATGAAAGCGAAGATGCGGTTTTCCCTCAAGGCGGGTGAGCGGATTTTCATCAACGGCGCGGTTCTCACGGTGAGCCAGAAGGTCACCTTGAGCCTCTTGAACGAGGCGCGCTTCCTCCTGGAGAGTCACGTGCTTCAGGTCACGGAGGCGACCACGCCGATGCGCCAGCTCTACTTCGTCGCGCAGTCCATCCTGATCAATCCTCAGGACGCCGAAAAGGTCATGGGCGCCTTCCGCAAGCTGTACGACTCGATCCTGCTGATCACGACGGACGAGCCCGCGCGGGAAGCGCTTCGCAGGGCCGGCGATCTGGTCGAAGCCGACCGGATCTTCGAGGCCCTCAAGGTCATCCGGACTCTGTTCGAGCCGGAGGAGCGCTCTGTCGCCCCAGTCGCTGCAGCGGTTCAGGCCGCTTAACCCGGGAGCCTTATGATGAACGTGACCTCCGTTGCGTCGCCGATCGCGAGTCGGCAGGCTGCGACCAGCCAATCGACCGCCACCGCGACCTACAACAACTTCCTAAAGCTCCTGATGGCCCAGATGAAAAATCAGGACCCGACGGAGCCCATGAAGTCCACCGAGTACATGGCACAGCTGGCTACCTTCTCCCAGGTGGAGCAGTCGGTTCAGAGCAACGCCAAGCTCGATGCGCTGCTGGCATCGTCGGCTCTGTCCCAGGCCGATGGCGTCATCGGCCGGACCGTGACGACGGCCGACGGCAAGATCTCCGGACAGGTGAACTCGGTGGTCATCACCAACGAGGGAGCGGTCGCCCGGCTGACAAGCGGCGACAACGTCTTGCTCGGCCCAGGCATCGTGGTGAGCTGACATGAATGAAGTCGACGCCCTGGAACTGGTCCGCGCAGCGATCTGGACCGTCATCATCGGAGCAGGACCGGCCGTGGCAGCCGCCATGGTCATCGGCATCGTCATCGCCCTGGTCCAGGCGCTGACCCAGATCCAGGAGGTCACCCTCACGTTCATTCCGAAGATCATTGCGATCCTCGTCGTCGCGCTTGTGACGGGCTCCTTCGTCGGCTCCCAGATCTTCGCGTTCACGGAACTCGTCTACGGCCGGATTGTAACAGGGTTCTAGCGGCGGCCTTGCCCTAGGCCGGTCAGAGGGAGCAGCAATCTCCTGCTGAATGAAAGCTTGCGACCTCCGCGCAAGCTTCGTGGTGCATCTGTCAGGTTCAACGTTCAATCGGTGAGCTGACAGGCACATGGAAGCAGTTCAAACTACAGCGCTCGGCCGCAGCAGGGATCTGGCTTTCGCCGGCGGCGTGGTGGCCATTCTCGCCATTCTGTTCCTGCCGATTCCTCCCCTGCTGATCGACATGGGTCTCGCCCTCTCGGTCGCCATGTCGGTCCTGATCCTGATGGTGGCTCTCTGGATTCAGAAGCCTCTCGAATTTTCGGCCTTCCCGACAGTCCTTCTCATTGCGACACTGTTGCGCCTTGCCTTGAGCATCGCATCGACCCGCCTGATCCTATCCGACGGTCACAAAGGCGTCGATGCAGCCGGGCACGTGATCAGCGGCTTCTCCCAATTCGTGATGAGCGGCGACTTCGTCATCGGTATCGTCGTCTTCATCATCCTCATTACCGTCAACTTCCTTGTCATCACCAAGGGCGCTACCCGTATCGCGGAGGTCGGCGCCCGCTTTACCCTCGATGCCATCCCCGGCAAGCAGATGGCGATCGACGCGGATCTGTCGGCGGGCCTGATCGACGAGAAGGAAGCCCAGAGGCGGCGGCGGGAACTCGAGGAGGAAAGCGCCTTCTTCGGCTCCATGGACGGTGCCTCCAAGTTCGTCCGGGGCGAGGCCATCGCAAGCCTGATCACGATTGCGGTCAACATCTTCGGTGGGATCATCATCGGGGTGACCCGGCATGGCATGCCGCTGTCCAAAGCGGCCGACGTGTTCACGCAGCTCTCCGTGGGCGATGGCCTCGTCAGCCAGATCCCGGCCCTGGTGGTTTCCCTCGCGGCTGGCCTTCTCGTCTCGAAGGGCGGCACGCGCGGTCAGGCGCAGCAGGCGGTTCTCGATCAGCTAGGAGCCTATCCGCGCGCGCTCATGGTGGCGTCCGCCCTGATGTTCGTCTTCGCCATCATGCCTGGGCTGCCCATGATTCCCTTCCTGCTGCTGGGCGGCTGCATGGCCTTCATCGCCTATGTGATCCCGAAGCAGCGGGCCGATCAGGAAGCAAAGGTCAAGGCCAAAGTCGCCGAGGAGGAGCAGAAGAACCTGTTGGAGTCCCGCGATTCGGTGAAGGAGTCCCTGAAGCTGGCCGAGATCGAGGTGTGCCTCGGCAAGCATCTCGCATCGTATCTGGCAAGCTCGCACGGGGATCTCGCGCATCGCGTCAGCAAGATGCGCAAGAAGTTCGCCCAGGATTATGGCTTCGTCCTTCCGGACGTGAAACTCTCCGACAGCCTGTTGATCCCGCCGAAGAGCTATCAGATCAAGATCCACGGCACCGTGGTGGCGACGCAGGAGATCCGGCCGGGCGATCTTCTCGTGGTGCTGGGCGACGGCCCGATGCCGGACGTGCCGGGCGACGAGGTGCGCGAGCCTGCCTTCGGCATGAAGTCCCTATGGATCTCCGACGTCTATGTGAACGAGATCAAGCGGCAGGGCTTCACGGCAGTTGACGGGGCTTCGGTCCTCCTCACCCACCTGAGCGAGGTGATCCGCAACAACCTTCCGCAGCTTCTCTCTTACAAGGACGTCCGCAATCTTCTGGACGGCCTGGACAGCGAGTACAAGCGGCTTCTCGACGACATCTGCCCCTCGCAGATCTCCTACTCGGGCCTCCAGGCCGTGCTGAAGCTCCTGTTGGCGGAGCGGGTTTCGATCCGCAACTTGAGCCTCATCCTCGAAGCGATTGCCGAGATCGCCCCGCATGCGCGGCGGGCCGAGCAGTTGGTGGAGCATGTGCGGGTGCGCATCGCCCAGCAGATCTGCGGTGATCTGGCAGAAGGGGGCGCCCTCAACGTGCTGCGTCTGGGCAACAAGTGGGACATCGCCTTCCACCAGAGCCTGAAGCGGGACGCAAAGGGCGACGTGGTCGAGTTCGATATCGATCCGCGTCTGGTCGAACAGTTCGGCACCGAGGCGTCCGAGGCGATCAAAGCCCGGATGGGGCAGGTTCAGACCTTCGCCATCGTGACCGCGCCGGACGCGCGTCCCTATGTGCGGATGATCATCGAGCGCATGTTCTCCTCACTGCCCGTGCTGTCCCACCTGGAAATCGCGCGCGGCGTGGAGGTCAATTCCCTCGGTACGGTTTCGTGACCCAGGCCTCCTCCGAGATCCTGCTCGGGATCTTCCTGATCTTCTGCCGGGTTGGCGGCTGCCTGCTCATCGCCCCCGGCTTCTCGAGCTTCCGGATCCCGCTTCAAGTCCGCCTGTTCATCGCCCTGACCACGAGCCTCGCCTTGGCCCCGGTCCTTCTGACGAAGCTGCGCGATGGGGTGACGGCGCTCGTGCCCGCCACGATGCTCGCCTCGATCGGGTCCGAATTGCTGACAGGCCTTCTGATCGGTCTGCTGGGGCGTGTCTACTTTCTGGCCCTGCAGACGATGCTGGGCGCCGTTGCCATGGCGCTGGGCCTCGGCGGCATGCCTGGCACGCCCATCGACGAATCCGAGCCCCTTCCGCCGATCAGCTCCTTCATCATGATGGCGGCAACCGCGATCCTGTTCTTCTCTGATCTGCACTGGGAGCTCTACCGCGGTCTGGTGGAATCCTATACGCGATTGCCGATAGGCGAAGGATTTGGGGCGCGCCTGTCCTTGACTCAGCTGGTGGACCAGATCGCCGCGGCCTTCGTTCTGGCCCTCAGGATCAGCAGCCCCTTCATTCTCTATTCGGTCATCGTCAACCTGGCGGTGGGGCTCACCAACAAACTGACGCCGCAGATCCCGGTCTACTTCCTGGCAACGCCCTTCATCATGCTCGGCGGCCTGTTCATCATGTACTTCGCCGCCCAGGATTACGTTCTCCTCTTCATGGATGCGTTTTCCACCTGGCTCCGAAACGGGTAACTACATGAAACAGCGCATTCGCAAGATCGACCGTATCCTGAAGGTCCAGGAGCGCCTCAAGCAGGAGGCGGAGCTGAAGGTCTCGCTTCTGGAAAGGGAAGCTGCAGAGCTGCGGACGGCGCAGGAGGCGATCATTCACTCGATGAACGATCACGACACGCTGCACGGATTGTT
The DNA here is from genome assembly GCF_000739015.1 of Microvirga sp. BSC39. GTDB lineage: Bacteria > Pseudomonadota > Alphaproteobacteria > Rhizobiales > Beijerinckiaceae > Microvirga. Next base: position 365,827 of record NZ_JPUG01000078.1, read on the forward strand.
CGTGGATGTGGCCGCCAAGCGACTGCAGGCCCTGTCGACGCAGGAAGGGCACGTCGAGAAGGCGAAGGTTGCGCAGAAAGCGGTTGCTTTCGAGAAGGCCATGCAGGCGAAGCGGACGGAGAAGATGCTGACGAACATGAGGGATCAGAACCGGCGTGAAACGGAGAAGAAGGATCTGGCTTCGATCCTTGAGACCCTGGCGAAGGGCGGCAGCGCAAGCTTCCCGTAAGCTAGCCGATGTAGAAAAGGCCGAACGCAAGAACCGAGAGTGACGCGATGGCGATCAGCCCGCCCTCAGACATTATCAACGACGTTGCAAGAGCAGCCGACCCGACCCGCCTTCAGGCCGCCTCCCGCAAGCTCATGGAGGGCGCCTCGCCTGCGGAGGGAGCGAGCTTCGACGACGCCGTGAAGGAAGCCGCGGACAAGCCCCTTATGATGCCCGGCGCCGACATCTATTCCATCCGCAACTCGCTGCGCAACGATGCCGAGACCGTGAACGCCGGGAAGGTGCGCAAGGCGCATCAGGAATTCGAGGCCTATATCCTGCAGACCTTCGTCGAGTCGATGCTGCCCAAGGATGCCGAGAATACCTATGGCAAGGGCAATGCGGGCTCGATCTGGAAATCGATGCTGGCGGAACAGATCGGCGGGCAGCTGTCGAAGGCCGGCGGTATCGGAATTGCCGAGAGGCTTCTCGATGCGCGCAAGCAAGGCCCATCCGCAGTCGCACCGCAGATGCCAGTCCAGTCTATGAGCACCCTGCTCGGCAAGGTTTAGCGTCGGCCGCGAGAGATCATTCGAACAAAGGAACATGCCCATGCTGATGAAATCGCTGGATCGCCTTGAAGAGACGCTCGACATGGAAACATCGGCGCTCCTGGCGCGGGATCTCTCCAATCTGGATGAGTTCAACCGCCGCAAGAGCCAGTGCCTGCTCGAAATCAGCCGGATCGTCCGGACGGCCGAGATCAGTGCTCTGGATCCCGATGCGACCAGACGCCTGCAGAATTTGCAGGGGAAGATCGAGCAGAACCAGGATATCCTCCGGCGCCACATGCATGCCGTGCAGGAGGTCGCAAGCATCATCTCGACCGCAATCCAGAAGGCTGAGTCCGACAGCACCTATTCGGCTCATGTCGCAAAGGCAGGTTACGGCGCATGATCAAGAACGTCATGGCGGGCTTCTGGGTCTGTGCCGTCACGCTGGCCTCGTGCTATGCGGCGGTCACCTGGACTGTCGGAAAGGCGCCAGTCGAGCACAAGGGAAGTTATGAAGGCCTGCAGTACAAGAAGCTGCCGCCGATGAACATCCCGGTGATCGCCGAGGGAGCCGTCCAGGGATACGTGATCGCCAACTTGGTCTTCACGGCCGACGCCAAGACGCTGCGGGAGATCTCGATTCCACCGGAAGCCTTCATCCAGGACGAAGTCTTCCGATACGTCTATGCCGACGAGACCCTCGATTTCAGAAAACTGTCCCGGTACAACGTCAATGGGATGATCGGCAACGTTCGAGACAAGATCAACAAGCGCCTGGGTGCCGAGATCGTCAAGGAAATCCTGGTCGAAAATTTCAACTTCGTCGACAAGTCCGCCATTCGCTCCTAGCCGGCATGCGCTCCGCCAGGAGCCGGCCGCCAGGGACAGGAATTTTTTAAATGAGTTATTGCTTGATCATTGATGACTCCCGCGTCATCCGGAAAGTCTCCCGCGAGATCGCCGAAGGATTGTCCTTTCGGGTGGCGGAGGCGGAGAACGGCGAGGTAGGGCTCCAGGCGTGCCGGGCGGAAATGCCTGACGTGATCCTCCTCGACTGGAACATGCCCGTCATGGACGGGTACAGCTTCCTCAAGCACCTGCGTGCAACGCCCGAGGGACAGGTCCCGAAGGTCGTGTTCTGCACGACGGAGAACGATCTCGATCATATCACGCGAGCTCTGGATGCCGGAGCGAACGAGTACATCATGAAGCCGTTCGACCGGGATATCCTCGCAGCCAAGTTCCAGGAACTTGGCGTCCTCCCTGTCTCCCATTCAGCGTGACATCATGTCGATTGCTCCTGTCATTCAGCCCGTTCCCGCTCAGAGCAGGCCCACCCGCGTCATGATCGTCGACGACAGCGCCGTCATCCGTGGGATGATCGCGCGCTGGCTCACCGAGGCCGGCGGTTTCGAGATCGTCGCCACGGCATCCAACGGGCGCATGGCGGTGGATGCCGCCGAGCGTTCCAAGCCGGAGATCATCCTCCTCGATATCGAGATGCCGGAGGTCGACGGGCTCGCGGCCCTTCCCATGATCCTCAAGGTTCAGCCGACGAGCAAGGTCATCGTCATTTCGACGCTGACACTGAGGAATGCGGAAATCTCGCTGAAGTGTCTCTCCCTGGGGGCCGTCGATTACCTCGCAAAGCCGGAAAGCGCCCGCGCGGCAGGGGCGGCGGCCGATTTCCGGCGCGACCTGATCGAGAAGCTGCGTGCCCTGGGCGAGGCGAAGAGCCGCCAGGCGCGATCGCCGGTGCCGGTATTCCCCATCCTGCCGAGACCGGCCGCGGCGCCTGTTGTGAAGCCCGGCACGGTGAAGCCGCAATGCCTGCTGATCGGATCGTCCACCGGGGGGCCACGGGCCGTCGAACGGGTCCTGCTCGATCTCAAACCCGCCCTTTCGAGCATCCCGGTCTTGATCGTGCAGCACATGCCCGCGATGTTCACGGCCGTCTTCGCCGAGCACCTGCAGTCCTTCCTCTCCGTTCCGGCCCGTGAGGCCAAGGACGGTGACGTCGTCAGCCCCGGAACGATTCTCGTCGCTCCCGGAGGTCGGCACATGGGCGTGGTGTCTTCCGGCGGCAGGGCCGTCATTCGGCTGAACGACGGGCCGCCTGAGAATTTCTGCCGCCCCGCCGTTGACGTGCTCTTCCGGGAAGCTGCCGGCGTGTTCGGCGCCTCTGCCATTGCGGCGGTTCTCACGGGCATGGGATCGGACGGAACGCACGGGGCGCGCCACCTCACGAAGGCGGGCGCGACGATCATCGCACAGGACGAGGCCACGAGCATCGTCTGGGGAATGCCGGGAAGTATCGTGAAGGCCGGACTGGCACACGAGATCCTTCCCCTGGAATCCATCGGCCGCTCCTTGAAGGGCCACATCACCGGATCTTCGAAATGACCGAGGCCGAATTCGACGCCCTGCGCGTCTTTCTCAAAGCCCGCTCGGGCCTGGCGCTGTCCCCGGACAAGCGATATCTCGTGGAGAGCCGCCTCTCATCGGTCTGCACGCGATTCAAGATCGACAGCCTGTCGCATCTGGTCCGCGAGATCAGGGCAGGGCGGTCCATCGCCCTGGAGAAGGCCACCATCGAGGCGATGACCACGAACGAGACCTTCTTCTTCCGGGACAAGGCACCGTTCGACCTGTTTCAGGATGTGCTGCTGCCGAAATACCTGAAGGAGCGCGCCTCGACCCGCAGGCTTCGGATCTGGTGCGCGGCGGCCTCCACGGGCCAAGAGCCGTACTCGCTTGCCATGCTGCTCAAGGAGGCCGCTCCCCGCATGCCCGGCTGGCACATCGACATCGTGGCCTCGGACATCTCCACCGATGTTCTGGAGAAGGCGAAGGCCGGATTCTACAATCAGTTCGAAGTGCAGCGCGGGCTGCCGATCCGCCTGCTGGTCAAATACTTCACGCAAGTGGGCGACCAGTGGCAGATCGCGCCCGAGATCCGCGCCATGGTGGACTATCGCTACCTGAACCTGATCGAGGACTTCAATCGCCTGGGCCAGTTCGACATCGTCTACTGCCGCAACGTGCTGATCTACTTCGACGCCAACCTCAAGGCCGATGTGCTGCGCCGGATCGCCAACGTCATGGCGCCCGACGGCTCCCTGCTGCTCGGCGCGTCGGAGACGGTGCTCGGCGTGACCGACGCGCTGACGCTCGACCCCGCTCATCGCGGCCTGTATTCCAAGAACAGTTCGAGCACCTCGCCAAAGATGTTTGCCGTCGGAGGACGGTAAATCCGGGGGACGAAGGTGGAATTGTCTTAGTTATCGCTCTTGCGGAAGTGCCATTCTACGCATGGGCGGCGCCTCTTAACAGTAAGTCATCCAGCTCTTCATAGTTAACAAAAGATTAACAGAAAAAAAAATCTGCTCCAACGTCGATCTTAATGCTTGACGCTAGAGGAGGGGGTTGGTAGACAAGAGCTGCAAGCACCGCAGACGGGGAACGTAAGGTTCTCCAGGTGCCGAGAAAGCACTATGGTACGCCTTCTCTCGAAGGCCAGGCATGATGCCATCCCATTTTGCCGGTAAAGCCCGGATGTCATGTGAGCAGCGGATCGAGATTCTCTCGAGGCATGAAGCCACTCCGCTGGGTCGGTTAGATCCCGACATTCCCTGAACACTCACATCATTCAAGGAAGAAGCACATGTCTTCGATCAACACGAACCTCTCCGCCATCACGGCTCTGCAGGCTCTCAAGAGCACGCAGAACGCAATGAACAAGAACCAGAACCAGATCTCCACGGGTCTGCGTGTCGGCGAGGCTTCCCACAACGCCTCCTACTGGTCGATCTCGACCAAGATGAAGTCTGACAACGGCGCTCTCAGCGCTGTGAAGGACTCCATCAAGCAGTCCAAGGCCATGATCAACACCTACACCTCGGCCATGGACAAGACGCTGACCTACCTGAACGAGATGAAGAAGGGTCTCGTTTCGGCAAGCCAGCCGGGTGCGGATCTCGAGAAGATCCAGACCGAGTTCACTGCCAAGATCAGCGGTATGAAGAGCACCGCCGGATCCGCAGCGTTCAACGGTCAGAACTGGCTGGCCGGCGAGGGCGGACTTGCAAAGCTCGTCACATCCTATGACGGTGGCTCGCAGTCGGTCGGTACTCTTGCGATCGATACGTCCAAGACCACCCTGTTCAAGGATGCCGTCACCGGAACCGGTGGCATTCTCGGCGACGTCGCCAAGATCAACATCGACGGTCAAGCCGGCTATGTGGACATCACGTTCCCGGAAAAGACCGGCGCCTCCGCCGCTAACATGGGCGTCAGCCGTGGCGACCAGCTTTCCGTCAGCATCAACGGCGCCGCTGCCACAGTGCTGACGATCGACGACGCCAGCATCAACACCATGGATGAACTTGTCGACCGCATCAACGGTGACACCAAGTTCAATGGTGCAGTTGTGGCCTCGAAGACTGACGACGGTAAGCTGCGCCTCACCGCCAAGAATGCAACTGCCAACATCACTGCAACCTACACCGATAACACTGCTGCAAGCGCAACGTCTCGCGCCGAGAACATTCGCGCCGGAGCCATTGAAGCTGGCAACGGCACGACGCAGGGTGGAAAGGCAACAATCTCCGGCATCGTTGCTGGTGACTACACTGCAATCACGGATGACGAGCTCCGCTTCACCCTCACTGATGGCACCGAGCAGATCTTCTCTCTGGGAGGTTCCGGCGTCACAGACAATCTGAGCCTCGCTAAGGCCATCAACTCCAACAAGGAGCTGAGCGCCCAAGTGACGGCCAGTGTGGATGGGAACGGCGCTCTCGTTCTGCAGGCCAAGGATCCGTCGAAGAACATCGAAAGTGCTTCTTACCGGAACGTCACCACAGCTGAAGGCGCTGGCGGCACGCCGGTGACGGGAGCGGATGTCCCAACCAGCAAGGTCTATGACTCGACCGTCGCTTCCAAGCTCGCTGCCGCGCTGAAGGAAGTTGATGAGGCGATCAACAAGGTCACGGAAGGCTCCGCCATGCTCGGCGCCAACAAGGCCCTGCTTGAGACCCAGGAAGAGTTCATCGGTGTCCTGTCCGACTCGCTGACGGCTGGTGTGAGCGCCTTCATCGACGCCGACATGAACGAGGTGTCGACCCGCAACCAGGCTCTGCAGACTCAGCAGCAGCTCGGCGTGCAGGCTCTCTCGATGGCGAACCAGAACAGCCAGATGATCCTGAAGCTCTTCCAGTAAGAGTTCCGGTATCTGCCTGAAAAGGAGCCTCGCCTTGCAAAGGGCGAGGCTCTTTTCGTCTGAGAAGAGCGTGTGATGTCGATCAAGCAACCAACCGGCTATCGGTCTCGCCTGCGGGTGCTCGCCATGGGAGCAGCCGTCAGCGTTTCCGGCATGACGTTCTCCAGCGGGAGCTATGGACTTGCCACATGGTTCGGTGCCTGGGATTACGTCCTAAGGCATGACGACGAGGGGCAGCCCCAGGCGGCCTTCGCCCGGCTGCGCGGAGACAACGGATCCCTGCTCTGGCTGACGTGCCAGCGGCTCGCATCCGACTCCGATAAGCCCTTTGCTACCTTCACCACTGTGGCCGTCGCGCAGAAACAGTTTCTCGGCCGCAGCGATGTTCACGGGCGCAGCACCGTCTATTGGTTCGACGGCGGCAGCCCCGAGGTCGGCCACTGGGTCTACCGCGACCGGCACGGGCAAATTCCCGATCCGGGTCAGGTGCAAGCCTTTGTCGACAAGCTGGCCGGCGCGACAAGCCTGACCATCGAACTGTCGAATTTCCGCTACGAGACACAGCAGCATGAATTCCGCTTCGATCCGAAGGACGCAAAGACCATGGCGGACAGATTCAGAAAAGATTGCGGCGATATTCTTCGCAGCAGCGATTCTTAACTCGCCTGCCGTTTTCGCCCCACCGGTTTAGCGCTGGAGAAATCCGCCATGATCAGCACATCGACACGCTATCAACTCGTCACCAAGGATCTGGCGCGGACCAAGTCCCTGATCGAGAAGGATCCGGCGACAAAGCGCGAGATCGAATACTACAAGGCCAATATCAAGACCATCAAAACGATCGACGACTTCGTCAAGAATGATCGGATCTTCAAGTTCGCCGTGAAGGCCTATGGCCTTGAGGACATGGCTTACGCCAAAGGACTCTTCAAGAAGCTGCTCCAGGAAGGAGTGAGCAACCCTTTGAGCATGGCGAACAAGATGTCCAATCCGCTCTACAAGGAATTCGCCAAGGCTTTCGACTTCAAGACAAAGGGGGCAGAGGCAACTTCTGCCGCCAGCGCCTCGACCGAAGCCGTTTACAAATACGTTCAAATCACCCTTGAGAAGAAGGAGGGCGAGCAGAACCAGGGCGTCCAGCTCGCCATGTACTTCAAGCGCAAGGCCTCGTCGGTGACTACCACGATGGGACTGCTTGCAGACAAAGCGCTTCTCAAGTTCGTGCAGACCACCTTCAACATTCCGGCGAATGCTTCCAAGGCCGATCTCGACATCCAGGTGCGGAACCTGGAGAAGCACATCAACATCAAGGATCTGCAGGATCCCAAGAAGGTCGACAAGCTGATCCAGCGCTTCAACGCCATGTGGGACGTGACCAACCCAAGTGAGGCAACGACGTCGCCCGTGATGACCTTGTTCGACCAGTCATCGGTGCAGCAGGGCTTCAGCGTGGACCTGATGATGAGCATTGCCAAGCTCCGTCCGGGCGGGTTCTGATCTCCAGGCGGGGCATGGCGAGGCAGCTATCGTTCAGGGCAGAACTTCCACGATAACCCGCTCGGATAGAGGCAGAGCGTCCATAGGAGCATGGACCACGTATGTGCCTTGACACACCCGTGTGATCTTGCGGACCGGCGCGTGGTGCTTGTCCGCCCCCGTCAGGTAATTCACGGTGTAGAAAGGCTCGCCGCCCACATAGGCCGTGGTTTTGGTCTTGAAGACATACCCGACCTGACTTGGATTGATGCGGTACACGGATGTGGGAGGGCCGTAAGCTGCAATGCGCGACGAGACCGGCTTTCCGATATACTCCGAGCATGACATCTCGGCCGCCTCATAGGAGGCCGTTGTGCATCCGCCAACTCCGAAAGCAGTCGCAACCAAGGCGAGAATAGGTCTCAAGCAAGCCTCCTAGTGATCTGCAGAATGTATCACGGAATTGGCAGCACTCCGATCTGTTGGAATGAGCCTTCGTGCGGTTTGGTAAAAACGGCATGCGCTTCTTCCGGCGAAACTCTCGCGATCTGCATCAGTCTGCTCATGCCAGTTTCGCACAAGGCTGCCGACGCATGATGCTCCCGGAACGACAGTATCGTCTGAGTCTGGGGGAGAGCGAATGAGCATCATTCTGGTACCGGTCATTGCCGGGTCGTTGATCGGCCTTGTCGGCACGGCCCGCCATTCGCCTCATGGCATCGTCGAAAAGAGCCAGAACGTGGGCCAAGAGCCAGAGCGGGTTTCTGCGCCGCTACTGAGACAATTCAGGCGGAAGCTGCAAAAGAAGATGCAGCGGCGGTGAGTTGCTCGACGAGATCAGGGCGTTTCTGTCGGACCAAGACGTTTCAGCGAACGGCAGAGTCGATTTTCGCCGTCCTCTTCATTCGAAGAGTATCGGCCCGCGGCACATGATTCGTTCCTCGTTCTGTTGCTTGAAGTCAACACTGCGACATCGTTCTGACATCTTGCCCCGAATCGCGCTTGCGCAGATCTCGCGTGGCTGACAGCTTTGATGAAAAGAAGCGGATGGGTGCGGGGGCATGATCAGGACCGATTTCTTAAAACAGATTAGCAGACGGCTACTGACCGCAGCAGGCATCGGGGCAGCGACCCTGTCGGTTGTCGCTGCAACGAATACAGCGCACGCATTCCCGCAATTGAACTTGCCGGTGATGAGCGCTGCGATCCTGTCGTCCGGACAGGCGGGGCCGACCCCTGCCTGGATCGCGTTCTGTAAGCAGATTCCCGAAGAGTGCGCGTTCGATTCCTCCGAACCTGCCATCATCGCGCTGAATCAGGAGACGTGGAAGCTCATCGTCGACGTTAACGAACGTGTGAACGCCACCATCCTGCCGGTGACGGATCAGGACCATTGGGGCGTGGCGGATCGCTGGGACTACCCGGATGACGGGATCGGAGATTGCGAGGACATTCAGATCCTGAAGCGTCGCGTGCTGATCGAGGCGGGCCTGCCGCGGCGGGCCATGCGCATGACGGTCGTGATCGACGAGCTCGGCGCCGGGCACGCGGTGCTGATGGTGCGCACCAACCGGGGCGACTACATCCTGGACAACAAGCGCGCGGCCGTCCTGTCCTGGCAGGAGACCGGCTATCGCTATGTGAAACGGGAAGGGTCGGAAGGCACAGCCTGGGTGTGGCTCGGCAATCAGGCTGCACCAATCGTGACAGCCACCAAGTAAGCAGGATGGTCGAACGCCGCATGAGCGCGAGGCGCGCTCATGCGGGATGGAGAGCGTATCAGCTCGCGGCCTTCGCGGTCGGTCGCTGGCTGATCATGGTCTCGGATGTCAGGACAACCCAGCCGTTGTCGGAACGCTCGATGGAGATGATCTGGCCGATGCCAGGGAGCGTCATTCCCGGTGTGACCCACCAGACGCCTTCCGGGCCTTCGATCAGTGCGGACTCGCTCGTCGCCCTGTGGATCACGTAACGCTGGAACTGACTCTGACGATCGATGGCCAGGGTTGCCCTCTCGGTCTTGGCTTCCAGGACGGCTTCCGCATTCTTCTGCCTGTTCAGCGAGCCGGTCGTCGCTGGGCTGAGGTCGGTCGCACGCGCGTGCTTGGCGTCCGTACCCTTGCTCATCACCAGGCCGTTTCCTGCGCTCTGGAGATAGGCATAGCCATCGCTGAGATAGACCGCGTAAACCGGAAGGGCGACAGCTGAGAGGGTGAGCGCCAGGCCGAGGCACATGACGATGCGGTCGCCCACGACCTCGCGGGCCCGGATCAGGTCCTCCAGGCGCCGCACTTTCCGCTCCCGGGTTTCGATGGCGGCTCCGCGCCCGGGTTGTCCCGCCCTGGCCACCTGCTCCAATACTTTATCGAACCGTACGCCCATGGAAACCGCCGCTATGAGAATCGACTGCAATCATTCCTATGAGGTTATGCTTAACAATCCGTCACCTCCCGTAAAGAAAGCCTGTTGAAAAATGCGACAGGCTGGAGCAAGCCCCACACAAGCGTTCCGTGAATACTGCAGCCTGTATTCAAGCAATCTTGCTGATCAAGATTTTTTGGGGGATGTATGAAGATCAGAACGAAGATATTTGCGCTCGTCGGGGCCTTGAGCTTCGTTGCGGTGATCATCGCCGCCGTCAGCATCGGCACCCTGCAGACCTATAATCAGGCCGTCGACGATGTGCGGCTCGCAGCCACGCGCGCTCTGTATGGCGAGCGCCTGAACCGGCTTGTGACGCACGTGGTCATGGAAGCGCGGGGCATCTATGCATCCAAGGATACGAAGGATGCAGTCAAGTTCGGCGACGGACTGATCGCGAGCCTGAAGGAAATCGACACGCTCCTGAAGGAGTGGGCGCCGATCGTCCCGGATTCGCACAAGGCGCTGTTCGATGCGGTGGTCAAGGATGCCGCCGCATTCAAGACGTTCCGATCCGAGACCGTGCGCCTCGGTGCCGAGGTGTCGCCCGAGGCCGCCAATGCGCAGGGCAACACCGAAGCCAACCGCGCCAACCGAAAGGCTTTCCAGGCCAGCATCGATGCCTTGACGAAAAAGGGCAGCGAGGAGATCGCAGCGATCGACCGCTACTCCGCCGAACTCTACAGCGAGCGTCTCACCCTGCTCGTCTCCATCGCGCTCGCCGGCACGATGCTGGCTCTCCTGATCGGCTGGCTCGTGGGCCACAGGCAGATCGCCCGTCCGCTGAAGGTCGTCACCGAGGCGATCCAGAAGCTGGCTTCCGGCGACTACAACCTGCCGAAGGCGAAGGCGGGCAACGACGAGATCGGCGACATCTGGAAGGCCACGCAGGTTTTCGCCGGCACCATGCAGGAAGCCGATGGACTGCGGCGCCAGCAGGCGGAATCCGAAAAGCAGGCCGCCGAGCGCCGCAGGCTCGAGATGATGACCCTCGCCCAGAGCTTCGAGGGCAGCGTGGGCGGTCTCGTCCAGCATCTCTCCGTCGCCGCCCAGCAGATGGAGGCCTCGGCCCGCTCGATGGCCACCACGGCCGAGCAGACGAACCAGCAGTCGAACTCGGTGGCGGCTGCGGCCGAGCAGACCTCCAGCAACGTCCAGGCGGTCGCCGCCGCCACGGAGGAGCTCGCCTCATCGTCCAACGAGATCGGAACCCAGGTGTCGCAGACCTCGGCTGCCGCGGCCCGGGCCGTGCAGAATGCGCGAAAGACCAACGAGCTCGTGGAGACGCTCGCGGACGGCGCGCAGAAGATCGGCGAGGTCGTCGCCCTCATCAACAGCATCGCGAGCCAGACCAACCTGCTGGCGCTCAACGCCACCATCGAGGCGGCGAGGGCAGGGGAGGCCGGAAAGGGCTTCGCCGTCGTGGCCGCCGAGGTGAAGGAACTGGCGAACCAGACCTCGCGGGCGACCGAGGACATCACCTCGCACATCAACCAGATCCAGCAATCGACCAAGGGCGCAGTCGATGCCATCCGCGAGATCGGCCTCACCATCGAAGAGGTGCACCAGATCGCCACCAACGTGGCCGCTGCCGTCGAGGAGCAGCAGGCGGCCACGCAGGAGATCGCCCGCAACGTGAGCGAGGCTGCCCGCGGCACCCAGGAGGTGACCCAGAGCATCGTCCAGGTCCAGGGAGCGGCAACCCATGCCGGGGCGGCGGCCTCCCAGGTGCTGGCGGCAGCCGGCGAGCTGGCGACCAACTCGTCGTCCCTGAGCCGGGAGGTCGAAGGCTTCCTGCAGGGTGTCCGGGCGGCGTGACGCTGCCGGTTGAAGCGGCATCGACCTCGCGAAACAAAATCAAAAGGCGCAGCTTCAGGCTGCGCCTTTCCTGTGTTGGCAATCCTAGAGACGCCTCAGGCTGTCTTGGAGATGTTCCCGCTGGGGTCGCTCTCGCCTGCGGCACCGGCCTCGGGGTTGAGGAGGCGACGCGCCTCCTGCGCCCTCCTTGCCGCTTCCTGCACAAGCGCCACCAGCGTGGCATTCAGGTAGGGCTTTGCCAGAAAGATCGCCCCCGGCGGCAGATCGTCCTCTTTGGGCCATTCGCGGCCTGAGGAGACGATGATCGCCACCCCTGGCCAGTCCCGGTGGACGTGGCCCACCAGCTCGTAGCCGTTCATGCCCGGCGGCATCTCCACGTCCGAGAGAAGCACGTCGACGGCAACCTCGGCTTTCAGAACGCGCAGGGCCTCCTCGGCATCGCCGGCCTCGATCACCCGGAAATTCGCCTCCAGCAGGATGTCGGCCGTGACGAGCCGCACCAGCGGTTCGTCTTCGACCAGGAGAACGACGCCTATGGGTTGCTGGTGGGACACGGGACCGAGGGGACAGGAGGACAGGGCAGATGGCAAACGTGGCCATTCATAGACGGTTCCGCCTGATGGAGCCAGCCCTTCCCGCGTGGTGACTTGGCGCACAGAGCAAAGAGAACCCGGAGGGCCTGATCACGTTGTTCGCCTGTTGTATGCGTCTGGGGCAAGAATGAGTGCTGCATCCGTAACGGTTCTTCCACGCCGGACCCCGCCGACGATTCTTGTTGTCGAAGGGGATGTTCGGATCCGGTATCGTGTCAGCGACGAGCTGCGGGCTTGGGGATTCAAGGTGCTGGAGGCCGGCTCCGCCCCGGAGGCGCTGACCGTGCTCGATGCCGTTCAGGTGGATCTTCTGGTCCTGGCCCTCGACTTGCCGGTGGCCGGGAGCGGCTGGGACGTGGTTCGTCATATTCGCGAGAGGCCAGTCCCGACGAAGATGATCGTCACGTCCGAGGACACGGATCCGCCGGACAGTCCCGGCCCCTTTGTCCGCAAGCCCTACCGGGCTGCCGAGGTCGCCAGGCTCGCCGCGCACAGCCTGAACTGGCCGTCACCCACGCAAGCTTGACCGCAGGAACAAAGGCAAAAGCTCGGCGGTTAGCTTTGCGTGAGCACGTCATCAACCAACCTCTCGGCCAAGGCCGACACCCCCCTCCAGACCATCCTCGTGGTTGAGGACGAGGTGCTGATCCGCCTCGTGGTCGCCGAATACCTGCGCGAATGCGGCTATCGGGTCCATGAGGCCGTGAGCGCCGAGGAGGCGATCCTCATCCTCGAAGCCCCCGAGGTTTCGGTCGACATCGTGTTCAGCGATGTCGAGATGCCGGGGAGCATGGACGGCTTCGGGCTGGCCCGCTGGGTCCGGTCCAACAGGCCCGAGACCCAGGTCATCCTCACCTCCGGGGCGGAGCGGTCGGCCGACATCGCCGGAACCCTCTGCGAAGCCGGTCCCCTGATGAAAAAGCCGTATCACACGCAGGAAGTGGTGGACCGGATCAAGCAGCTCAAGGCTACGGCAAAGCGCTTCTGATCCTGCTTCGGCCCTTCGGCCGCGGCACTCTCATCACGGCTTCTCGACAGGAGGGAACTGGACAGAGCCGTCGCCGTTTCATGCTGGATGAAACCGCATCGCCGCATCGTGAAGCACCCTGTCGTCCTGCTGGTGGAAGACGAGCCGCTCGTTCGCCTCACTCAGGTCGACATCCTCAAGGAATCCGAGTTCTGGGTCGTCGAGGCCCAGGACGCCGACGAGGCGTTCGAGCTCCTGAAATCGCGGCCCGAGATCGACGCCATCCTGACCGATGTGGACATGCCCGGCTCCATGGACGGCTTCGAGTTCGCCCGCCTGGTGCGGCAGGGCTGGCCCGAGGTGGCCGTGCTGGTGATTTCCGGCAAGACCGGCCCCGGCCCGGGCGACCTGCCGCCCAATGCCCGCTTCCTGCACAAGCCGATCATGCCGGACGACCTGATCGCGGCCCTGAACGACGTGATGGCTAGGCGGCCGCAGAACAGCGGCGTTTCATAAGCCACTCGATCGATCCGTCCCCGCTCCAGCCGGTCTTGCGGCCTGGCCGGGCCCTGCCGTATAACCAGCGTCCGACGCCCCGGCAGGCGTCTCATCGATAAGGATGCGCGCCAACATGGATCTCCACCCGACAGCAACGCCGCTTCGCTTTGCCACCGGGACCATCCATCGCCATGCCTGCTTCGATTACCCTTTCTCGCCTCTCCTGGGCCACGCCTGACGGCCGCGTCCTCCTTTCCGATCTCGACCTGAGCTTTGGCCCCGAACGGGCGGGCCTGGTCGGCCGCAACGGCGTCGGCAAGACCACGCTCCTCCGGCTGATCGCCGGCGAGGTGCGTCCAAGCTCCGGCAGCCTCACCGTCAACGGCAGTCTCGGGGGCCTGCGCCAGTCGGTTCAGACCGGCCCGGCCGAGATCGTCGCCGGCCTGTTCGGCGCCACAGAGGCGCTCGCGCTCCTGCGCCGCGCCGAAAGCGGCAACGCCACGGCCGAGGAGCTTGCGGATGCGGACTGGACCCTGGAGGCGCGCATGATATCCGCTCTCGCTCAGGTGGGGCTGGATGCGCGGCCGGACACGTCTCTCGCAACCTTGTCGGGTGGTCAGGCCACCCGGGCCGGCCTCGCCGCGCTCGTCTTCGCCGAGCCCGACTTCCTGCTTCTGGACGAACCCACCAACAATCTCGACCGGGACGGGCGCGCGGCGGTGATCGATCTTCTCGGCCGATGGCGTGGCGGTGCCATCGTGGTCAGCCATGACCGCGAGCTGCTCGACACCATGGACTCAATCGTGGAACTGACCTCGTTCGGCGCCACGCGCTATGGCGGCAACTGGAGCCGGTATCGCGAGCGCAAGACGCTGGAGCTCGCGGCGCCCCGGCACGATCTCGCCGATGCGGAGAAGCGCGTCGCCGAGATCGACCGGAAAACGCAAGCCATCGCCGAGCGAAAGGCCCGCAAGGACGGAGCCGGCCACAGAAAGCGCGCCAAGGGTGACATGCCGCGCATCCTCATGAATGCGATGAAGGATCGGAGCGAGGACACAGGCGGCGAGAACGCGCGCCTGGCCGAGCGGCGGCGCTCACAGGCACTCGATGCTGCGGCCTCGGCGCGCGAGCGAATCGAGATCCTGCAGCCGTTCTCCGTGGTTCTGCCGCCGACGCACCTGCCGGCCGGGAAGACGGTTCTCACGGTCGACACTGCCAGCGCCGGCTACGCGCCGGAGCGGCCAATCCTGCGCGATCTCTCCTTCTCCATCGTGGGGCCGGAGCGCGTCGCCGTCGTCGGGCCGAACGGCTCAGGGAAAACGACGCTGCTCGCGCTCGTCACCGGGGGATTGCAGCCCTCGAGCGGGAGCGTGCGGGTCTTCACCCAATTCGCGCTATTCGATCAGCGGGTGAGCCTGCTCGACCCCAAAACGTCGATCCGTGACAATTTCCGGCGCATCAATCCGACGGCGGACGAGAATGCCTGCCGGGCGGCGCTCGCCCGCTTCATGTTCCGGGCCGACGCCGCCTTGCAGCTCGTCTCCACCTTGAGCGGCGGACAAGTGCTGCGGGCGGGGCTCGCCTGCGTGTTGGGTGGATTGCAGCCGCCTGCGCTCCTGATCCTGGACGAGCCGACGAACCATCTCGACATCGATTCCATCGAGGCCGTGGAGGCGGGCTTGCGGGCCTATGACGGCGCGCTGCTCATCGTCAGCCACGACGAGGCCTTCCTGGAAGCCATCGGCATCACGCGCCGGCTCGATCTCGCAAGCCTGCAGGCGTGACTCACGCGTGAGCGGCTTCGCGCTTGCGCGTGTCGATCACCTCCGGCTGCTCCGCCACATGCGACCACAGGCGCTCCACCTCGGCCTGCACATTGTGGAGGGCCGCCTCCTTCACGGGGCCGTAGCCGCGGATGTCCATCGGAGCCTTCGCGATGGCCAGGAGGTCGGCGAAACGCTGCCCGTCGAGGCTTTGGAGGATGCGTTCGACTTGGGCCTCGTACCAGCCGATCAGGGCCCGTTCCGTGCGCCGCTCGGCCGTGTAGCCGAAGATGTCGAAGGGCGTGCCGCGAACCATCTTCATCCTGGCCAGCACGCGCATGGGCGTCTGGATCCATTGGCCGAAGGCGCGCTTCTTCGGGCGGCCCCGCGCATCGCGCTTTGAGGACAGAAGCGGCGGCGCCATGTGGTACTTCACCGTGAAGTCGCCGTCGAATTCCTGCTGCAGCTTGTCGAGGAAGCCGGTCTCCATGTGAAGGCGCGCGACCTCGTATTCGTCCTTGTAGGCCATGAGCTTGAACAGCGAACGCGCCACCGCATCGGTGAGCGCCTCGGAGCCGAGCGCGGCTTCGGCCTTGCGGACCCGCGACACCATCATCTCGTAGCGGGCGGCGTAGAGCGCGTCCTGATAGGCGGTGAGGAACGCGACCCGCCGGGCGATCACCTGATCGAGAGTCTCGGGCTCTTCCGGCTTGTCGTTCGCGATCTCATGCACCACGGCAGGATCGGCGCTGAGCAGACGGCCCCAGGCAAAGGCCTGCCGGTTGCGCTCGACCGCCACGCCGTTGAGCTCGATGGCACGGGAGAGCGCGTCGAACGAGACCGGCACGAGCCCCTGCTGCCAGGCAAAGCCCAGCATCATCACGTTGGCGAAAACCGTGTCGCCGAGCAGCGTCTCGGCGAGCGCATTGGCGTTCACCGTCGCCATGTTGCCCGCGCCGATGACGCGCTCGATGGCGCGAAGGCGCGTGCGGCTGGCCAGATCCGCATCGCGGAAGCGCACCACGTCGCCGGTGGGCATCTCGGCCGTGTTCATCACGGCGCGCGTGCCGTGCCGGTAGGTGCCGGAGGCCTTGGGCGAGGAGCTGACCACGAGATCGCAGCCGATCAGCGCATCCGCCGCGCCCTGGTCGATGCGCACCTGGTTCAGCGCGCCGGGGTTGTTAGCGATGCGCAGATAACTCAGCACCGGGCCGAACTTCTGCGCGAAGCCCGTGAAGTCCAGCACCGAGACGCCGCGGCCTTCGAGATGCGCCGCCATGCTGATGAGCGCGCCAATCGTGACGACGCCCGTGCCGCCGACGCCGGTGACGAGCAGGTCGAACGGCTTGTCGAGCGCGGGAAGAGCCGGTGAGGGCAGGGACGCGGCCCGTGCCGCCGCATCGAATCCCGACGTGGTCTTCGCCTTGCGCGTGGCGCCTTCCACCGTGACGAAGCTCGGGCAGAAGCCGTCGAGGCACGAGAAGTCCTTGTTGCAGGTGGACAGGTTGATCTTGCGCTTGCGCCCGAACGGCGTTTCCTTCGGCTCCACGCTGAGGCAGTTGGATGCCACCGAGCAGTCGCCGCAGCCTTCGCAGACGAGGTCGTTGATGTAGGCGAAGCGCTTCGGGTCCTCCATCTGGCCGCGCTTGCGGCGGCGGCGCTTTTCCGTCGCGCAGGTCTGCTCGTAGATCAGCACCGTCACGCCGGAAATGTCGCGCAGCTCCTTCTGGACTCCGTCGAGATCGTCACGGTGATGGATCGTCACGCCTTTCGGCAGATCGGCGGGAATGAATTTGTCCGGATCGTCCGACACGAGCGCGATCCGCTGCACGCCTTCGGCGCGGACGCTGTGCGCAATGGCATAGACGCTCACCGGGCCGTCCACCGGCTGTCCGCCGGTCATGGCAACCGCATCGTTGAACAGGATCTTGTAGGTGATGTTGGCGCCCGCCGCCATGGCCTGCCGGATCGCCATGGATCCCGAATGGTAATAGGTGCCTTCGCCCAGATTCTGGAAGATGTGGCCCTGGCCGGTGAACTTGGACGAGGCCGCCCAGTTCACGCCTTCGCCGCCCATCTGGATGAGGGACGACGTTTCGCGATCCATCCAGCTCGCCATGAAGTGGCAGCCGATTCCGGCGAGCGCCTTCGAGCCTTCCGGCACCTTGGTCGAGGTGTTGTGCGGGCAGCCGGAGCAGAAGTAGGGCGTGCGCGTCGCGCCCGGCACCGCGATCACGCGCTCCGCGTCCGGCGTGAGGGATTCCACGCGCTGGGCGAGGTCGAGATCGGGGAAGATCGGATCGAGGCGCCTGGCCAGAACGCCGGCAAGGAAGCGCGGCGTGAGCTCTCCCGTCCAGGGGATGAGGCGCTGGCCCAGTTCGTCGTGCTTGCCGACCATGCGCTCGGGCTTCGAGCCCGGATAGTCGTAAAAGTATTCCTTGAACTGGCTTTCGATGATGCCGCGCTTTTCCTCGGCCACGAGGATCTCGCGCTTGCCCTTCACGAACTCCATGGCGTCGTGCAACGGCAGCGGCCACACCATGCCGACCTTGTAGATGTCGATGCCATGCTGGCGGCAAGCGGCCTCGTCGAGGCCGATGAGGCGCAGGGCCTCCATCAGGTCGAGATGGGCCTTGCCGGTGGTGACGATGCCGTAGGATGCATCACGAATGTCGTAGATGCGCCGGTCGATGGGATTGGCCTTGGCGAAGGCATAGACCGCGTGCTTCTTCGCCTCCATGCGCTCCTCGATCTGCGGCCCCGGCAGATCCGGCCAGCGGTAGTGCAGGCCTCCCGGAGGTGGCGTGAAATCGGGCTCGTTGAACCGTCTTGGCGCGCGCAGTTCGACGGAGGTGCCGGATTCCACGATCTCGGACACGGCCTTGAAGCCGACCCACATGCCGGAGAAGCGGCTCAGCGCATAGCCGTACTCGCCGAATTCGAGATACTCCGCAACGCTCGCGGGATGGAGCGTCGGCATAAACCAGCTCATGAACGCCACATCGGACTGGTGCGGCATCGACGAGGACACGCATCCATGGTCGTCGCCCGCCACCACCAGCACGCCGCCATGGGGCGAGGAGCCATAGGCGTTGCCGTGCTTCAAAGCATCGCCCGAGCGGTCGACGCCGGGTCCCTTGCCGTACCACAGCCCGAACACGCCCTCCACCTGCCGGTTCGGGTCGGTCTCCACCTGCTGCGAGCCCAGCACCGCCGTGGCCGCCAGGTCCTCGTTGACGGCGGGCAGGAACTCGATCCGGTGCTCCTTCAGCTGCTCCTTGATGCGCCAGAACTCGAGATCGACGCCGCCGAGCGGCGAGCCGCGATAGCCTGAGACGAAACCCGCCGTGTTGAGGCCGGCGAGCCGGTCGCGTTTGGCCTGGTCGAGCACGATCCGGATGATGGCCTGCGTGCCAGTCAGGAACACCCGGCCGGTTTCGCGGGTGTAGCGGTCGGAGAGCCGGTAATCGTCGAGGGACGGAACGCTTGTCATCAGCCTGATCCCGCATGAGGAGCCATGTCGTGGCTAAGTATGGTACTTCCGAACGGCTGGTAGGTGCTTCCTATTCTTTCCCCGCTAGAGCTTCTTTGTGGTAGATGTCGCGCGATATGGCGCTATATCTGGTAAAAATCACCAATGGGAGGGCGTCATGCTGGAGAGGCAGGACGAGCACATTCTGATCCAGCTGCAGAAGGAGGGGCGCACCACCAACCAGCAGCTGGCCGAGGATGTGGGCATGTCCACCTCCGCCTGCTGGCGGCGGGTTCGGGCTCTGGAAGAAACCGGGGTGATCACCGGCTATTCGGCCCTGGTGGATCGGGAGAAGGCCGGCTTCACCACCTCGGCGATCCTGCACGTGTCGCTGGAGCGGCACGACGCGACATTCGTCGACGAGTTCGTCTCCAGGGTGACGGAGCGGGCCGAGGTGCTGGAATGCTTCGCCACCACGGGCGATGCCGACTACCACCTGCGGGTCGTGGTGCGCGACATGAAGGCCTACAACGCTTTTCTGGACGAGTTCATGTTCCGCCTGCCCGGCATCCGCTACGTGCGCACCAACGTGATCCTGAAGGAGATCAAGACCAGCGTTGCGCTGCCGTTCTGAACGATGGGCTTGGGTTACTTGCTCTCGGGCAGGAGGGCATAGGCGAGCTGCGCGATGGCGACGGGACGGCTGTCGCCGGCCGTGGTGAGCGTCACGCTGCCGAAAGCCATGGTCCGTCCCAAGCGCACGACCTTCGCGTCCGCCAGCACATCCGCCTTCGCCGCCGGGCGAAGAAAGTGCATGGTCTGGTCCACCGTGGTCATCGGGCGGTACGCACCCCCGGCGGAGGAGACGGCAAACACCATGGCGGTGTCGGCCAGGCTCATGAGCGCCTGCCCGCAGATCACGCCGTTGTCGCGGCACAGCCTCTCCGAGAACGGCATCCGCAGAACCGCGCCCTCAGGATGCAGGCTCCCGACGGAGAGTTCGAGCGCCTGGATCCAGGGCGCGAAGACATCGGTGAGCATCCGCTCGGCGGCGGCTTGGTCGAATGTGGACATTGGTTCCCCCAGTCATTCTTCTTCTGATATCCGCTGCCAGCCATGGCGAAGCGGCGGATACCAGTCTTATATCAGGGCAACCGGCATGCGCTGCCAATAGTCTTCCATCACGGCCGCACCGCATTCATGGTGAGGAGGTCGTAGGTCGCGACCGTCTCGTCCTTGTCCGTGGTGATCTCCACATCCCAGCGCACCTCGCCGTACTGCTCGTTGCGCGGCGACTTGGACTTCGCCGTCAGCCGAACCTTGATGGTCTCGCCGGGCTGCACCGGCTTGATAAAGCGTAGGGAATCGAGCCCGTAATTGGCCAGAACCGGCCCGAGATCCGGGTCGACGAACAGGCCGGCCGCGAAGGACAGCAGCAGGTAGCCGTGGGCAACCCGGCCGGGGAAGAACGGATGGTCCTTCGTGGCCTCCTCGCTCATATGGGCATAGAAGGTGTCGCCGGTGAACTCGGCAAAATGCTCGATGTCCTCCAGAGTGATCGTGCGTTCCTTGGAGATGAAGGTCTGCCCGATGGCGAGGTCCTCGAAGTGGTAGCGGAAGGGATGGCGCCCCTCCTGGACCGTCGGGGCGCCCTTGATCCAGCTCTGCGTGACGCGCGACAGCATGGCGGGCGAGCCCTGGAGAGCCGTGCGCAGCATGTAGTGGTGGACGCCGCGCATGCCGCCGAGCTCCTCGCCGCCTCCGGCGCGTCCCGGTCCGCCATGCACCATGTGCGGCATGGGCGAGCCGTGGCCTGTCTGCTCCTTGGCGCAGTCGCGATCAATCAGCACGAGGCGGCCATGGAAGGCGCCGACGCCGAAGACGAGATCGGATGCCACTGCGGGATCATAGGTATAGACGGAAGCGACGAGGCTGCCGTCGCCGCGGTTCGCGAGAGCGATGCCCTGATCGAGTCCGTCATAGCCCATCACCGTGCAGACAGGGCCGAAAGCCTCGACGCTGTGTACGTTGGTGGCGCGGATGGGATCGGGGCAATGCAGCAGGAGAGGGGGGATGAACGCGCCGCGCTCGCGGTCCGCGCCCTCGACCGGGAAGTCGTCCGGATTGCCGACGACGATATCCGCCTCCGACCGCAGCTTCGCCACCTGGGCCAGTACATCGCGGCGCTGCCCGAGGCCGACAACGGGCCCCATGCGGACGTTATCCAGCTCCGGGTTGCCCACCGTGATCCTCGAGAGCCGCTCGCGCAGAGCATCGATAACGGCAGGCACATGGGCGTTCGGTGCGATGGCGCGGCGAATGGCGGTGCATTTCTGCCCGGCCTTGACCGTCATCTCTTTCGCAACTTCCTTGATGAAGAGGTCGAACTCCGGTGTGCCCGGTCCGGCATCGGGAGCAAGGATCGCGGCGTTCAAGGAGTCCCGTTCGGCAATGAAGCGAACGGACTCGCGGGCAATCACCGGGTGCCGCTGCAGCTTCTGGGCCGTGTCCGCCGAGCCGGTGAACGAAACTACATCCTGACATGTCAGGTGATCGAAAAGATCGCCTGTCGAGCCGATGATGCACTGGAGAGCGCCCTCGGGAAGAATGCGGGATTCCGCGATCATGCGCACCAGAGCGTGCGCCACGTAGGACGTGATCGTTGCCGGCTTCGTGACGACGGGCACGCCGGCCAGGATGGCTGGCGCGAGCTTCTCGAGCATGCCCCAGCAGGGGAAGTTGAAGGCGTTGATGTGGACGGCGACACCGGCCAAGGGCGCCATCACGTGCTGGCCGACGAAGCTGCCTCCCTTGGAGAGCGGTTCGACGGCTCCATCGATGAGGAAGGTGGTGTTGGGCAGCTCGCGGCGGCCCTTGGACGAATAGACGAAGAGGGTGCCGATACCGCCGTCCACGTCGATGAAGTTGTCGGAGCGCGTGGTGCCGGTCTGGTATGAGAGCTTGTAGAGTTGCTCCTTGCGCTCTGACAGATAGATGGCAAGAGCTTTCAGAAGCTCTGCGCGCTGATGGAAGGTCAGCCGCCGCAGATTGGGCCCACCCACCCGCCGGGCATAGGCCAGCACCTCGCCCATGTCGAGACCGCCGCTGGCGACCTCAGCGACCACGTCACTGGTGACCGCGCTGCGAACCTCCGCCAGTTCCTGACCCGGTGACATCCAAGTTCCGCGAACGAAGCTCTCAAGTCTCATCTGGACACCTTAAGAAATGGAGTGACAGGCCGGCTCGAGGGGAGCTGCAGCTTCTGTGCGCATTATTGACCGACCGGTCGGTTAGTCAAGAAATTTTGGGAAGCCTGCCTCCTACGGCTCTGGAGTCGACAGAGACAAAGGAAGCATGAATAGGTTAGGGCACAATGGAGCATAGAGGCGATGATCGCCGCGATCCTGAAGGAACGGAGTTGGCGTGAATGGCCGCGTTTGTCGAAGCCCTGCTGGACCGGTTTCATGAGCGGACCCCGATCCGGGCGGGTTCGCTGATCGTGACGGTCTTCGGGGACGCGGTCGTGCCGCGGGGCGGAGTTCTGTCCCTGTCCTCACTCCACGAGATCATGCGGGCCTTCCGCATCAGCGATACCCTGGTCAGGACGGCCCTGTCCCGTCTGGTGTCGGAGGGCTGGTTCGAGCGCTGGAAGGTGGGGCGCAACAGCTATTACCGGCTCACGGCGCAGGGGCAGGAGGCCTTCGCCCAGGCAACCCGGCGGATCTATGCCGAGCCGTCGCAGACCTGGCACGGCTCCTTCGATCTGCTTCTCCTCGACAACGGACAGGACCGAAGCGCGCTCCGCACCGAATTGACCGAGATCGGCTATGGAGCCCTCGGGCCTGACCTGCTCATTGCCGCTGCGACATCCTCCGCCGGCAAGGATAGGGTCCTCCGCCTCTCGGCTGCCCCGGCGGACCTAGCGACGGCACGGCGGCTGGCGGAGCGGGCCTGGCCGCTGGAGAGCATCGAGGGCCGCTACCGGCGCTTCATCGATACCTATGCGGGAACCCTCGCGGCGATCGAGGGGGGCGCCGGGTTCGGCAGCCTGGATGCCCTGCTGGTGCGCATTCTCCTCATCCACGACTACCGCCGGGCCGTTCTGAAGGATCCCCTGCTGCCCCAGCAGCTTCTCCCGACCCCTTGGGCCGGAGCGGCGGCCCGAGAGCTCTGCGGCACGATCTACAAGACGCTGCTCCCCGCCGCCGAACAGTGGATCGACAGCCACGGGCAGAACGATCAAGGCCCGCTCCCGCCGGTGGATCAAAGCTTTCGGCAGCGGTTTGCGGCAGTCCAGCCGATCAAGGAACAGAAGGCCGGCTAGGCAATCCGTTACGAAAAACTCTTGAATAACCCAATTTATGTGACATATTAGGGATGCGGCTGCCTATCCTCGGAGCATGCTGCCTGACGCCCGGCCTCTGGCGCATGGAAAATTGCGGCCTTGCAGGCGTTGACCGACAGCAGCGAGGATAGACGACACACCGAAGGCTCAAGGAGAAGCGCCGTGTATGCACAGATGGTGAAAACGGGCGTCGATCACATCCAGTCCAAGGAGGAGATGTCCCCCGAGGAGCGGGCCTTCCAGGATCGTGTCGACCAGGACATCAAGATCGAGCCCAAGGAGTGGATGCCGGAGGCCTACCGCAAGACGCTGATCCGGCAGATCTCCCAGCACGCCCATTCCGAGATCATCGGCATGCAGCCGGAGGGCAACTGGATCACCCGCGCGCCGACCCTTGAACGCAAGGCCATCCTGCTCGCCAAGGTGCAGGACGAGGCCGGCCACGGCCTTTATCTCTACTGCGCCGCCGAGACCCTGGGCGTCAGCCGCGATGAGCTCATGGAGCAGCTCAACAGCGGCAAGGCCAAGTATTCGAGCATCTTCAATTATCCGACGCTGACCTGGGCCGATATCGGCGCCATCGGCTGGCTCGTGGACGGCGCCGCCATCATGAACCAGGTGCCGCTGCAGCGTTGCTCCTACGGTCCTTACTCCCGCGCCATGATCCGCATCTGCAAGGAGGAGAGCTTCCACCAGCGCCAGGGCTATGACGCCATGACGAAGCTTGCCCGCGGCACGCCCGAGCAGAAGCAGATGGCGCAGGATGCGCTGAACCGCTGGTGGTGGCCGTCGCTGATGATGTTCGGCCCGTCCGATGCGGAGTCGGTTCACAGCGCCCAGTCCATGCGCTGGAAGATCAAGATCAATTCCAACGACGAGCTGCGCCAGAAATTCGTCGACCAGACGGTGCCGCAGGCGGAGTATCTCGGCCTCACGGTGCCCGATCCCGATCTCAAATGGAACGCCGAACGCGGGCATTACGATTTCGGCGAGGTCAACTGGGACGAGTTCTATCAGGTGATCGCCGGCAACGGCCCCTGCAACCGCGACCGGCTGCGCACGCGGGTGAAGGCATACGAAGAAGGGCGCTGGGTGCGCGACGCCGCCGATGCCTATGCGGCCAAGAAAGCAGGGCGCGCCAAAGCCAAAGCTGCGTGAGCGGGAGAGCGACGATGACCGACAAGAAGGAATGGCCTCTCTGGGAGGTGTTCATCCGCAGCCAGCACGGACTTGCCCACCGGCACGTGGGCAGCCTGCATGCGCCGGATGCCGAGATGGCGATCATGAATGCGCGCGATGTCTACACACGCCGCAACGAGGGCGTGAGCATTTGGGTCGTGCGCGCCTCCGACATTGCGGCGAGCTCTCCGAGCGAGAAGGGGCCGCTCTTCGATCCGGCCAACAGCAAGGTCTACCGGCACCCGACCTTCTACGAAATCCCTGAAGAGCTGGGGCACATGTGATGAGCGGGCAGGAGGCTCTCTTCGAGTATCTGCTGCGGCTTGGCGACAACGCCCTGATCCTCGGTCATCGCCTGTCGGAATGGTGCGGGCATTCGCCCGCGCTGGAAGAAGATCTGGCGCTGTCCAACGTCGCCCTCGATCTCATCGGTCAGACGCAGCTCTGGCTGAACCTCGCAGGAGAGGTCGAAGGCAAGGGGCGCGATGCCGACAAGCTCGCCTATCTGCGCGACGCCCGCGACTTCCGCAATCTCCTGCTCGTGGAGCAGCCGAACGGCGACTTCGCCGCCACCATGGCGCGCCAATTCTACTTCGATGCCTGGCACTACCTGCTGCTGCGTGATCTCACGGGTTCGAAGAATGCCCGCATCGCCGAGATTGCCGCAAAGGGCCTCAAGGAGGTCACCTATCATCTGGAGCGCAGCCAGGAGTGGGTTCTGCGTCTCGGCGACGGAACGGAAGAGAGCCATCGCCGCATGCAGACGGCGGTCGACGATCTCTGGATGTATACCGGCGAGATGTTCGAATCCGACGAGGTGGACCAGGCCATGGTGCGCGAAGGCATCGGTCCCGATCTCTCGTCGCTCCACGAGCCCTGGCTCGGCCTGATGCGGTCAACAACTGATGAAGCCACACTGACCCTGCCGCAGCCCGGATGGGCGCAGCGGGGCGGCAAGCGGGGCATTCACTCGGAGCATCTCGGCTACATCCTGGCGGATCTCCAGTTCCTGCAACGGGCTTATCCCAACGCAACCTGGTGAGGCGCCGATGACGAGCAGCCTGACACGGCCGGACGTGGAGCAGGTCAGAACCTGGCTGGAGGATGTTCCCGACCCGGAGGTTCCGGCTGTTTCCGTCATGGACCTCGGCATCGTGCGCGATGTGCAATGGTCCGGTGACGAGCTTGTCGTGGCGATCACGCCCACCTATTCGGGCTGCCCTGCCACGAGCGTCATTGCGTTCGACATCGAAGCAGCGCTGCGGGCGAGGGGGCTGGATCGCCTGCGCGTCGAGCGCCGGCTCTCGCCGCCTTGGACGACGGACTGGATCAGCCAAGAAGGACGCCGCAAGCTCGAAGCCTACGGCATCGCCCCGCCGGCCGAGAATGCGGGCGGCCCCTCGGTCTTCGACCGCCTGCTGCGCAAGCCGCTGGTGATCGCCTGCCCCCGCTGCAAATCCGAGAACACGGCCCGCATCAGCGAGTTCGGCTCGACGCCGTGCAAGGCGCAGTACCGGTGCGACGACTGCCTCGAGCCCTTCGACTACTTCAAGTGCATCTGAAACGAGCGGACGCTCCATGACAAAGTTCTATCCCGTCACCGTGGCCGACGTCAGGCGCGAGACCCGCGATGCCATCATCCTCACCCTCGACGTGCCGGATGAGCACAAGGATGCATTCAGCTTCTCGCCGGGACAATACCTGACCCTGCGCACCACCATCGAGGGCGACGAGGTCCGCCGATCCTACTCCATCTGCGCGGCACCCATGGAGGGCAGGCTGCGAGTCGGCATCAAGAAGATCGCGGGCGGCGTGTTCTCGAATTGGGTGAGCGAGCAGCTCGCGCCTGGGCATGTGATCGAGGCCATGCCGCCGATGGGCAACTTCTTCGTGCCCCTCGATCACACGCAGAAAAGGCACTTCGTGGGCTTTGCGGCGGGCAGCGGAATCACGCCGCTGCTGAGCATCGTGAAGACGACCCTTCTGGCGGAGCCGCAATCGTCGTTCACCCTCTTCTACGGGAACCGCGCATCGAGCTCGATCATGTTCCGGGAGGAGCTGGAGGATCTCAAGAACGAGCATCTCGACCGCTTCAGCCTCATCCATATCCTCAGCCGCGAGCAGCAGGATATCGATCTCTTCAACGGTCGCTTGACCAAGGAGAAGTGCGATCAGCTTCTCGAACACTGGATCGACGCCTCCTCCATCGACACGGCATTTATCTGCGGGCCGCAGGACATGATGCTGGGTGTGGCGAAAAGCCTTGAGGAGCACGGCCTCGACAAGCGCAAGATCAAGTTCGAGCTGTTTGCCACCTCAACCCCGAGCCGACGCCAGCGCACGCCCGAGCAGGCCAAGGCGGAGGAGGCCAAGAACCTCTGCGAGGCCACCATCGTCATCGACGGACGCGCCCGCACCCTGTCCTTCGAGAAGGGCAGCGCGTCGGTGCTCGATGCCGCCACCCAGGAAGGGCTCGAGTTGCCTTACGCCTGCAAGGGCGGCGTCTGCTCCACCTGCCGGGCGATGCTGGTGGAAGGCGAGGTCGACATGGATGCAAACTTCGCCCTGGAGGATTACGAGATCGCCCGGGGCTACATCCTGACCTGCCAGAGCTATCCGGTGACCGACAAGATCCTGGTCGATTTCGACAAATAACCGAGAGGTGGCGCCATGGTCGATGAAGAAAGCCTCGTGGGCTTCGTGGCCGGAGGCGGGCGCCTGAGCGCGCCCGACAACGTGACGCCCCGCTATCGCGGCGAGCTCATGCGCCTCATGGCAATCTTCGTCGATTCCGAGATGGCGGGCGCCTCGGGCTTTGCTGACTGCATCAATCTGGCGCCGGGGCTGAAGGAGCGGATCACGGCCACGCGCATCGTCCTCGAGAAGTTCGACCACGCGCGGCAGGTGCTGGAGCTGATGGAGCAGTTCGGCGCCAACACAGGCCAGTATGTGGGCGCGCATCCCTGGTCGTCCCGCCTCGACCGCAGCGTCAATCTTGGGCCGCGCCGCACGGACGGCGACATGCGCCTCAATGTCTTCCATTACCCGATCAACGGCTGGGTCGATGCGGTGGTGATGAACTGCCTCATGGGGCAGGCAACGGTCGTGCAGCTCGACGAGCTGACCCGCGGCTCTTACCAGCCCTTGGCCGACACCCTCTCCGGCATCCTGCCCGTTGAGAGACGCCATGCGGAGCTTGGTGAGCAAGGACTGCGGGTGGCGCTCGACAGGGGACACGACAGGACCGATGCCCAGGCCTCCGTGAACTACTGGTATCCGCGCGTGGCCGACACCTTCGGAAGCAGCGCCTCGGATCACTTCGACCAGCATCGGAAGTATGGGCTGCGCCAGAAGGGCCGGGAGGAGCTTCTGGCCCGCTGGCAAAGCGTCGTTCACCCGATGATCGAGGGATTCGGTCTCAACGTGCCGACCAGAGTTCGTTAGAGAGCCGGCTACTCCGCCGCGCTGGCGCGCCGTGGCAGGCCGATCTGATCTGCGTGAAGATTGCGCGTTCCGTCCACGATCAGCTGCGCGACAAGCTCGGCGTAGTCGGCGCGGGTCACGTCGCCGGTGTTCTTGAACCAGAGATAATGCCAGTTGATCATGCCGAAGAGCGACATGGTCACGGGTTTGAGCAGCTTGGTGCCCTTCAGCTGCGGCGCGACGCCCGCCACCGCATCGGAGAAGATTTTCACCAGCTCGCGCTCCATCGCCTTGAGCTCGGTCTGTCGGTCCGAAGGCAGCAGGCGCAGGCCGTTGATCTGCACATTGTGCTGGGCATCGGCATCGCGATAGGCCTCGAGCAGGGCCGCGACCAGTTCCTTGAGGCGAGGCCCGGCGGCAAGATCCGGCCGGTCGGCGGCTTCCACCACTTCGAGCAGTTCTTCCAGGTGGAAGCGGATCACGTCGAAGAGCAGCTCCTCCTTGTCCCGGTAGTAATGGTACAGGTTGGCCTTCGAGACCCCGCAGGCCTCGGCGATCTTGCTCATGGAGGCGCGATCATAGCCATGCTCGGCAAAGAGTTCGGCCGAGCGATCGAGGATCGCCCGGCGCTTGTCGTCGTAGTCTGTGGCGCGGGTGCGGGCCATGGGCTTGTCTATTCTTTCGGTCTGCGGTCGATCACGCGTCTCGCCTTGCCGAGCGAGCGCTCGATCCCTTCAGGGTCGAGGACGTTTACCTTAGCCGTGATGCCAATGGTATCCTTGATCGCCTGGCTCAGGCGGTCGGCTGCGGCCCTGCGGGTTTCCGGATAATCGGATTCAGGCCTGATCTCGGCCCGGATCTCCACCTGGTCCATGCGGCCCTCGCGGGTCAGCACGATCTGGTAATGGCCCGACAGGGTCGGGATCTGCAGGAGCTTTTCCTCGATCTGCGTGGGGAAGACGTTCACGCCCCGGATGATCATCATGTCGTCGGTGCGGCCCGTGACCTTTTCCATGCGCCGCAGGGTGCGCGCGGTGCCGGGCATGAGCCGGGTGAGGTCTCGGGTGCGGTAGCGGATGACCGGCATGGCCTCCTTGGTGAGCGACGTGAAGACGAGCTCGCCCTCCTCGCCGTCCGGCAGCACCTCGCCCGTCACCGGATGGATCACCTCGGGGTAGAAGTGATCCTCCCAGATGTGCAGGCCGTCCTTGGTCTCGATGCACTCGCAGGCGACGCCCGGCCCCATGACCTCGGAGAGGCCGTAGATGTCGACTGCGTGGATGTCGAAGGCCTCCTCGATCTCCGCCCGCATGGCGTTGGTCCAGGGCTCCGCGCCGAAGATGCCCACTTTAAGCGAGGATTGGCGCGGGTCGAGGCCCTGCTTGCGGAACTCGTCGAGGATCGCCAGCATGTAGGAGGGCGTGACCATGATCACGTCGGGCTGGAAATCCTGAATGAGCTGAACCTGGCGCTCGGTCATGCCGCCCGACATGGGGATCACCATGCAGCCGAGGCGCTCGGCGCCGTAATGCGCGCCCAATCCGCCCGTGAAGAGGCCGTAGCCGTAGGCCACATGCACCTTCATGCCGGGACGCGCGCCGCTCGCCCGAATCGAGCGGGCCATCACGTCGGCCCATGTGTCGATGTCGCGCTTCGTGTAGCCGACCACGGTGGGCTTGCCGGTGGTGCCCGACGAGCCGTGCACGCGGGCGATCTGATTTTGAGGCACGGCGAACATGCCGAAGGGATAGTTGTCACGCAGGTCCGCCTTGGTGGTGAACGGAAACTTCGCGAGGTCACTCATATCCTTGAAGTCGTCCGGATGAACGCCGGCTGCGTCGAACTTCGCCCGGTAGTGCGGCACGTTCTCGTAGGCGTGGCGCAGGGACCAGGCGAGACGCTCGCGCTGCCATACGGTCAGCTCGTCACGGGATGCGAGTTCGAGGCGGTCGAGAGCTGCGGCCTCGGGTTTCAGTTCGGACAGCTTGCGCAGCGGGATCTGATTCAAGGAAGCCTCCCATTCATTTTGTTGTTGGTTCCGTCTCGTCTGCGCTCGATGCGAGCAGCGTGCCGGCGATGGTGCGAGAATGCCCGCGGAACTCGGCAACCACCTCGTCCTGGCCGTTGCGAACCGTCACGTCGTAGATGCCGGAGCGGCCGGAGCGATTGCGCTCCACTGCATGAGCCGTGAGCGTGTCGCCACGGCGGCCGGGCTGCAGGAACGTGACAGTGCATTGCTGCGCGACGGTGCGCTGGTTGTAGGTGTTGCAGGCGA
The DNA here is from genome assembly GCF_000739015.1 of Microvirga sp. BSC39. GTDB lineage: Bacteria > Pseudomonadota > Alphaproteobacteria > Rhizobiales > Beijerinckiaceae > Microvirga. The sequence goes on from NZ_JPUG01000078.1 coordinate 396,040, forward strand.
ACGCGAACGCCGAGTCGGCGAGGGTGAAGATAAAGCCGCCGTGGCAGATGCCGTGGCCGTTCGTCATGTCGGGGCGGACAGGCATGGACAGAACCGCCTCGCCCGGCGCGACCCGCTCCACGGTCATGCCGAGGCCCTGGCTCGCCTGATCCTCGGCCCACATGGCCTGCGCGCAGGCCTGTGCGATGTCGTGGGCGGCGATTGCGGAAGAGGGTGCATCCATCAGGCTTTTCCCGTGAACTTGGGCTGCCGCTTCTCGAAGAAGGCCATGACGCCTTCCATGTAGTCCGGCGTGCGGCCGGCCCGGCCCTGCAGGTCGCGCTCCAGGTCGAGCTGCCGGTCGAGATCGTTCGTCTGCGAAGCGTCAAGAGCCTGCTTGATCAGCCCGAGCCCGACGGTGGGCTGCGTCGCGAAGTGCACGGCCAGTCGGTGTGCCTCGTCCATGAGGCCCGCATCGTCGACGGCTTTCCAGATCATGCCCCAGGCCTCCGCCTGTTCGGCCGGCACCGGCTCGGCGAGCAGGGCGAGAGCGCGTGCACGCGCCGGGCCGACGAGGCGCGGCAGGAACCAGGTGCCGCCTGAATCGGGCACGAGGCCGAGTTTCGCGAAGGCCTGGATGAATTTGGCGGAGCGCGCCGCCAGAACGATGTCGCAGGCCAGCGCGATGTTGGCGCCGGCGCCGGCCGCCACGCCGTTGACGGCGCAGATGACGGGCATCTGCAATGCGCGCAGCTTGCGCACGAGCGGGTTGTAGAGTCGTTCCAGCGTCGAGGAGAGATCGGGCGACTGTCCGGGGCTGAAGATCCGGTCGGACAGATCCTGGCCTGCGCAGAAACCACGCCCGGCGCCCGTGAGGATCAGCGCCCGGCAACTGCCATCCGCTTCTGCATCAAGAAGCGCCGCCATCAGGGCCGCATGCATCGCCTCGTTGAAGGAGTTGAGACGATCGGGCCGGTTGAAGGTGATGACGCGATAGCCTTCGCGCCTGTCCGTGAGGATGAGATCAGTCTCCACCATGGCCCTCCCGAATTCTTCGCTGATGGCAAGCGGATGGTCTTGCGACTTGTTTACTATTGACCAACCGTTCGGTCAATTATATTGATGTCAAGGACAGGGTCAATGAGAGCATTCACAGCTCGCAGGGAGCCGCATGAGATGGGATTTGTCGAAGACCATCGGGGTACGTTCACTCAAGCCTCCCAGGCTGTGCGCCCACACGACCGCCACAGCATCGACGCCTGCTTCACCGATGCTGCTTTCCCATTCCAGTGCTTCCAAACCACAATGACCTGAAGGGCCGCTGCGGCCCGATCCAGCGTTCAAAAACAAAAAAACAAACGACAACCAACCAGGAGGAAACGGATGACATCGAAGACGACGCTCAAGTTCATGCTGGCTGCAGGCGCACTCAGTGTTGGCATGTCTCATGGTGCCCTTGCGCAGGACACCGTCAAGATCGGCTCGGTTCTCTCAGCCACTGGGCCGGCCTCGTTCCTCGGCGAGCCGGAGGACAAGACGCTCAGGATGTATGTCGACAAGATCAATGCGGCCGGCGGCGTCGCGGGCAAGAAGATCGAGCTGGTGATCTATGACGATGGCGGCGATGCCAACAAGGCGCGCACCTTCGCCACACGCCTCGTCGAGGATGACAAGGTGGTCGCCATGGTCGGCGGATCGACGACCGGCACCACCATGGCGATGATCCCGGTGTTCGAGGATGCCAAGATTCCCTTCATTTCGCTCGCGGGCGCCATCGAGGTGATCGACCCCGTGCGCAAGTTCGTCTTCAAGACGCCGCACACCGACAAGATGGCCTGCGAGAAGATCTTCGAGGACCTGAAGAAGCGCAATCTCACCAAGATCGGCCTGATCTCTGGGACCGACGGCTTCGGGGCGTCCATGCGTGCGCAGTGCGTGAAGGTCGCGCCCAACTACGGCATGGAGATCGTGGCCGACGAGAACTACGGCCCGCGCGACAGCGACATGACCGCCCAGCTCACCAAGATCAAGAACACGGCCGGCCTGCAGGCGGTCGTGAACCCGGGCTTCGGCCAGGGCCCTGCCATCGTGACCCGCAACTATGCACAGCTCGGCATGAGCAACGTCCCGTTCTACCAGAGCCACGGCGTTGCCTCGAAGAGCTTCATCGATCTCGCGGGGGCTGCGGCGGAGGGCGTCCGCCTGCCGGCTGCAGCGCTGCTCGTGGGCGACAAGCTGCCGGAGAGCGATCCGCAGAAAAAGGTCGTGACGGAATACAAGCAGGCCTACGAGAGCGCCACGAAGCAGCCGGTCTCCACCTTCGGCGGGCATGCCTATGACGGCCTCTTCATCCTGGTCGAGGCCATGAAGCGCGCCAACTCCACGGATTCTGCGAAAATCCGTGACGAGATCGAGAAGACCAAGGGCTTCGTCGGCACCGGCGGCATCGTGAACATGTCGGCCACGGACCATCTCGGCCTCGATCTCTCCGCGTTCCGCATGCTCGAGATCAAGGGCGGCGACTGGAACCTGGTGGCATCGGGCAGCTGATCCTCGCCGATATGGACCAACGGGAGGCGGATCACCGCCTCCCGTTCGCCGATCTGAAGTCGCGGGACATCATATGGCCGAGTTCCTCCAGTTTCTCATCTCCGGGCTGACGGTTGGCGCCGTCTATGCGCTCGTCGCGCTGGGCTTCACGCTGATCTACAACGCATCCGGCGTGGTGAACTTCGCCCAGGGCGAATTCGTCATGCTCGGCGGCATGGTGACCGTGTTCGCATCGGCCGCCGGCGTGCCGCTGCCCCTGGCTGCCGTTGTTGCGGTGGTGGCCGCTGTGGCGGTGGGGCTTCTTCTCCATCGCTTTGCCATCGAGCCCGCCCGCGGCGCATCGGCCGTGACCCTCATCATCATCACGATCGGCGCATCGATCCTGCTCCGCGGCCTTGCCGCAATCATCTTCGACAAGCAGTTTCACAAGCTTCCCGGCTTCACGGGCGAGGCGCCCATCGATGTTCTCGGCGCGGCCGTTCAGCCGCAGAGCTTCTGGGTTCTCGGCGGAACAGCCGTGGTCGTGGTGGCGCTTTACGTCTTCCTCGAGCACACGCTCCTCGGCAAGGCTGTTCTGGCCACAGCCGCGAACCGGCTGGCAGCGCGGCTGGTGGGCATCAACACGACCACGATCATGGCTCTGGCCTTCGGAGGCTCCGCCGCCATCGGAGCCATCGCGGGCATTCTCGTCACGCCGATCACCCTGACGAATTACGATGTCGGCACATTGCTGGCCCTGAAGGGTTTTGCCGCCGCCATGCTGGGGGGAATGGGCAATCCGCTGGGGGCTGTCGTGGGCGGACTTCTGCTGGGTCTGTTGGAAGCCTTCGGGGCAGGCTACCTGAGCTCCACCTACAAGGACGCCTTCGCGTTCCTGGTCATCCTCATCGTCCTGTTCGCAGCCCCGCAGGGTCTGTTCGGACGTCGAGCCGTTGAGAGGGTGTGAGGATGGGTGCTCTCCTGAACCAGCGCTTTATGACACTGGCCGTGCTGGCGGTCGTGATCGCCGTGCTCCCGCTCGTCTTTCCCTCAAGCTATTACTTCCGCGTCGCGTCGCTCGTGTGGGTGTCGGCGCTGGCGGCCATCGGCCTCAACATCCTCATGGGGCAGGCGGGGCAGGTCAGCCTCGGCCACGCGGCGTTCTTCGGAATCGGAGCCTATGCCGTCGCCATCGGGCCGACGCATCTTGGGATCCCGCCCTGGGCGGCGATTCTCGTTGGTGCCGTGCTCTCTGCGGTGCTGGCCTATCTGGTTGGACGCCCGATCCTGCGGCTGAAGGGCCATTACCTCGCGATTGCGACCCTCGGCCTCGGCGTGCTCATCGCGCTCGTGATTTCCACCGAAAGCGGCTGGACGGGCGGGCCGGACGGCATGCCGGTCGAGCGGCTGACCCTGTTCGGCTGGCGCGTCAGCGGGTCGAATACCTGGTATTGGGTGACCGGCGCCCTCCTGCTCATTGGAACCTGGATTGCCCTCAACCTCGATGAGACGCCGACAGGACGGGCGTTTCGCGCGCTGCACGACAGCGAGGTGGCGGCCCAGGTGGTGGGCGTCGATGTCGCCCGATTCAAGCTGCAGGCCTTCGTGATCGCGGCCGTCTATGCGTCGATTGCCGGCTCGGCGCTGGCCTTCATGAACGGTTTCATCAACCCGGATCAGGCGGGCTTCCTGCACTCGGTGGAACTCGTCACCATCGTGGTTCTCGGGGGCCTCGGGTCCATTGTCGGCAGCATCGTCGGGGCGGCCGTTCTGGTGACGCTGCCGCAGGCGCTGACGATCTTCCACGAATACGAGCATCTGCTTCTCGGCCTCATCATCATCGTGTCGATGATCTTCATGCGCAACGGCATCGTGCCGAGCCTCTCGGGCCTGTTCCTGAGGAGGGCACGGTCATGACGATCCTGACGGCGACGGATATCGGCATCTCCTTCGGCGGCGTGAAGGCCGTCGACGGGGTCGGCTTTTCGGTGAGCCCCGGCCAGATCCTCTCGATCATCGGTCCCAACGGAGCCGGCAAGACGACGCTCTTCAACATCGTGTCCGGCATCTATGCCGCAAGTCGTGGCACGATCCATTTGGCCGATGAGGACGTGACCGGTCTCTCACCCCACGATCTGGCTGCTCGCGGGCTCTCCCGCACGTTCCAGAACCTGCAGATCTTCCAGCGCATGACCGCTTGCGAGAACGTGATGGTCGGACGCCACCTCCGGGAGAAATGCAGCCTCCTGCCGGCGCTGTTCAGAACTCCGTCCGTGACGCGCCAGAACCGGGAGACGCGGGCCGCGGCACTCGATCTTCTCGCCTCCGTGGGCCTGAAGGACGCCGCGGACGTGCCGGCCGGGTCGCTTCCCTATGGCGCCTGCAAGCGTCTTGAGATCGCCCGCGCCCTCGCGGCCGAGCCGCGCGTGCTGCTCCTCGACGAGCCGGCTGCCGGCTGCAACGCAGTCGAGACCGAAGAGATCGATCACCTGATCCGGCAGGTTGCCGACAGGGGCGTCGCCGTCGTGCTCGTGGAGCACGACATGAAGCTCGTCATGAAGATCTCTGACAGGATCCTGGTTCTTGAGCGGGGCAGGCCGCTGGCCGAGGGAACGCCGCGAGAGGTGCGCGATGATCCAAAGGTCGTTGAGGCTTATCTGGGACAGCACGGCGCCCGGGAGGCTGCCCGTGCTTGAGGTCGAGAGCCTGCGCAGCGCCTATGGCCGGATCGAAGTTCTCAAAGGCGTCAGCCTCGAGGTTCGCACGGGCGAAGTCGTGGCGCTTGTCGGCGCAAACGGCGCCGGAAAGACCACGCTGCTGCGCGCGCTTTCAGGCGTGCAGCCGATCACCGGCGGTGAGATCCGCTTCAAGGGACAGCGCATCGACCGCCTGCACCCTCATCAGCGGGTGGAACTCGGCATCACTCAGTCGCCCGAAGGCCGACAGGTGTTCGGGCCTCTCACCGTCGAGGACAACCTGCGGCTCGGAGCCTACAGGCGGCGCGACAAGGAGATCGAGCAGGATCGCGACCGCGTCTTCGCGATGTTCCCGATCCTGGCCGAGAAGCGTCATCTCCTGGCCGGCGGCTTGTCTGGCGGTCAGCAGCAGATGCTGGCCATCGGCCGGGCCCTGATGGGGCGTCCTAAGCTTCTGCTGCTCGATGAACCATCCCTTGGCTTGTCGCCGCTCTTAGTCGACCAGATTCTCGATGCCATCGTGTCCCTCAGGAAGGACGGCATCACGGTGCTTCTCGTGGAGCAGAACGCCAGCGCGGCTTTAGCCATCGCCGATCGCGGCTATGTGCTCGAGACCGGCAAGGTTGCCTATAGCGGCACGGGCTCTTCGCTGCTCGCCGACCCCCAGGTGAAGGCGGCCTATCTCGGAATCGAGTAGTCCGCCTGGCAGGTCATTCCGATGCGTCCTTCGGTTCCATGCTCTGCTTTGCGAGAGCAATGGCTTCCTGGAGCACCGCATGCTCGCCGATGTGGTTGGCCAGGATCAGCACGAGGCGGCTGTTGAGCGCCGCACTGTCCTCGTCCGGCAACCCTCGATGCGCCTCGATCAGCGCACGATAGGTCTGATCCGGATCGGCCAGACGACTCTCGGTGACGAGCACGCTCATGCACGATCTCCCTCAAATCCTTTCAGGCGGCGCGAAGCGTTTTCGATCAGCGACGGAGGCGCATGACGCCAACGTGCTGCAAGATGCTGGTCGGGGCGCACGAGATAGGTGCTGCCGGGACTTGCATCGAAGCGCTGGGCGAAGAAGCCGTGCTCGTCGATGAGATCGTCACCGATGATGAGAACGCGGGAGCCCGTGGGGGGCTGAGCTCCATTCGGGATGTGCAGAATCGTCTCCTCACCGCCAATGGCTTCCAGCAGCCATATCGGCTGCCCGCTGCGGTCGCGCATCGGGGCGTCGGGAAGGGGGGCGCCGAGCCGGGCAGAGCCGGACCAGGGGTCCGCATCCGGCGTCGACAGGGGCGTGTCGTAAGTGGATGGCATCGACAGCCTGCCTGAGTTCACCATCCGCTTGGCAAAGGGAGCATGGCGCGCGAGCGACAGGGTCGCATCGCGGAACCGAAGCTCCTGCGCCGAGCGTGGTGCGATGAAGTCGGTCGAGCGGGTCGAGTGGCCGATATTCTCATCGGCCGCGGCGGAGCGTTCGATGTCGTAGGACTCGATCAGGCGCTCCGGCGCCTCGCCGTTGATGATGAAGGCGAGCTTCCACGCCAGATTGTCCGCATCCTGAATGCCGGAATTCGCGCCTCGCGCGCCGAAGGGCGAGACCTGGTGGGCTGCGTCCCCGACGAAGACCACGCGGCCATGCACGAAGCGCTCCAGGCGGCGGCACTGGAAGGTGTAGACCGAGACCCACTCAAGCGAGAAGTCGTCGTGGCCCAGCATCTGCCTGAGGCGCGGCATCACACGCTCGGGCGTCTGCTCGGCCTTCACGTCCGCATCCGGTCCTAACTGCAGGTCGATGCGCCAGACGTCGTCAGGCTGCTTGTGCAGGAGGGCGGAGTGGCCGTCATGGAAGGGCGGGTCGAACCAGAACCAGCGCTCGGAAGGAAAGCTGCCCTTCATCCTCACGTCTGCGATGAGAAAGCGGTCTTCGAACACTTCTCCCTTGAACTCCAGCCCAAGCATCGTGCGCAAGGCGGAGCGCGCGCCATCGGCCGCCACGACCCACTCGGCGTCGAGATCGTAGGGGCCCTCAGGCGTCTCGACCGTGAGCGTCGCGCCATCGTTGCGGCGCTTCAGGTCGACGACCTTGTTGCGCCAGCGGATCTCAAGATACGGGAGCGCAGCAGCACGCTCGACGAGGGCATGTTCCAGATAATATTGCTGCAGGTTGATGAAGGCCGGCATCTTGTGGCCGTCCTCGGGCAGAAGGTCGAAGGCATAGAGCAGATCGTTGTTCTGGAAGACCTTGCCGATCTTCCAGGTCACCCCTTTCTCAAGGCAGGGATGCGCCGCGCCGAGTCGGTCCAGGATTTCGAGGGTGCGCTTGGCATAGCAGATGCCGCGCGAGCCCTCGCCGATCCGGTCCGCATCGTCGAGAAGCACCACGGGAATGCCCCGCTGCGCGAGGTCGATGGCCGTGCAGAGCCCCACAGGACCGGCACCCACGACCACCACGGGGTGCTGGGCCGGGGAGGGGCGATCCTGATCAGGGCAGCGGCGGTAGCCGAACTGATAGAGGACCTTGCGGGTGTTCATGGCGCCTCTCTTCCCTCTGTCCCGTTCCCGGCGTCAGCTCTGAAGCGCCGCCCACATCTCGCGGTCTCGCTCGGCCGTCCAGATGACGGGATGATCGATGCCGGAGGCTTCGTCGAAGGCGCGGGAGACGTTGAAGGGAAGGCAGTGCTCATAGATGGCGAAGTCTCCGAACTTCGGGTCCATGACCTCGCGGGTGGCCGCAAAGGTTTCCTTCAGCGAGCGCCCGCGCGCCGCCGACAGTTCAGCCGCCCCGTAGAGGGTCGTGACGAAGTCGCGGGTCATGGCCGCTGCCTCGCGGACCTGCTGGCTGCCGCGCAGGGCATCGCCACGCCCGGGCGCAATGGCCTGCGGCTGGAAGTCCAGAATGGCATCGAGGGTCAGCGGCCATTCGCGCAGGTAGGCATCGCCGCAATAGCAGGCCGAGTGATACTCGACGAGATCGCCGGTGAACATTACTTCCGCATCCGGCACCCAGGCCACGATGTCGCCCGCCGTGTGGCCGGCGCCGAGATGGAACAGCTTCACCTCGCGCTTGCCCAGAAACACCGACATGCCGCTCTCGAAGGTGAGGGTGGGCCAGGTGAGGCCGTGTGGGATGCTGTTCTCGCCCCTGAACAGGCGCGGAAAGCGCCCGATCTCGGACGCCTTGTCCTGCTCGCCGCGCTCGACGATGAGATCGTAGGTAGCGTTCGAAGCAATGATGCCTTGCGCGTTGTAGGCCGAGGCGCCGAGAACGCGGACTGCATGGTAGTGCGAGAGCACCACGTACTTGATCGGCTTGTCGGTCACGGAGCGCACGCGGGCGATCACATCCTCGGCCATCATGGGAGTGGCCTGTGCGTCGATCACCATGCAGCCGTCATCGCCGACGATGATCCCGGAATTGGGATCTCCTTGAGCGGTATAGGCGTAAAGATCCGGTCCGATCTCCGTGAAGGACACCGTCTTGTCGGCCATATCTCCCGTCGAGGCGAAAGCCTTTTCACTCATGTGCTTCTCCCGCTGGCCGCGGTCCTTCTTCCGTCGCTGAGTGAGACGGTCAAACGACCAAAGGCGCTGTTTGCGAGCAGGTTAAACCCGATCCTGCGACCGTCAAGTTCACAAGCCTCAGGACGGGAGGGATCATCAGCGCAGATTGAAACGCAGCGGTACCGAGATGGTGAATTGCTGCTGGGGGAGAGCCGCTGGTGCGGGAGGAAGGGATGAGCCCGGACTCGCTGCCGCGCGCGCTGCCTGGTCGAGAGCCGGATGTCCGGCGCTTTGCACCAAGGTGGAACTGACGATGCGCCCGGATCGATCCATGGTGAAGCGCAGGGTCGCAACGCCGCCGACTCCCTGGCTACGGGCGACATCCGGGTAGCGCAGGCGATTCCGCAAGGCTGCGGCGAGACTTGCCACATACCGGTTGAGCACGGTCGGATCGGCCGAGGCCGCAGCGCCGCCCGTGTTCTCGCGCGAAGAGGAGGCCTGGCCCTGGTGCGCTTCGGACGGCGGCTGCGCGACAGTCCGCCGTGGAGGAGGTTTCCGCTCCACGGGCTTAAGTTGCTGCTTCTTCTCGGGTCTCGGTTGAGGCTTCGGCGAAGGTGGCTGCTCAACGGGCTTTGCGACAATCATCTCGGGTGGGGGAAGAGCCACGACAGACTCAGGCTCCATCGCCATCTCTGCATCGACCGCAGGCACTTCCGTCGTGTCTTGAGGTTCAAGGAGTTCAGCCGCTTCCTCAGGCTGCTCGGCCGTCACTTCTTCGGGCGGCAGAGTCGCGATGGATTCCGGCTCCAGCGGTACCGGTTCTGATTCCCCAGGGGGCGCTGCAACTGCGGACATCTCCGCAGGCGCGACGGACACTGCCTCCTCCATGGCGGGAGCGAGATCGATGGTGATCTCCTGCTCGCCAGGGGTGGTGTCCATCTTGCTGGATGGCCAGAGCGTCATCGCTCCCAGAACGGCTCCGTGCAGGGCAAGCGCCGTGAGGAAGGCAGTTCCGAGCCGGCTTTGCTCCTGCGTCGAACGGATGCTTCGTGCGGACATCGCGCTTGTTTCAGGTTCTACCGGGCCGGTGTCCCGCTCGGCGCCTGGGCGATGAGCGAGACCTTGCTGAAGCCCGCTGCACTCACTTGCCCCATGATCTCGACAATGCGTCCATAGGGAACAGCCCTGTCTCCGCGCACCAGCACAACCTGAGCTGGATCGGCGCTCGCAAGCGCCTTGAGCTTCGGCATCATCCCATCCGGCGTGAGCGGCTCCTTGTCGAGAAACGGCTGGCCCTGCGCGTCGATGCTGATCACGACCGGTTGCTTCGGCTGCGACACCTTCGCGGCTGCCGTTTTCGGCAGGTTCACCGGCACGCCGACCGTCATGAGAGGGGCTGCCACCATGAAGATGATGAGCAGCACGAGCATCACGTCGACAAGCGGCGTGACATTGATCTCGGACAGAGGGGCAATGCCGAACTCGTCATTCGGTTCGCTGGTGCGGAGCGGTCCCACGCCCATTATTCGGCGGCCTCTGCGCGCAGATGGGGCTTGCGGTCGCGTGCGAGCCGATCGCCGAGCGCTGTGATGCCCGCAGTGAAGGATTGCTGCAGGCGCCCGAGATCGGTGGTGAGCTTGTTGTAGGCGATCACGGCCGGAATGGCGGCGACGAGACCGATGGCTGTTGCAAACAGGGCCTCGGCGATGCCGGGAGCGACCACCGCAAGGCTGGTGTCCTGGCTTGCCGCGATGGCGGAGAACGCGTTCATGATGCCCCAGACAGTGCCGAACAGACCGATGAAGGGCGCCGCCGACCCGATGGTGGCCAGAAACGGCAATCCCACCTGAAGCTGACGCATGTCGGCGGACAGCGCAGCGCGCATGGCCCGCTCGATCCGCTCCCGCCGCTCCGCACGGCTCTCCGACGGGTCCTGATCGCGCCATGCGTCCTGGCCGGCGGCAACGATGCGCCCTGTGGTTCCGGCAGGTTGCGGGTGAAGCCTCTCGGTCGAACGGGCAACTGTTTCGAAGCTGCGCGCCTGATGGCGGGCGTTCCTGAAGCGCAGAAGCTTTTCGACCATGATCGTCCAGCATCCGAGCGACGCCAGGACGAGCAGGATCATGACCCCTTTGACGATCGGGTCGGCCTGCAGGAACAGGCCGAGGAATGAAAGATCGTGCAGCGTGGCGGGTACGATGTCGTTCATCACAGCAATCTCATTTCGTGAATGAAACGGTGTCGATCTTGGAGGAGGTCTCCACAGCGGACAGGCACTCCTCCCGTGAACTCGCAGCGCGCTCGCATGTCATGACGTCATTGAGGAGAACGCGCCCGAACCGGGAGCAGCTCAAGCCTGGAAAATCGAACAGCTTGATGAGGGTCTTGCGGCCGGGCACCGGACCGACTTCGACCGCCAGCCTCCTGGCCGCGACACCGTCCGTATCGAGGGCAAACAGATCGAGCTTCAGCGAGCGCCAGCTCTCGCCCTTCTGATTGTCGATCAGGAAATAGGTTCGGCAGTTCTCGCCCGCAGTCTCGATCTTGTTCAGCTCGATCCGCAGAGGCGATGCACGATCCTGAGCCAGAGCCGCTCCGCTGAAGGGGAGGAGCAGGGCGAGGCATGCCCATATGCCCGCTGTCGAATAGCCAGGGTCATTCCACGTGCTTGCCCTCATGAACCCTTCCTCCTCGTTCGTATGGACGAGCGCGCAGATGCGCAGCCTCACTGATGCGAGAGAAAACACCGGCGTCCCTGTGGCTCGCCGCTGTGGGCTCATGCCTGAGACCAGCGAAACGTCTCACGGGACAGTCAGATGAGATATCTGGAAGAAGTTATTCAAATCAAGGGCTTATGCAAAAATCAGAGGCGTTCTAAAACAACCGCTACCCTGTTGAGAACGGGAGCAATTTCGCTTCTTTAAAAACCGTTCAAAGTAAATTTTTTCCATTTTCGGTGGCGTCAGCTCTGCTGGAGACCTCTCATCCACGCTCCGACACGCATCATCCGTGTTTCACAAAAATACCATGTTGGACATGAACAAGGGATTGAACCGGCACATTGTATCAAGGAGTTGCAGCGTGGGTTTAAAAGGTCACGACAAGCCCTTTCCCGCTTGGTATCCATACGCTTTCGTCGGCGGGATCGCTGCTCTCGCAACGGCGCTTTATGTGCTGGGCTGATGCCGCTTCGCGGCAGTCCGAACGGTGCAAGACAGGCGCTTCGCCCGCATCCGTTGAACATCTCTGCTTTTGGTGATGAGTTTCGTGGGCTCGTTAGGCTCCTGACACTGCATCCCAAAGCGAAGCGAGGCAGTACATCCGTGCCCCGTTCACTTTTGGGAGAGTGTTGATCCTTCTGGTGGATCAGCCCGGCCATACTGGCCGGGATATGGTTAACACATCGTTAAAAGATGCTTCCCTAAGGGAAGAAACATCAATTAACGACCGGGATGCCGCACTCCCGATGCCTGCCAGGCAAGAAGTGGGGCATTCGCCTGCGGGAGCATTCTTCCCCGCTCACATCACAGCGCCCACCTGCCAGGGAACGAACTCAAGGTCGCCGTAGCCGAGTTCCTCGGACTTCGTGGGCACTCCGGAGGCGACCTTCAGCAGAATATCGAAGATCTCCTGGCCCTTCTCTTCCAGGGAGACGCCATCGAGGATGTCGCCGCAATTGATGTCCATGTCGTCGATCATGCGGCGGTAGATGTCGGAGTTGGTGGCGAGCTTGAGGGATGGCGCAGGCTTGCACCCGAAAGCGGATCCTCGCCCCGTGGTGAAGGCGATCAGGTTGGCCCCGCCGGCTACCTGGCCGGTTGCGGCGACAGGATCGTAGCCGGGCGTGTCCATGTAAACGAAGCCGTGATCCTTCACCTGCTCGGCATATTCGTACACGGCCTGAAGCGTGGAGCGTCCGCCTTTGGCGGTTGCTCCCAGGGACTTCTCGAGGATCGTCGTCAGGCCGCCTGCCTTGTTGCCCGGTGACGGGTTGTTGTTCATCTCGCCGCCGTTGCGTTCCGTGTAGGCCTCCCACCATCTGATCCGTGCGACGAGCTTTTCACCGACCTCCCGGGTTGCGGCGCGGCGGGTGAGCAGATGCTCCGCGCCGTAGATCTCCGGCGTCTCTGACAGGATGGATGTTCCGCCGTGCCGCACGAGCAGATCGGAGGCGACGCCCAGGGCCGGATTGGCCGTGAGGGCGGAATAGCCGTCCGAGCCGCCACATTGAAGAGCCAAGACCAGTTCCGAGGCAGGCCGTGTCTCCCGCTGCGCCTTCGCGACAACCGGGAGCATGGCCTTCACGGCATCGGCGATGGCCTGCACGGTCTTTCGCGTGCCGCCTGTCTCCTGGATCGTCAAGGTGCGGAACGTGTCCGTCTCCGAGAGACCGTATTCCTGTTTCATCCGTCCGATCTGGAACACCTCGCAACCCAGGCCGACCATGATCACGCCGGCGAAATTGGGATGGCTGGCATAGCCCCATTGCGTGCGGCGCAGGATCTCGAATCCCTCGCCATAGGCCGCATGGCCGCAGCCCGTGCCGTGAACGATGGCAACGATGCCGTCGATCCCGGGATAGTCGCGCAGGATGCCGGAGCGCTCCACCTCAGCGGCGGCGAAGCGGGCCACGGAGGCCGAGCAGTTCACGGATGTGAGAATGCCGATGTAGTTGCGGGTTCCGGTCTTGCCCGAGGCGCGCCGGTATCCCTGGAAGGTCGCCTGCAGTTCCGGCGGAAGCAGGTCGTCGTCTCTTGCATCGGCGCAGAAGGCATAATCCCGCTCGAAATCATGCAGTCCCACATTGTGCTCATGCACCCACTCGCCCGGTGCGATGTGGGTTTTGGCGAAGCCGATGATCTGGCCGAACTTTCGGATCGGCTCTCCTTCCCGGATCGGCTCCACGGCCATCTTGTGGCCGCGCAGGATACGCTCGCGGGCCGTCAGGCCGGCAGCGTCGGCACCCTGGTTCACGAGATCGATGGCGATGACTACGTTGTCATCGGGGGAAAGGCGAATGGTGCGTGGGGTGTTCATGGCAATCACTTTTCACAATCAAAGGTAGCCGAGTTCCTTCAGGAACTGCGGCAGCCAAAGGACGGTTTCAGGGACGAATGTGATGAGGAGAAGAACGATGACCAAGGGTACCAGCCACGGCGCGCAGGCCTTCATGCACTCCTCGAAGGAAATCTTTGCGACTCTCGTCAGCACGTAGAGAACCATGCCGACGGGCGGCGTCAGAAGTCCGATCATCAGGTTCAGAACCATGACGATGCCGAAGTGCACCGGATCGATTCCGAGCTTGATGGCCACCGGGAGCAGCACCGGCGTGAGGATCGTGATGGCCGCGATGGTTTCCATGAAGCAGCCGACGACCACCAGGAACACGTTGACGAGGATCAGGAAGGTGATCGGATCGGCCGCATAGGTGATGATCCACTCACCGAGGGCGTCGGTGGTGCGTGTGGTGGTCAGCACCCAGCCGAAGATCGACGCTCCTGCCACGATGAAGAGCACGACGGCGGTCGTCTCGATCGTGTCCATCGTCACGCGGATGAACTGGCGCAGGCTCAGGACAGAATAGCGGGGCCGCTGCCCACGGGCGCTCAGCATCAGGTTGAAGCTGCGATGGATCACGGTGGAGAGGAGCAGAGCATAGGCGCACGCGAAGACCGCCGCCTCCGTGGGCGTGAACAGGCCGAAGCTCATGCCGCCGATGATGATGGCCGGCGTCAGGAGCGGCAGGAAGGCATTCAGGAACGACCTGCCGAGACGCCCGAGCTCGAACCGCGCATCCCGCCCGATGCCGTAGTGGTGCGCATAGAGGGCCACCGTGGCCGACATGAAGAACGCCATGATCAGGCCGGGCAGGATGCCGGCCACGAAGAGCGCGTTGATCGAGGCATTGGCGACGACGCCATAGATCACGAGAGGCAGGGACGGCGGGATGATCGGCCCGATGGTCGATGAGGCGGCGGTGAGGCCCACGGCGAACTTCGTGTCGTAGCCGTGGTCGCGCATGGCCTTGATCTCGATGGTCCCGATGCCGCCCGCATCGGCCACAGCGGTTCCCGACATTCCGGCGAAGATGACGGAGCCCGCCACGTTCACGTGGCCCAGGCCGCCCCTCAGCCAGCCCACGGCGGCAACGGCGAAATCGTAGATCTGCTTGGTGATGCCGGCGGAGTTCATCAGGTTGCCGGCCATGATGAAGAACGGCACCGCCAGCAGCGGAAAGGAGTCGACGCCGTTCACCATGCGGTGGATCACGGTGATCACCGGGGTGGTGACTTCGCCTGTCAGGTTGCCGACGAAGAGGAACAGGAGCGAGGATCCGGCCAGCGCCACGGCAATCGGCACGCCGATGACGATCATGACGAGGAGCGCGACGAGCATCAGGGTGATGAGCATAGGGGTCTCCGCCGTCAGTCGATTGTCAGGACATGAGGAGCATCTGCCTCACGTCGGCGGAGGCGCCGCAGGAACCGCAGGGTCGCATGGATGGTCACCCCGATCAGGGCTGCGGAAACCGCCCAGTAGATGTAGCTCTTCGGAATGTCGATAGACACCATGTAGCCCGGAGCAAGCGCGCCGAGCTGATAGGCGTACCAGGCCATGGCGCCGCAGAAGAGAGCCACGAGCCCGTCCACGGCAACGAGGGTCCAGTGCCTGGCCGCGCGGGGAAGATAGAGCAGAAGGGCTTCGACAGCGATGTGCGTGCCCTTGCGCATGGCCGTCACCGATCCCACGAAGGTGATCAGGATCAGGAAATACCGGGCGATCTCCTCCGTCCATCCCAGCGAGTTGTTCAGCACATACCGCGTGAAGAACTGCAGGAAGACGATTCCGAACAGGATCCAGAAGATCGCGAAGACCAGCGCATCCGACCATCGCAGGTCGGAGAGGTCCACGTGCGCCTCCTCCTCCTGCCATTGCTCGAACAGCTCATCCATATCCCGGTGAACGTCCTCCGGCGGAGCGGCATTGCTCCTCGTTTCAGTCACGGCGGGAGCCTGGGTGTTCTGGATTGCGGGCATGCGGTCCGGCTTTTCTCAATGAGAAGCGTGAGGCTCTCTCCACGGGGAAGAGAGCCTCGGCTGTCGCGCTAGTTGGTGGTCGCCTTGATGGCCTGCAGACGGTCGTAGACCGCTTTGTCCCAGGTGGCGTCCGGCCCCATGTGCATCTTGACCACGGCTTCACGGAATGGCGCGCGATCCACCGCCACCACGTTCTTGCCCTGGCCCTTGAACCACTCGACCAGCTCCTTCTCCATCTTGGCGATGTCGTCGGTGCACTTGTCGGCCGCCTCCTGCAGGATCTCGGTCAGCGCCTTCTGCTCGTCCGCCGACATGCGCTTCATCGTTCCGCCGGACACGATGGTGAGAAGGGCATCCGTGATGTGCCCGGTCAGCACGATGTTCTTCTGAACCTCGTGGAACTTCTTGGCCTGGATGGTGACCAGCGGGTTCTCCTGCGCGTCGACCACGCCTTGCGAGAGCGCCAGATATACCTCGGCGAAGGCGATCGGCGTCGGGTTGGCCCCGACGGCTCTCGGGAACATGGTGTAGAGCGGCGCATCGGGCACGCGGATCTTCACGCCCTTCATGTCCTCGGGCTTGGCGATGTCCTTGTTCGCCGTCACGTGCCGCTCGCCGTAATAGGTGAGGCTCACGACCTGGTGGCCGGTCTTCTTCTCGTATCCCTGGCCGAGCTCCTTGAAGAGATCGGATTTCCGGAAGGCGTTCCAGTGGCCGAAGTCGCGGAACATGTACGGAGCGCCGCCGATGGCGACCGGCCCATGGGCACGTCCGGCGAAGAGCTGGCCGGTATAGATGATGTCGACCGTGCCGAGGGACAGGCCCTCGTTGATGTCGCTCTCCTTGCCGAGGGACGAGGCCGGGAAGACCTCGATCGTGTACTTGCCGTTGGTCCGCTTCTTGAGCTCCTCACCGGCCCAGAGGGCCCATTTGTGATAGGGCTCGGAGGTCTCGTAGACGTGGGCCCACTTGAGTTTGGTTTGGGCGCTTGCCGGCAGGGCGGGAAGCGTGACGGCTGCGGCGGCGATGAGGCCGAAGGCTAGGCGGCGAGTCAAAGATGGCATAGGCGTTCCTCCGAAATAGCCCGGCTCTCCGGCCGGCTCATGATGATCGACGAGCGATGCGCTCGCCGGAGGCACCCGACAAGCTTGTGGCTTTCGCCCATCGGTTGGGCTAACATGTTAGGCATATGGACGCGTTCGACAAGAGAAAATACTACCAATTCCTAACTCCCTTGGAGCGAGGGCCGCGGGGGAATACGACCGAGCAGGTCGAGCGCTCGCTTCGGTCGGCCATCGTCGGTCTCGATTTCGAGCCAGGCGAGTTCATCGACAAGGGAGCTGTTTGCGCTGCCCTCGGGGTCTCCCGGTTTCCCGTCTCGGAGGCCCTCGCGCGCCTCGCGACAGAGGGGCTCGTCGAGATCCTGCCCCAGCGTGGCAGCCGCGCTGCACGCATTCGCCTTTCGGAAATCAAGGAATCGATGCTGATCCGTCAGGCCCTTGAATGCATGGTGGCGGAAAAGGCAGCCGAGCACCTGTCGGCGGCCGATCTGGAAGCGTTGCGTGAAAACCTGCACGCCCAGCAGGAGGCCGTCGGGCGAGGGGATCGCCCCGGCTTCTATGCCCTGGACCTCACGTTCCATACGATTCTGGTCGAAGGACTGAACCTGCCCCGCGTGGCGGCCGTGATCGATGCGTCCCGGGCCAATATCGACCGGGTGCGCCGGCTGCTCTCGTCGCCTCGCCGCCATGCAGTGACCCTGGCCGAACATCGCGAGCTCTTCCACGCGCTCGAGACCCGCGACCCGCGAGCGGCCCAAAAGGCCATGGCGGCCCATCTCGAAGCCGTCATGGAGGAGCTGGGGCGCTTCTCGGCCGAACATGCGGATGTGTTCGTGCATACCTGACGGTCGACAGCCTGGGTAATGGGAGGCTCTTTCCCCAGGCCTTATTTCCACCTCGTTGCACCTATGGCCGGATGGTGTTTCTTTCCTAGTTCTCTCCGGAGGAGAACGACAAATCATGACGACTGACGCACCTCTGTCCCTTCACGTGCCGGAACCGGCCGTTCGTCCGGGGGGAGCCCCGGATTTCTCGAATGTCAAAATTCCCAAGGCAGGAGCCGTCCCTAGGCCGAACATCGATGTCGATCCGGAGACCGTCCGGGATCTCGCGTTCTCGATCATTCGCGTTCTGAACCGCAATGGCGAGGCTGTCGGCCCGTGGGCAGGCCTGCTCAGCGACGAGGAGTTGATCGAGGGCATGCGCCACATGATGACGCTGCGCACCTTCGACGCCAGGATGCTGATTGCCCAGCGCCAGGGCAAGACGTCCTTTTACATGCAGCACCTCGGCGAGGAGGCGATCAGCTGCGCCTTCCGCAAGGCGCTCTCCCGCGGCGACATGAATTTTCCGACCTATCGCCAGGCCGGCCTCCTGATCGCGGACGGCTATCCCATGGTCGACATGATGTGTCAGGTTTATTCCAACGCGCGCGATCCATTGAAGGGGCGCCAGCTGCCCGTCATGTACAGCTCCAAGGAGCATGGGTTCTTCACGATCTCCGGCAACCTCGCGACGCAGTACATCCAGGCCGTCGGCTGGGCGATGGCATCGGCGATCCGCAACGACAATAAGATCGCCGCAGCATGGATCGGCGACGGATCAACGGCCGAGTCCGATTTCCATGCCGCGCTCGTCTTCGCCTCCACCTACAAGGCGCCCGTCGTTCTCAACATCGTCAACAACCAGTGGGCGATCTCGACCTTCCAGGGCATTGCGCGCGGGGGCTCGGGCACCTTTGCGGCCAGAGGCCTGGGCTTCGGCATTCCATCGCTCAGAGTCGACGGCAACGATTATCTTGCCGTCTATGCCGTGGCGAAATGGGCCGTCGAGCGGGCCCGCCGCAATCTCGGGCCAACGCTTGTCGAATACGTCACCTACCGGGCCGGGGCACATTCCACGTCCGACGATCCGTCGGCCTATCGACCGAAGACCGAGTCCGACGCCTGGCCCCTCGGCGATCCGATCATCCGCCTGAAGAACCATCTGATCGTGCGGGGCGTCTGGTCCGAGGAGCGTCACAAGCAGGCCGAGGCCGAGATTCTCGATACTGTGATCGCCGCCCAGAAGGAGGCGGAGAGCTACGGCACGCTGCATGCGGGCGGAAAGCCCTCCGCGCGCGACATGTTCGACGGCGTCTATGCCGAGATGCCGCCTCATCTGCGGCGGCAGCGTCAGCAGGCGGGGGTCTGATCCATGGCACGCATGACGATGATCGAAGCCATCCGCGACGCGATGGACGTGATGATGGCGCGCGACGAGCGCGTCGTGGTGTTCGGCGAGGATGTGGGCTATTTCGGCGGCGTGTTCCGCTGCACGGCTGGCCTCCAGCAGAAATACGGAAAGACCCGCTGCTTCGATGCCCCGATCAACGAAGCCGGCATCGTGGGCGCGGCAATCGGCATGGCATCCTACGGGCTTCATCCCTGCATCGAGATCCAGTTCGCCGATTACATGTACCCGGCCTATGACCAGATCGTGTCCGAGGCGGCCCGCCTGCGGTATCGATCGAACGGCGAGTTCACCTGTCCGCTTGTCGTGCGCATGCCGACCGGCGGCGGAATCTTCGGCGGGCAGACCCACAGCCAGAGCCCGGAAGCCCTGTTCACCCATGTGTCGGGATTGAAAACCGTCGTGCCGTCGAATCCTCACGATGCCAAGGGCCTGCTGATCGCCGCCATCGAGGATCCCGATCCCGTGATCTTCCTGGAGCCGAAGCGGCTCTACAACGGACCGTTCGACGGTCACCACGACCGCCCGATCACGCCCTGGTCGAAACACGACCTCGGGGAGGTTCCGAACGGTCATTACACGCTGCCGCTGGGCAAGGCCTCCGTCGTGCGTGAGGGAGCCGCCGTCACCGTGCTGGCTTATGGCACGATGGTGTATGTCGCGCAGGCCGCTGCTGCGGAAACGGGCGTCGATGCGGAGATCATCGATCTGCGCACCCTGCTTCCCCTCGACATGGAGACCATCGTGGCATCCGTGAAGAAGACGGGCCGCTGCGTCGTCGTCCATGAGGCGACGCTCACCTCCGGCTTCGGGGCAGAGCTGGCATCCCTCGTGCAGGAGGCCTGCTTCTTCCAGCTCGAGGCGCCGATTGCCCGCGTGACGGGATGGGACACGCCTTACCCGCACGCGCAAGAATGGGACTACTTCCCGGGACCGGCCCGGGTCGGACGCGCGCTTCTTGAGACGGTGGAGGCCTGACATGAGTGAGCACCTGATCAAGATGCCCGATGTGGGCGAAGGGATTGCCGAGGCCGAACTCGTCGAGTGGCACGTCAAGGTCGGCGATCTCGTGCGCGAGGATGCCCTGCTCGCAGCCGTGATGACCGACAAGGCGACGGTGGAGATTCCTTCCCCCGTCGACGGCGAGGTTCTGTGGCTCGGTGCGGACATCGGCGATGTGGTGGCGATCGGATCGCCCCTCATCCGCCTGAAGACGGGAGACGAGGCAGGTGCTGCCTCCGGCGGCGATGAGGCCGACAAGGCGCCTGAACAGCCGGCACGGCCCAAGGATATCGAAGCTCAGGCCGATGGTGCGGTCAAAACCTCGGAGGCCGTCGTCGAGAAGCAGGCGCGGGAGGCTCCCCGGCCGCAGGCTGTCGCCGTTCCGCAGAGCCCGCCCGTGAGGGCGCACCGCCCATCCGTCCCGCGCGCCGAGGGTGACAAGCCGATCGCCTCTCCGGCCGTCCGGCTGCGGGCCCGCGAGGCCGGGATCGACCTGAGGCAGGTTGCGGGCACCGGCCCCGCCGGCCGGATCACCCATGAGGATCTGGACGCGTTCCTCACCCATGGCCCGCAAGCTGCAAGGGCACCGGGTCTGGCTCAGGACACATCGGTCCAGCACGTCAAGGTGATTGGACTACGCCGCAAGATTGCGGAGAAGATGTCGATCGCGAAATCGCGCATCCCGCACATCACCTATGTCGAAGAGGTGGATGTCACTGCCCTTGAGGACCTACGGACGACTCTCAACGCGAACAAGCGATCCGACAGGCCGAAGCTGACCCTGCTGCCCTTCCTGATGCGCGCGATGGTCAAGGCCATCGCCGAGCAGCCGCATCTGAACGCCATCTATGACGACGAGGCGGGAATCGTTCATCAGCACGGCGGCGTTCATATCGGCATCGCCGCGCAGACCGGTGCGGGCCTGATGGTGCCGGTCGTCCGGCATGCGGAAGCGCGGGACATCTGGAGCTGCGCCACGGAGCTGACCCGTCTGACCGAGGCTGCCAAGGCCGGCCTCGCCACCCGCGAGGAGCTGAGCGGCTCGACGATCACCATCACGTCGCTCGGCGCGATGGGCGGCATCGTCACGACCCCGGTGATCAATCATCCGGAGGTTGCCATCATCGGCGTCAACAAGATGGTGGTGCGACCCGTCTGGGACGGCTCCACGTTCATTCCCCGCAAGATGATGAACCTGTCCTCCAGTTTCGATCACCGGATCATCGACGGCTGGGACGCGGCGGTCTTCGTGCAGCGCATCAAGACGCTGCTGGAGACCCCTGCAATGATCTTCGTGGAGGCTTGACGTTATGAAGGATATCTCCTGCAAGCTCCTCGTCATCGGAGCCGGGCCGGGCGGCTATGTGTGCGCCATTCGCGCCGGACAGCTCGGCATCGACACGGTCATCGTGGAGGAAAGAAAGCCGGGCGGAACCTGTCTCAATGTGGGCTGCATCCCATCCAAGGCGCTCATCCATGCGGCTGAGGAATACGACCGGGTCGTTCATCTCGCATCGGGCGCGAACCCGCTCGGGATCAGAACGACGAAGCCCGAGCTCGATCTGTCGCAAACCATCGCCTGGAAAGACACCGTTGTCAGCCGGCTGAACAGCGGCGTGTCCGGCCTCCTCAAGAAGTCCAAGGTCAAGATGGTCCAGGGCCGGGCGCGGTTTCGCGACGGCAGGACGGTCGAGGTGGAAACGGAGACCGGCCGGCAGATCATCCGTGCCGAGAATGTGGTGATCGCCACCGGATCGGCGCCCGTCGAACTCTCCAGCCTTCCCTTCGGCGGACCCGTGATCTCCTCAACTGAGGCGCTCTCGCTCACGTCTGTGCCGGAGCAGCTGGTGGTGGTCGGCGGCGGCTATATCGGTCTCGAGCTTGGGACAGCCTTTGCCAAGATGGGCACGAAGGTGACCGTCGTCGAGGCGCAGGCACGCATCCTGCCGCAATACGATGCGGAGCTCACCCGGCCGGTCTCCAAGAGGCTGCAGGCTCTCGGCATCGAGGTCATGACGCGCGCAAAAGCCAAGGGCCTGGCGAAAGGCGGCAGCGCCCTGCTGGTGGAAAGCGAGAGCGGATCCGAGGTGACGCTTGCGGCCGACAGGATCCTCGTCACGGTGGGCCGGCGGCCGGTCACGCAGGGGTGGGGCAGGGAGGAGCTCGTTCTCGACATGGACGGCCCCTTCATCCGGATCGACGAGAAATGCCAGACCTCGATGCGGGGCATCTATGCCATCGGTGACGTCACGGGTGAGCCGATGCTGGCCCACCGTGCCATGGCGCAGGGCGAGATGGTGGCCGAGATCGTCGCGGGTCACAGGCGGCTCTGGGACAAGCGGGCCATCCCGGCGGTGTGCTTCACCGATCCTGAGATCGTGGCCGTCGGCATGACCCCAGACGAAGCGCAGAAGATCGGCAGCGAGGTGCGCATCGGCCAGTTTCCCTTCGCGGCCAACGGGCGCGCCATGACGAAGCTCGGCGAGGAGGGCTTCGTGCGCGTGGTGGCCCGCGCGGACAATCACCTGGTCCTCGGCATCCAGGCCGTTGGGCAGGGCGTGTCCGAGCTCTCCGCCGCCTTCGGCCTTGCGGTCGAGATGGGGGCACGTCTTGAGGACATCGCCGGCACGATCCACGCACACCCCACTCAGGGCGAAGCGTTCCAGGAGAGTGCGCTGAAGTCGCTCGGGCGTGAGCTCCATATCTGAGAGCGGCGGGCGGTTCCTGACCGCCCCTCTCATCTACCCTGGAGGTGCAATCCTGTAGGCCTCGATAGCGCCCTTGCCCTTGATGAGAACAGGTCCCAAGGGAGCGGCATCGACACGCGTCCGGATACGTTCCCAGGCGATGGCGCTCAGATTGATGCCGCTGTGTCTGCCGTGTCCGGCGAGCCGCGCGGCGACATTCACTGTGTCCCCCCAGATATCGAAGCTGAATTTCTGCCGCCCGACGACGCCGGCAACGACGGGCCCAATGTGGATGCCGACGCGAACATCCCAAGGCAGAGGCAGGTCACGGGCGGATGCGATGGTCGACATCGCACATTTGACGCTTGCCATCACCGGATCCGGATTGTGCAGGAGCAGGCCGGCCGTGGCGAGAAACCCGTCGCCGACGGTTTTGATCTTCTCGAGGCCGTGCTGCGAGGCGATGTCCTCGAAGGTCGAGGCGTAGACGTGAAGGTTCGCGACGATCTCCTCCGGCGCGAGGAGATCGCAATAGGCCGTGAACCCCACGATGTCGGCGAAGAACACCACCACGTCCTCATGCCGGCGCGGCGTCACGGCCTGGAACTGCTCGAGCTCGTCCACAGCCTGCGAGGGCAGGATGGCATGGAGGAGGGCCTCGGCCCGGCGCCGCTGGCGGTCGATCTCGGCCAGATAGTTGAGCTCTTGGTCATGCAGCCTCTTCTTGTCGAGGCACGCTCCCACGCGCGCTCGCAGCAGCGCCGGGTTGAAGGGCTTGGGCAGGTAGTCCTCGGCTCCGAGCTCGATGCAGCGCACCACGCTCTCGAACTCCGACAGGGCGGAGATCATCAGGACCGGAATGTCCCGCGTGGACGGATTCGTCTTGAGGTGCCTCAGGACCTCGTAGCCGTTGATCTCGGGCATCATGATGTCGAGAAGAACGAGGTCGAAGCGCTCCCGGGCAATGCGGTCGAGCGCCTCGCGCCCGTTCTCGGCCGTCGTCAGGTCGGTCCAGCCCTCCCGCTGCAGCCTGCGCGTCAGCGTGTACCGGTTGTCCTCGTTGTCATCCACCACGAGGATGCGCACCCCGGCATCGGTCATGGCAGGCCCCGCTTCCGGACGAGGGCATCGATCTTCCCGAGCAGCCTTTCGAAAACAACCGGCTTGGTATCGTAATCGTCGCAGCCGGCATCCAGCGCCTTGTCCCGGTCTCCCGGCATCGTGTGTGCGGACAGTGCGAGAATGGGGATATCCTTCGTGTCTGGCAAGTGCTTCAACTGGCGCGTTGCCGCCCAGCCATCGAGAGCGGGAAGGCCGAGATCCATCAGGATGAGATCCGGTCTCTCGCGGATGGCCATATCGATACCCTGCGCGCCATCCGAGGCAATGCTGACTTCGAAGCCGTGCCGCGTGAGACGCTGTGTCAGCATGTAGATATTGTCCTCATTGTCCTCGATGTAGAGAATTCTGGTCACATTCGCTCCTGGTGCTCCAGTCGGCCGAGCCGCAGACAATCCGCGATGACGTCCCGCAAAGTGGCGAGAACCTCATCCCGGTCGCCCAGCTTTTTGCGCAGGATTCTTCGAATGCCCCCACTCAGGCGCCGCTGGGCCTCCTCGTCCACGTCGGCAGCCGTCAGCACGATGAGAGGAATATGCCGCGCCTCCTCGTTGCGGTGGATCTCGTCGACGAATTCGAATCCGTCCATCTCCGGCATGATCAGGTCGAGGAGGATGATATCGGGCTTGACGAGCGGAAGTCGCTCCAGGGCAACCCGCCCGTTCTCGGCCTCGGCCACTTCCCATCCGCCCTCGCGCAAGATCCGGGCAAGCCAACCCCGCGTGTGTGCGTCATCCTCCACGATCAGAACCCGAGAATTCGCTTGATCCGTTCGGCAGGTAGCGAGCGCCTTCAGGAGGAACTCGCGATTGACCGGCTTCGTCAGATAGGCGGCGGCCCCAAGGGCATATGCCTGGTTCTCCTCGTCGACGATGGTGACCATGATGACTGGAACATCCTGAAGTTCCGGATCGCGCTTCAACTGCTGGAGGGTGCTCCAGCCGTCGAGGCCCGGCATCAGGACATCCAGGGTAATCACCGAAGGCTGCATCTCTCGGGCGATCTCGACGCCTTGCTGGCCGCTCTCCGCCGTCGCCACTTCGAAGCCCTCACGCATCAGGATCTGGCGCAGGATCTCCCGCGATGTGGCCTCGTCATCGATGATCAGGGCGCGTTTCCCTCGTCCGAGAGGTTGCGAGATCACCGCGGTGCTTCCTGTGCCGGGGCGTACTCTGGGAGGGCCTAACACCCCGCCCGCCGGCAGGGAAACCGTAAAGGTGCTGCCGACACCCACAACGCTTTGCACGGTGATGTCTCCGCCCATGACACGGCAAAGCCGCCGACTGATGGCAAGGCCGAGCCCGGTTCCTCCGAACTTGCGTGTCGTCGTGCTGTCCGCTTGGCTGAACTCCTGGAACAGCTTGTCGCGCTGCTCCCCTGTCATGCCGATGCCTGTGTCGTGAACCGCGATGGTGATCATGTCTCCCCCTCGGTTCATGGTTCGGGAGGCCTTTATCGTGACGGTTCCCTCTCTCGTGAACTTGCAGGCATTGCTCAGCAGATTGAGCAAAACCTGTCGCAGGCGCACAGGATCAGTCTGCATCCTGCCGATATCCGGCGCGATCTCGACCTTGAGTTGGTTGCTGTTCCTTCTCGAAAGCGCCTCAGCCGTCATGGCCGATTCCGTGATCAGGGCATGAAGATCGATCTCTTCCGGGTGGAGCTCCAGCTTGCCCGCCTCGATCTTGGCAAGGTCGAGGATCTCATTGATCAGCGCCAGGAGATGCGTGCCCGCATGGCGAATCCTGTCCAGCGGCTCCACCAGCGGCTCATCTCCTGTCTCCTCGGCCTCGTCCTTGAGCATCTCCGTGATGCCGATGATGGCGTTCAGCGGCGTCCTCAACTCATGACTCATGTTCGTGAGAAACTGACTCTTCGCCCGCGTCGCTGCCATGGCCTCGTCGCGGGCAAGCTCAAGCTGCGCAGCATGGTGCTTGATTTCAGTGATGTCGGTGTAGACCGCGACGGTCCCGCCTCCTGCGATCCTGCGCTCGCAGACCTGGATCCATCGATTGCCATCGCGGTGCTGGATCTCGGCTGCGACCGGGTTTCTGTGCCGCGCCAGCCTCTCGGCGACCCAGGTATCGACCCGTCCCTTCGCTTCCAGGATAAGGCCTCGCTCCGCCGCGCGTCGGATCACCGTCTCAAAAGGCGTTCCGGGCTCCATGGGAACGTCGGATCCAGGATAAAGAAGCTCCTCGTAGCGGCTGTTGCACAGGATGAGGCGATCCTCGGCATCGTAGAGAGCAAAGCCCTCGTTGATGCTCTCGATGGCATCGATCAGCCGCTGCCGGGCGTCGGCGACCTCGCGCAGGTTCTTCTCTTCGACTTCGATTGCCGTGTCGCGGAAGACAGCGAGAGCCTGTGCCATCTGGCCGATCTCATCTCTTCCGTCCCTTGGCAAAGGTGCGCGAAGATTGCCTCCGGCGATTGCCAGCATGCTGTTGCTCAGGTTCTGCAACCGCGCAATGAGATTGCGATCCACATAGAGCCAGACGATGAGCAGCGAACTCAGAAGGCTGAGGGACACGACGCTCAACAGAATGTTCCTGCCGATGCGCTGAGCCGTCAAAGCCTCGTCGCTTGCGGCGCGAATGTCGCCGCGAGCCGTGGCCACAAGGCCATCGACTGCTTTCGTCAGTTCTGCGGAAAGACCGGCATTCTCTGCAAGAAGCCGTTCGGCATCCTCGACAAGGATGAGCTCGGTCCTGCGCGCGGACAGGATGCTATCCTGCCCGTCAGTCAAACGGGCGAAGTCTGAGATACGCTGATCGAAACGGGACCGCAGGCGGGGATCCGCCAGCTCGGAAGCAATCTGGCGCAAGGCCGACAGAGAGCGATTGAGAGGGAAATTCATGACCGGGATGTCGGCGGGCTTCTCGGCGAGGGAGGCCTTGAGCAAGCCGTCGCTGATCGAGGCGAACTCGAGTTGTGCCTTCTGCATCAGAAGATTTTCGGCAATCTCCTGTACAATCACCGAAGGAGGTTGCGGAAAGCCGGCGGTCGTCTGCTCGCCACGGTCGATGCGACGGGAGGCCGCGAACTTGGCATCCAAGACCACAAGGGCAGGGGCGACCAGGCGCTGCGCCGCGACCGTTGCATTCGACAGATGCTGGACCAGCGCATCCTTCTGCGCCGCTACGGCAAGGCGTCCTGCCACAAGACCAGCAAGCGCTGTCAGGTTGCGTCGCAATCCCGCGACAGCGGGCTCCATGGCGGCGACCGTGGCGGAGTCGACCTCGCTCCGGATCTGGGCGAGCAGAGCTTCGAGAAGCTCGACTTCCGCCGTAATGGCGGCAGATATCTCCCGGTACTGTGCCTGCGAGCGGGCTGTAAGAAGCGTTGGCGCTGCAGCAACGGTGCGTTCGGCTTGCCGCGAAAGATCGAGGGCCGCCAGAGCGGAGGGCACGCGCTGCTCCGTGATCTGCTCGATCACATGGGCCATTTGGCGGAAAGCATAGGTTCCGGTGGCCGCAGCCAGCACCGCAAAGGCGCTTATGCCGAGAAAAGCAAGAAGCAAGCGCCAGCGGACACTCAGGTGGAAGGGCATGCTGACAGGGGCAGAGCCCCTTCCTCATTCCAGGGGCACATAGTGACCGCTCCGCCAGATGAACCATTCGAAGCCGGGTTGCCGCACGTCGCCCTTGGCATCGAAGCTGATCCGCCCGAGAATGGTTTCGAACTCGTTCGAACGAAGGGCGCTTATCACGGCTTGGGACTCGATAGAGCCCGCCTTCGCGACTGCCTGAGCCCAGGCCTGAACGGCGCCGTAGCTATAGAGGGTGTAGCCTTCGGGCTCGAAACCCTTTTGCCGAAAGCGCTCGACGAGGGAGGCCGCACCGGGAGTTCGGCGCGGGTCGCGGAACGAGGTGAAGACCGTCCCTTCGCCGGCCTCACCTGTCACCTGGATGAAGGCCTCGCTCGCGATGCTGTCGCCGGACACCAGTTGAAGATTGTACCCCTGCTCGCGTGCATTGCGGATCAGGATGGCTGCTTCCCGGTAATATCCGGCGAAATAGGCAACGTGAATTCCGGCAGCCTGCAACTTCGCAACGAGGGACGAGAAGTCGCTCAGGCCGGGATCAAGTTCGTCATAGAGCGTCTCGACGCCGCCATTGTTGCGGAGGTGACGTTGAGTTTCCTCGGTCAGCCCTTTGCCATAGATCGAGCCATCGCTCAGAATGGCGATCCTGATGTCCTGCCCTTGCGCTGCGAGATAGGCTCCCGCTATCGCGCCCTGCTGGTCGTCCCTCCCGCAAATGCGAAAGACGTTGGAGCGGCCCTCTTCCGTCAGTCGTGGGCTGGTTGAGGCCGGCGTCATCTGGATAATCCCGGCTCTTTCATAGATGCCGGCTGCCGGGATGGAAGCGCCCGAACATTGGTGCCCGACGACGAAGGATACCTTTTCGGCTACAAGCTTGTGAGCCGCCGCAGTCGCCTGGCCGCTGTCGCAGGCGTCGTCGACGGAGATGAGCCTCAGCTTCTGGCCGAGCACGCCGCCGGCGGCGTTGATGTCTCCGATGGCCAGCTCCACGCCCTGTTGCTGCTGCTCGCCCTGGTACGCATTGGGACCGGTAAGGGCTCCTGCCATGCCGATCAGGATCTCAGCACCAGCCGAACTGGCCTTCACCATCGCAAAGGCGATGGCCGCAGCGAGACTCAACAGTTTTCGTTCCATGGCGAGCCTCCCGCCACTGAGCTGCATCAACGTCTTCGGAGCGCCTGCCCGCCGCAGAACATCGATCTCGCTATAACGGACCAGATTTGCCTTGGCTGAACGTTCGCAGCAGATCAGGCCCTGCTGCAAGACAAAACAAGTCTTCCGCTGCGAGTGATCGCTGGCGCTCCAGCCTGCATCTTAATCGATACGGTAGCTGGGGTCGATTCATGAATAATCGCGATGCTGCCCTCAGGGGGGCTATAAGGGAATACGCCACAAGAGGTGCAGCAGGGTCCATCAGAGCCGACCATCTGTTGACATTGTTACAGTCGACGTTGATGGATGGAGGAAAGTCACCCATGAAGTTACATCTCTGCCGAGACCAGCAAAAGCCAACATCATGAGTCGGATCCTGAACCTGAACCATCTCGCGAGCTTAGAGCCTGCCATAGCTCGGCCGAATTACCGTCGTGCAGAGCTCCGGGCCGGAATCCTCCACATCGGCATCGGAAACTTCCACCGCGCCCATCAGGCGGTGTATTTGGATGACCTGTTCAATGCAGGCAAGGATCGTGACTGGGCGCTGATCGGCGCAGGCATCCGCTCAAGTGATAAGGCGATGCGACAAGCGCTCGAGTCTCAGGATTGGCTCACCACCGTGGTGGAACTCGAGCCCGGAGCCAATCATGCTCGGGTCACTGGTGCGATGGTCGATTTCGTCCCCATTGGAGAGGATGGTCGCGCGATCATCCAAGCCCTCGACGATCCGGCATTGCGCATCGTCTCGCTCACCATCACGGAGGGAGGATACTGCATCGATCCGGGCACAGGAGCTTTCAATCCCGAGCACCCGGATATCGTGCATGATGCTGCCCACCTGCAGACGCCTAAGAGCGTCTTCGGAGTGATCTTGGAAGCCCTGAAGCGCCGCCGGGATGAAGGTCTCGCGCCCTTCACGATCATGTCGTGCGACAACATTCCTCACAACGGGAATGTCGCGAGGGAGGCCGTTGCTGGCCTTGCGGACCTGATCGACCCGTCTCTCGCAGCTTATGTGCGCGAGCAGGTGGCCTTTCCCAGCAGCATGGTCGACCGGATCACGCCGGCAACCACGGACAGGGAGCGCACCGCACTGGTCGAGCGCTTCGGCGTGCAGGACAACTGGCCCGTTTTCTGCGAGCCGTTTCGTCAGTGGGTGCTGGAGGATCACTTCCCCTCCGGTCGTCCGGCACTGGAGGAAGTCGGCGTTACCTTCACGCCCCATGTAGCGGCCTTCGAATTGATGAAGCTGCGCCTTCTCAATGGCGGACATGCGGCCATCGCCTATCCGGCCGCTCTTCTGGGCATTCACTTCGTCCATGAGGCCATGGAGGATCCGCTGGTGCGCGGCTTCCTCGACAAGCTTGAGACGGAGGAGATCATTCCCTGCGTGCCGCCTGTCCCTGGGGTCGATCTCCAGGACTACTACCGGCTGATCGCCCGCCGCTTCAGCAATCCCGATGTCGGGGACACGATTCCGCGTCTTGCTCAGGACGGCTCCAACCGGCAGCCTAAGTTCATCCTGCCCTCGACCCGTGACCGGCTGAAGGCCGGCGGCGATGTCGCCGGGCTGGCCCTCGTGTCGGCCCTGTGGTGCCGCTACTGCGCGGGCCATGACGATCAGGGCCGGCCCTTTGCCCTCGACGACACGAATGCTGGCCGCCTGCAACCGGCCGCCTTGGCTGCACGGGAGGACGCCTCCTCGTTCCTGAACCTGACGGACATTTTCGGCGACCTCTCCAGGAACCCGGTCTTCCGCTCCCGGTTCGAGGTGGCGCTGAGCAGGCTCTGGCGCGAGGGCACCCGCGCAACCCTGCAGGCCTATCTCGGCGGGGGGCTCTGATACATCGGGAGCAACCTGCTTCCAATGGATCAGGAAACTCCTACCAGACGTCTTTCAGTCCGCGCGCCTCAAGGCATGCTGGGGCGCACGTTGACCCGCGATTGTGCGACAGGTGTTTCGTCGGCCTGAGGTGCGCACAGGTTTGCGGCCTGCAAAAGTCCGCTTCCATAGGTCTTGTCGCGGCCCGGCTTGCCTAAATCCATTGCGTTGCTTTCGAGAGCAGCCTCAAGGTCGGCCGGGTTCAAGGTTGTGTTGGACGCGTGCAGGACTGCGGCAGCGGCGGAGATGAATGGCACGGCATAGGATGTACCGCTTTTTGTCGTTCCGCCTCCGCCCGGCGCGGCAACCCACAGGTCCACTCCGGGCGCAGCAAGGTCGATGTAGTCGCCCTGGGTCGCGCGGCGATAGACATCGCGCTTGTTGTCGACGGCCGTGACGGCGATCACTCCCGGATAGGCGGCCGGATAGGACGGCTCCGCGCCCGCCCCGTTGTTCCCTGCGGCCGCGATGATGGTCATGCCCTTCGCTTGCGCGGATGCAATGGCTCTCCTGAGCACCTCGTTGGGTGGGCCGGACAGGCTCATGTTGACGACGCGTACGTTTCTCTCCGCCAAGGCCTCCAGAGCCATGACGAGTGCCGTCACATCCGTTCGATCCGCCGTTCCCCCATCGCGATAGAAGGCATCCACCGCCAGAATGCGTGCTTCGGGCAGAAGGCCTGGAGCGCCGCTTCCGCTTCGTCCAACGAGAAGAGCCGCCACAGCCGTGCCGTGGTCGCGCTGAGAGGGATTGCCGCGAAGTTGTAGTCCGGAAACGATCTCGATCGACTGGCCCTGCAGTGCCTCATGTTCGCGGTCGATGCCCGTATCGATGAGGCCGATTGTTGGCACCGGACCACATTGTTTGGTGGCCGGCAGGTTCCAGCCTACGAGGGAAACGGCCTCGCAGCCAGCGCCGGTGCAGCCTTCAGCCCCATCCGTATAGTAGAAATGATCGAAATCGGCGGTAGCCCCTGCATCGGCGACGCGCACGACACGCTGAGCCTGAGCAAGCGACATGCCCCTTGGCGGAATAAGCCGCACCACGCTCGCGAGGGTGCCCTTGGTCTGCCTCTCGGCCTGAAAGCCCTGCGTCCTCAGGCGGTTCAGGCTCTCCGATGTAAGGCCGACAGCCACGATCGAGCGCGATGCCTGTCTGGGCTTGGGAAGGGTTTGATCTGCTGCCGAGTTCGCCGTCTGGGCTCTGGCCTGGGGCGGTATGGTGCCAGGAGGGCTGGGGGGCTTCGCGGCGGCTGACGCGGCCTTGCTGGGAGCGGGCGCTGTCTTGCCTGTCCGGGTCGCCTTCTGCGATGAGGCCGGCTTGGATTTCGCGGATCGAGCAGGTGTGCTTTTCGGGGTGCTCTTTGGGGCCAGAACCCTCTCGATGGCTCT
Source organism: Microvirga sp. BSC39 (assembly GCF_000739015.1). Lineage (GTDB taxonomy): Bacteria > Pseudomonadota > Alphaproteobacteria > Rhizobiales > Beijerinckiaceae > Microvirga. The sequence goes on from NZ_JPUG01000078.1 coordinate 427,850, forward strand.
GACAGGAGCCGTTGCGACGGGGCGAAGGCTGTTCGTGATCGCTCCTAAGACGCCCGGCAGCCCTCCAGGGGTTGCGGGACGTGATGCGCGGCTGTTCTCCGATGCATTTCCTTGGGCGGATGAGTTGCCTCTGCCTGAGGCTCCGCCGGCGTTCGAGGATTCGCTTTGGCCTGAGGATCTGCCTTGACTGGCGCCCTCATTGCCGCCACCCCTGCCGTTGCCGTTGCCGTTGCCGTTGCCGTTGCCGTTGCCGTTGCCGTTGCCGTTGCCGTTGCCTCCCGAAGAGTTTCCGGCCCCCCCGGCATTGCCGTTTGCATTGCCGTTGTTGCCTGGACCTCCCTGGCCGCCTGCATTGCCGCCGCCACGATCGCCAGCATTGCCGCTGTTTCCGCGATCCCCGGAATTGCCGCTATTGCCTCGGTCTCCTGCATTCCCGCTGTTGCCGGAGTTCCCTGGAGACCCGCCGTCTCCCCGTCCGGCTCCATTCCCGCCCCCGTTCCCCCCATTGCCATTGCCGCCGCCGTTCCCATTGCCGCCATCGTTGCCGGGCTTGGCCATGACTGGAACGTCGGTGAGAGCCAATCCGATACCTTCTCCAAGGCCAAATTGGATCTTGGTTGGACAGGCAATGGCAACACAGGATGCCAGCACCAGCAGGGAGCGTCGTTTCGATGTCATCATCCCGGCTCGCCAATGCGCCGCAACAGGGCCCTTGTTCCCTCAGTGGCTCTTTAGGTCCACTGAACATGAGATAACGGTCAAGACGCCAGCTTGTTTCAGAAGCGCTCAAAGTTCATGAGGCTTCTGGAGTGTCCAGTAAGTTGCGGCTGTTCAGGATCGATTCGGCGCTTTCATAAGCTTAGAGATGTCGCGGGCGCCACTATGATAATGATGAGAGTCGTTTGCCGCGAGCGCATTGTTCGTGATTGTCGATGAATATTAGAGAGCGGTCCTGTTCATCCTGCGTTCATCAATCTTAATAGGCAATCAGCTCCGTGATATGAGATGATTGCTTGGAAACTACTTGGAGTATAGCGCGTTGTCGGTTGCCGGGTGGTAATCCCGAAGCAATATTCAGGAGTCAGATCATGTCGAAGAAGATCCTTCTCACCAGCGTCGTTCTCGCTGCTCTCGCCCCTGCCGCGGCCTTTGCGCAGTCCGGCGGTGCCGCTGCAGGTGCTGCCTCGGGTGCGGTCGGCGGCGCGATCGTCGGCGGCCCTGTCGGCGCGGCCGTGGGTGGCGTTACCGGTGCCATCGTGGGCGGCATTGCCGACCAGCAGCAGCCGGAGTTCCGTCAGTACGTGACGACTCAGAGCGTGCCGTCCTATACCTACAAGGAAGAGGTGCGTGTCGGCGCGACCCTGCCGGAGTCCGGTGTGACGCTCCATGAGGTTCCGGCCCAGTACAAAGTGAAGGGCTATCGCTATACCGTCGTGAACAACACCCCGGTTCTTGTCGAGCCGGGCACCCGCAAGATCGTGCAGGTCATCCGCTAAGTATCATCGGCTCTGGTGTTGAGTTTAGGGCGGCCTTCGGGCCGCCCTTTCATTTTGATTTGCCAAGGAGGCGTCCTGCTCATCACCTCGATCAAAGCCGCCTCCTCTTGAGGTTGGAATAAAACGACTAGCTTTCCCGTTATGGTTCTATCAGGTCACGCGGAGCAGGAATGGCAACAGCCATAGGACAGGAACTCGTGGCGCTTCTACCGAGGCTCCGACGCTTTGCGCTGGTGCTCTGCCGCTCGCAGCCCCTTGCGGACGATCTTGTTCAAGGGGCCTGTGAACGCGCCCTTGCCAAGGCGGACAGCTGGACGCCGGGCACCCGGTTCGATGCATGGATGTTCCGAATCCTCCGCAATCATTGGATTGATCATCTGAGAAGAATGAGAGCCGAAGGCATGATGGAAGACGTGGAGACGCAGACGCAGTTGGTTGGTGATCCTGGCGAGGAGCCTATCATGAGCAGGCTGGCCTTGGCCGAAGTTCAGCGGGCCATCGATGGCCTGCCGCAGGAGCAGCGGGAGGTGCTTGCTTTGGTGTGCGGAGAGGATCTCACCTACCGGGAAGCTGCGGAGGTGCTGAACGTCCCCGTCGGGACGATCATGAGCCGTCTGGCCCGGGCCAGGAAGCGACTGGTCGAAGTAACGGCGGCTGCCTGAGGGCACATAAGATGAGAGTGGAGTAGAAAGATGTCGGAGCTGCACCTCACCGATGAAATCCTGATGGCTTTTGCGGACGGAGAACTCGACGAGCCCGTTGCAGCTGCCGTCGCCAGAGTCATGGCGCAGGATCCTGCGGTGGCAAGGAAAATCGTGGAGTTTCAGCAGAGCCGCCGTCTGACACGTTCAGTCTTTGCCAGCAATCTCGTTCCCGATGTGCCAAACGAGCTCCGCGCGGTCATCTCTGCGCAGATCGAGGCCTATGAGATGGCAAGCGCAGCTGGCAAGAGGCCAGAGCGGACAGAGACAAAACGCATGTGGCCGAGCGGGCTGTCCCCCATGAAGTTGGCCATGGCGGCCTCTCTAGCGGGTGTCGCGGTGGCCTCGGGCTATTTCATGGGGAGGCAATCACAGCCGGACGCAGGTCGCCTCGCGCACCTGGAAGATCCCCTTGTTCTCAAGGAGCTCAGCCGTCTCGAGTCCGGCCGTGAGGTGGAACTTCCGGTTGGGCGGCTAAGGGTGGTTTCGACATACAAGCTTCCGAACGAGGCTCTGTGCCGCGAGTTCAGGCTTCAGTCTGCCTCCATGGCAGCCGGGGCGGTCGCCTGCCGAACCGATGAATGGAAGGTAACCTTCGCTTTGGCAGAACCTGCTAGAGGCGCTGAGTATGTGCCAAGCTCAGGCGGTGACCTCGTGGATGCCTATCTCGGCAATCTTGGTGCCGGGAGCCCGCTGGAAGGTGAAGCGGAAGCCAAAGCACTGACTGAGCCCGGACGCTAACCCACAGCCTACCTCGGAAGAGGTATGCCCTTTTTTGTAGCGGACCGGAATAAGCGTCAAGGCTGATCCGTTCTCTGTCCTAGCACGCTAGTGATAGAGGTAATCATGCGAGCCGCGTATCATCTGGCTATCGCCGTGTTCTTCGTTGGCACCGTCGCGACGCCCACTATGGGACCGAGCGCAACCCATCAGGCTGGACCGCTCGTGTCGGCGAACCAGCAGCATGCTTCGTTCGATACAACGGGTAACAATGCTGCCGAAGCCCCCATCAGAGAAGCTTCACAGCAGGATACGATTTTGGCCTCTCACTTCAGCCGGGGCGCCCTGATTGGGGAGACCCTGCCGGAGGAGATCGACCTCCACCCGATCCCGCGCCATGAAACCTATCGCTACGCGGTCATGAACGACCATCGGGTCATCGTGGACGCGGCTTCGCGCAGGATTGTCTACGTCGTTCGTTAGAGGCCGGCTCCTGATTGAGAGGAGCATACCTCTGCTCATGAGAACAGCGAGTTATTTCATGTCATTGCACAGCCTGGTAGAAGATCGCCGAATCCTTCACCTCGAGGAAAAACCTAGAACAACGGTGTTCCCAATCTGCAGCAATCCACTGCTGCGGATTGGTCTTGAAACCGTTCTTTCCGGCGGAGGATTCAACGTCTGGCACGATGCCATAGAGGATGTGTCAAGCTTACCGGAGGTCCAGGATGAGAGGCATGCCCTCTTCCTCATCGATGGTGAGAGCCACAGCGATGCAGCCGTCGGCACGATTCATCGAATAAGGACGCGCTTTCCCGATGCAAGGATCGTGATTCTGGCGGAGATGTTCGAAGCCGACGCGATTTCGGCGGCCTGGAAGGCCGGAGCTCACGGCTTCTGCCTCACTAACAGTCAACGTGAAATTCTTGTCGGATCTCTCGAACTTGTCATGCTTGGCGAAACGGTTCTGCCTTCGGCCGTCGTGCTGTCAATGACTAGGCCTCATGTGGATCATGCCGCGCCTTCTCCAGCAGAGAGCGCTGGAAGATGCGAAACCTATCGATTGTCAGGCCGAAAGCTCTCGGTGCGAGAGGCGCAGATCCTGGAGTACTTGAGGGAGGGTGCGCCAAACAAAGTCATTGCTCGCCAGCTCAACCTGTCTGAGTCGACCGTGAAAGTTCACGTCAAAGCAATCTTGAAGAAAGTTGGAGCCTGCAACCGAACCCAGGCTGCGCTTTGGGCGACACGCCATGTCTCAACGGATGCAGAGGTCTAGGCGCATATCTTCAACGCGGACGACTTTTCATACAGGAGGAGGGGATCTGAAGGTCTCCTCATCCAATTTACTCGGCTCGTGGCGGCATCTTAGGCTCGGCGAAACTTTCGTGTCTTTTGGCGATAGCCGCGGCCAATGATCCATCGAGCCCCAGTTCATCAATCATGCGGCTCGCTTCGCGCATCTCGGCGGCGCGCCGAATGCCGTGCTGCTTCACCCGAGACGACATCACTTCGGCGATATTCTCCCAATCCATGCCGGGATAGGATGCTTTCAAGCTCGCCAGAACGGCCGGCATGACGCCTGCCTTTTCGGAGGCCAACGTGAAATCAACCATGAGGGCTTCCATGCCTTTGATGACGATGCTGCGGCACAGCTTCGTGGCAGAGGCTGTTCCGATCTCAGGGCTGACAGGCGTGATCTTCATACCGAGCTCGTTGAGACGGGCTGAAATCGGCGCGGCCATCCCACCGCCGCTCAGAATGGGAACCTCGATCCCGACGCCGCCCACGGGAGCCATGACGGCGAACTCGATGAAGGCTGCGCCCCTCTGCTGAACCTGATCGGCCACATTTCGCTTCGTGGCGGGCGAGACGGAATTCAGATCGATATAGATCTGCTCGGAGTTAAGATGAGGCGCAGCCTGTCGGGCTGCCGTGACGGCAGAATCTGCCGTGACAGCCGAGATGACGATCTCCGCCGATGCACAGGCCTCGGCTGTGCTGCCTGCCGCATGAACCTTATCGACTGACGCGCGCCGCTTCAGCTCGGGGCCACGGCTTGGTTCATCGAAAAGGATATCATAGACGGTCACGCGAACACCCGGCTTGGGCGCAAGCTGACGCGAGAAGAGTTGCCCGACTTCCCCATAGCCGATGAAGGCGATCTCAAGGCTCATGTGTCTCCACCATCTCTCAGCAGAAGAAGGGCAGGGCCCTTACTCCTCATCCTTGTATTTGACATAAACGAGGCCCGCCTTCTCCAGCGGCTCGCGCATCTTGTAGAGGTCGAGGCCGAGAACGCCGGAGGCGAGCTGCTCGCGCTTTGAGCCTTCGTTGGCGATGCGGGCTTCACCGGCCAGTGCCACAGCTTCCGCTTCCCGCCGCGGCACCACCAGAACGCCGTCATCATCGGCGACAACCACATCGCCGGGCTTCACCAGAGCGCCTGCGCAAACCACGGGAACGTTGACGGAGCCGAGGGTCGCCTTCACCGTTCCCTTGGCCGAGATGGCCCGGGACCAGACGGGAAAACCAATCTCTGTCAGGGTTTTCACATCGCGCACCCCCGCATCGATGACGAGTCCGACCACGCCGCGCGCCTTGAGGGATGTCGCCAGCAGATCGCCGAACATTCCGTCGGTGTTGTCGGTGGTGACGCCGACGACCAGGATGTCGCCCGGCTTGCACTGCTCGACGGCCACATGGATCATCCAGTTATCGCCGGGCTGCGCCAGCACCGTCACGGCGCTGCCGGCCACCTGGGCCCCCGGCCAGACCGGCCGCATGTAGGGCTTCATCAGCCCTGAGCGGCCCATGGCCTCGTGGGCCGTCGCCACGCCGAGCTCCGCAAGCCGGTCGACAATCTTCTGGTCGATGCGTGGCGTGTTGGTGACGACGACAGGCTTCATGCGAGTTCCTCGACGATCTGGGGGAAGATCCGCTGATAGGCTTCGCCGTAGGTCATGGCGCGCCCGGAGTTGCGCCCGCCCTGCATGCCGCGGTTCAGGGCCACACGGGTGTAGTATTCCCACAGGTGCTTCTGGGCCGCCAGGATCTCGAAGGCCTTGCGCTTGGTCTCCCAGACGTCATCGATGTTGAGGATCACGTTGGGCTTGTAGTTGCACTGCTCGGGCTGGTGCGGCTCGAACAGGAAGACCGGCGGCGCATTGTAGGCGAGGTCCGGGTTGGGCTTGTGCCCGGCCGCCTGGGCGATGATGCGGGCCTCCTGTGCAAAGCGCGTCGCTTCCGGATGATCCACGTTATAGGGATCTTCCAGGGAGTGGGTCAGCACGAAGGAGGGCTTGAGCTCCCGGTAGATATCGACCAGACGGTCGAGCATCTCCGGCGTGGTGTGGAGCGGGTAATCGCCCGCATCGAAGAACTCGATCCCGGCGCCGAGCATTTCGGCAGCGCGCTCGGCTTCCTCGCGCCGCTGCGCTTTGACCTCGGTGAGCGAGATGTCACCCTTCTTCCAGGCCCATTGGCTTTCGCCGCGCTCACCGAACGAGAGGCAGACGATCTTCATGCGATAGCCTTTCTTCGCATGAAGGGCGATGGCGCCGCCTGCCCGCCATACGAAGTCGCCAGGATGCGCGGTGACGACAAGTCCGGTCTTTCCAGTCATCATAGAGGCCTCAAAAGGAAGTGTTGCTATAAGCTAAGCAGCGTCGCGGCCGGCTTCGAGGAATAGCGCCAGTGACTCGTGTGCGAAAACATGACCCTCGAAGAGAAGGCGCGCAGTGCGCAGGAGGCCGGCTTTCTCGACGACAGGGTTCTCTTCAGTCCCCCCAACCTCGATCACCACGCTGAACTCGCCCGTCGGATGCTCGACCGAGAGGGTTTTCTCACGTCCTGGCGGAATTTGGGCGACCCGTGACGCGGGGGAGCCCGGCAGCACACAAGCCGTCGCAACCGTCACGGCGGCAAAGACACCGATGGATGCGTGGCATTCGTGCGGAATGAAGCTGCGGGTGCAGACATGCCCTCCGGCCACGGGAGGCGCAACCAACGCCATCTTCGGCACGACCTTCGACGAGACGTCGCCAAGACCCATGAGCTTGCCGGCCTCTAGGCGGATTTCCTCCAGGCGCGCCTTCAACTCCGTGTCCTTGTCGAGAACGTCGCGCGGCTCATATCCCGTACGCCCGACGGCGGAGGCCTCGATCACGACCACAGGCATGCCGTTGTCGATCAAGGTCACGTCCACGCCGGCGACGCGATCCACCACGTTGCCCGTGGGCAGCAGCGAGCCGCAGACGGAGCCCGCCGCATCGAGGAATTCGACTGCAATCGGTGCGGCGGTGCCCGGCACGCCGTCGATGCGCGCATCGCCGCCGTAGATCACATGGCCATTCTGCGTCTGCACCTTCAGCTCAGCGATCGTTCCCGTGTTGACCGTATGCACCCGCACCTGTGTCACGGGATCGACAGCCTTCACGAGGCCACGTTCGATGGCGAAGGGGGCGACGCCCGCGAGGATGTTGCCGCAATTGGGCGTAACATCCACCTTTGCCTTGTCGATGCCGACCTGGCCGAACAGGAAATCGATGTCGCAGCCGGGATGTTTCGACTTCGACACGATGGCGATCTTGCTCGTCAGCGGATGAGCGCCGCCGATGCCGTCGATCTGGCGCGGATCCGGCGAACCCATGACCGACAGGAGCAGCGCATCGCGGCGCGCCGGCTCGGACGGAAGATCGTCAGCCAGGAAATAGGCGCCTTTGGAGGTGCCGCCCCGAAGGATCATGCAAGGAATGCGAGGCTGAATGGTCCTTCTCCCCTGATGCGACGAATGTGGTCCGGGGAGGGTGCATCAGGGGGCTTTATGCAGCAAATGGTTTGTTTATGGCTTTTGATGAATTTTTTTCACGCCCGGTGCAGGCTTCTTGGCTGCGCGCTTCTGTGGGGTGCGCTCTTCACCGGCGAAGACCTCGACGATGATCTTGCGGAGTTCGTCGGCCAGCGGAGACAGTGGCGTTCCTCTCCGTGAGACGATGCCGAGCTGACGGGTGATGCTGGGGTTACGCAGGGGAATAAGCCTGAGGCCGCGCTCGTCGACGGAATCGAAGGCCCGGCTGGGAATCACGGTCAACGCGACGCCTGCCTTGACCAAAGCGACAGCCGTCTGGATGTGCTGGACCTCGAAACGCCACGTCAGGCCTTCCCGGCGGCTTCCCAGGGCATCGTCGATGATCATGCGGTTGCCTGTCTGCGGGCTGATCCTGATGAGCGGCTCCTCCGTCAGATCCGACCAGCTCACGGCTGGCTGGGAGGCCAGGGGGTGATCCTCCGGGCAGACCAGGGTGAAGGGGTCCTTGATCAGCATCTCGATATCGAAATCCCAGCGATGGGCTGCCACCAGAGTGATCCCGAAGGCGATTGTGCCCTCCTGAACCAGATTGCTGATCTCTGTGGCTGAATTGTCGTAGATCCGGAGCACCACGTCCGGGTGCCGTTCCTGAAAGCGGCGCAGGGCGAATGGCAGTCGGCCGGACGCGATGGTGGGCAAACAGCCGATGGACAACGTCTCCTGACGGCTGCGCCCCTCGTCACGGAGCGCATCCAGGGAGACCGACAGGCTCTCAATAGTGCCCTTCACCTTGGGCAGCAGGTTGAGCCCGGCCTGGGTGAGTGACACCTCCCGGGTGGTCCGGGACAGGAGTTTCACTCCCAGATCCTCTTCCAGCTTGCGGATCCTGTGACTGAGCGCCGTCTGCGACAGGTTGAGATGCGCTGCTGCCAGCTGGAAGCTGCCGCGTTCCGCGATGGCCACGAAGGCATGGAGCCCGAGGAAGTCGATACGCATGGAGGCTCCAAAGACAGGGCTGCGGCTATATATGAAGTATATTCATCAATCGGTAAAAACAAACCATTTGCTTCATTGCCGCCCTGTCGCGTCTCTTGAGATGCACAGATCCACGTGATGAGGGCCGATCCGACGAATGACGTCAGTGCCGACGATCCCGCCGCCGCATCCTGACCCACGGGTCCCCTCGTTCAAGCTTCCGCCCGGAAGCTGCGACACGCATTGTCATATCTTCGGGCCTGACCGCCTTTACCCCTATGTGCCGGAGCGGCCCTATACGCCACCGGATGCGCCGCTGGAAATGTTCCGCGCCCTGCACGATCGTCTCGGCGTCGAACGGGCGGTGATCGTCAATGCCACGCCCCATGGGCGCGACAACCGGGTTGTCGCCGACGCGATCGCGCAGAGCGGCGGGCGGTACAAAGGCATCGCCAATGTGGATGAGACGTTCGACGACCGGCAACTGAGGGAGCTTGCCGAGGCCGGGATCGAGGGATGCCGGTTCACCTTCCTGCCCCGGCTGGGCAAGCTGCCGGACATGAGCGCGTTCGACCGCATCGTCGAGCGCATCGCGGGTCTCGGCTGGCATGTGGATCTCTACCTGCCGGCGACCCTCATCCCCGAATTCCGGCCTCGGCTGATGAACCTCCCGGTGTCCTACGTGCTCGACCACATGGGCGTCATCGATGCGAGCCAGGGCCTTGAGCAGCCCGGGTTCGTCGCCCTGCTCGATCTCCTGCGCGATGACGAGAAGTGCTGGGTGAAGGTCTCCTGTCCGGAACGCATTTCGCGTGCGGGCCCGCCCTTCCACGACGTAGCACCCTTCGGGCGCGCGTTGGTCGAGGCTGCGCCGGACCGGGTTCTCTGGGGCACCGACTGGCCGCACCCGAACGTGCCGGTGATGCCGGACGATGGCGACCTTGTGGATCTCGTGCCGCTGTATGCGCCGGATCCCGCCACGCGGCAGAAGCTTCTTGTCGATAACCCGACGCGTCTGTTCCGGTTCGGGCCGTGACACAAAGAAATCAAGAACAGGGAGGAAACACGAGGATGTTCGGGATGACCACCAGACGATCCATGCTGCTGGGACTGACGATGGCCGCGGGGCTGACCTTGTCCGGACCCGTCTCGGCGCAGGCGGATTATCCGACGCGCCCGGTCAAGATCATCGTGCCCTTCGGCGCCGGCGGCGTGGCCGACGTCACCATCCGGATCGTTGCCGAAAAGCTCAGCGAGAAGATGGGGCAGCGCTTCATCGTCGAGAACATGCCGGGAGCCGGTGGCATCACGGCAGCGCGCGCGGCTCTGTCGAGTGCGCCCGATGGCCAGACCCTGACGATGCTCACGAACGGAACGGCCGTGAGCGTGCCGCTCTTCGCCAATCTGCCCTTCGATCCTTTGAACGATTTCGTCCCGATCTCGACCCTGGGCACTTTCGACTTTCTGTTCGTGGTGAACGCGAACTCGGAGCACAAGAGCTTCAAGGATCTCATCCAGGCCGCCAAGAACAAGCCCGGTGAGTTGAACGTCGCGACCATTGCGGTCGGCAGCACACAGCATCTCACTTCGGTCCTGTTCAAGGGCGAAGCGGGTGTCGACTTCCGACATGTCCCTTTCCGCAACACGCCGGATGCGCTCGTGTCGCTCATCAGGAATGACACCCACCTTCTGATCGACTCCCAGGCTGCGCTGAAATCGGCCCTGGAGGGCCAGCAGGTGCGGGCGCTGGCTACATCGGGCCCCCGTCGCTCGGCCGCGATGCCTGATGTGCCGACCGTTCAGGAGGCGGGGATCTCGGGCTTCGACGTCACCTCCTGGAATGCCCTCTTCGCGCCGAAGGGAACACCGGAGCCGATCGTCCAGAAGCTAAACGCTACCCTGAAGGAGATCCTCTCGACGCAGGAGATCAAGGCGCGCCTGCTGGAACTCGGCATCGAGGCACGCGGCGAGACGCCGGCGGAACTGACGGGGCGCCTCCGGTCCGATATCGAGAAATGGCGGGCCGTGATCGAGAAGGCCGGCATTCCGAAACAGTGAGGACAAGACGGTGATCACGCTTCGGTCAAACGCTGTCTGTGGAGCGTAACAATGACGGCACCTAACGAGCGCCCGACAATCCTTCTCCTGCCGGGTCTCCTGTGCGATGCGAGCGTCTGGACGGCGCAGGTGGAAGCCCTGCGCCCTCATGCCCATGTGCTCGTCGCTGATTTTTCTCAGCACGATTCCCTTGAGGCCATGGGCCGCTCTGCGCTGGCGATGGTGGAGGGGCCGATCATCGCGGTCGGCCATTCCATGGGCGCCCGGGTTGCCATGGAGATGGTGCATCTTGCGCCCAAGCGCATCGTGAAGCTTGCTCTGATCGACACGGGCATCGACACCCGTCGAGAAGGAGAGGAAGCCAAGCGGCAGGTGCTGGTGGACCTGGCTTATGCTGAGGGCATGGGCGCTCTTGCCGACCGATGGCTCCCGCCCATGGTCCATCCGGACAGGATCGACGATCAGACTCTGCTGGCTCCGATGAAAGCGATGGTGATGCGGGCGACGCCCGAGCAGCATCGGCGGCAGATCCAGGCGCTCCTCAATCGTCCGAACCTGGTGCCCCGTCTGGCGGATGTCACTTGCCCGACCTTAGTCATGGTCGGTCGCCAGGATCGGTGGAGCCCGCTCGCGCAGCACGAGGAGATGGCCGCCAGAATTCCGAACGCGGAGCTCGTGGTGATCGAGGACAGCGGCCACATGACCCTGCTCGAGCAGCCCGAGCAGGTGTCGAACGCCCTGCTGCGCTGGCTGGGCTTTGAGAACGGGCTTGCAGGCGCGAATGGCGCCGCAGCGATAGGGAGCTAGCATCATGGAAGAGAAGCCAGGACAGGATCGCATTCCCGACACGCCGCTCTTCGACCGCAAGCGTTCGCTGGGAGGCTATCGCATCAACAAGATGGCCATGGGCTTGAGCAGGCCTGAGAACCGCGAGGCCTTCAAGCAGGACGAGAGCGCCTATCTCGACCGCTTCGGTCTGACGCCGGAGGAGAAGGAGGCCGTCATGACACGCAATTGGCGCGAGATGGTGCGGCTCGGCGGAAATCTCTTCTTCATCCTCAAGATCTCCGCCGTGGACCCGGTCCGCATCACCGAGATCGGCGCTCACCAGGCGGGCATGGAGCACGACGATTTTCTGCGCAACCGGTTAGGGAAGAAAGTGTAATGGCAAAGCTCATTGGAGGATTGGGAACGTCCCATGTTCCCTCGATCGGCGCAGCGATCGACAAGGGCCTGCGCGAGACGCCGGATTGGAAGCCGTTCTTCGACGGCTACATTCCGGGTCAGGATTGGGTGAAGGAGCACAAGCCCGACGTGGCGGTGGTGATCTTCAACGATCACGGCAATTCCTTCTTCCTCGACAAGGTGCCGACCTTCGCGGTCGGTTGTGCCGAAGAATACCGCCCGGTCGACGAAGGCTGGGGCCCACGCGCCATCCCACCCTTCAAGGGGGCGGTCGATTTCTCCTGGCACTTCATCGACACCCTGATCGACAACCGGTTCGACCCGATGATCTGTCAGGAGATAGAGGTCGATCATGGCATTCAGGTTCCCATGGAGCTGTTCTGGGGCCGTCCCGCCGAGTGGCCGGTGCGGGTGGTGCCGATCTTCGTGAACGTGATCCAGTACCCCATTCCGCTTCCGAGCCGCTGCTACGAGATGGGCCGCGTTCTGCGGCAGGCCATTGAGAGCTACCCGACGGACGAGCGCTTCGTCGTCCTCGGCACAGGCGGCCTGTCCCATCAGCTCCAAGGAGCCCGTGCAGGTTTCGTGAATCCGGAGGCGGATCGCGCTTTCCTCAATGACATCGCTGGCGATCCCGACAAGCTCGCGAACATGTCCCGGGAGCAATATGTGGAGATGTTCGGCAGCGAGGGCGCGGAGCTGATGATGTGGCTTGTCATGCGCGGCGCCATGGATCGCGACGTGGTGGTCCGGCACAAGCACTACTTCGTCCCGGCTTCCATGACGGGCGCCGGCATGATCGTCATGGAGAACATGGCCACAGCTTCTCCGGCTGTAGCGGCATAGCCTCATGTACTGGCTCATGATCTGCCACCACAAGCCCGGCATGACAGAACTGCGCGAGCAGCACAGGGACGCACATCGCCAGCACGTCGCCACGGGTGGCGGCGGGCTCGCCAGGGTGCTGATCGGCAGTGCGTTGACAGAGGACGATGCCGAGACGCCCCTGGGCAATTTCGGGATTCTGGAGGCCCCCACGCGGGAAGCTGCCCAGGCCTTCGCGGAGAACGACCCGTTCGCCCGCGCGGGTCTTGTCGAGTCCATCGAGATTACGGCCCTGGCCTCACGTTTCCAGGCTCATCGGATCGACCCGATGACGCCTTGAGGTCCTGAGGGCGGAGAGCCTCATATATGAATTTCTCTAAGCAATGGCTCCGAAAAACGAATTTGTTTCAGGAGCCGTTTGCTGGCGTCTTATTCGAGATACTGCTTGGCATGAACTGAGCGGAGCCTTGGGAGGGAGAAGAGCATGCGACGTCGGACATTCTTGAGAGCTGCAGGGGCTGTCGCCATGACGCTGGCCCTGAGCAGTGCAGCCCTGGCACAGGAGGCCGTGAAGGTCGGTCTCATCCTGCCGATGACGGGGCCGTTCGCCTCGACGGGCAGGCAGATCGAGGCGGCGGTCAAGCTGTACATGCAGCAGAACGGCGACACAGTGGCGGGCAAGAAGATCCAGCTGATCGTGAAGGACGACACGGGCGTTGCGGACGTGACCAAGCGTCTGGCCCAGGAGCTGATCGTCAACGACAAGATCAGCGTCATGGCAGGCTTCGGCCTCACACCGCTGGCGCTCGCGCCCGCACCGCTGGCAACTCAGGGCAAGGTTCCTGCCGTCGTGATGGCGGCAGCGACCTCGACAATCACCGAAGCATCTCCTTTCGTGGTGCGCACCAGCTTCACCGCGGCGCAGGCGACTGTGCCTCTTGCCGATTGGGCCGCCAAGAACGGCATCAAGAAGGTGACGACGCTGGTCTCCGACTATGGTCCTGGGATCGACGTGGAGAAGGCATTCACGGAGGTTTTCACCAAGGCGGGCGGTCAGGTTGAGAACCTTCGGGTGCCGCTGGCGAACCCGGACTTCTCGCCCTTCCTGCAGAAGGTAGCCGATTCCAAGCCCGACGCGCTTCTTGCCTTCGTGCCTTCCGGCGTAGGTGCGCAGTTCATGAAGCAGTTCGTGGAGCGGGGCCTCGACAAGAGCGGCATTCGCCTTCTCGCGGAAGGAAGCGTGACGGACGACGATCTGCTCAACAGTCTCGGAGACGTGGCGCTGGGCACCATCACGAGCCATCATTATTCAGCCTCCCATGACAGTCCTGAGAACAAGGCTTTTGTTGAGGCATTCAAGAAGGCCAACAACGGGATGCGTCCGAACTTCATGGCGGTGGGCGGCTATGACGGCATGCACCTGATCTACGAGGGCCTGAAGAAGACGGGCGGCCAGGGCGGACAGGCGCTGATCGACGCCATGAAGGGCATGAACTGGACCAGCCCGCGCGGCCCGGTTTCCATCGACCCGCAGACACGCGACATCATCCAGAACATCTATGTGCGGAAAGTGGAGCGCAAGGACGGGGAGCTCTACAACGTGGAGTTTGCCACGATCCCGAACGTCAAGGACCCGGTCAAGGCCGCCAAGGCCAACTGATCACATCACCACCGGAGAAGCGCCGCTGAAGAGCGGCGCTTCTATTATGTATACATGATGCTCCATAGAAGGTAGTTTGCTGCTGTGCAGCAACGGAAAATCGCCACAATAGCCCTTCGTATAGTTGTCTGAAGGTCAGACCTGTATACATTCTGCATCCGTGGAGGAAGACGATGACAGAAGCGCGCCCGTTCCCGCTGAACGCCTGGTATGCCGCAGCCTGGAGCCATGAAATCAAGCATGAGCTGGCGGCGCGGACGATCTGCAACAAGGACATGGTGCTCTATCGCCGTTCCGACGGTGAAGTGGCTGTCCTCGAGGATGCGTGCTGGCACCGGCTGCTGCCGCTCTCCATGGGCCACCTCAAGGGCGATGAGGTCGTCTGCGGCTATCATGGGCTCGTCTTCAACGCAGCGGGACGCTGCACCTACATGCCCGCGCAGAAGACCATCAATCCGTCAGCCTGCGTGCGTGCCTATCCTGTAGTCGAGCGCCATCGCCTCGTCTGGGTCTGGCCCGGTGATCCCGCGCTTGCGGATCCGAACAAGATTCCCGACTTCCACTGGAACGACGGCACCGACTGGGTCGGCGAAGGTGGCACCTTCTATAACTTGAAATGCGACTACCGTCTCGTGATCGACAACCTGATGGACCTGACCCACGAGACCTACGTCCACGCAGGCAGCATCGGCGACGAGGCGATCACCAGTGCCCCCTTCGACGTCACGCATACGGATCGCACGGCAACGGTTACCCGCTGGATGATCAACATCGAGCCGCCGCCGTTCTGGGCCAAGCAGCTCGACAGGCCGGGCGAGCATGTGGATCGATGGCAGATCATCTACTTCCAGGCGCCTTCGACAGTGGTTGGCGACGTGGGTGTGGCAGTCACCGGAACCGGTGCGCCGCAGGGCGATCGCTCACAGGGCGTGAACGGCGCGTTCCTGGCAGCCATCACGCCGGAGACGGACAAGAGCTGCCATTACTTCTGGAACTTCGTGCGAACCTTCCGGACGGATGACGAGCAGCTCACGAAGGATATCAACAAGGCTCACGTCAACGAGGGCAAGGGCGTCTACGACCAGGACCACGTGGTGCTCGAAGCCCAGCAGATAGCCATCGACAAGAACCCGCGCCTGCCTTTCTACAACCTCAACATCGATGCCGGAGCGCTTTGGGCCCGCAAGCTGATCGACACGATGCTTGAAGCAGAGGGTGGGCACCCGGTTCATATTCCAAGCGAGGCGGCCGAGTAGGTTCGCCATGAGCAAACAGGTCGAATGGCGCAAGGCGATCCTGCGCTCGGTGCGGGACCTCACCCCGGACATCCGGCTCTTCGAGATCGTGCCGGAGGGTGAGTTCGTGGCGCCGACGCCGGGAAGCCATATCAATGTGGGGGTGCAGATCGGGGAGCGGGCTGATGTGCGCTCCTATTCGGTCGTTGGTCCTTGTGCAGACGGGCTTTACCGGATTGCCGTGAAGCGCTTGCCTGACAGCCGCGGCGGATCGCTCTACATGTGGAGCCTCGCGCCAGGCGCTCAGCTCAGCATCTCGACGCCTGGCAACCACTTCGACCTGAGCTTGGGACGGCCGGAATATCTCCTGCTCGCAGGCGGCATCGGCATCACGCCAATCTACACTATGGCGCTCGCGTTAGCTCATGCCGGTGCAAATTTCCGCGTGCTCTATGCGTGCCGGGGCCGGCAGGACATGGCTCTTGCCGATGATATGCGGGCGCAGGTCGGAGATCGGCTGCAGATGTTCCTCGACGAGGAGGGCGCCCGTGTGGACCTGGACGCGGAGATTGCTCGGCTCGTACCCGGCGGCGAGTTCTATGTCTGCGGTCCCATCGGGATGCTGGAGGCGGCCAAGCGCGCCTGGCAGAGGAGCGGCCGGCCCGTGGACCAGCTGCGCTTCGAGACCTTCGGCAACAGCGGCCGCTTCGCCACCGAAGCCTTCAAGGTGAAGATTCCGCGCCTCGGCATGGAACTCGAGGTTCCGCCAAACAAGACCATGCTGGAAGCCCTGGAGGCCGCCGGTGTTTCGATGATCTCCGACTGCCGCCGCGGCGAGTGCGGCCTCTGCGCCCTGTATATCATCGAGACAACCGGGACGGTCGATCACCGGGACGTGTTCTTCAGCGACGAGGAGAAAACCGAGAACAGGAAGCTCTGCACCTGCGTGTCCAGGGTCGCCGGCGGGGATATCACCATCGACACGGCTGACAGGGCGGCATGAACGGCCTAGCTTGAGCGCGGAAAAGGATTGAGGGGACCATGATCAAGGCCGCGGAAACTGGCAATGACCGCTCGGTGACGCAGACCGTGAGGGCGCAGCTCGCCCTGCGCGACCTCGTCCTGCGGGGCGAGCTCAATCCCGGCGAGCGGGTTTCCGAGCTGCAGATGGTCGAACGCCTCGGCGTTTCCCGCACACCGGTTCGCATGGCGCTGGTGCGGCTGGAAGAGGAGGGGTTGCTGGAAGCGATCCCGTCCGGCGGCTTCTCGGTCAAGACCTTTTCCGAGAAGGAAGTCTTCGAGGCGATCGAAATCCGCGGAACGCTCGAGGGGCTCGCGGCCCGTCTCGCAGCGGAGCGCGGCGCCAGTCGAACGGATCTTCGCAACGCGGCTGACTGCCTCGATGCGATCGATGAGGTCATGCGTCGCAATCCGGCTGACATCGATCTCCTGCGCTATGTCGAGCTGAATGCCCGCTTCCACAATATTCTAATCGGCATGGCCGACAGTCAGGCGCTCGCCCGGCAACTCGAACGGGTCAATGCCTTGCCCTTCGCCTCGCCCAGCGCCCTGGTGCCGGTTCAATCGCGCTCCCCTGAGATGAACTACATCCTCAGCGTGGCTCAGGATCAGCATCACTGCGTCCTCATGGCTATCGAGCGGCGTGAGGGAGCCCGCGCCGAAGCGATCATGCGCGAGCATGCCCGCATCGCCCATCGGAATCTGGAGCGTGCACTGACAAACCAGAGGGACATGGAGCTCGTGCCGGGTTCGGTGCTCATCAAGAGGCGCATCCGCGCCTGAACTGCAAAGGCGAAAACGCCAAACATATAGAGGGAGAAGAGCATGCGACGTCGGACATTCTTGAGAGCTGCAGGGGCTGTCGCCATGACGCTGGCCCTGAGCAGTGCAGCCCTGGCACAGGAGGCCGTGAAGGTCGGTCTCATCCTGCCGATGACGGGGCCGTTCGCCTCGACGGGCAGGCAGATCGAGGCGGCGGTCAAGCTGTACATGCAGCAGAACGGCGACACAGTGGCGGGCAAGAAGATCCAGCTGATCGTGAAGGACGACACGGGCGTTGCGGACGTGACCAAGCGTCTGGCCCAGGAGCTGATCGTCAACGACAAGATCAGCGTCATGGCAGGCTTCGGCCTCACACCGCTGGCGCTCGCGCCCGCACCGCTGGCAACCCAGGCGAAGGTGCCGCAGGTGGTCATGGCCGCTGCCACGGCCACCATCACCGAGGCTTCGCCCTTCATCGTGCGCACGAGCTTCACGCTGCCGCAGGCCACCGTGCCGATGGCGGACTGGGCTTCGCAAAACGGCATCAAGAAGGTCGTGACGCTGGTGTCGGATTACGGTCCGGGTATCGATGCCGAGAAGGCGTTCACCGGAGCATTCACCGCCAAGAGCGGCCAGGTTGAGAACCTTCGGGTGCCGCTGGCGAACCCGGACTTCTCGCCGTTCCTGCAGAAGGTGGCCGACGCCAAACCCGACGCACTCTTCGTGTTCGTGCCGTCCGGTATCGGTGCCCAGTTCATGAAGCAGTTTATGGAGCGGGGCCTCGACAAGAGCGGCGTCAAGCTGATTGGCCCCGGTGACGTGACCGACGACGACATCCTGAACGGAATGGGCGATGTCGCTCTTGGCGCTATCACCACGCAGCACTACTCGACGGCCCATGACAGCCCTGAGAACAAGGCTTTTGTTGAGGCGTTCAAGAAGGCCAACAACGGGATGCGTCCGAACTTCATGGCGGTGGGCGGCTATGACGGCATGCACCTGATCTACGAGGGCTTGAAGAAGACGGGCGGCCAGGGCGGACAGGCGCTGATCGACGCCATGAAGGGCATGAGCTGGACCAGCCCGCGCGGACCGATCTCCATCGACCCGCAGACCCGCGACA
Source organism: Microvirga sp. BSC39 (assembly GCF_000739015.1). Classification (GTDB taxonomy): domain Bacteria; phylum Pseudomonadota; class Alphaproteobacteria; order Rhizobiales; family Beijerinckiaceae; genus Microvirga. Next base: position 446,417 of record NZ_JPUG01000078.1, read on the forward strand.
TCATCCAGAACATCTATGTGCGGAAAGTGGAGCGTAAGGACGGGGAACTCTACAACGTGGAGTTCGCCACGATCCCGAACGTCAAAGACCCGGTCAAAGCCGCCAAGGCCAACTAACCACATCACCAGCAGAGAAGCGCCGCTGAAGAGCGGCGCTTCTCATGAGTTTTCCGGAGAACGCGGTGCTCACCATTCTCTTCGATGGCATTGCCTACGGCATGCTGCTGTTCGTGCTGGCCTGCGGCTTGGCCGTCACCCTCGGCCTGATGAACTTCGTCAATCTTGCCCATGGTGCCTTCGCCATGGCGGGGGGATACGTCACGGCCGTGCTGATGAACCGGAGCGGCGTGCCCTTCCTGGCAACCTTGCCGCTCGCCTTCATCGTCCCGGCTATCATTGGCCTGGTGCTGGAGAGAACGCTCTATAAGCGGCTCTACACCCGCAGCCACCTCGATCAGGTGCTGTTCTCCATCGGCCTCGTCTTCATGGCTGTTGCCGCCATCGACTACAGCTTCGGGTCGCAGCAGCAGCTGATCCAGTTGCCGGGCTGGCTCCAGGGCCGCATCGACATTCTGGGCGTTCAGGTCGGCCTCTACCGCAGCTTCATCATCGTCATCTGCGGTGCGCTCGTGGTCGCACTGCAGCTGATCCTGACCAAGACCCGGTTCGGCAGCCGTCTGAGGGCTGCGGTGGACGACCCCCGGGTTGCGCGCGGGCTCGGGATCAATGTGAGCCTGATCTTCGCCACGACTTTCGCCTTCGGTTCCGGTCTTGCGGGCTTAGGCGGAGCGCTCGGTGCTGAAATCCTCGGCCTCGATCCGACGTTCCCGCTCAAGTTCATGATCTACTTCCTGATCGTCGTTACGGTCGGCGGCACCACCAGCATCACCGGGCCGTTTCTGGCCTCGCTCCTCCTCGGCATCGCCGATGTGGCGGGCAAATACTACGTGCCGAGCGTCGGCGCCTTCGTCATCTACACGCTGATGATCGTCGTTCTCGTTCTGCGCCCGCAGGGGCTCTTCGAACGTGCGCGCTGATCCAACAGGACCTGAACCCATGTCGACGAATATCGCCGATTACGTCAGAACCACCCTGGTCCGGAGAGGGCGATGGGGCATCGGCGAGATTGCCTTTTGGCTCATCGCCGCCGCGACCCTGTACTTCCTGCCCGAGCGGCATCTGATCCTGAACGAAATCGTGATCATCGGGCTTTTCGCGCTCTCCCTCGATCTCATCCTCGGCTATGCCGGCATTGTGTCGCTCGGCCACGCAGCCTTCTTCGGGCTGGGGGCGTACACGGCCGGTATTCTGGCGAGGGACGGATTGACCGATCCGCTCCTGGGACTGGCGGCCGCTGCCATCGCCGCAGCGATCCTGGGGTTCGTGACAAGCTTCCTTGTACTGCGCGGGTCCGATCTCACCAAGCTGATGGTGACGCTGGGCGTGGCGCTCGTTCTCGGCGAGATCGCCAACCAGGCCTCTTGGCTCACGGGTGGTGCGGACGGCCTTCAGGGAATTGCCATGGGGCCGATCCTTGGCCTGTTCGAGTTCGATATCTTCGGCACGACGGCCTATGCCTATAGTCTTACGGTTACCTTCCTGCTCTTCATCATCGCGCGCAGGATCGTCGTCTCGCCTTACGGGCTCTCGCTGCGCTCGATCCGCGACAATCCCCTGAAGGCGCGTGCCGTTGGCATCCCGGTCAACCGTCGCCTTGTGGCGGTCTATACGCTCGCGGCAGCCTATGCCGGTGTGGCCGGTGCCCTGCTGGCGCAGACCACGCAGTTCGTGTCCCTCGACGTCCTCGCCTTCCATCGCTCCGCGGACGTGATGCTGGTGCTCGTGATCGGCGGCGTCGGATATCTGTATGGCGGTCTCATCGGAGCCATCGTGTTCAAGGTGCTGCAGGATGTGATCTCGGCCTGGACGCCGCAATATTGGCAGTTCTGGATCGGGCTGATCCTGGTCATCATCGTGCTCGCTGGCCGCGAGCGCCTGACGGAGCGGGTGAGAACGTTCTGGAAGGGCATGGCCGGTCGCACGGCCAAGACGCTGCCGAAAACATCCGCCCGGGAGGTATGACATGACGATTGCTCTCGAAACGAAAGGCCTCGTCAAACGCTTCGGCGGCCTCCAGGCCACGGACAACGTATCATTCAAGCTGGAGCAGGGCGCGCGCCACGCGCTGATCGGCCCCAACGGCGCCGGCAAGACGACCTTCATCAACCTGCTCACCGGCGTCATCAAACCGACGGCCGGACAGATCTTCCTGGAGGGCCAGGAGATCACGGGTTTACGCCCCGAGTTGCGGGTGCAGCGCGGCCTCGCGCGCACCTTCCAGATCAATCAGCTCTTCCCGGCCATGACCCCGCTCGAGACCATCGGTCTTGCAGTGTCCGAGCGCACGGGCGGGGGGCGCGACTGGTGGCGCGTGACAGGGAGCAAGCGGGAGATCATCGACGAGATCGTCGAGATCGCGCAGCGCTTCCGCCTGATCGACGTGCTCGACGAGCGAACCTCCAATCTGGCCTACGGCAAGCAGCGCCTCTTGGAGATCGCCGTCGCTTTCGCCTGCAGGCCCCGCGTGCTCCTTCTCGATGAGCCGGCCGCCGGCGTGCCGGAAGCAGAGAGGCACGAGCTGCTCGCGACCGTGGCGGCGCTCCCGCGGGACGTTTCCGTTCTGCTGATCGAGCACGACATGGATCTGGTTTTCAGCTTTGCCGACCGCATCTCGGTTCTGGTCAACGGTGCGCTGTTCACGGAGGGTACGGTCGAACAGGTCTCGACCGATCCGAGGGTCCGGGCCGTCTATCTCGGGGAGAGCGTCGATGAGTGATCTTCTCACCTTGCAGCTGGTCTCCGCCGGTTACGGCGACGCTGTCGTCATCTCGAATATCGACCTGCGCCTCAAGTCCGGTGAGTCCCTCGCAGTGCTCGGCCGCAACGGCACAGGCAAGACGACGCTCCTCAACACCATCATTGGGGTCACCCGTCATCGCGGCGGCTCGATCGTGCTCGATGGTCAAAACCTGACGACGGCGCGCCCCGACAGACGCGCGCATGCAGGGATCGGCTGGGTCCCCCAGGAGCGCAACATCTTCAAGTCGCTCACCGTGGAGGAGAACCTTACGGCAGTATCCCGCCCGGGACCTTGGAACGTGAACCGCGTGTACGACATGTTCCCGCGCCTCAAGGAACGCCGTGCCAACATGGGCAACCAGCTCTCCGGCGGCGAGCAGCAGATGCTCGCGGTCGCCCGCGCGCTCGTTCTCAATCCCAAGCTCCTGCTGCTGGACGAGCCGACGGAGGGGCTCGCGCCCATCATCATCGAGGAACTGCTCGCGGCCCTGACGCGGATTATCCGCGGGGAGGGCATGTCGGCCATCATCGTCGAGCAGCATGCGCAGAAGATTCTCGGCGTGACCGACAGCGCCCTCATCCTCGACCGCGGCACCATCGTTCATGCAAGCTCAAGCCGAGCTCTCATTGACGACCCGGCGGCTCTCGAACAGCACCTCGGCGTGACGGCAAAGAAGAAGCCGCTGCGCGCCGCGTCTCATTGAACACAAAACCGGAGTATCGACCCATGCAACGCACCAAGCCACCTTTCCGCGCCGATATGGTCGGCAGCCTTCTGCGCACGGCAGCCCTCAAGGAAGCCCGTCACAAGCACCATGATGGCGAGATCTCGCACGAAGCGCTGAAAGAGATCGAGGATCGTGAGATCCGCACCCTCATCAAGCGCCAGGAGGAGATCGGCTTGCAGGCCGTCACCGACGGCGAGTTCCGTCGTGCCTACTGGCATTTCGACTTCCTGGAGCATCTCGATGGCGTTACCTCGGTGGAGGCCGATTCCGGCATGAACTTCAAGGGCGGTGTCGGCATTGCGAAGGCCCTGCGCGTGACCGGCAAGGTGGGCTTCTCGGGCCAGCACCCGATGGTCGACCATTTCCGCTTCGTGAAGGACAATACGGACCGCGTCGCCAAGATGACGATCCCCGGCCCGAGCATGCTGCACTATCGCGGTGGCCGAAAGATGATGAACATGGGCGTCTACCCGAACATGGACGACTTCTATGCCGACGTCGGAAGCGCCTACAACAAGGCGGTGCACGCCTTTTATGATGCAGGCTGCCGCTATCTTCAGCTCGATGACATCTCCTTTGCCTATCTCTGCGATCCGGACCAGCGCGAGATGCTGCGCCAGCGCGGCGACGATCCGGAGAAGCAGCCTGAGATCTATGCCGGCATGGTGCGCGAGGCGCTCAAGGACAAGCCGGAAGACCTGACGATCACGATGCACCTGTGTCGCGGCAACTTCCGCTCCACCTTCATCGCATCCGGCGGATACGAGCCGGTGGCGGACGTGCTGTTCAATCGCATGCCGGTCGACGGCTACTTCATGGAATGGGACACGGACCGCGCCGGAGGCTTCGAGCCTCTGCGCTTCCTGCCCAAGGGCAAATCCGTCATTCTGGGTCTCGTGACCTCCAAGACCGGTATTCTCGAGAACAAGGACGACATCAAGCGCCGCATCGATGAGGCGACCAAGCATGTCGATCTCGACCAGCTCTGCCTCTCTCCGCAATGCGGCTTTGCCTCCACCGAGGAAGGCAACACCCTGGCCGAGGAGGAGCAGTGGGCGAAGCTGCGCATGATCGTCGAGATCGCCGAAGAGGTCTGGGGCAGCCCCGGCTCCGGCGCCAGGAAGGCAGCCTGATCGTCGGTGGGGAGCCCGGACGCCCGCTGCTCTGGGCTCCCCGCTGGACGTGCTCATCGTACCGGAAGACATCACGATGCAAGATGAACCCTTGCTCGACCTCGCTCATCTCGGGCATCTCGAACTGCTGACGCCGAAGCCGGACGAGAGCCTTCGTTTCTTCGTCGATGTGCTCGGCATGACTGAAAGCGGCCGGCAGGGTGACTCCGTCTATCTTCGCGGCTGGGACGATTACGAGCGGCACTCGCTCAAGCTGACGGCGTCCAAAAAGCCCGGCATGGGCCACATGGCTTTCCGGTCCAGGAGCCAGCCCGCATTGGAGCGGCGGGCCGCGGCTCTCAAAGGCTCCGGCTATGACATCGGCTGGACGGATGGCGATCTCGGCCATGGGCCAGCCTTCCTGTGCCGTGATCCCGACGGGCACATGGTTGAGCTCTATTACGAGACCGAGTGGTATGTGGCTCCACCCGAGCTGAAGCCTGCCCTGAAGAACCAGGCCCAGCGCTTCCCGGCCCGTGGCGTCAATGTGCGCCGTCTCGATCACCTGAACTGCCTAGCGTCCGACATTCGTGCGAACCGCGTCTTCTATGAGGATTATCTCGGGTGCCGCCTGACCGAGCAGATCATCCAGAATGACGGCAACGAGGCCGGCATGTGGATGACGCTTACCAACAAGAGCTACGACTTTGCCTTCACGCGCGACCATACAGGGGCGAAGGGGCGCTTCCACCACCTGACCTATGCCCTCGACAGCCGGGAAGATGTTCTAAGGGCCGCCGACATCTTCCTCGAAGCGGGCGTGCCGATCGAATCCGGACCGCACAAGCACGCAGTCCAGCAGACCTTCTTCCTCTATGTCTATGAGCCGGGTGGCAACCGGGTCGAAGTCTGCAATGCGGGCGCCCGGCTCATCCTCGCCCCGGACTGGAAGCCCATCGTCTGGATCGAAGAGGAGCGCAAGAAGGGGCAGGCCTGGGGGATGAAGACGGTGGAGTCGTTCCACACCTATGGCACGCCACCTGTCGAGGATGCGGGCTGACGTCTACGAAGTCATCTATGAGGCTGATATCACGGCCCCTTATGCCGGGACATGAACAGGTAGTAGCTGACGGCCGTCGCCTCGGGATTGGAAAAGCTGTAGTCGGACGTCACATCGAAGCGCAGCGCATCACCGGCCTCCATCCAGAATGTCTCATCGCCGATTTTGACAACAAGCGGACCGCTCGGCGAGAAGACGAGCTTGCGGGTCGGCACAGGATAGGGAGAGAGCAGGCCTGTCGATTGCATTCCGGGCAGAACGTGTCGCACCACTTCGATGTCGTCACCCTCCGCAGGGGAGAAGACGGCTTCCCGTTCAAAGCCCGTAGATTGATCTCGGAAGCGGCTTCGTCGGTTGGCGCGCTGCAGCTGAACGGAAGCGGATTGAGCCTGTTCGCCAAGCAATGCAGAAAGGCTTACATTGAGGCCTGTTGCGATGCGCACCAGGATGCCGACGGTGGGCATCTTTTCGCCGCGCTCAATCTTTGAGATCATGGCCCGGCTGACTTGGGCGCGTTGGGCCAGCATCTCCAAGGTGAGGCTCTGTATCCGGCGAAGCTCCCGCAGACGCGGCCCAAGGGTCGACAAAAGCTCGTCAGCGGCTTCGCTGCCACCCTCAGCCTCTTTGGTCATGGGAGGGGGTGTATGCATGGGGTCAAGCCTGATCGAAGTAACATGAAGTGAGCAGCCTTACACGATGTCCACTTGCACACCTGCCGGCGCATCGCAAGGCGCGGCCGCTGAAGGCCACATGTGACGACGATTGATGACTTGGTCGGGAGCCACCTGCGGATGTCCGTATCCCATCATCCTCAACCATCTCGGCTATGAAGACCTGAGCGCGGTCCTGCCTTCATTACTTGCCCGTCGAGCGTGCGTCCCACCAGTTGCTCGGCCAATCGTGCCGCATCGATCAGGCGGGTGAGGTCCAGACCGGTTTCAATGCCCATTTCATGAAGCATATGGACCATATCCTCGGTACAGACATTGCCGGCGGCATGGGGTGCAAACGGGCATCCGCCCAATCCGCCGACGCTGCTTTCGAAGCGCACGATTCCCTCCTCCAGCGCAACCAGAACCCCCACCAATCCCAGGCCCCGCGTGTTGTGGAAATGGAATGCCGGATCGATCCCTGGCAACTCGTCCCTTAGCGCTTCGGCGAGCGATCTGACTTGTCGGAGCGTGGCCATTCCGGTGGTGTCGCAGAAGCTCACTCGCAAGATGCCGAGTTGCTGCATTGTGCCTGCAAGATCAATCACCTTCTCGACCGGCACATCGCCTTCAAAAGGGCAGCCGAACGCAACGGAGAGCGAAACGTCGATCCGAACTCCGGCAGCAGATGCCATCCCGACGATTTCCTGCAACTCTGCCAGGGACTCATGAGAGCTTCGATTGAGATTGCGTGCCCCATGGGTGTCACTGGCTGAGAGAACGAACACCAGCACGTCCGGTCCTGCCGCTATGGCACGCTCGGCACCGCGGATGTTGGGAACCAGCGCCTTGATTTCCACGCCCTGTATGGGGCGCAGCGCGGAAAGGAGTTCTGCAGCATCCGCGAGCTGCGGTACTCGCGTGGGGGAGACAAAGGACGTCACCTCCAGGCTAGTGTGCCCGGCATCGATCAGCGCACGGGCCAATGCCAGCTTCTCGTCGGTTGAGAGAACACGCTTCTCGATCTGCAGGCCGTCACGCAGGCCTACTTCGGTCGGCGATGTTCCGACGATTGAGGATCCCATGACACTCTCCCGTTCAGGTGACGATGGGATGATCCGTAAGTGACGAAACCTGCCCCACCGGCTTATGGTGCGTTATTATGTATCTATGTCTACCATGGTAGAAATCTGCTGAGCAAGAGAGAAAATCTCCTATAGTGGATTTTGTGCTCAGAACGTTTCTTGGAGGAGCGTTCCTAACCATAGGTTGTGGCATCAGCCGGAGCTGACACTGAAGGCTCATGAGGGTTTCGATTCGGGAGACGGGTTTCAGGAGAGACCACAGCCTACAAGATGCTGGCCCGGTACTAGGGGGCTTGGCCGTCAAGTATGGGGGAGGCCCCTGATGCCACCTCAGTTCCGGCTGTGTGAATGTGTCAGATCAGCAAGACAATACGTGTGCGGTGTCTGGGAGGAAGCGGCCTCAGAGAACACCTGCAAGGGCAATCGGCTCAGGAGCTTGTGTCCTGAGCATCAACCAAATGTACTGCCGCCGCACAGCATAGGCTCATACGGCGGCGAGAGTGCCATGGGTCTTTACCGTCCCCAGTTCAGCACGAGCGGATCCAGGCGTTTGGCAATTTCGATCAGGCCTTTGCGCGTTTCCGGGTGCAGGGGCTGCAGCGGCTGGCGCACCGCTTCGGATCGGACGACGCCGCCTTCCTTCATCAACACCTTGGCGGCCGAGAGCCCGCATTGCCGGTTCTCGTAGTTGATCAGCGGCAGCCAGCGCTCGTAAGCTGCGGCAGCCGCCTCGCGGTCACCGGCAAAGTACGGGTCGATGATTTGGCGGATGCCGTCCGGGTAGGCACCGCCCGTCATGGCCCCGGTGGCGCCCGCATCGAGGTCGGCCATCAGCGTGATGGCCTCTTCGCCATCCCACGGCCCCTCGATGGCGTCGCCGCCGAGTGCGATCAGGTCGCGGAGCTTTGAGGCGGTACCGGCCACCTCGATCTTGAAGTAGGACACGTTGGCGATTTCCTGCGCCATCCGCGCGAGAAACGGCCCCGACAGGGATGTGCCGGCCATGGGTGCATCCTGGATCATAATCGGGATGCTGATCGCATCCGAGACCCGGCGGAAGAACTCGTAGATGCCGGGTTCCGACACCCGCAGGGTCGCGCCGAAGAAGGGCGGCATGATCATGACCATCGCCGCACCCGCGTCCTGCGCGCGCCGGCTGCGCTCGGCGCAGATCTCGGTCGAGAAGTGGCTGGTGGTGACGATGACCGGAACGCGGCCTGCGACGTGCTCGAGCACCGTCGTCATCACGGCTTCGCGCTCCTCGTCGCGCAGCAGGAACTGCTCGGAGAAATTCGCCAGGATGCAGAGGCCGTCGGAGCCCGCATCGATCATGAAATCGATGGCGCGCTTCTGACCTTCCAAGTCAAGGCGGCCGCCGTCGTCGAAGATGGTTGGCGCCACCGGGAACACGCCACGATAGGGGCGGGTGGAGCTCCTGCCGGTTGCGGACATGATCTCTTCCTTCATGATGTTGATTCTCGTTGCCTAGTGGTTGTCGCGCGGAACAGGCGAGCCGGTGCGGCCCACAAGAAAGTCCAGATCGACACCTTTATCAGCCTGCAGAACATGTTCGACATAGAGCTTGGCCCAGCCGCGTGTCGCATGGGGCTCCGGCGGAACCCACGCAGCGCGCCTGCGCTCCATCTCCTGCGCCTCCACATGAAGATGCAGGCTGCGGGCCACCACATCAAGGGTGATCAGATCGCCGCTCTCGACCAGCGCCAACGGTCCGCCGGCAGCGGCTTCTGGCGCCACGTGCAGCACCACGGTTCCATAGGCGGTGCCCGACATGCGCGCATCCGAGATGCGGATCATATCGCGGACGCCCTTTCTCAGCAGCTTCTGCGGCAGGGGCATGTTGCCGACCTCGGCCATGCCCGGGTACCCTTTCGGACCGCAATTCTTGAGCACCATGATGCAGGTCTCGTCGATGTCGAGATCCTCGTCATCGATGCGGTGATGCAGGTCCTCGATCGTCTCGAACACGACTGCGCGGCCGGTGTGCCGCATCAGTTCGGGCGAAGCCGCCGACGGCTTGATGACGGCGCCGTTGGGTGCGAGATTTCCTTTGAGAATGGCAATGCCGGCCTCCGGCTTGAACGGCTCCTCGAAGGAGGTGATCACCTCCCGGTTCCAGCAGGGGGCGTCCTTGACGTTGTCCCAGATCGTCTTGCCGTTGACGGTCGGCGCGTCCTTGTGCAGCAGCCCGCGTTCGCCCAGCGTGCGCAGAACCACCGGCAGGCCGCCGGCATAGTAGAAGTCTTCCATCAGGAAGCGGCCCGACGGCATGAGATCGACGAGGCAATGGATGTCGCGCCCGAGCCGATCGAAGTCGTCGAGGGTGAGATCGATGCCGACCCGCCCGGCAATCGCCAGCAGATGCACCACGGCGTTGGTCGAGCCGCCGACGGCTGCGAGCGTGCGTATGGCGTTCTCGAAAGCTTGGCGGGTCATGACCTTCGAGAGCACGAGATCCTCGTGCACCATCTCGACGATGCGGCGTCCGGCCATGCGGGCAAGCTGGTTGCGCCGCGCATCGGACGCGGGAATGGCGGCATTCTCCGGCAGGCCGACCCCGAGCGCCTCGACCATGGACGCCATGGTGGAGCCGGTGCCCATGGTCATGCAGTGGCCGGCCGAGCGGTTCATGCCGCCCTCCGCCTCATGGAACTCCTCCAGCGTGACCTCCCCGGCGCGCAGCTGCTCGCTCATGGAGATGATGTTGGTGCCCGAGCCGATGATCTTGCCGCGATAGACGCCGCGCAGCTGCGGGCCGCCCGAGACCCCGATGGTGGGCAGGTCGGCGGAAGCTGCACCCATGAGCAGGGCAGGGGTGGTCTTGTCGCAACCCATGAGCAGCACGACGCCATCGAGCGGATGGGCGCGGATCGCCTCCTCCACGTCCATGGCGGCGAGGTTGCGAAACAGCATGGCGGTGGGGCGCATGGTCACCTCGCCGAGCGAGGAGACGGGAAACTCGAGCGGGAAGCCGCCGGCATCGAGCACGCCATACTTCACATGCTCGGCAATGGTGCGGAAATGGGCGTTGCAGGGGGTGAGCTCGGACCAGGTGTTGCAGATGCCGATCACCGGGCGGCCGTCGAACTGGTCCTGGGGGAAGCCGCTGTTCTTGAGGAAGGACCGGTAATAGAACCCCATCTTGTCCTGGCGCCCAAACCAAGCCTGGC
>NZ_JPUG01000079.1 GCF_000739015.1 Microvirga sp. BSC39
AGCGCTGCGCCTTCTGCAGCAGGCTCTTGTCGAGCATCACGTGGACGCCCTTGTTGCCGTTGACCACCTGGGTGATGCGCAGGTCGGCCGCGAGGCTGCACAGGGCGTAAGCCTCCGCCTTGGTGATGCCGGTGCGGGCAACGATCAGGTCGATCATGCTGCGCAGAGCGATGACCACGCAATCGTCGAGATCAGGATCGAACGCCATTGTCATGACGTGCGTCGGCGTCTCGGCCATGGGCCAGGTGAGATGCATGTCCTCACGCAGATGCAGCTCAAAGGTGCCGATGAGGCCGGTCTCGATGGCCGTGACGCAGACCTCGCCGTCGCCCTGGACGCCATGGCCGTCGCCGACCGAGAACAGGGCGCCGTCCACATGAATGGGCAGATAGAGAGTCGTGCCCGCCACCAGTTCCTTGTTGTCGAGATTGCCGCCGTTGCGTCGCGGCGGCAGGGTGCTCAAGCTCCCCCAAGAGGCCGGCGGCGCCACGGCCATCACGCCGAAGAACGGCTTCAGGGGCAGCTCCAGGCCCCAGGGCAGCTTGCCTGTCATCCGCTTGCGATCGAGCCCGATCGTCATGAAATGGATCTCGTCGAAATCGTCGGGCAGGGCGCCCTTCTGCGGGGCGGAATAGGTGAAGCCCCAGTCGTAATGCAGCTGGATGTCCTTGATGCGGACTTCAAGAACCTGACCGGCCTTGGCGCCGCGCACTGCGACCGGGCCAGTGCAGATGTGGCCCGGCAGCTTCGGCTTGTGCGCCGCATGAATATCCGACAGGGCTTGCGGGATCACGAAGGGGCCCCTCGGCATCGCCTCCGGGCCACCGGACACGGTCGAGATCGTGACCGTGTCGCCGGAATTCACGTTGAGGAGCGGGGGGATGCCCGCATCGAAATAGCCCCAGTGAACGCTCTCGGGCGACGCATCAATCCGGTATTCGGCCACGAAACACCTCTGCCATCTTCATCGATGCAGGATGTCTCGCATTCCCTCGGATCGAGGACAACAGGCCATTCGCCTAATGATACGGATCCGCCGCGTCACGCAGGCCGTCGCCCATGAAGTTGAAGGCGAGCACCACGATCACCACGGGAAGCATCGGGAACAGAAGCCAGGGGTGCAGCTGCACGGCAGCCAGATTCTGAGCCTCGTTGAGGAGCACGCCCCAGCTCGTCACCGGGGGCCGCAGGCCCAATCCTAGGAAGGATAGCGCGGTCTCGCCGAGGATCATGGACGGGATCGACAGCGTCGCCGAGGCGATCAGGTGGCTCATGAAGTTGGGGATGAGGTGGCGTGCGATCACGCGCTGCTTGGAAGCGCCCATCAGCTCCGCGGCCTTCACGAAGTCCTCCTCGCGCAGGGACAGCAGCTTGGAGCGCACGGCGCGGGCGAGGCCCGGCCAGTCCAGCAGCCCGAGGATGATCGTGATGCCGAAGAACACGAGGATCGGGCTCCAGTTGGGCGGCAGGGCAGCCGAGAGCGCCAGCCACAGGGGCAGCTCCGGCAGGGAGCGCAGGATCTCGATCGTGCGCTGAATCACGTGATCGACCCAGCCCCCGAGATAGCCCGCGAGGCCGCCGAAGAAGAGACCGAGCGTGAACGAAACCGCGATGCCCACGATGCCGATGGTGAGCGAAATCCGCGCGCCATAGATGATGCGCGAAAGCAGGTCCCGCCCGAGCCGGTCGGTGCCGAGCAGGAACATCGTGCCGTTCTCCGGCGGGCAGACCAAATGGAAATTTGTCTGCCACATGCCCCAGAATTCGTAGTCGTCACCCTGGCACAGGAAACGAATAGGCTGTGGCCTTGAGGCGTCGACCGTGTAGACCCGCCGGAAGTTCTCCAGGTCGAAGCTGTAGGTATAGGGATAGACGAAGGGGCGCATGAGCTGCCCCTCGTGCATCAGGTGAATCCCCTGCGGCGGAGCATAGAGGAAGTCGCCGTGCCGCTTGGTCTGGTTGTAGGGTGCGATCACCTCGACGAAGGGCACGATGGCATAGAGCGCGAGGAGCACGAAGGCGGCGGCGAGCGCCACCTTGTGCCGCCGGAACTTCCACCACATCAGCTGCCAGGAGGACGCGCGATAGAAGCTTTCGCTCTCCGCGCCCACCGGCTCCGTGGCGCCCGGATCGAAGGGTGCGGGATCGACGTAGTGCCGTCTGGAGGTCACGACATTGTTCATCGTGCGCCTCCTATGCGAATGCGCGGATCGAGCCACGCCAGAAGCAGGTCGGAGACCAGCATGCCGACCACGGTGAGCACGGCGACGAACATGAGGATGAAGCCTGCCAGGAACTGGTCCTGGCTCTTCAACGAACTGAGCAGGATCGGCCCGACGGTCGGCAGGCTCAGGACCAGGGAGACCAGCACCGAGCCCGAGACGAGCTGCGGCAGGAGGTTGCCGATATCGGCGATGAACGGGTTGAGCGACATGCGGAACGGATATTTCAGCAGGGCCTTGGTGGGGCCCAGCCCCTTCGCCTTCGCGGTCACGTAATACTGCTTGCCCAACTCGTCGAGAAGGTTGGCGCGCATGCGCCGGATCATGGCGGCGGTTCCGCCGAGCCCGATCACCACTGTGGGAACGACCAAGTGAGAGAGAAGAGACTGGATCTTGGGCCAGCTCCAGGGCTCGCCTGCGTATTGCGGGTCATAAAGCCCGCCGATGGAGATGCCGAACCAGCGGTTCATGTAATAGAGCAGGATCAGCGCGAGCAGGAAGCTCGGGGTCGCAAGGCCGATATAGCCGATGAAGGTCGCGATGTAGTCGCCGATAGAATATTGCCGTGTGGCGGAATAGATGGCGATCGGGATCGCGATCAGGTGGATGAAGATCACCACGGCGAGGTTCACGAGCAGCGTCAGCCACACGGCATCGCCCACCACGTCCACGACGGGCTTGTCGTATTCGAAGGACCAGCCCCAGTCGCCCTGCAGCAGGCCGGAAAGGCCGTTCGGGCCCGGCATCACCCCGAGCCAGACCAGGTATTGCTGCCAGGCCGGCTTGTCGAGGCCATACTGCCGGATCAGGAACTCGGCCTTGGCGATGGAGGCGGACTCGCCCTGCGCCCGCAGCTCCGCGATCTGGTTGGTCAGGAAGTCGCCCGGCGGCAGCTTGATGATGAAGAACACCAGGGCCGAAATGATCAGCAGGGTCACCGCCATGGTGACGATGCGACGCAACAGGAAGCGGATCATCGACGGGCCTCTTTGCCGGCGGCTTTGTTCCAGTAGATCTCATCGAGCCGGTAGATCCCGAGCATCGCCGTGGGCTCCCAGCTGTAGAGGGCCTTGGCGGGAAGGCCCTGGAGGCCGTTTCGCACGACGATGGGCTGCAGGGCGCCGGCGATGGTGCCGATGGTCCACTGGTTCTCCACGTGGTTCCTCAGCATCTCCTGCCAGGCCGCTCCTTGGACCTCCCGGTTGCCGGTGTTCATCCAGGTCTCGTAGGACTTGAGAAGGCGCTCCGCCTCCGGAATATCGACCGACTCGCCCATCTTGCCCTTGGTCTCGATGTACTGCCCCCATTTCGGCCAGGCGTAATTGTCCTGCCGCATGGGAGCGAGTTCTGTCGGGGGCATGAGGGCGGTGGGGATCGCGTTGTCGAGGCCGGGGGCGGCCACCATCACGGTGAGACCCGCATAGGAGCGGTTGCGCAGCACGGTCCGGTCCTGCGGCTTCACGAAGAGCCGCACGCCGATCTCGCGCCAGAACTCGCCGATGAGGGTCAGGCCATCCACCACGAGGCTGCTCTCGCCGTCTGTTTCGACGATGATTTCCAGCTCGCGCCCGTCGGGCAGCAGGCGGATGCCAGCGCCGTTGCGCTTCGTCAGGCCGATCTCGTCGAGCAAGCGGGTGGCCTGGTCAGGATCGTAAGCCGCGTGCTGCGTCCGCAACTCCGGCATGAACAGGGGGCTTTCCGCCACGATGGTGTTGTTGCCCTCGACACCGAGCCCGAAGAGCAGCGCGTTGTTCAGGGTCTTGCGGTCGATCCCAAGCGACAGGGCGCGGCGGAAGCGGATGTCCCGGTTGAGCTGGCGCCAGACCAGATCCACCGTGTTGAGGTTGGGATAGAGCGCGAGCTCCGTGCCGCGCGCATAAGGCCAGAGGAGGGTGGTGTAGCCCTTCGCCTTCTCACCCTGCTTCAGGACGGGGATGTCGCCCATGTTCAGGCCGCGGAACAGCAGATCCTCCTCGCCCGCATTGGCCTTGGCGGCAAAGAGGCCGCTGGCCGACACGTCCATGACGATCCGGTCGACATAGGGCAGCTGCCGGCCCTCGGTATCGACGCGGTGATAGTAGGGATTGCGCTCGAAGACGAAGCGGTTTGCCGGCGCCGCATTCATGACGCGCCACGGCATGAGGGTCGGCAGCTCCGGATTGGTCTGCTCCTTCATGTCGTCCATGCGGTTGTGGAGCGCCGCCCAGGATTTCAGCTTCTGCTGCTTGGCCTTCTCCTCGATGGCCGCCTTGTCGGCGTACTTGGCGTGGAACTGCTTGAGATAGGCGGATGCGCGGTAGATGCCGGGATCGAGGGGACCCGCCAGCTGCGGCAGGAAGCGCGGGTTGGGCTTGTCCCAGGTGTAGCGAACGGTGCGCTCGTCTAGCACCTCGAAGCGGGGCGGCTTTCCGTTCACCAGCATGAACTCGGGCGGGCCGGCGGGCGAGAGATCCAGGTTGTGCGCCACGTCCTCCCAGTAGTAGCGGAAGTCCTCCGCCGTGAAGGGCGAACCGTTCGACCAGCGATGGCCCGCGCGCAGGGTGAAGGTGAAGACCCGGTCGTCCTCGTTCTCGAGCCTCTCCAGAAGATCGGGCTGGAGCTCCAGGTTCCGGTCGTAGCCGACGAGGCGCGTATAGGTGAAGGTCGAGATGTAGCGGATGTCGCGCGGCCGGGGCACGAGGGTGACGATGTCGCCGCCGTACTGGCCGGAGGAGCCGACCACGATGGGCGTTTTCGGGAGCCGCTCGGCCATGGGCGGCAGCTTCTTGTCCTGCGGCAGATCGGTGAAGAAGGGCGGTTCCTGGTAATCCTGCGCCCAGGCCGGCAGCGCCAGCACTCCGAGGGTCAGGCCTAAGGCAAGCGTGGTCTTGCGGATGTCGAGCATCATGCAGCCTCCCGGGCTGTCAGGCGCCCCATGCGGACCTTATGGCCGGGCTCGATTTCCTTCATCACGCCGAACTCGCCCGGCTCGATGCGGAAGGGCTCCGGCCATGCGGAGGGCTGCGAGAAGCCGCCCGTCCGCAGCTTGGTGAAGTCGAGGGGCCGGTCGATGTCCGGGTCCGGCACGGCCGCGAGCAGCGCCTGAGTATAGGGGTGAACCGGGTTGCGGAACAGGGTCGATTTCGGCGCCTCCTCGACGATGTAGCCCCGGCACATGACCGCGATGGTGTCGGCGATGTAGTCGACGACCGCGAGGTTGTGCGACACGAAGAGGTACGAGAGGCCGAGCGCCGATTGCAGGTCCTTGAGCAGGTTCAGCACCTGCGCCTGCACCGACACGTCGAGGGCCGAGACCGGCTCGTCGCAGAGCAGCACGCGCGGTTCGAGGGCGAGCGCCCGGGCGATGCCGAGGCGCTGGCGCTGGCCGCCGGAGAAGGAGTGCGGGTAGCGCCGGAGCGCCCGCTGGTCGAGCCCCACCAGTTCAAGAAGATGCTTCACGCGCTCATAGCGCTCGTCGGATGTGCCGATGTCATGGATGCGCAAGGGCTCGGTCAGGAGCTCGTAGACGGTCATCCGGGGATTGAGGGACGAGAACGGGTCCTGGAAGATGAACTGCACGGAACGGCGATAGGTGGTCAGCGCCTCGCCTTCGAGCTTGTGCACGTCCCTGCGGCCTGTGCCGTCGTCGAACAGAACCTTTCCGGAATTGGGCGTGATCGCCCGCATGATCATCTTGGACACGGTGGTCTTGCCGCAGCCGGATTCACCCACGAGCCCCAGGGTCTTGCCAGCTCCGAGGGAGAGATCGACCTCGCTCACGGCGCGGATCTCCCTGGTCTTGCCGGAGAACCAGCCGGACCGGAGCGTGAAGGATTTCGTGAGGCGCTCCACTTTCAGGATCGGGCCTGCCGGCTGAACGCGCTGCGGGGCATCGACGGCCGCGAGGCTCGCGCTCTTCACCTCGCGGATCGGCGTCAGGCGCTCGTTCTCCGCCATGGCAAAGCGCGGCACCGCGCGCATGAGCGCCTGGAGATAGGGATGCTGGGCATTGCGGAAGATCTCCTCCCGCGAGCCGGCCTCCATGATCCGCCCGCGATACATCACCACCACCTCGTCGGCCACGTTGGCCACCACGCCGAGATCGTGGGTGATGAGGAGCACCGACATGCCGGTCTCAGCCTGCAACTCCTTGATGAGGTCGAGGATCTGCGCCTGCGTCGTGACATCCAGCGCCGTCGTCGGCTCGTCGGCGATGAGAAGGGCCGGGCGCGTGATGAGCGCCATGGCGATCATGGCGCGCTGGCGAAGGCCGCCCGAGAGCTCGAACGGGTAGGTTCTGAGCGCCCGCTTCGGGTCGGGGAAGCCGACCCGGCTCAGCACGTCCACAGTCCGCTGGTTGGCCGTCGCCTGGTCTACGTCCGCGTGGATCATCAGCGCTTCGGAGATCTGGTCGCCGATGGTGTGGAGCGGCGACAGGGACGTCATCGGCTCCTGGAAGATCATGGCGATGCGACCGCCGCGTAAGCTGTGCATGGCCTCGCTTTCAGCCGCCAGCGCCGCGATATCGATGCTTCCTCCGTTCGAAGGATCGTTGAAGAGAAGAGAGCCGTTGGTGATCCTGGCCTTCTTCGACAGAATCTGAAGGATGGCTTGCGCCGTCACCGATTTGCCGGACCCGGACTCACCGACAAGCGCCACGGTCTTGCCTTTCGGGATGTCGAAATTGAGCCCATCGACCGCTCGGAAATCTCCGGCATCGGTGCTGAAATCGACTGTCAGTTGGCGAACCGACAGAATTGGCGCTTCCATATGCTCCTCCAAGCCTACGAGCATAACGCTTCAGACCCCATTAGATCGCAAATGTGATCTTGTTTCCATTCCGAAACACACATCAGGAGACAGGAAATGGATGTCCTTTGCGGCAAGGTGCGCAATAACCCTTTCGCATAACGACCATACGACCTCGTCGTGGACGAGATGATGGGTCAAAAACCCAATGGGTTCGTCCCGGTCGGCCTCTCCGGCAATGCGCCGTTCGATGGCTCCTGTGAAGCCGGCGATGACCTGCTCAGGCTCAACCGCACTGCGGGTGCCGCGCCAGTCGATCGAGTCCACATGGGTGTTGATCTGGAGGAGGCCTGGAGCGGGGGAGGCGGCGCTCCGATCCGTGAACGTGGACAATCCTGCAAAGCCCAGGTGCGGCAGGTGCGGGATCAACTCGCCCGTGATCCGGTTCCAGGGCGGCACGAAGACCGGCAGCAGCTTCGCACCCAACTGCTCGCGGGCCTCATGCAGACCACGCTTTGCTTCCGCCACCAGAGCCTCCACAGGACGATGAGCGCCGAACTCCGCCTTCTTGGTCGCCGGAGGGGCATGATTGTCGTGGCTCCAGCCATGCACGAGGGCGAAAGCCGAGCTTTCATCTGCCAGCCGCGATGCCAGGGAGGCATCCAGGTCGCGCGGGATGACGGCGAGGCCAATCCCGGCATCGTAGCGGCGGGCCAGCGCGAGAAGGCGGTCGAGGGCAGGGGTGTCGGCTACCGCATCGTCATCGCGCCACCAGAAGCGGACGGGGCAGCCGTGGTCGCTGGCCCGTTCCAGCGCGGCGTTCAGAGGCGACCAGTCGATGGTCGGGTGCAGGGCAGGCTTGGACAGGACCATGCTTGCCGCGATGGCGACGCTTTGCCGTGCTCCATCGATGGCAACGGTCGGGGGTGATGTTGCCGGCTGCGACAGCCCCTGGCGGATCGCCTCCGCCAAGCGCGGCCCGGACAACGTGTCCTCGGAGACGATCTCGGCAAGGCCGATGCTTTTCAGGCGCTCGGCCCGCAGGCGCTGCTCCGTTTCGTGGCCGGCCTCGAAGGGGACGAGAACCGATCGCACACCGCAGCGCAGAAGGTCCACCACCGTGTTGTAGCCCGCCTGGCTGACGGAGATTTCAGCGCTGGCAAGCAGCATCCGGAAATCGGGTCTCGCCCGCTCGATGACGGCATGAGCCGGGGCGTTACCTTGGAGCGCTTGAAAGTCGTCTTCCGATACGCCCCGCCCGATGAGGATGTGCCAGGGGCGATCGTTGACCAGACGGGCTGCCTCAAGGGCAGCACGGTAGAGCGGCAGGCTCGCGGCGCTCGATCCGCCGGAGACCACGATGCCATGCCTGTGACCCTCGGGAATGACATTCTCGTTTTCATCCACGTAGCCGGTGTAGCGGAGGAGTGGCGTGATCCGCTCATCCACAGGCCATGAGGCTTCCAGGGGCACGAGGTCAGGGTCGCCATGGACGAGAACGGCGTCGTAGTTCTGAAGGATACGCTCATGCGCCTGCGCGATGCGCTCGGCCTTTGCCGGGGCCACGAGAATATCGCGGATCGAGCACAGGATCTGCGGACGCGGATTCAAGCGACGCGCGGCCTCGATCAGAGCCGTGAACTCGCCCGCCAGCACCCGGCGCCCGAACGGGAAGAGTTCGGTGATGAGAATGTTGGGCCTGGTGCTGCGGAGCGTGTCGAGCAGGATCGCTTGGCGCCGGTCGAGATAGGTTTCATCGATGGGTTGGAGGTTCTCGTCGAGCAGCGTCTTGAAGTCCGTCCCGGCGGTGCGCACGGGCGGCAACTGAACGAGCCTGACCTGCCCGAGATCGGCCAGTCGGGCAGGGGTGCCGCCTGAGACGAGAATGGTCTCATGCCCCTTGCGGGCGAAGGCCCGCGCCAGGGCTGCCGCCCGCGTCAGGTGGCCGGCGCCCAAGAGATGCGTGACGGCGATGAGAACGCGCAATGTCATGCTCCCATTCCAGCCGTGATTGGTTCGAGTGTCTTGCGCAAGCGCAAAGCGGCGTGATCGAGATCGCGCTCCTGGCGCACGAAACGCAAGGCATTGGCGCCCAAGCTCCGGAGCCGGTCTCGATCCTGCAGGAGGACGCCTAACGCATCGGCAAAGGCCGCGATGTCGCCTGGCTGGGTCAGGACGCCGGTGTCGCCATGCTTCACCACGCTGGCCACTCCGCCATAGGCTCCGGCGAGCACCGGGCAGCCCATGGCCTGAGCCTCCAGCAGCACCATGCCATAAGCCTCGTTGACGGCAGGCCAGATGAAGAGATCGGCGCTTTCATAGAGGACTCTCAGATCGGCTCTGTTCTCGATCTGACCATGGTATCGCACCCGGTCTGCGAGGCGCGAGAAAAGCTGCGCGATCTCCTCCCTAGCCTCGCCGTCGCCCACGATATCGAGCGACCAGGGCAGATGCTGCAGACGTTCAAGAGCGGCGGCAAGAATGCCATAGGAGGCGAACTTGTCGCCGCTGCGCATCATGGCGACGGTGAGCAGGCGCGGTTCAATTCCGTGCGGGAGAGGAGCACTCGGTGCAGGCCAGTCCTGCATGTCGAGAAAAGGCGG
The DNA here is from genome assembly GCF_000739015.1 of Microvirga sp. BSC39. GTDB lineage: Bacteria > Pseudomonadota > Alphaproteobacteria > Rhizobiales > Beijerinckiaceae > Microvirga. Next base: position 9,554 of record NZ_JPUG01000079.1, read on the forward strand.
AAGATCGACCAGCATCTGGTGTGCCGGTTGCGCCTTTTCCAAGGCCCCTCGGTCATGGGCCGTCATGACGAAGATCGCGTCGGCTTTATCAAGAGCCGCCTCGGCTCCCTCATGCCCCAGAGCCCAAGGCCCGTGCGCGCGCTTTGCTGCACGCGATCCTTCCGCAACGGCATAGAGAATGCCCAGTGCCTCCGCCACGCGGGGACCGATCCAGTCCGGCGCCTTGTAGTAGACGTGGTAGGTGAACCACAGGCATGGACGGCTCTGCTCCGGCAAGGCTCGATAATGTGCGATGAGACGCGAGGCTTCCTCCAGCGACTGCTGCCTGATGAGATTCTGCTGCTGCGGATCGCCCGTCTTGTCGAGGGTGCGCAGCTCGCTTGCGAGCTGCGGCCGGTAGCCCGCCCGGTCGAGGGCCTTCATCAGCAGACGCGCCATCGTGCGGTCGCCCGATGGAAGCGGATGGTTGGGACTCTTCAACGGAGCGTAGAACGCCACTGGCCGCGCGTGGGTCACACCCGCTCCGGTTCTCTGTGCGGGTTGTCGGTGACGGTGCGCAGGCGCGTTTCCAGCACGTCGATTCCACCCTCCATGGAGAAGTCCCGCCGCAGCCGCGTGAACGCGGCAGCGCCGAGAACCTTCCGCAGTTCAGGCTCGCGGGCGAGCAGGTTCAGGGCGTTGGACAACGCCTCCCAATCTCCCGGTCGGACCAACTCGCCCTCGGTGCCGCTGCGGATGAATTCCGGGATCCCGGCGAAGTCCGTCGCTACGATGGCAAGCCCCTGGCTCGCGGCTTCCATGATCACGTTCGGCAGGCCGTCCCGGTCGCCCGATTTCGCTTCCTTGGACGGCAGCACGAAGAGATCGGCTTCTTGCAGGAGAGCGATGATGTCGGGCTGCGCCTTGGAGCCGAGGAACGCCACCTTGTCGCCGATGCCCGCTTCCTGCGCCTGCTTCTTCAGGCTGTTGAGCAACTCGCCGCCGCCCACATGGGCAAAGCGCCAGTGCAGATCCGGCGGCAGGGCGGCGAGCGCCTGGATCAGGTCGCCATAGCCCTTCTTGGCCACCGCCCGCCCGACGGAGACGATCCTCACCGGGTCGAGCGGGTCCGAACCGTCACGCACCGGGCGGCTCTCGGGCGGTGCGGGAAAGCGCGAGAGGTCGAGCCCGTGATAGACCAGCGACACCTGCTCCGGCCGCGACAGCGATTGCAGATGCGCGGCGCCTTGGGCCGTGCAGGTCACGCCCCAGCGGGCCTCGGCCATCTTCTCCCGCTTCTCCCAGTCCGGCGTCGTCCAGATGTCCTTGGCATGGGCCGAGAAGGTCCAGGTCCGGCCGGTCAGGAGCGCGGCATAGCGAACGACGGAAGCCGGCGTGTGCAGGTAATGCACATGCAGGTGCCCCACGTCCGCGGGCAGTTCCCGGGCCATGGCGAAGGCCTGGCCGAGGCGGCGCACCCGGTTGGCGGTGAAATCGCGCTTCAGATCGCGCCAGAACGCCTTGATCGTGGCGCCGAAGCCTTTGCGTCCCAGGCTCCAGAGGGCGCCGCGCAGCACGCGCAGGGGCTCCTCATAGAGGTATTCCGGCAGATAGGTGACCTTCGCCCTGATGGCCTTGTGCATCGGATGCACGGCCCGCTCGGTCGGGTGCCGGAGAGACCAGATCTCGAGGTCGAGCCCGCGCTGCTCGAGGGCCAGGATCTCCTGGGCGATGAAGGTCTCAGAAAGCCGTGGATAACCTTTCACCACGATGGCGATGCGTCGGGCTGCTGATGAAGGAAGCATTCTTCACGCTACTCGGCCGCCTGATGATAGGCAGGGGCAAACCGTGGTCGGGATTCGGTCAGCACTTTGAGCCGTTCGCGCACCCGGTCAAGCCCGTCGAGCAGGGCCGGGATCACCACCTCCGATGGACGGGGCTGGGACGAGAGGGCGCGCAGGGCCGCCGCCATGCGCTCCGGCGTGCGCGGCTCCTTGTAGTCGCTCAGCATGCGCACGAGGCCGAGGCGCTCGGCCTCCACCGCCCGGATATACTGCTCCAGCCGCGGCCGCGTGCGCGGGACGATGAGGGTGCGCTTGTCGAAGGACAAAGCCTCGCAGAAGGTGTTGTAGCCGCCCATGGCCACCACCGCGTCGGCCTTCTTCATGAGCCATTCGATCTTGTTGTCGAAGGACAGCACATCGAGCTTGGGCTGCCGGGCGATGCGCTCGACGAAGGAGCGGCGCTTGTCCCTGTCGATGAACGGGCCGAACAGGATCAGCGCAGGCTGGTCGAGTTCCGCATCCGCCTCGTAGGCCGAGATCACCCAGTCGATCAGGTCGTCGCCATCGCCGCCGCCGCCGGTGGTCACCAGGATGAAGGGCTGCTTGGTGATCTTCGGGTACTTGGTCAGGGACGGAGTCGGCGGCACGTCCCGGCGCAGGTAGCCGGTATAGGTGATCCGGTTTTCCACATCCGATGGGAGATCCAGTGCCTTGAGAGGCTGGTAGACATCCTTCAGTCCATAGACCCAGATCTCGTCGTAGTAGCGGATCAAGGCTGTCTTTGCGCCCTTGCGCTCCCATTCCGGGACCAGGAGGGCAGGCTCGTCCATGACGTCGCGGATGCCGAGCACGAGCTTGCAGCCGGCCGCCTGGAGATAGTCGAGGGCCGGCACGACCTCGCCGCGGAAGCCCGTCGGCTCCTTGTCGACGATGAACACGTCCGGCTGGAAGGCCTTGGCCGTCTGGAGAATGAGCGCCTGGCGCAGGCCCACGGCCTCGTCCAGGCTCACATTGAGGTTGAGGCTGCGGTAATCCCCGTCATGAAGCTTGGTGACACCCGGGATGCGGATGTAGTCGACCCCGCTCTCGAACTCGAAATTGCCGATCACCGGCGAGCCCGAGATGATGATCACCGAGGTGCCCGGCTGCGCCTCCACGATGGCATTGGCCAGCGCCCGCGACCGGCGCAGATGGCCGAGCCCGAACGTGTCGTGGCTGTAGATGAGAACCCGTGCTCCCGGACGGGATTTGACCAGGGGCAGGCCTGTCTCTGTTCTCGGCTCCATGACCGCATTTGCCATGCAGGCTTCCCTTGGTGGGCAAGAAAAGGAATTTGACGTATCGTTTATTGACGTTAGGCCAGCTATCTCTACCCTTGCAATAGCCCCCCTCGTCAAACTATGGCGATGCCCCAAAACGGAAAGAGGGATCACAGGCACATGAAGATGGCATCACTGCGCTGATGGAAAAGAGCCTTTTCCGCTATATCTGGACCCATTCCAAGCGCGACCAGATGATCATCTGCGCGGTCGTGCTCGCGTCCCTGCCATTTTACTTCATGTCGCTCGATCTGCCTCGCCAGATCGTGAACCAGGCTATCCAGGGCGAGGCTTTCCGGGACGGCAACCCGACGGCTCCTTTCCTCAATCTGTCGTTCGACTGGCCGGGCTGGCTCGGCGGCGGCGGCTCGTGGGAGATCTTCGAGGGCTTTCAGGTCGGCCGGGTCGGCCTGCTCATGGGCCTGTCCTTCGTGTTCCTGTTCTTTGTCATCGTGAACGGGGCCTTCAAATACTGGATCAACGTCTCCAAGGGCGTGCTGGGCGAGCGCATGCTCCGGCGCATGCGCTTCGACCTGTTCTCCATGGTGCTGCGCTTCACGCCGGATGCCCTGCGGACCGTAAAATCTTCGGAGACCGCAACGATCATCAAGGATGAGGTCGAACCGATCGGCGGCTTCATCGGCGATGCCTTCATCACCCCCGTGTTCCTTGGCACGCAGGCCATCACGGCGCTCGTGTTCATCATGGTGCAGAACGTTTGGCTCGGCCTGATCGCGCTCTCCGTGATCGCCGTGCAGTTCACGATCATTCCGCGGCTGCGTCGCGAGCTGCTGCGTCTCGGCAAGCAGCGTCAGCTCGCCTCCCGCCAGCTGGCGGGCCGCATTGCGGAAGTCCTCGATGGAATCGAGGTCGTCCACGTCCACAATGCCTATGGCTGGGAAAGGGCCGAGATCGGGCACCGGCTCTTCAATCTCTTCACCATCCGTTTGAAGATCTACAACCGGAAATTCTTCGTCAAAACCCTCAATAATTTCCTGGCCCAGCTGACGCCGTTCTTCTTCTACGCCATCGGCGGCTATTTCGCCCTGCGCGGCACCCTCGACATCGGCCAGCTCGTCGCCGTGATCGCAGCCTACCGCGAATTGCCGCCGCCCCTGAAGGAGCTGATCGACTGGGACCAGCAGCGTCTCGACGTTCAGGTGAAGTACGATCAGGTCACCCAGCACTTCGCCGAGGACAGACTTGGCCCGCTGCTGGAGTCGCGTGAGGCGGGGGAGGCGGACCAGCCTCTGACCGGCTCCTTCGTGGGCGAGGACATCCGGATTGCCGGACCGCACGGCGACCTGATCATCGAAGGGGGCGCCTTCACGATCGAGCTGCCCACAAGCGTTGCGCTGATCTCGAACGGCGGTGCGGCCGCCAGCATGCTGGCGCGCATTCTGGCCCGTCGGAGCCTGGAGTTCAGCGGCCGGATCCGAATCGGCGAGCGCGACCTGACCCAGCTTCCCATGGCTGTAACCGGACACAGGATCGCCTATGCGGGCGTGGATCCGATCCTCTTCCCCGGCAGCATTCGCGACAATCTCGTCTATGGCCTCCGTTCCAAGCCCTTGGGCCGGCTGAAGGAGGACAGGCAGGAGATGGACCGGCGGATCGCGGAGGCGCTCAGAACCGGCAACCCGATTGAGAGCATCTCCGATCAGTGGGTGGATTACGAGCGCCTTGGCGCAAAGGACGAAAACGAGCTGGACCGCATCCTCCTCGATCTTCTCGACAAGGTGGGTATGGGCGACACGATCTATCTGTTCGGCCTTGCCGGCAGGATCGATCCGGAGCGCCATACGAGCCTTGCCGAGCGCCTCGTCGAAGCCCGACACCGCCTCCGCGACACCTTCCAGTCGAATGGCATGGCCGATCTGGTCGAGCCCTTCGACCCGGCGTGTTACAACAGCCAGGCGACGATTGCGGAAAACCTTCTCTTCGGCGTGCCGATCTCCGACGAGTTCAAGGGGCGCAACCTCGCCGACAATGCCCAGTTCCGCGACGCCATCGACAGGGCGGAGATGACGGACGACCTCGTCCGTATGGGTCTTCAGATCGCCGAGACCATGACCGAGATCTTCGAAGGCCTGCCGCCCGGGCATTCCCTGTTCGAGCAGTTCTCCTTCATCGGCGCCGATGAGCTGACCGAGTTCGAGGCCATCCTGCGTCGTCGTGGCCGGGGAGAGGGCAGCCTGAGGCGCGAGGACCGGACGCGCCTTCTGTCCCTGCCGCTGGCCTATATCGAAGCCCGGCATCGCTTGGGCCTTCTCGATGACGCCATGACCGGCCGGATCGTCGAGGCACGGGGGCTCGTCCGGGAGGTTCTCGAAAAGGCCGGATCGGCCGGCGTCGAATTCTATGACCCGGAAGGGATCTGCTCGGCCGCCCCCTTGCGGGACAACCTCCTGTTCGGACGGGTCAGCTATCAGGTGGCCAATGCCCGCGCGCGGGTTGCGGAAGCGGTGGCCGCCGTCGTGCGCGAGCTCAACCTTCAGGAGGAGGTCGAGAGGGTCGGCCTGGAATATCAGGTGGGCACGGCGGGCAGGCTCCTCTCGCCGCAGGAGCGGGCGAGCGTCAACCTGGTTCGATGCCTGGTGAAACGCCCGGACATCCTGGTGATCGATGGTGCCCTCGCGCCCTTCGACGAGGCGCGCAGCCAGCAGCTGATGCAACTGCTTCTCGACCTTCTCGATCAACAAAGCCTGTTCATGGTGCTTCCGAATGATCGACAGGCCGGCGACTTCGATGTTCAGATGCGTTTTCGCGATGGACAGATCATAACAGACAAGACGGCCGCTCCGGCTCCGAGGCCCTCCATGCCCGAGCCGGACGCCCCCCAGAGGATAGCAGGAGAGGTGGCATGACCCTTGAGACGGAAGTTCAGTCCTTGCGGCAGGTCCCGATGTTCCGGGATGTGGACCCCGCTCGTCTGAAGCTTCTCGCCTTCACCAGCGAGCGGGTGCAGTTCGCCGGAGGGCAGCGGTTCTTCTCCCAGGGAGATCCGTCCGACGCCGCCTACGTCATCCTCGACGGGCGGGCCAGCGTGCTGCTCAACACCCCTGGCGGAGATATCCAGGTGGCGGAACTGGGCAGCAACGCCCTGGTGGGAGAGATGGGAATTCTGTCCGATACCCCGCGCTCGGCAACGATCATGGCGGCCGAGCCGACCACGGCGCTTCGAATCGACAAGAGGGTTTTCCTGGAGCTCCTGGCCCAGTTCCCGCAGATGTCCCTGGCCATCATGCGGGAATTGGCCAAGCGCCTCGAGCGGACCAATGCACAGCTCGTCGCACAATCCTCATCCTAAATTTCCGGAAAAAACCTGAACATTTCCCGGGGAAAAGCCGGACAAGGTTAGCGAAATCCTACTTTTTATGGCCAAGCTGACCGATTCTCGACACATCTACCCGTCAACCCTTGTGCCCAGAAGAACACAAGGGAAGGCCTGATCGTCCGGTTGGGCTATGCGGGATAAGTGATGATGAGTAACGCGAGAACGCTGCTATGCGCAGTACCGCAGCCTGTTGCGGATGTGCGTAAGACTGGAAGTCGCCGCTCACTCCACCTCGCCCTGGCCGCAGGCCTGATCATGGGCTTCCAGGGTCTCAGTGCCGGTCCGGCCGCCGTGGCCACCATCCCCACCGGACTGCTGGCGCGGCCTGTTGCCGTTGCGCCCGTGCAGGAGGACATCACCGGTTCGGTGGTAACGGCGTCCGTGGCTTTCACCCCGAAGCTTGCCAAGGATCCGGGTCTCTTCAAGGCCATCCTCGACGGCGCCTTCTCCATCGTGAAGCCGCGGGTCGAGGAGCCGGCATCCCCGACCATCTCGGAGACGGAGATCGGTGATCCGGACGAGCTGATCCCCTTCAATGGGCGCAACGTGCCGCGCTGGCTGGTGCATTCCATCCTCAAGGCCGCCCATGCGACCGGTGTCGATCCGGTCTACATGATGACCCTGGCGGATGTGGAATCGAGCCTCTCGCCCGAAGCCAAGGCACGCACCTCCTCGGCCCAGGGGCTGTTCCAGTTCATCGACAGCACCTGGATCGAGACCGTCTACCAGCATGCCGCCGATTACGGCTTCAAGGCAGCCGCCGAGGCGATCCGCTACGTGAACGGCGAGCTCGCCGTCGATCCCAAGGACCGCGAATGGATCATGAGCCTGCGCACGGATCCCTATTTCTCGGCGGTCATGGCCGGCGAGCTGATCAAGGACGTGGAACGCGCCCTTCAGGCTCAGGGCGAGCGGGAACTGGCCGAGGCCGAGCTCTACCTTGCCCACTTCCTGGGCGCGTCCAGCGCCGTCCGGTTCCTCGAAGTGCTGGATCGGGACCCGAACATGAAGGCCTCTTCGCTCTTCCCGAAGGCGGCCCGGGCCAATACCGGGCTCTTCATGGAAGGCAAGGGCCGCAAGCGCCGTCCCGTGACCGTCGCCGAGCTCTACAACAAGATCGATTCGAAGATCGTCCGCCGCCTTGATCGGTATGAAGGCATCGGCCCTTATCTCGCCGAGATCAGCCGTCCGGTTGAGAGAACTGCGGAAGCAAACTCCATTATGCAATGATCGTGCAGATGAAGCAGAGCTACCGATGTGATCATCGGTAGCTCCGATCGACTAAGTCACTGAGCGCTAGTTCTAGCCGCTAACCGATGATGAAGTGGAAATCAGTCATGCTGACTTTTCCACCAGCAGCGCTGGCAAGCTCTTTCTCAGTCAATACTGTCGGTGGCTTCTTCTTGTCTTTCTCTTTTTTCATTATTCACTCCCAAGTTGCATGCCCCACGCGATGTGATGGATTGTATATGCATGCAACTTAATAAAATTGCATATTGTTCTACATCGATCAAATCGGGAGTGCTCGTGGTGGCACTTGATCCGATAGCGCTGATCGCGGACATGGCCGAAGCCGGCCATGTCCGCGTATGCACGAAGTCACCTTCAGCCAGATAGGCCAACTCCGTCGGCGTTGAGGCTCGGCCCAGAATCGGATTCCGATGCGGGAACCCGGCCGAAGCGGGTGATCACGTCGGCTTTGGCCTCGGCCTGGCTCAACCAGAATGCGCAGACAGGCTTGAGGTGCTCCGGAGCCTCCTCAAGGGCCCGTGATGACCCGACAAGGCAATCGTGACCCGAGCTCAGATGTCCTGCCCCTGATATGCTTCAGGAGGCACCTGCTTCTTTTGCCGGAGCAGCTTGATGAGACGGCCGTCGATCGCAGCTAGTCCGAGACCGATCAGGGCCATACCCAGGAAATGCTTGGGGTCCAGCCGCTCGCCGAGTACCGCCGATCCCAGGATGATCGCGCTGATCGGGATCAGAAAGGTCACAAGCAGGAGATTGGTGGCTCCGGCCGTTGCGAGAATCCGGAAATACAGAATGTAGGCAAGAGCCGTCGATAGGGCAGCAATGCCGATCAGCGCACCCCAAGCCGGCAAACTCGGCATGGGCAACTGCCATGGCTGCTCAAAGAGGACAGCGACTGGGATCAGGATGATCGTCGAGGCCGTTACCTGACCCGTTGCTGTCACCATGGGAGCAACGCCCATCTGTTTGAACCTGCGTCCGTAAACGCCTGCAAAGGCGTACGACAAGGCTGCTCCCAGGACGGCGAGTTGAGCCAGTACGTTGGTCCCGAGACCCGTCAATACCTCCGGCCCAATCATCACCACGACGCCAACCAAGCCGATCAGCACGCCCACGAGCCTGTTGCCGGTCATCTTTTCATCCTGCGTGAGGAAGTGAGCCACGATGACTGTGGATAGCGGCGTGGTGGCGTTCAAAATGGAGGCGAGCCCGCTCGCGATGTGGCTTTGCCCCCACACGATCAATGGAAACGGGATAGCATTGTTGAGAAGTCCCATGCCGAAGAAGGCAATCCACACCCGCTTGTCGCCAGGAATGCGCAACCCGATAGTCCGGATCACGATGTTGAGGATCAAGGCCGCAAGACCGACTCTCAGCACGACGATCGTGAAGGGCGGAAGCTCCTTGACCGCCACCCCGGTGAAGAAAAACGATCCTCCCCAGAGAACGGAGAGGGTAACAAGCATGACCCACTCAAGAGTGGTCATGTTGCGGTTGACGCTTGGCATGAAAGGATCCCCACAATCGAGAGATGGCACCTTTAAGTTGGTCCATTGAGCGTGCCACCCGGTTCCTGTGATTATAACTATATATTGTTATATTGATACGGGTTGGATCGGGTGCTCCCCCATTGCTTGGTCCAGCAGGCTTATACTGCCTCTCAGCCGACGGCGCTGATCGCCGATTGGGCCGAGGCCGGCAGCGTCCGCATATGGACGAAGTCTCCCTTGGCCAGATAAGTCAGTTCCACCGGCGTTGAGGCTCGGCCCAGAACCGGATTGCGGTGCGGGAACCGGCCGAAGCGGGTGATCACGTCGGCATTGGCCTTGGCCTGGCCCAGCGAGAATGCCCAGACGGGCTTGAGGTGCTCCGGAGCCTCCTCAAGGGCCTGTTCCGAAATGGCCACGATGCGCCTCATCCGCTCCAGGTGGTCCGGACCCTCCGCATGGGCCAGCGGGAGCAGGTGGAAGAACCTCTCATAGGGGCTCTGCAGGGCCTCGTAATGCCCGTTCCGGAAGCCCTCCTCGGCGATGCTCAATGCATCCTGATCCGACGAATAGGCCTCGGCCGCCCCGGCGAACAGGCCGCGTGGAAACTGATCCAGAACGATGATGAGAGACAGGCGCCCCTGCGGGGTCTCCAGCCAGTGATCCAACCGGCCCGATCGCGCCGCATGCACCACGGGCGCGAAGCGCACCAGATCCGCATTGGCGCCGCCGCGCATCCACCAGGCGAGCATCTGCCAATGGGCCGCGATGTCGGCGTTCGAGAGATCGACCGGAAACCAGAAGCGGTAGACCTTTTGCCAGTCCGTGCGAGATGACATCGGATCCTCCCTGAAGGAGTTTCGATGTTAATCGCTGCAGGGGCTTTCCGATGTGACCTGGATCACAGACGGAACGGCAGGCGTCAGAACGCCTTGAAGGTGATGATCGTGTGCGTGTCGGCGATCTCCGGGATGACCTGCACGTTCTCCGCGATGAAGTGGCCGATATCGACCCCGTCGTCCACATGGAACTTGGCGAGGATGTCGTAGTTGCCGGCAGTCGAGTAGATCTCGGATGCGATCTCCCGGTCCGCGAGGGCGTTCGCAACGGCGTAGGTCTTGCCGAGCTTGCACTTGATCTCGACGAAGAAGGTCTGCATGAGCCGCTCCCGGTGGCGCAATCTTTGAGATGCCCCTCTCATGGCATCGGCGGGACCGGCGCGCAAGCCGGTCCCAGGTCAGGGTCACGGGCGTCCGATGCTCACATAGGTGAAGCCGTGGCGGCGCATCTCGTCCGGCCGGTAGACGTTGCGCAGGTCGACCACCACAGGCTCGGCCAGGGCGGCCTTCAGGCGCCGCAGGTCCAGCGCCCGGAACAGGTCCCACTCGGTCACGAGCACCAGGGCATCGGCATCGCGGGCGCAGTCATAGGCGTCCTTCGCGTACTGCACATCGGTCAGCATGGACCGGGCGGCTTCCATGCCCTCCGGATCGTAGGCCTTCACCCGGGCGCCTGCATCCTGCAGGGCCGTGATGACATCGAGGGAGGGCGCATCGCGCATGTCGTCGGTGTTGGGCTTGAAGGTCAGGCCCAGCACCGCAATGGTCTTGCCGCGCACGGAACCGCCGCAGGCCGCGATCACCTTGCGGCCCATGGCGCGCTTGCGCTGGCTGTTGACCGCCGCCACCGTCTCCACGAGGCGGATCGGCGCCTCGTGGTCCTGCGCGGTCTTGATCAGGGCGAGCGTGTCCTTCGGGAAGCACGAGCCGCCATAGCCGGGACCCGCATGGAGGAACTTGGAGCCGATGCGGTTGTCCAGCCCGATACCCCGGGCCACGTCCTGCACGTTGGCCCCCACATGCTCGCACAGGTCCGCGATCTCGTTGATGAAGGTGATCTTGGTGGCGAGGAACGCATTGGCCGCATACTTCGTCAGCTCCGCGGTGCGCCGGGACATGGCGAGCACCGGGGACTGGTTGAGGTAGAGCGGCCGGTAGATGTCGTTCATCACCGCCTTGGCGCGCTCGTCCTCGGTGCCGATCACGATGCGGTCCGGGCGCTTGAAGTCGGCGATGGCCGCGCCTTCACGCAGGAATTCCGGGTTGGACACCACAGCAAATTCCGCATCGGGCCGGGTCTCGCGGATGATGCGCTCGACCTCGTCGCCGGTGCCCACCGGCACGGTGGATTTGGTGACGATCACCGTGTAGCCGTCAATGGCGGCAGCGATGTCGCGGGCGGCCTGGTAGACATAAGACAGGTCCGCATGGCCGTCGCCGCGCCGGGAGGGGGTTCCCACCGCGATGAACACGGATTCGGCGCTCCTGACCGCCTTGCCTAAGTCGGTGGTGAAGGTCAGTCGCCCCTCGCGCACGTTCTTGGCCACGAGTTCGGCCAGTCCCGGCTCGAAGATCGGGATCTCGCCCCGGTTGAGGGCCTCGATCTTGGCCGGGTCCTTGTCGACGCAGCAGACCTCGTGGCCGAAATCCGCAAAGCAGGCGCCGGACACCAGGCCCACATAGCCTGCTCCGATCATCGCGACATGCATCAGGGGCTCCCCGTTCGTTGAACCTTGGGTTTAGGGTGGCGAGCGCCGAGCCGCAAGCCGTCGCCTGCGACGATTTCGGGGGGACTTTCCGCTCTTTTGCAACAACGTCCCCTTTGACTTCTGCCATCAGTGCCTCCACAACACCGCCGCTTTTCAAACGGGGCATTGATGGACAATCCATTTCTTGTCGAGGTCACTCGCGGCCATCTGGTCGAGTCGCGCCACAGGGGCAGCGTCTCGGTGGTAGACGCGGAAGGGGCCACGGTTCTGTCGATCGGCGACGTGGACCGGCGCGTTTTTCCGCGCTCCGCCGTCAAGGCGCTTCAGGCCATGCCGCTGGTCGAGAGCGGGATCGCGGACAAGTACGGCCTTTCCGACGAAGAGATCGCGCTGGCCTGCGCGTCCCATTCCGGTGAACCGGACCATGTGAGGGTGGCCGCATCCATGCTGGCCAAGGCAGGCCAGGATGCCGGTTGCCTCGAATGCGGCACCCATTGGCCCATGGGCGAGGCCGCGAACCGCGCCCTGGCGGCGTCAGGAGCAAGCCCCAGCGCCCTGCACAACAACTGCTCGGGCAAGCATGCGGGCTTCATCTGCCTCGCCTGCGGCCAAGGGGAGAACCCCACAGGCTACGTGCTGGCGGATCACCCGGTCCAGCGCAGCGTGCGCGAGGCCCTGGAGGACATCACGGGCGCCTGCCACTCGGTCGAGAAGAGCGGCATCGACGGCTGCTCGATCCCCACTTATGCGATCCGGCTCCCGTCGCTGGCCTTCGGGTTCGCCCGGTTCGGCACCGGGATCGGCCTGCCGGGCGACGGCAAGGCCGCGGCCGCCCGGATCCGCAAGGCCGTGGCCCGCCATCCCTTCATGGTCGCCGGCACCGGACGGTTCGACACGAAGCTGATGGAATGTCTCGGCGAACGCGCCTTCGTGAAAGTGGGCGCCGAGGGCGTCTATTGCGCGTCGTTCCCGGAACTCGGCTACGGAATCGCCCTGAAGGCGGACGACGGCAATGCCCGCGCGGCCGAGGCCATGATGGCCGGCCTCGCCCTTCGCTTCCTCCCCTTGAGCGACAACGAGCGCAAAGTGGTCGAAGGCTTGGCGCAGCCCGTGCTCAAGAACTGGAACGGGATCGAACTCGGGCAGATCAGGCCCACTTCGGAGATCACGGGCGCGGCGTGAATGCGCTGACGATGCGCTCACCCGGCCTGCTGAATTAGAGTCCCAGCAGCTTCACGATCTCGCTCGCCGCCGCATTGGGCGACAGCGTGCCGCCCGCAATGGCGCGCTCGATCTCCGGCACGCGCTGACGCAGGGCGGGATCGTGGGTGAGGCGCTCGTGCAGGCGCTCGTGGACGAGGGCCCACATCCATTTCGTGTCCTGCGCCCGCCGCTTGGCGGCAAGCTCGCCGGTCGCCTCGAGGCGCTTTCGGTGGTCGAGCACCTTGGTCCAGAGCTCGTCGAGTCCCTGGCCGGTAAGCCCTGAGACCGTCAGCACGGGGGGGGTCCAGGTGGGCGAGGCTGGGGCAAGGATGTGCAGGGCGGCCTTGTACTCGGCGGCAGCTGCCTTTGCCTTGGCGCCCGCATCGTCCGCCTTGTTGACGGCAATCAGGTCGGCAAGCTCCAGGATGCCCTTCTTGATGCCCTGCAGCTCGTCGCCGGCGCCCGGCAGCATCAGGACGAGGAAGAAATCGGTGAGGTCCGCCACCGCCGTTTCCGACTGGCCGACGCCCACGGTCTCCACCAGGATCACGTCGAACCCGGCGGCCTCGCAGAGCAGCATGGTCTCCCGGGTCTTGGCCGCGACGCCGCCGAGCGTCCCGGAGGAGGGCGAGGGGCGGATGAAGGCGTTCGGGTCGGCGGCCAGTCGCGCCATGCGGGTCTTGTCGCCGAGGATCGCCCCGCCGGTCCGGGTGGAGGAGGGGTCGACGGCGAGCACCGCCACCTTGTGGCCCTTCTCGGTGAGCATGGAGCCCAGCGTATCGATGGTGGTGGACTTGCCCACGCCGGGAACGCCGGTGATGCCGACCCGCACGGCCTTGCCTGTGCGGGGCATCAGCTCCTGAAGAAGAACGCGGGCCGCCTCGCGATGGTCGGGCCGGCGCGATTCCATGAGCGTGATGGCGCGCGCCAGCGCGGCCCGGTCGCCGCCGGCAACCATCTCGGCCGAAACTGGTGTCTTTTGAGTGCCCCCGGTCATACGGGAGCTTTAGCGCATTGTGCGGAAAAGTGGACTCGGTTCTTAGGCGGAACAGAGAGGCTGACGCGGCTTCATAAGGCGAATTGATACGACATATCGGCAAGATGAATTGGAGACCGAAGAGCATCTTCCATAAAGATCCCTGGCCGATCCCTCCCTGCCTACGTTCGAATGACAAGAGCTCTTCCAGAATGCCTCCGGGAACAACCGAAATCACCGGCGCTCTTGAGATCCTCAGGCGCGATCCCCTCAGGAACGTGGTGCTCCTGAAGTTTCTGGACACGACGCTCGGGAGCTCGACTCTCCACCAGGCCGTCGACGGCCATGATGTTGCCAGCCTTCTCCTCGTCGATCACCGGTTCAGCAGCTTCGATCGGAAGGCCTACCCGGCGGCCAGGGTCTCCGCGATCATCTCCAGCACTCGCCCGGAACTCACCCGGAAGGTGCTGGCCTTCGCGCCGCGCGGCGAGACCCTGGTCTTCAAGCTGACCGATGAGGCTGACCGACTCGTAGTCGCCGAGGAGTTCCCGCTGAAGAGACAGACGGCTTACCACTCGTATACGGCATCGGCGTTTGCCGCCGCCGCTCCGGGCGCAGATGTCGAGTTCGCCCTCAGCGACTCGCTGTCTCGAATGTTCGCAGCCCAGGACCATGATCCGGAGTGGCTGGGCTGCCTGATCGACAGCGGTCGCGCCTTCGTCTCCGCCGTGAAGGAGGATGGACAGGCCCTTTCAGCCTGTTTTGCCTTTCAGATCGACGGGGCGATTTGGGAAATCGGCGGCGTTTACACGGTTCCCGCAAGGCGTGGCGAAGGGCTGGGATCGCGAGCCGTCCGAACAGCCCTGGCCGAGCTGGCGCGTCGTGCATGCGTTCCTCGCTACCACGTCGCCGAAGACAATGCCGCTTCGATAAAGCTGGCGGAGACGCTTGGCATGACGCGCTTTCTCACGCTGACCCATTATCTCAGCGAGGTCTGAGCCGACGGCCCGTCAGCATATTCACCAAGTGATCGGATCCATGCCGAACCGTCCCCAGGCGGGAATCTTGATGGCCGGGCGGCGCAGGTCGAGGCCGGCGACGAGGCCCATGAAGTCGAGCTCGATCCCCTCGATCCAGCCGACCGCGATGCCCGCATAGCCGCCGAGCGAGATCTGGATGCCGGTTCGGCTCGGGGTCAGGCCCACGATGTCGCGCCAGGGCTGCCAGTCCTTGCCCAGCGCCGTGGGCGGCAGGGGAGCCGCGAGTTCGGGGACGGAGCGCATCACATGGGCCACGAAGGTATTGGAGTTCGGGCCGGGCCAGGCGTTGTAGGCGCCGAAGGTCTGGTAGGGATAGCTCGCCACGGCTTGGCGCACCTGCGGGATCAGCCGCTCGGCCTCGGGGCCTTCGATCACCACCACGGGATGGGGCGCATTGCCGAACCAGCGCCCGTCCGGCGCCCAGCCGTTGGTTCGCACCGGGCTGCCCCAGCCGACCTTGTCGTAGCGGGTGTACTGGCGGGCTCCGGCCTCCTTCACCACCACCCAGGTGTGGTGTGCGAAGATGCCGCGCCAGCGTCCGACCCGTGCCGCATAGACCGCCACAATGGCCCCGGGAGCCTCGGACGCCGCCGGCAGGAGCTTCGCGCTCGACCAGTCGGCCGCCCCCCAATTCGGCGCGATATCGTCGCGCATGGCCCACCAGAGGGCATGAGCCCCCAGGGGGACGAGAAAAAGCGCAACGATGACAAGGAGGGTACGGGCGAGAGCGGCGAGCATGGGGGGAAGGTACGGTCGGGGCCTGCCTGCATCAAGGCACCGGACCCCATGCTCCCGTTCACCAATGCTTTACCGCGATCCGGCACGAGTAGGCGTGCCGCAGGGTTTCCGCCTTGCGCATGCCATGATCGAGGGCGAAACAGCATGACCTTTCCCGTCTCCTGTCGAAACCTGGGCTCCATGCGTTTTTCCTTCTCCCGCCTCGCGATCGTCTGCCTTGCCGGCGTGGCCCTGTCCGGCTGCGTCGGAGAGGATTCGGCGCTCGTCAGTCCCGCATCCTTCAAGATTGGACTGAGCAAGGATCCCAAGCTCCTTGTCGCCACCACGCGGCTCCCGGTGGGCGAACCGCTCAGGAAGCCCTGGTTCAGCAGCGAACGCTCGGCAGACATGATCTTCGCGGAGGCGCGCCTGATCCCACCATCGGACTCGCTCCTCAGCAGCGGCAGCTGGAGCATCGCGAAGGTCGATAACGTGGAGCGGAGCAGCGCCGCGCAGGCCTTCGCGCAGGCCGCCTTCGGCCGCGACCTGCTGCTCTACATCCACGGCTACAAGGAGAGCTTCGAGACGGCCGCGACCTCGACCATCGACCTGTCGGAGGGCATCAAGTTCGCGGGCGTGACCGGCCTCTTCACCTGGCCGTCCGCCGCCTCGACCTTCAGCTACGTGGCCGACCGCGAGAGCGCCATGTGGTCGCGCGACTCGCTGGAGGATCTGCTGGCCGCCATCGCCAAGACCCCGAGCGGCGGGCGCATCCACATCGTGGCGCACAGCATGGGCACGCTGCTGACCCTTGAGACCCTGCGCATGCTGCGCGCCTCCGGCGGCGAGAGCGCCATGGAGCGCATCGGCGCGGTGGTGCTGGCCGCTCCCGACATCGATATCGACCTGTTCGCCCGCGGTCTGGAGCGTCTGGGGCCGGATGCCAAGAAGATCACCGTCATCAGCTCCACCAACGACCGGGCGCTCGCCGTCTCGAGCCGGCTCGCCGGCGGCATCGTGAGGGCAGGGGCGGCCGACCGCGAGCGGCTGGAAGCCCTGGGCGTGCGCGTCGCCGACGCCTCGGAATTCGGCGGCGGCATCATCAACCACGACCTGTTCCTGTCGAACAAGGAAGTGCAGCAGGTGGTGAAGCGGGCAATCGAGCGGTCGTGAGAGACCGCTCGACAAAGCACTCTCACACGATGAGGAAGTCGTCGTAGGCGAGCTGGGCCTTCCTCACGCCGTCGAAGGTGATCGAGCCGCCGTCGGCGAGCTTGAGAACCGCATCGCCCTCGCCATTGTCCTTGATCATCCGATACAGGCCCGAGAAGTTCTTCTGGCCTGCAATCGCCTTCGTGATGCGCACGACGTCTCCGCCGAGGGGATCGAAGTCGAGGATCACGTCGTGCCCGGTTGGGCCGGTGCGGTAGATGAAGGTATCGGCGCCGCTGCCGCCCGCCAGGGTGTCGTTGCCCTTCAGGCCCTCGATCGTATCGTTGCCGCCATAGGCGAAGATGATGTCGTTGAGAGCCGTCGCCACCTTGTCGCCGACCAGCGAATTGTTGCTGTCGTTGCCCGAGATCGTCGGCTTGATGCTAGGCGCATAGGCGCGGATGTAGTCGATCTTGAACTCGGCCGGGAACACGGTCGTGCTGTCCGGCGCACCGGGCCAGTTGCCGCCGACGGCGAGGCCGGCGAGGAGGTACATCGGCTCGTTCATGCCTGCCGGCGTCGCTATGGAAAACACCTGGGTACCGTCGAGATAGTAGGTGATCGTCTCGGCGGTCCACAACGTGCCGTAGCTGTGGAAGCCGTTCGAGAGATCGATGCCGGTGGAGATCCCCTGCGTCTTGAACGCGTGCTTGCCCGTGGAATCCTTCCAGTGCGAGCCGACGTAATAGGTCGACGGGTCGTGGCCGAGCAGTTCCAGCACGTCGATTTCCGGTGGCCAGTTGCCGCTCTGCGGCAAGAGCCAGAAGGCCGGCCACAGGCCCTGGCCCGAAGGCACCTGCGCCGAAATTTCGAAATAGCCGTAGGTCTGGGAGAACGTCCCATAGGTGTTGATGAGCCCCGACACATAGGGCAGGCCATCGGTGAGGCTCGTATCCGGGGAGGGCTGGGCCGTGATGGTCAGAACGCCGTCGCCGGTTTGATAGGGGTCGCCGGAGATCCGGAACGGATCGAGGCTCGGATATTGCTGAATTACCGCGGTGGAGCGGTCGGCGAAGTACTGCATCTCGCCGTTGCTCGCCAGCGTGCGCCCGCCCCACCAGTACTTCGTGCCCCAGACCGAGGTATCGAGGTAATTGCCCGTAAATTCGTCGGAAAAGGTCAGCGTGTAATTTTCGAGATTGATGGCCATGGGATCCCCGCAATTGCTTTAAAAAAACTTGCAGGAAGCTTCCCATGGGGAATCTTACGGATCAATGAAGCGGGCGATGTAATCCGCCCGGGCTGGTAAGGTCAGATCCTCTATCGGTTCAGAGGGTTATCGGAGGGTTGATAGGCTCCGGATCCTCACAGGCAGGGAAGGGGAGGCTGCCCTATTCCGCCGCCTGCTTCGGCCCGTAGCCGAGCCTCTGGTTGAGATCTTCGATGAGGTTCACGGCCGCGTCGGCAATCACCGTGCCGGGCGGGAAGATGGCCGAGGCGCCAGCCTTGTACAGCGCGTCGAAATCCTGCGGCGGGATCACGCCGCCGACCACGATCATGATGTCCTCCCGGCCGTACTTGGCGAGTTCGCTTTTCAGCTCGGGCACCAGGGTCAGGTGGCCGGCCGCCAGCGACGAGACGCCGATGATGTGCACGTCGTTCTCGATGGCCTGACGGGCCGCTTCCGCCGGAGTTGCGAAGAGCGGGCCGATATCCACGTCGAAGCCGAGATCGGCGAAGGCCGAGGCGATCACCTTCTGGCCGCGGTCATGTCCGTCCTGGCCCATCTTGGCGACCAGAATGCGCGGGCGGCGCCCGTCGTCATGCTCGAACTGTTCGACGAGATTGCGGACCTTCTCCACGGCTGGCGACGCCATGCCGACCTCCCGTTTGTAGACCCCCGAGATCGCCTTGATCTCGGCCCGGTGACGGCCCCAGACCTTTTCCAGAGCGTCGGAAATCTCGCCCACCGTCGCCTTGGCGCGGGCGGCCTTGACCGCCAGATCGAGCAGGTTGCCGTTGCCCGCAGCACCCTGCGACAGGGCGTTGAGCGCTGCATCCACATCGGCCTGGTTGCGGTCGGCTTTCAGACGCTTGAGCTTCTCGATCTGGCTCGCGCGCACGGCGGCGTTGTCGACCTTCAGGATGTCGATGGAGGCCTCGTCCGTGGACTTGAAGCTGTTCACGCCGATGATCTTCTGGTGGCCTGAATCGATGCGCGCCTGCGTGCGCGCGGCAGCCTCCTCGATCTTCAGCTTCGGAATGCCGGCCTCGATGGCTTTCGCCATGCCGCCTAAGCTCTCCACCTCCTGGATATGCGCCCAGGCCTTCTGCGCCAGCTCATAGGTGAGGCGCTCGACATAGTAGGAACCGCCCCACGGATCGATGATGCGCGTGGTGCCGCTTTCCTGCTGCAGGAACAGCTGCGTGTTGCGGGCGATGCGGGCCGAGAAGTCGGTGGGCAGGGCCAGCGCCTCGTCGAGCGCATTGGTGTGCAGCGACTGCGTGTGGCCCTGCGTCGCCGCCATCGCCTCGATGCAGGTGCGGGTGACGTTGTTGAACACGTCCTGCGCGGTGAGAGACCAGCCGGAGGTTTGGCTATGCGTGCGAAGCGGCAGCGACTTCTCGCTCTGCGGGTTGAAGCCCTTCACGAGCTTAGCCCAGATGAGGCGCGCGGCGCGCATCTTGGCCACTTCCATGAAGAAGTTCATGCCCACCGCCCAGAAGAACGACAGGCGCGGCGCGAACTGGTCGATGGTGAGCCCCGCCGCGATGCCGGCGCGGATGTACTCGACGCCGTCGGCCAGCGTATAGGCGAGTTCCAGGTCCTGCGTCGCACCCGCCTCCTGCATGTGATAGCCGGAGATCGAGATGGAGTTGAACTTCGGCATGTTCGCGGAGGTGTAGGCGAAGATGTCCGAGATGATGCGCATCGATCCCTTAGGCGGGTAGATGTAGGTGTTGCGCACCATGAACTCTTTGAGGATGTCGTTCTGGATCGTGCCCGACAGCTTGGAGGCGGGAACGCCCTGTTCTTCCGCGGCGACGATGTAGAGCGCCAGGATCGGCAGCACGGCGCCGTTCATGGTCATCGACACGCTCATCTGGTCGAGCGGGATGCCTGCGAACAGGGTGCGCATATCGTAGATGGAATCGATGGCGACCCCCGCCATGCCCACGTCGCCCGACACGCGCGGATGGTCGGAATCGTAGCCGCGATGGGTGGCGAGATCGAAGGCGACCGACAGGCCCTTCTGGCCGGCCGCGAGGTTGCGGCGGTAGAAGGCGTTGGAATCCTCGGCCGTGGAGAAGCCCGCATACTGGCGCACGGTCCAGGGCTGGTTCACGTACATGGTGGGGTAGGGGCCGCGCAGGAAGGGCGCGATGCCCGGATAGGTATCGAGGAAGTCGAGCCCGGCGCGATCCTCGGGCCCGTAGGATCCCTTCACGGCAATGCCCTCCGGCGTCAGCCACGGCTCGGCCGAGGCCTGCGGGGAGGATGCCAGGGGAGCGTCGGTGAAAGCGACGCTCGCGAAATCCGGGATGCTGGTCATGGGATGAAGCGGATGCCCTTGCCGGTGGAAACGGATCGAATGAGGTGCATTCTAGGGCATCCGCTGACGGGAGGCTATCGGCGCATGGTCGGAGGCCTCGATGACCTCCTCGTCATCCCCGTCCCCGGACTTGATCCGGGGATCTGTCCCGGGGATCCACTTTTTTAAGGCGCTGTGGTTCCCAAGACGTGGATGGCCGGAACAAGTCCGGCCATGACGGTGTGGGTGTCACCCCCGCTTCTCGGCATTCCAGTAGCCGGAACAGACCCGCCCGCCCGAGGTGGTCCAGGTGCCGCGGCCCGTAGCTCCGGACAACCGGCCCGAGACATTGGCCCGGTCCTGCCCACGCGAGATGCTGGCGGACACGGAGCCGTTCGATTGAACCCGGCCGTTGACGTTGAAGCTCTCAGGGCCGCCGTAACGGGCCTGGCCGTTCTGGACGATCACGGGATAGCGGTAGGCCCTGTCGCAGGCGCCCTGCTCAGTGACGACCTCGACGCTCCAGTTGCCGTCGAACCGGTTGGCTTGGGCTTGGGCCTGGGGAACCACGACAAGGCCCGCCATGGCGATTCCGCCAAGCCAGGAAAGAACACGCATCAAACACTCCTGAACACATTGGATCGGATGAACCAACGTGGGTGTTTCGGGCGGGGTTCCTCTTCATGGCAGACGGTCGCAGGCACGAAAAAAGCCGCCGCACCCGTTGGATGCAGCGGCTTGAAAGAAGCGGGGCCGGTCAGCTCTGCGCGACGCTGGAGCGCTTCTGGGCATTCCAGCGGCCGGAGCAGCCGTAGGAGTCGACCTTCCAGACGCCCGAGCCGGACTGGCCCGCCAGGCTGCCCGAGGCCTGGGCCTGGGCGGAACTGCGGCGGATGTCCAGGCTGACGGAACCGTTGGTGGCGATCTGCCCGCTGATCTGAGCCGGGGTGTCACCGGGATTGCCGTGGTAGCGGACATTCCCCTTCTCGACCGTGATGGCATAGGTGTTGGTGCCGCAGATGCCGGAATCCGTCACCATCTGCACCTGCCAGGTGCCATCGTGCTTGTCCTTGGGTGCGGCCAGGGCCGCGCCGGCGCCCATGATGCCGAGAGCGAGGGCTGCAGCCGTCATCTTCGTGAAAGTCATAACCGTGATCCTCCCGGTTGTGGGGCCGGGAGGACAATCTCAAGGCTCCGCGCAGGCCTTATCGAGGGCCTCGGCGAGGATCTTGAGGGTATCGCACCCGGTGAAAATAAAGGTTGTTATGCCGGCCCCGGTCAGCTCTTCTTGATCTTCCCCGGGGCGGCCAGCCAGGAAGATAAGTTTTGAGCCTGCCCGATGCAAGGTCCTTGCGGTCGCAGGGGCATGAAGCCTGTAAATCTCGTCAGTAGAGCAGATGCAGCTAATCTTGGCTTTACTGTCGGTGAAAGCTTTTTGCAGGCTATCCTGGTCTGTTAATCCATCGTTCATGATGGCTTCTACACCGCCGGCCTCGAAGAAGTTCTTGGTAAAGGTTGCGCGGGCGGTGAAATCGGCAATGGAGCCGAGGTTCGCGAGGAACACCTTCGGTCGCTCGCCCGTCCTGGCCCGATACGCGTCGGAGATGTCGCGCAGGCGTTCGAAAGGCTCGGCGGTGCGAACGGAAGGCAGGGGGGCAATCGCTACGACGTTGGCGCCCGCTGCCGTCATGGCAAGCTGCGGCAGCGTTGCTCCATCGGCAGCCATCTGCACGAGAGAGGCGAATGAGGTTTCCCCTGAGCGAGCAGCAGCCTGGGGCGCAGGTCCGTCATTCTCTGTCGCGGCCGGTACAGACATCAGAACCGTCACGTCCGCTTCGTTGATGTTCGGGAACTCGCTCGTGCCGGTGATCGGC
Source organism: Microvirga sp. BSC39 (assembly GCF_000739015.1). Lineage (GTDB taxonomy): Bacteria > Pseudomonadota > Alphaproteobacteria > Rhizobiales > Beijerinckiaceae > Microvirga. Next base: position 31,754 of record NZ_JPUG01000079.1, read on the forward strand.
TCCCTGCGGGTGGCCACGGCCTTCTCCCGCTGGGCGCGAACAGTTGCGATGCGACCCTGGAGCGTTTCGCCCTTCAGGCTTTCCAGAATTCCGCCCTCGCGCTCGATCTCCCGGAACAGGCCCCAGGCCTTTTCGCACAGGGCGTCGGTGAGCGCCTCGAACCCGCCGGCGCCGGCCGCAGGATCGGCCACGCGGGCGAGGTTGGACTCATCGAGCAGGATCAATTGCGTGTTGCGCGCAACACGGCGCGCGAAGGCATCGGGCAGGCCGAGGGGGGCTGTGAAGGGCAGCACCGTGATCGCATCCGCTCCGCCGATCCCGGCCGAGAACGCCGCCACCGTGGTGCGCAGCATGTTCACCCAGGGGTCGCGTCGTGTGGTCATGCGCCAGGCGGTTTCCGCATGCAGTCGGATCGGCCTCGGCTCGATGCCGCAGGCCTGCTCGACGCGCGCCCACAGGCGGCGCAGGGCCCGGAGCTTTGCGACGGTAAGGAACTCGTCCGCATCGGCCACGAGCAGAAAAGCCAGAGAGCGCCGCGCGGCATCGAGCGAATGCCCGGCGGCTTCCAGACCGCGCAGATAGCTCAAGCCCGTCGCCAGCACGGCCGCGAGTTCCTGCGCCTCGCTGGCGCCGGCCTCGTGATAGACGCGCCCATCGGCCAGGAACGCACGACCGGCAAAGCCCTGGTCCGTCAGGTGGGCCAGCGTATCGCCCATGCGCTGCGCCATGGCCTCCCAGGAGGCCGACATCCGGCCCATGGCCGCCATGGCGCTGAGCGGATCGAGGCCGAGATCGAGGGAGAGATCGGAAAGCTTGTGTCCGCGCCGCTCGGCCAACGCCAGCACCAGCGCGGCCATCTGGCGGCCATGCCCGCCCGCGTCCATGCGCAGGTGGATGAGGTCGAGCATGACGCCCTTGAGCGTCCGGTCGAGATCATCGACGGAGTTGATCTGCACCCCGAAACCGCGCGCCGCAGGAGCCTTGCGGGTGACGAGGGTCAGCGCATCGGCGCCGCCTTCGAGGTCGAGGAGAGCAAGCTCGTTTGCCTTTGCAGGATCGGGATGGTCGGCGCGCTGCGAGACGCGCCAGCGACCAGCCTGCTCGCGTGCCACCGGGGTGGATCCTTCCGCCTTGGGATAAAGCGGCTGGATGGCAATGCCGTCATGGCTGCGGGAGACGAGCTTCGTCTCGAAGTCGCCACCCTTCAGCACGCCTTCGACCAGCTTGAGCCATTGCTCGCGGGTCGCTTGCGGAAAGTCGGCGGCGAGAGAGAGATCGTCCATGGAGGCCTCGTCCGGAGGAAGGCTGCGCGAATAGGGCGGGACAATACCGGGAGGAGGAGGCGGTGGGAATGCCCTAAAGGGTGGGGAAGGATCGACCCGATCCCCGCCGCGGTCCAGCCACAACGCGCGGTGTCATCCCCGGCGGCCGTGAGGCCGGGAAGGGGATCCATGGCGATGAGGGTGCGGGTGGATTCCCTTCCCCTCCGCTGCGCTCCGGCCGGGAATGACACTGTTCCGGCCCTGCCACCCTGTTCGTCATCCCCGGACTTGTTCCGGGGATCCACGTCTTCGCTGCCCATCTCTCCAGCCTCATCCTGAGGAGCAGCCGCGAGGCTGCGTCTCGAAGGATCGTCCCGTGCTCTCTGGAGGCTCCTTCGAGACGGTCACTGCGTGACCTCCTCAGGATGAGGGCAGAGGGAGAGACGCAGTGGACCGAAGACGTGGATGGCCGGGACGAGCCCGGCCATGACGGGGAGGCCATGTTCTCACTTTGTTCTTGATAATTCGCCTAAGCTAAGCTATATAGTTTCCTTAGATCTGTTCCTGAGAGGGGCGCGCTCGCGAGGCGTCGCAGTGTGGGAGCAGGCACGGTCCTGTGGTGCAGCCTTGCAAGCAGCACCGACAGGAGGCCCAGGCTGTGGGCCGGTGGTCGGAACCGGTCTCAGGCCCCCGTCGAGCAGACGGACCCCGCCTGAGACGGTCACCGGGCTGGCATCGCCTGTCCGCCTAAAGAAGCCGTGCGCGAAGAGGCATCCCGGCTCTTCCTTATCACCATCCATCATCGAGCCGGGCTGCCCAACGCGCCACCCTCGATTACTCTTCAGGCTCGCAGCGCCAGCTGCGGGCCCAGAAGTGCTGGCTCTTTGACAGAGATCATCCCGGACGGCAAAGCCGATCCGGGATCGGGCAAACCAGTCCAGCGCTGTCATCCCGGGGCGGCGGAGCCGAGCCCGGAATCCATAACCGCTGACGAGGCAGGATGAAGCGTAACGCTGCCCGCCTTTCCTAAAACGTCGTGTTTATGGATCCCCGCCTGCGCGGGGATGACACCGGGGAGGTTCAGGGGCTCCATCCTGCCCACGATCCCGCATCGGCTTTAACGGTCCCGGATGGCGAGCTTTGAGTGATCAAACGAACTGCGACAGCCCCGGGATCGAGCCGACGATCGGGCCCATCACGTCCTCGCCGGCCTTTTCGCGGCCATAGGTGAAGAGCTCCTTGCCGAGCGGCTGCATCTGGCCCATGGACACGCCGATGCCCATGAGCTGGCCGCCGAGCGCCATCACGCCGCCGCCCATGGAGCCCATCATGCCCATGAGGCCGCCGCTGGCTCCGGTCTTGCCCTCCTCGATGGCGTCCATCGCGCCCGGAAGAGCCTCGATCAGCTGGTTGACCTCGCTCGAGGGTCCCTCTTTCTGGAGGTAGCCCAGGATGATGCCGATCGCCTTGCGGGCGGTCGCTGCGTCGAGACCGGTCTTCTGCGTCACGCGGGCGATAAGCTCTTCCATCTGATTCTCCTGAAGCTGGAACGGGGCCGATAGTTCACATCTGAACTGTTTAATCAAGAATTCCGAGAGTGGAAACTCGCGGCAACGCTTCTAAGATCCATTATAGGGATTTCGGAGGGACGCGATGCTGCAGGACGGGAAGATCTTCATCGGGAAGAGCACGAAACCCGAATATCTCGATCTGAGGCTCGCCAACCGGCACGGCCTCGTGACCGGAGCCACGGGCACGGGCAAGACCGTTTCCCTGCAGGTGCTGGCGGAGGGCTTCTCCAACGCGGGCGTTCCCGTCTTCGCCGCCGACATCAAGGGCGATCTCTCCGGCATGGCAGCGCCCGGCAACGGCAAGGAGCCTCTGGTCAAGCGCGCCAAGGACATCGGTGTCGAGTACGTGCCCGACAAGTTCCCGGTGGTGTTCTGGGACCTGTTCGGCGAGCAGGGGCACCGGGTGCGGGCCACGATCTCCGAGATGGGGCCGCTGCTGCTCTCGCGCCTGCTCGATCTCAACGACACGCAGGAGGGCGTGCTCAACATCGCCTTCCGCATCGCCGACGAGCAGGGGCTCCTGCTGCTCGACCTGAAGGATCTGCGCGCGCTGCTGCAGCTCGTCTCCGACAATGCCAGCCAGCTCACCACCAGTTACGGCAATGTGTCGAAGGCGACCATCGGCACCATTCAGCGCCAGCTCCTCGTGCTGGAGAACCAGCAGGGCGACGAATTCCTCGGCGAGCCGGCGCTGGACATCAAGGACCTGATGCGTAACGACCGCGATGGACGTGGCATCGTCAACATCCTGGCGGCGGACAAGCTCATGAGCAATCCGCGCCTCTATGCCACCTTCCTGCTTTGGCTGATGTCCGAACTCTTCGAGGAACTGCCAGAGGTAGGCGATCTCGACCAGCCCAAGATGGTGTTCTTCTTCGATGAGGCGCATCTGCTCTTCAACGATGCGCCGAAGGCCCTCGTCGAGACGGTGGAGCGGGTGGTGCGCCTCATCCGGTCCAAGGGCGTCGGGGTCTATTTCATCACCCAGAATCCGATCGACGTTCCCGAGAGCGTGCTGGCGCAGCTCGGCAACCGGGTCCAGCACGCGCTGCGCGCCTATACTCCGCGCGAGCAGAAGGCTGTGCGAGCGGCGGCCCAGTCCTTCCGGGAGAACCCGGCCTTCGACACGCAGAAGGCCATCACCGAACTCGGTGTCGGCGAGGCGCTGGTCTCGACGCTCGAGGGCAAGAGCGCGCCGTCCATGGTGGAGCGTACGCTGATCGCGCCGCCCATGGCACAAGTCGGGCCGATCGAGCTGACCGAGCGCCAGCAGATCATCGCGGCGAATCCCATGAAGGGAAAATACGATCAGTCCATCGATGTGGAATCGGCATATGAGATGCTTGCCAAGCGCGCCGAGCAGGCGGCCGCCGAGGCGAAGGCGGCGGAAGGGGGAGGCGGGATCCTCGACATGCTGGGCGGCCTCTTCGGCGCCGGCCCGCAGCGCAAGGGCTCCATGACGGTGGGACAGCGCGTCACCCGCGAGGTGACGCGAACCATCGTCAACCAGACGGTCGGCAATCTCGCGGCGGAGATCGGCAAGTCCATCGGCGGCCGCCAGGGCAGCTCCATCGGGCGCGCCATCGTGCGCGGGACCTTGGGTGGGTTGTTGAGACGGTAGAAGCATCGTCATCCCGGACGGCGAAGCCGATCCGGGATCGCTGGACGAGTGTGGCGCCGGTTCACCTCTCCTTATGGGAGAGGTCGCGCCTTCAGGCGCGGGTGAGGGGTTACAGGTTCATCCGGACAAAACACTAACCCCTCACCCCAACCCTCTCCCTCAGGGAGAGGGATTCTAGGCTACATCCTGCGTCCGATCCCGGAGTTGCGCTGCGCTTCGTCCGGGATGACGGTTTTCATGAACACCTCTTGCGGCATCCTCCTGTTGGATGCACCTTGTCGGCCGCGACAAATTCCAACACAGGGCCACCATGTCCAAGCTCGACCAAGTTCTGCAGCGTATCGATTCCGACCTCGATTCCTCCCTGGAGCGCCTGTTCCAGTGGCTCAAGGTTCCGTCCATCTCCACGGACCCCGCCTATAAGGATCATTGCCGCACGGCAGGCCAGTGGCTTGTGGATGAGCTGAAGAGTATCGGCATCGAGGCTTCCTTGCGCGAGACGGGCGGGCACCCGGCCGTGGTCGGTCACGCCAAGGGCGATGCGAAGCTGCATGTGCTGTTCTACGGCCACTACGATGTGCAGCCGGTGGACCCGCTGGAGCTGTGGGAGACGCCGCCTTTCGAGCCGCGCATGATCACGCTTTCCGACGGCCGCAAGGCCATCAGCGCCCGCGGTTCCTCGGACGACAAAGGTCAGGTGATGACCTTCGTCGAGGCCTGCCGTGCGTGGAAGGCCGAGACGGGCTCGCTGCCGATCAACATCACCTTCCTGGTCGAAGGCGCCGAGGAGGACGGATCCAAGTTTCTCCCTGAGTTCATCGAGGCCAACAAGGACGAGCTGAAGGCCGATGTGGCGCTCGTGTGCGACACGGGCATGTGGGATCAGAATACGCCCGGCATCACCTCGTCCCTGCGTGGCATGGTCTACGAGGAGATCATCGTCCGCTGCGCCGATCGCGACCTTCATTCCGGCACCTTCGGCGGCGCGGCACGCAACCCGATCCATGTGCTGTCGAAGATCATCGCGGCGTTTCACGATGACAACGGCCGCATTACGATCCCCGGCTTCTACGACGGCGTCCACGAAACGCCTACGCAGGTGCTGGAGCAGTGGAGGGGGCTGAACCTCACGGAGGAGGAATTCCTTGGGCAGGTTGGCCTCAAGCAATCCGCCGGCGAGAAGGGACGCATGTTGATCGAGCAGATCCAGTCGCGCCCCACCTGCGATGTGAACGGCATCATCGGCGGCTATACGGGCGAAGGCACCAAGACGGTGATTGCATCCGAAGCGCGCTGCAAAGTCTCGTTCCGTCTCGTGGGCGACCAGGATCCGGTTGCGATCTCCCAGAACTTCGAGGCCTTCGTGCGTGAGCGCATTCCTGCCGACTGCTCGGTGGAGTTCATCCATCACAAGGGCTCGCGGGCCTTGGCGCTGCCGCACGACTTCCCAGCCATCACGGCGGCGAAATCCGCCCTGCATGACGAGTGGCAGAAGGACCCGATCGTCATCGGCATGGGCGGCTCGATCCCGGTCGGCGGCGACTTCAAGCGCACGCTCGGCCTCGACACCCTCTTCGTCGGCTTCGGCCTCGACGACGACCGCATCCACTCGCCGAACGAGAAGTACGACCTCAAGAGCTTCCACAAGGGCACCCGCTCCTGGGCACGCATCCTGGCGGCTCTGGCGAAGTAGAATCCTATATTCTTGTCATTCCGGGGCGGCTCACGGGAGCCGAGCCCGGAATCCATAACCACGACATCACAAGGAAAGAGTGAGCAGCGTTACGCCTCTTTCTGCATCGTCAGCGTTTATGGATTCCGGGCTCCGCTGCGCGGCCCCGGAATGACAGTGATTGCAGTCATATCAACCCGTCGAGCGATGCGACCACCGCGCTCGGCGCAAGCTCTGCGTATTCGTCCGGCAAGCCGAGCCGGTTCACCCAGATGGGCGTGAACCCGAATGCGGCAGCCCCTGCGATGTCCCAGCGGTTGGACGACACGAACACGACTTCATGCGCAGCGATGGACAGTGCCTGCAGCACGAGATCGTAGCTGCGCGGGCTCGTCTTGAAGACTTGCGCGGCATCGACGGACAACACCACGTCGAGATCGCCGGCAAGGTTCGCCGAGTCCACTGCCGCTTTGAGCATGCCGGGATCGCCGTTCGACAGGATGCCGGTGCGAAGGCCGCGTGTGCGCAAGGCTTCCAGTGCCTGCTGAACCTCCGGATAGGCGTCAAGCGCGCGGTAGGCCTCGAGCAGGAGAGGCCGGATCGAGCGGTCGACGGAAGGAAAACGCGCGAAGGCATAGTCCAGGGCCTGTTCCGTCAATGTCCAGAACGGCTCATAGCGGCCCGCCAGCGACAGGACCCAGGAATATTCGAGTTGCTTCGTACGCCACACTTCAGAGAAACGCGCCGCGTCGGGCCCCACCTGGGCCATGTGGCGGCCGACGGCGGAATGCACGTCGAACAATGTTCCATAGGCGTCGAAGATCACGGCCTTCGCACGGGGCGGAATGAGGCTGGTGCTGGTCATGAAGGGCAGATTTCCACCGGGCGCGGGCAATGGCAAGCCGGCCAATGATCAGCCCTCCTCATGAAACCCATCACAAGACTTTATGCCCCAGCCATGAACCCGGCGATTGACGGTTGCAGGCGCAGGCGTTTCGATAGGGCAGAACTTCTGACCGATTAAGGATGGGACACGTGGCTTGGTATTCGCAAACCTGGAATTGGTTCAATGGCACCTGGCAGGAGGGCAATCCGCCCCTGATCGGGCCGCGCTCTCACGTGTCCTGGCTCGGGTCGTCCGTCTTTGACGGAGCCCGCGTGTTCGAGGGCGTGGCGCCCGATCTCGACCTTCACTGCGAGCGCGTGAACCGCTCCGCGCTGACCATCGGGCTCAAGCCGACCATGGAGCCTCGGGCCATCATGGATCTCGTGCGTGAAGGCGTGAAGAAGTTCGCGCCCGGCACCGCGCTCTATGTGAAGCCCATGTACTGGGGCGAGGCCGAGGGCCTGTCCACCATTGCGCCGGATCCGGAATCGACTCAGTTCTGCCTCTCCCTGTTCGAGGCGCCGATGCCGGTGCCGGGCGGCCTCTCCGTCATGAAGTCGAGCTTCCGCCGCCCGACAATCGAATCCATGCCCACCGACTCGAAGGCCGGTGCTCTCTATCCCAACAACGCCCGCGTCATCCGCGAGGCGAAGGAGAAGGGCTTCGACAACGCGCTGGTGTGCGATGCGCTGGGCAACATCGCCGAAACTGCGACCTCCAACGTGTTCATGGCCAAGGACGGCGTGGTCCATACGCCGTATCCGAACGGCACGTTCCTCAATGGCATCACCCGCCAGCGCGTGATCCAACTCCTGCGCGACGATGGCGTGCAGGTGGTCGAGAGCACCCTGCGCTACGAGGACTTCGCCAGCGCCGACGAGATCTTCATCTCGGGCAATTATTCCAAGGTGATGCCGGTGCTGCGCATCGATTCCCGCGATCTCCAGCCCGGTCCGTTCTACCGCCGCGCCCGCGAGCTCTACTGGGCCTTCGCTCACGACAAGGGTGTGCTCAAGGCGGCGTAGTGCGCTTGGGGAATTGTTCCCCAACGTCATCAATCCGTCGTCGATTTGTTAACGGCCGGACATCGGGCTCCTGCAAGAGCAGCCTCGCTTCAACAAGCGAACGAGGTTCTCAGATGTCCGTCCGTTTTTTCGCGGCCCTGCCGCTGACCGTGCTGCTCGGCACAAGCGCCCTGGCGCAGCAGCAATTCCCGGCTGTCCTTGCCGGCCATGCGGTTCTACCGGCCCTGAGCTTCGTTGACGCGCCGGTGGACGCTCCTGCCGATCTGAAAGTGTCCGGCAAGTTCACGACTGGCAAGCGCGTCGAGGCTCTGGGAACGATCGAGGGCACCTCGGGCGATCGGCCGACCGGGGTGAAGCTGCCATTCCACGGGCAGCCTCTGCAGGGACATTCCGGCATCAAGTCCATGGGTGACGGGACGTTCTGGGTGATCACCGACAACGGCTTCGGATCCAAGGCCAACTCGCCGGATTCCATGCTCTATCTCAACCGCCACCGCATCGACTGGAGCAAGGGCTCGGTCGAGCGCCTGGAGACGGTGTTCCTGCACGATCCTGACAAGAAGGTGCCGTTCCGCATTGCCAACGAGGGCACAGAGAAGCGCTATCTCACCGGCTCGGACTTCGATCTCGAAAGCTTTCAGCCTGTCGGCGACAAACTCTGGATCGCCGACGAGTTCGGCCCTTACCTCATCAAGGCGGATCGCTCCGGCAAGATCGAAGCCGTTTACGAGACGCTCGTGGACGGCAAGCCCGCCCGCTCACCGGACCACTACGCGGTCACGACGCCGGCCGTTCCGACCGGTTCCGTCAATTTCACTGTCCGCCGCTCAAAGGGCTACGAGGGCATGGCCGCTTCAAAGGACGGCAAGTTCCTCTATGCCCTCCTGGAAGGTCCGATCTGGGATGCCGAGAAGAAGCAGTGGGAAACCATCGACGGTCGGGAATACCTTCGCATCCTCGAATTCGACGTTGCCGCGGAGAAGTGGACCGGCCGCCACTGGAAATATGCTCTCGACCAGAACGGTCTCGCCATCGGCGACTTCAACATGATCGATGCCACGACGGGCCTCGTCATCGAGCGCGATAACGGCGAGGGAACTGCGGACCGTGCCTGCCCGCAGGGCGAGAAGCGCCCCGACTGCTTCCAGGACCCGGCAAAGTTCAAGCGGATCGTCAAGATCGAATTGTCGGAATCCAACGTGAACAGCGTTGTCCGCAAGGTCGGGTATGTGGACCTCATGCAGATCGCCGACCCGAACAAGAAGGCCAGGAAGCCTCTCAACGATACCGTTCTGACCTTCCCATTCTTCACCATCGAGAACGTGGATGTGGTCGATGACCGTCACATCGTCGTCGGCAACGACAACAATCTGCCCTTCTCGTCGAGCCGCGAGCCGACCAAGCAGGACGACAACGAGTTCGTTCTGCTCGACGTCGCGGATCTCCTGAAGGCTCGCTGAGCTTTTCTCCGCTCAACACATTTGTGATCGCGTGGAGCGGCGGTTTCCGCCGCTCCACGCCCTACATGGCTCCAGCATTGTGCCCGAAGCTGGAGCCCTCGATGCGCCTCGTCCTGAAAAGCCTTGTTGCCTTGAGTCTCCTGACCGCGCCTGCTGCTGCGGAATCCGTCGATCTGGAACTGGTCTTTGCAGCCGACGGCTCAGGCTCCATCGACAACGACGAGCTGCGCCTCCAGCGGCAGGGCTGGGCCGACGCGCTGACCAGCCCCGATGTGCTCACCGGCATCAAGGGCGGTCCCATCGGAGCCATCGCGGTCGCTTTCATGGAATGGGGCGGGCCAAGCTCCCAGGTGCTCATCGTCGACTGGCACGTGATCCGTGACGAGGCGAGCGCAAGGGTGTTCGCCGACAAGCTCCTCGGCGCCCCGCGGGGCGCGACGGGCTACAACTCCATCTCCAACGCCATCGACTTCTCCATGCGCCTCGTCGAGGGCAACGCCCATGAGGGCACCCGCAAGGTGATTGATGTGTCGGGCGACGGCCCCAACATGAACGGCCGGTCCCTGGAACAGGTGAGGGCGGAGGCGCTGGCCAAGGGCTTCACCATCAACGCCCTCGCCATCCGCCGCCCCGGCAGCGGCCGACCGGGCGGTCCCGGCGGCATGTCGCTGGAGGATTACTACGCGCAGAACGTCATCGGAGGTCCCGGCTCCTTCGTGGAGATTGCCGACGAGACGCGGCCCTTCGCCCTGGCCGCACGCCGCAAGCTCCTGACGGAGATCGCCGGAACCGGAGGCACGACGCGCCACGCCAGCCGCTGACAGCATCGAGACATTCCCGCGCGGAATGCTAGACTGCCCGCCATGACGAATCTCGAAAGCTGGATCATCGAACAGGGCCTGCGCGGATCCGACATGGTCTCGCTGCTCTCAGGGGTTGCCGAGCGGCTGGTCGACGAGGGGATCCCTCTCGTCCGGGCCTATATCGCCCTGCCGACCGTCAATCCGACGATCCGGGTCTACACGCATCTCTGGACCCGATCTGCCGGCACCATCGTGGAAGGAGTCTCCCACGAGCGCAATGACGGTGCCTTCGAGGTCAGCCCCTTCGCCTACATGATGAACACCGACCAGGAGAAATGCCACTGGCTTATGCACGGCCCTGATGCGGAAAGGTTCGGCGTGTTCGAGGATATCAGACGTCTCGGAGGGACCGATTACCTGGCGCGTCTCTTCAGCTTCGGGAACGCCAGCGCTCCGGACCTGCGGGGATTCGGAGCCTCGTTCTCCACCAGCCGCCCCGGAGGCCTCCGGCCGGAGGAGGTTGCCCGCATCGATGCACTCCTTCCGCTCCTGGGGCTTGCGGCTTACCGCATGACCTTGTTCGACCTCACCGTGACCATGCTCGACACCTATGTGGGGTTCTCGGCCGGCCGGCGCGTGCTGAGCGGGGCAATCCGGCGCGGCTCCGGCACGACCATCGAGGCGGCTTTGCTTTTTGCCGATCTCCGAGGCTTCACGACGCTTGCGGACACGGCGGGTCTCGATCTCATCGCCCGGCTCGACCGGCACTTGGAGGCCATGGCCGACCCGGTGGCCGAGCAGGGCGGCGAGGTCCTCAAGTTTCTCGGCGACGGCCTCTTGGCCGCTTTCCCGATCACCGAGGAGCGGTCGCACGAGAGCGCCTGCGCGGCGGCGATCCGGGCTGCGCAGGTGGCGCTCGAGCGCAACGAGGCCGTCAACCGCCAGCACGAGACGCCGCTCGCCCTCGACATCGCGCTCCATTGCGGGGACGTGTTCTACGGCAATATTGGCGCCGCCGGGCGCCTCGACTTCACGGTGATCGGACCTGCCGTGAATGAAGCAAGCCGCATGGAGGCCCTGTGCAGCGCCCTCGACTGCTCGGTGATCCTGTCCGACCGCGTCGCCTCCGTGAGCCCGGTGCCGGTTCGCCCTCTCGGGAGCCATCGCCTGCGGGGCATTGCAGCGGAGCGGGAGCTGTTCACTCTGGCGGACGTCAGCGTCTGGACAGCCTGACCCCGAGCACCTTGAGGCCTGCCAGCAGCACGCCGCCATAGAGCAGGGCGCCGGCCATCCCGAGGACCGCGAGCAGGATCTCGCTGTTCCAGGCGGGGAGCCGGGTAGTCCACTCGGACAGCGGAATCGGGGCGAACCAGGCAAAGGCTCCAAGGAGCAGGCTTGCCACAGCGACGGCGGCTGCGGTGCGGCCCAGGGTGCCGCCCGGCGCCATCCAGTCCCGGCGCAGGGCGAGAAGGACGAGGAGCCCGAGATTGACCCAGATGCCGATGGCGGTGGCAAGGGCTAACCCGACCACGCCGTAAGGTCCCGTCAGCACGATCTTCAGGACCACGTTGACCGCCACTGCCGTCAGAGAAGCGATGAGCGGCGTCACCGTATCCGAGCGGGAATAGAAGCTCGCCACCGCCGAGCGGATGAGCACCGCCGGGGGCAGGCCAAGGGCATAGGCCGCGAGCACCGCGCCCGAACGTTCGGCGGCGGCGGCATCGAAGGCGCCGCGCTGGAACAGGGCCGACATGATCAGGTCGGGCATGGTGACGAAGGCCACCACGAAGGGCGCCGCAAGCGCCAGGGTGAGCCCCACGGCCCGGTTCTGCGCGCCGTGAGCCCCTGTGACGTCACCGGCGGCGATGCGGCGGCTCATCTCCGGCAGCAGCACGGTGCCGGCCGCAATCCCGATCACGCCGAGCGGCAGCTGGTAGATGCGGTCGGCATAATAGAGCGAGGCCACGGCGCCGGTGGGCAGGAAGGAGGCGATGATCGTGTCGGCGAACATGGCGAGCTGCACGCCCGCCGAACCGATGACGGCAGGACCCAGCACCTTGAAGAAGTGCTTCATGGCCGGATCGAAGCGCGGCACTGCAATTGCTGGCGCCACGCCCAGGCGCTTGGCGGCGAACCACACCAGCAGCAATTCGAGCACGCCCGCTACCGTCACGCCCCAGGCGGCCGCATAGCCGGCATTCGGGAACAGGAAAGCGACGGCGAGCGCCGCCACAATGGAGACGTTGAGCAGCACGGGTGCGGCGGCAGCGGCCGCGAAGCGCTCATGGGCGTTGAGGATGCCCGAGAGGATCGTCACCAGGGTGACGAAGAGGAGGTACGGGAAGGTGATGCGGGTGAGCGTCACCGCCAGGTCGAATTTCTGCGGATCGTCCGAGAAGCCCGGGGCAAGCAGGGTCACCACTACGGGCATGCCCAGGAGGGCAACCGCCAGCAGCGCGATCTGCACGATCAGCATCAGAGTGCTGATGCGGCTGGCAAACGAGCGGGCCGGGGCGGCGCCTTCCCGTTCGAGCACACCTGCATAGGTGGGCAGGAAGGCGCTGTTGAAGGCACCCTCGCTGAAGATGGCTCGGAAATGGTTCGGGATCCGGGAGGCGACCACGAAGGCGTCGGCGATGGGGCCCACGCCCATGACGGCGGCCAGCACCACGTCACGGATGAAGCCGGTGAGACGGGAGACGAGCGTCCAGCCGCCGACGGAGAGAATCTTTCTGAACATCGATCAGGCCCGACGCATACGATAACTGTCGGGAACGAGATCGCTCGAGACCTCCGCCGCATCGCCGACCCGCTCGGCCACCACATAGAGCGGCCGCCGCTTCACCTCGGCGAAGATGCGGCCGACATATTCGCCGACGATGCCCAGCGACATGAGCTGGATGCCCGAGAAGAACATGATCGACACGATCAGGCTCGGGAAGCCGGGGAGGTCGGTGCCGAACAGGAGCGTGCGGACCATGAAGAACAGGGCGGTTGCGATCGCCAGGAACGAGACCAGGAAGCCGATATAGGTCCAGATCCGCAGCGGCACGGTGGAGAAGGCCGCGATGCCGTCGAAGGCGAAGCGGAAGAGCTTGCGGAAGCTCCACTTCGTGGTGCCGAAACGGCGCTCCTCCACCACGAAGGGCACGCCCGTGGCCTTGAAGCCGATCCAGGCATAGAGACCCTTCGAGAAGCGTGCCTTCTCGCCGAGGGTTCTGAGAACGTCGACCCCCTTGCGGTCGATGAGCCGGAAGTCGCCCGCGCCCTCGGGCAGGGGGATCTCGCCGAAGCGGGCGAAGAGCTTGTAGAAGGCCTGAGCGAAGCCGCGCTTGGCCCGGGTCTCGTCCGAGCGGTCGGTGCGCTGGCCGTAGACCATGAGATAGCCCTCCCGCCAACGCTCCACGAAGGCCTCGATCATTTCAGGCGGGTGCTGGAGATCGGCGTCCATGATGACCACCGCATCGCCCCGGGCGTGATCGAGCCCGGCCGCGATGGCGATCTCCTTGCCGAAGTTGCGGCTGAAGGAGACGGCTCCGATGCGGGGCTCGGTGCGGCTGACGTCCTTGACGATGTCCAGGGTGTCGTCCCGGCTGCCGTCGTCCACGAAGATCACCTCCCACTCCTGGGTGATGCGTCCGAGGACCGGCAGTAGGCGCTCGCAGAGGGGCGCGATGTTCGCGCTCTCGTTATGAACCGGGATGATGACGCTAAGCTTGGGCGACGCCACTGGAAGAACCCTTGATTGTCGGGCCGCATCAAGAGCCGAGTTTGCAGCTTTGCTCAAGGGCCTTCGTACAATTTCGCAGCGGACCAAAGCGGATAGCTCGGCCTCTTATTGCCGCATGATCCCTCCGGAAAACCGGTTCCCACCTTTCCTGATCATGCTCTAGGGTGCGGCAAAGCTGGATTTAGGGCATACATGGGTTCCTTTCGTAACGTCATTCTCTGCGCCGACGATTTCGGTCTCGCCGACGGGGTGAGCCGGGGCATCGTGGAACTTGCGGAGATGGGCCGGCTCTCGGCCACGGGAGCCATGACCAACATGCCCGGCTGGCCACGGGCCGCGGGGGATTTGAAGCCCCTGAGGGGCCGCATCGCGGTGGGCCTTCACCTCAACCTCACCACGGGATCGCCTCTCGGCTCCATGCCGCAGCTCGCCCCGTCGGGCGTTTTTCCCAGCCTGAAAGACCTGCTGCCGAAGGCTCTGAAGCGCCGGATTCCGGCAGACGAGATTGCGCAGGAGATCGAGCGTCAGCTCGTTGCCTTCATCGAGGCCCACGGTGAGCCGCCGGCCTTCGTGGACGGCCATCAGCATGTCCATGTTCTGCCGGTGATCAGGCCGGCTCTGATCCAGGTTCTGAAGGGGAGGGGCTATGCCGGGCGTGTCTGGCTGCGAGACCCTTCCGACAGGATAGCCTCGATCCTGCGCCGTCCCATTGGGCGACGCAAAGCTCTCATCGTGAAATCCCTGAGCCGCGGCTTTGCCCGGGCTGCGCAAGCAGCCGGTTTCCGGACGAACGAAGGCTTTTCAGGCTTTGCCCCGCTCGACCTCTCGGTGCCGGCTCCCTGCGTGTTTGAGGAGGCCTTCTCGACGCTCGGGCCTCACCCGGTCGTCATGTGTCATCCGGGCTATGTGGACGACGAGCTGCGGGCGCTCGATCCTGCTTTGGAGAGCCGTGTCGCGGAGCTGGAATACCTGAGGTCCGAGGCCTTCGGTGATTTGCTGACAGCCAAGCAACTGAAGCTTGCTCCGACCCTCTGAGCCGGAATAAGGCCGCATTTCCCCCTGAAATTGACGGGAATTACCTAAGATCGGACTGTGTAAGCGTGCAGGCTTATCCAAGGGCTCAGGGGCCAAGGGAGCAGGCTGATGCAGGAGGCCCCCTCCGTCAATGAGACCGAGCGGCTGGCGGCGCTTGCCCTCTATCAGGTGCTCGACACGCCACCCGAATTCGCCTTCGATGCCGTCACCGAGCTCGCGGCGGAGATCTGCCGCTGTCCCGTGGCGATCGTCAGCCTGATCGATGAGCGGCGGCAATGGTTCAAGTCCAAGTATGGACTGCCAACAGATTTCACCGAATGCCCTCGCGAGATCACCGTCTGCAATTCCACGGTTTGCGCGAACGATCTCGTCTACGTGCCCGACCTTACGGTCCATGAGCGGTTCAAGCATGTCGGCGTGGTTACAGGTGAGCCGCATCTGCGCTTCTATTGCGGGATGCCGCTGATCTCGCGCGAAGGGTTTGGCCTGGGGACCCTGTGTGTCGTGGCCTTCGAGCCGCGGGAGCTGCGCCCGTCTCAGCGTGAGGCCGTGCGCCGCCTCGCGCAGCAGGCCATGTCCCTGCTCGAATTGAGGCGGCAGCTTCTGGAGCGCAACGTCCTGTTGACCGAACTGGCCCAGGCGAAGGCCTCGGCCGAGGAGGCGCGGGACCAATCGGAGCGATTGCTGCGCAACATTCTGCCGGAGCCGGTAGCCCACGAGTTGCAGCGCCACGGAAAGGTCGAGCCACGCTTCCACGAGGCGACCACCATCCTGTTCGCGGATTTCAAGAAGTTCACGCTGCTCACCGAATCCTTCGATCCCGCCCGGCTGATCGATCAGCTCGATCAGAATTTCGGGCGGTTCGACGAGATCGCGGCTAACAACCGGGTGGAGACCATCAAGACCATCGGCGATGCCTATCTCTGCGCAGGCGGATTGCCCGTGCCCAGCCGTACCCACGCCATCGACACCTGCCTGGCGGCCCTGCAGATGCAAGCCTACATCCAGAGCGCCAACCGGCAGCGGGAGAAGTTTCGCCTCGCGCCCTGGGAGCTGAGGATCGGCATCAATTCAGGCCCGGTGATCGCCGGCATCGTCGGCCATCGCCGCTTCACCTATGACATCTGGGGCAACGCGGTGAATGTCGCGCAACGCCTTGAGGAGGCCTGCGAGCCCGGGCGGGTCAATATCTCGGCCAGCACGTTCCACCATGTCTCCCGCCTGTTCGACGCGGAGGCGCGAGGGTCGGTCGGCGTCAAACACATCGGCGCCATCGACATGTACTTCCTCAACCGCATCTGGCCCGAGTTCAGCGCCGACGCAGACGGGTTCACGCCCAATGCGGAGTTCTGGCGGGCAAGCGGCACGGGCTGAAATGAAAACGGGCCTCCGAAGAGGCCCGTCTGACGGTGCGGTATATCGCTTACTTCGAGGCCTGCTCGAACATCTCCTCGACATGCTCCCAGTTCACGAGATTGTCGAGGAAGGCCTTCACGTAGTCGGGGCGACGGTTGCGGTAGTCGATGTAATAGGAATGCTCCCACACGTCGCAGCCGAGGATCGGCTGGGCGCCATGGACCAGCGGGTTCTCGCCGTTCGGGGTCTTCATGACGGTGATCTTGCCGTCCTTGAGGGCGAGCCAAGCCCAGCCCGAGCCGAACTGGCTGACGCCGGCCTGGATGAAGTCTTCCTTCATCTTGTCGACGGAGCCGAGATCCTCGACGATTTTCTTCTCGAGCTTGCCGGGAAGGGCGCCGCCGCCATTGGGCTTCATCCACATCCAGAAGTGGATGTGATTGTAATGCTGTCCCGCATTGTTGAAGAGGGCCTGGTTCTTGCCGTAGGAGCCTTTCACGACCTCCTCGACGCTCTTGCCCTCGAATTCCGTGCCTTTCAGCAGGTTGTTGCCGGTATTGACGTAAGCCGCGTGGTGCTTGTCATGGTGAAACTCCAGGGTTTCCCGCGACATGTAGGGCTGCAGGGCGTCATAGGCGTAAGGCAGTTCGGGCAGGGTGAACGACATCGGCGTCTCCTTTGGATTGAGCGACCCGGGGCATCGGACCCGAAAGTAGTGGCGACTTTGGGGTCGATCCGATGCCGGTCTCTTGCGACCGCGCATCGCCGGATGCGCTTGAGCATTAGTTAAAGCGCGAGGGGCCGAAGAGCAACGGCCAAGCTCCGGACTTTTTTCTGCTCAAGCTTCACAGCCGGTTGTCTTTTGCCTATAGAAGCATAGCTTTTCCGCGGTAATCTTTGGTTTGCGTATGATGGAGACAGCATGATCATCGCTCTTCTGGCCCTCGCTCTTGCGATGATCCTCGGCGGATTGCTGGCTGCCTTCTTCGGATGGGATATCGTTCTGGTCGAACGCGGCTGGACCATGGTGATCGCAGGCAGCATCACGGCCGCAAGCGGTGCGCTTCTGCTCGGCATTGCCGCGGCGGTCTCCAAGCTGGCGAAGATCGAGAAGCGCCTCTCAGGGCTGCAGGCTGGGTCAGGCATCAATGAATTCAGCCCGGGTCATCGCGTTCCCGGAGCACTTGCCGGCGCAGGGCTCGGTAGCGGTCTCGCGGCCGCAGAGGCGGCCGGCGCCTTTGAGGAGAGTGCCACCGAGGACCGTAACGACGAGAGCCAGCCGACCCTGCCTCTCTTTGAGGAGCAGGAGAGACGCGAGCAGGATGAACTCCAGGACAAGCCTCAGGACAATTCCACGGTGGCAGCCGCCGAGTGGCCCGAGCACAGGGATGCGGCTCCTGTCATTCCATTTCCGCCGAGGACCACACCGGTTGTTCTGCCTGCCGAGGATGAGCAGGACTCGGAACTCAAGGTGCCTGACTTCCTCCTGGCGGACCGGCAGCGCAACGATGAGGAGGGGCCTCTCGTTGCCGAGCCGGGTCTCGACGTCGAGGTCTTTGAGCAGGGTAATGAACGTGAGCCCGAGGCCAGGGATCGCGACCGGGGCGATGAGCCTCTGGAGCCCGTTGCAGACGTTGACTCCGAGGTAGAACTGCAACGTGACAGCGAGCCTGCCGCTGCGGAAACCGATCAGGAAGCCTTTACCGAGGACGAGGCGACGTCCGGCGAAGAGGGACCGGCCACGATCATCGGCACCTACAATTCCGGCGACAACAAGTACGTCATGTTCTCGGACGGCTCCATCGAGGCTCAGACCCCGAGCGGCACCTTCCGCTTCCAGTCTCTCGATGAACTGAAGGAGTTCATCGCGGCCGGCGGTGAAGGCAATTCGTCGGCTAGTCTTTGAAGAGCGGGGCCAGAGCGCGGAACTCGTCCGTCGCGGCCCGCTCCATCCATTCGAAGGCAACCATCTCCGTCGTCACCCAGTGGCAGCCCGCATGCAGCAGGCGCGCGCAGGCGGCGCTGACGCTGTGAGGCGAGCGGCTCGATACCGCATCGGCCACCACGAAGACCTCGAAGCCTGATGTCCTGAACTCCAGGGCGGTCTGCAGAACGCAGATATGCGCCTCTGCTCCACAGATCACGAGATGATCCCGGCCGCTGCCCCGCATGGTTGCGATCCGCTCCATGATGGAAGGCTCCCGGGCGGCCGAGAACGTGGTCTTCGACAGGGTGACGGCCTCCGTGGGGAGCGCCTCCGCCACCGCCGGAAGGGTGGCTCCCAGCCCCTTGGGGTACTGCTCCGTCACCGTTACGGGAACCCCGAGCCGCTTGGCTGCTTCGAGCAGGATCGCCAGATTGCGGACAAGGCCTTCGCCCTCGTGGATTGCGGGCATCAGGCGGGCCTGAACATCGACCACGACAAGGTGGGAGCGGCTTGCGTTCATCAGCATGGCGTCATTGATCCGGGTTGAAGATCGGCGGGGCACCAGGAATCGGCAGGGTCATGGTGAAGCGAAGCCCTTCTTCGGGGAAGTTCATCGCGACATTCGCCTGAAGCTGCGTTGCCAGAACCCTTTGCAGCAGTCTGGATCCGAAGCCCTGGCGGGTGGGCGTGCTCACCCGCGGCCCGCCATGCTCGGTCCAGGCAAAGTGCAGGATCGGCCGCTCCTCGCCCGGCTCCACCCGCCAGCGCACCTCCACCTGGCCACCAAAGGTCGACAGGGCTCCATGCTTGGCCGCGTTGGTGGTGAGCTCATGGATGGCCATGCCGATGGGCACAGCTGCTTCCGAGGGCAGCTCCACATGGGGTCCTTCGACGATGATGCGGTTGCGCGCCTCGTCCTCGTAGGGGCCGAGCTCCGTCTGGATCAGGTCCTCGAGGGCTGCCTTCTGCCACAGATCCTCGGTGAGCAGGTTGTGGGTGCGGGCGAGCGACACGATGCGGCCGACGAAGCCCTGGTAGAACTCGTCGATGCTGGAGGCCGTGCGGGCGGTGGAGCCGACGATGGCTTGGACGGTGGCGAGCGTGTTCTTGACCCGGTGATGCAGCTCACGGATCAGCAACTGCTGGCGATGCTCAGCCTGCTTGTGCTTGGTGACATCGATATTGACGCCGATGATCCGAGCCGGGCCGTTGTCCTGCCCATAGAAGATCATCAGGCTGCCTTCGATGTGGCGGAAGGAGCCATCCGGGAGCGGGATACGATACGTGAAGCCCATCTCCCGATCGCCCCGTGCAATCGCCTCCCGGAAGCTCTTTTCAAACGCGTTCACGTCGGCCGGGTGAATGCGGGAGGTCCAGCCTTCGTAAGTTCCCTCGAAACTGCCGGGCTCGATCCCGAACAGCTCTTCCTGCTCCGACATCCAGGTAATGGTGCCGCTGCCCACATCCCAATCGAAGACGCCGATCCGGGCTGCGCGTTGTGCCAGGGCGAGCCGCTCCTCGCTCTTGCGCAGGGCCGCCTCGGTTTCCTTCAGGTTATGGATGTTGATGCTCGTCCCGATCTTGCCCTTGAACTCGCCACTGGAATCGTAAAGCGAGCCCACCCGGACGATGTGCCAGTGATAGGTTCCGTCGACCGAGCGATAGCGCATCTCGGCTTCCATCACGTCGCCGGTCGCGTTCTTGGCATCCTGCATGATGGCGGCGAGGTCCTCGGGATGGACGATCGACAGCCACCCGTGGCCCAGGGTCTGCTCGCGCGAAAGGCCCGAGAATTCGAACCAGGTTTGCTCATTCACGTAATAGACCAGTTCGAGTTCCGGGGTGGCGATCCATGCAAATCCGGGGAGCGCCTCGGTAAAGGTCCGGAAACGGAACTCGGTATCATGCAGGCCGCGTTCGGCACGCAGTTTCTCGACAGCCGTCCAGGTGCGCTCAGCCACGTCCTCGACCAGGGCCACGTCGTCCTCCGACCAGGAGCGCGGCGTGGACGAGATCACATAGAGGATGGCCGTGATGTGGCCCTCCTTGAGCAGCGGGACCGTGAGAACAGCCCTGGCGTTGATGGTGCTGTAGAAGTTTTGGACAGCAGGGCTTCCCGTTCGCGGATCGGCGGAAACATCATCGATGGTCAGGGTCTGCCCCACCTTCGAGTCGTCGATCATGCCGTGGAGGAATTCCTGCAGGCGGTAGGCACGACCTTCGTTGCTGATCGCACCTCTCGACCATTCCCGCTCGACGAGCACCACGCCACGGCCATCGTCCACCTCGCCGTGGCCGACGCAATCCACCTTCAGGAGTTGGCCGATGCTCTGAGCCGTCGCTTCCATGGCGGCGAAAGGATCTTTCACGCTCCGAAGCTGCTCATTCAGCTTCAGGAGAAAATCCTGGCGGTGTCTGGCATCCTTGAGCTCTTCCTTGGCGCGCTCGCGTTCCGTCACGTCCTGCGTCACGCCGACCAGACGGACCGGTCTGCCATCTTCGAAAATCGGCGTGCCCCTGACGAGGAGGCGGCCGATATAACCATCGGGACGGACGATCCGATGCTCCACATTGAAATCGGATCGGGTCGCCAGCGCATAGGTGACGGCCTGGTTGATGCGCTCGACATCGCCCGGATGCTGCAGCTTCTTCAGCTTCTCGAAGGTCAAAGGCTCATCGACCGGCAGCCCGAGATGTGCCCTGCAGATCGGATTGGCCGTCATCTCGTTCGTCACGAGATCCCGCTCCCATGATCCCAAGCGGCCGATCTCAAGCGCCAGACGCAGCATGGCGCTGTTCCCGCGTGAGTCCGTCCCGCTGATGTCTCGGCCCTTTTCCTGTGCGCTCGGCTGCCGCTCGCCTTGCGGCGCAACGGCTTTAGGAAACGGAGGAACGTCGACCCTGTTGATCATGAACAATGCTCTGGAGCTGCGTCTGCTGCTTTCTAAGCATTTCTGGAGGCTACGTCACCTCATGCCGTAAAGTCATGTTGAGAGGGCAGCAATAGATCAAAGGAGGGAACGACTATTGAACAGAGGGTTAATTCTCGGGGCGATCCGGGTTGAAAATCGGCGGGTCGCCTGGAATCGTCATGGTCATGGTGAAGTGCAGGCCCTCCTCGGGAAATTCCATCTGCACCTCGGCCTGAAGCTGTGTGGCCAGCACACGCCTTAGCAGTCTGGATCCGAAGCCCTGGCGGGTGGGCGTGCTCACCCGCGGCCCGCCATGCTCGGTCCAGGCAAAGTGCAGGATCGGCCGCTCCTCGCCCGGCTCCACCCGCCAGCGCACCTCCACCTGGCCACCAAAGGTCGACAGGGCTCCATGCTTGGCCGCGTTGGTGGTGAGCTCATGGATGGCCATGCCGATGGGCACAGCTGCTTCCGAGGGCAGCTCCACATGGGGTCCTTCGACGATGATGCGGTTGCGCGCCTCGTCCTCGTAGGGGCCGAGCTCCGTCTGGATCAGGTCCTCGAGGGCTGCCTTCTGCCACAGATCCTCGGTGAGCAGGTTGTGGGTGCGGGCGAGCGACACGATGCGGCCGACGAAGCCCTGGTAGAACTCGTCGATGCTGGAGGCCGTGCGGGCGGTGGAGCCGACGATGGCTTGGACGGTGGCGAGCGTGTTCTTGACCCGGTGATGCAGCTCACGGATCAGCAGCTGCTGACGCTCCTCGGCCTGCTTGCGGTCGGTGATGTCCTGAACGACCCCGGTCATGCCGCTCGGGGTGCCGTCTTGATCGTAGGTCACCTGGCCCTGGGCGGCGACCCAAACCTGAACATTGTCGTTCAGACGCCTCACCCTGAGTTCGGTGCTGAACTGTTGCTGATTTTGAATAGCGTCCATCTTGGATTCGATCATCCGGGGCAGGTCGGATGGATGTATCTGCCTGGCCAGCTCCTCTCTCTCGATCGATCCACGGGCAAGACCGAATATTTCCGCGGCTCTGTCCGAGAGGTCGAACACATCCGTGGCGATATCCCAGCTCCAGTCGCCCATCCTGGCGGCCTGAAGGGCGATGCGGAGCTGCTCCTCGCTTTTTCTGAGCGCCTCTTCCGTCACCTTCAGGTCGTGAATGTCGACGCTGGTGCCGACCCAACCCTTGAACTCCCCATTCTCGAAATGAATCGGGGCGCCCTGGATCAGATGCCAACGGTAATGACCCTCATGCGACCTGTATCTTGCTTCCGTCGTATAGGGCGTATGCAGGGTGACGACCGGCACCAGCTCCTCGCTCATTCTGGCCATGTCGTCGGGATGAATGGCCCGGGTCCAGCTGTGGCCGAGCGCCTCTTCGCGGGGAAGGCCCGAATAGGTCACCCAGCGCTCGTTTGTGTAGAGCAGTTCCGTCTTCGGATTAAGAATCCAGACCAGTGCCGGCAGCGACTCCGCGATCAGTCGGAACCGGGCATCGGTTTCCCTCAGGTCCCTTTCGGCCCGAGCCTTTTCCACAGCCGTCCATGTCCGCTCGGCGACGTCCTCGACGAGGGACAGCTCGTCTCCGAACCAGGCGCGGGGCTGGGACGTGTGCATGTAGAGCACAGCCGTCAGCTTCTGGTTCTTGAGCAGGGGCACGGCCAGAGCCGCGCGGGCATTGATCGTGCTGTAAGCCGTCTGGACCTCGGGATTGTCCGCGCGCGGGTCGGTCCTGATGTCCTCGACGAAGATGGGCCGGCCCAGCTTGAGTTCCGCCATCATGGTGGGCAGGAAATCGTAGAGGCGGTAGGCTCGCCCCTCGTTGCCGATGGCTCCCTTAGACCATTCACGCTCCACCAGGATGACGCCGCGCTCCTCGTCCACCTCGCCATACCCGGCACAGTCCACCTTCAGGAAACGCCCCAGGCTTTTGGCCGTGGCCTCCATGATGGCGTCGGGATCCTCGAGGCTGCGCAGTTGGTCGTTCAGGGTCAGGAGGAACTCCTGACGGCGTTGCGCCGAATTCATATCCTCCTT
Organism: Microvirga sp. BSC39; assembly: GCF_000739015.1. GTDB lineage: Bacteria > Pseudomonadota > Alphaproteobacteria > Rhizobiales > Beijerinckiaceae > Microvirga. The sequence continues at coordinate 55,052 of NZ_JPUG01000079.1, forward strand.
GGCCTGCTCACGGGCCGTCACATCCTGGATGATCCCCATCAGGCGAACGGGTTCCTCGCCCTCGAAGATTGCGCCTCCCCGGACGAGAACCCGTCCGATGCGGCCATCGGGCCGGATCACCCGGTGCTCGACATTGAAATCGGTTTTCGTCTTGAGCGCGAAGACGATGGCCTGATTCATCCGGTCCATATCGCCGGGATGGATGAGCTTCTCGAATTCCTCGTAGTTCAAGGAGGCATCTAGCGGCAGGCCCAGGGTTGCCTTGAAGGTCGCAGTTCCCGTCACCTCTCCGGTCCTGAGGTCGCGCTCCCAGGACCCGACCTTGCCGATGTCGAGCGCCATCCGCAGCTTGCCGTTGCTCAGGCGCAGGGCATCCTCAGTCTCACGCAGGCGGCGTTCCAGATCGGCAAGGCGCTGCCTGTCGCCGTCTCCATAGGAAGCGATATCGGCGGCCGTGCCTGAAGGGCGCCTTTCGGTCATCGACGCATACTCTCGAAATCCCCGGTGTCTCCCGACTGCCTCAAACTGAGCGGCAGGATACGGTACAACGAGACATAGGGCTCTGCGTCAGCTCTGAAACCCCCCGATGGACTTCAACGCGAAGGTATAAGCGAGGGCGACCTCCTCGAGGCGGTCGAAGCGGCCGGCAGCGCCGGCGTGCCCGGCCTCCATGTTGAGCCTGAACAGGATCGGGCCGCCGCCTGTCATGGTAGCCCGCAGCCGCGCCACCCATTTTGCCGGCTCCCAATAGGTGACGCGCGGGTCGGTGAGGCCTGCCAGCGCCAGGATCGCCGGATAGGCCTGGGGCTTCACGTTGTCGTAGGGCGAGTAGGCCAGGATCGTGCGGAAGGCGGCCTCGTCCGCAGCCGGGTTGCCCCATTCCGGCCACTCGGGCGGGGTGAGGGGCAACTCGCTGTCGAGCATGGTGTTGAGCACGTCGACGAAGGGCACCTCGGCGATGATCCCGGCAAAGAGGTCCGGCGCCAGATTGGCCACCGCCCCCATGAGCATGCCGCCGGCGCTGCCGCCATGGGCGACGATTCGGCCGCGCGAGGTGTAGCCGGCCTCGACCAGGGCCTCGCCGCAGGCGATGAAATCCGTGAAGGTGTTGGGTTTCTTCTCGCGCTTGCCGTCCATGTACCAGCGCCAGCCCTTTTCCGTTCCGCCGCGGATATGCGCGATGGCATAGACGAAGCCCCGGTCGACGAGGGACAGGATCCCAGTGCGAAAGCCCGCCGGCATCGACATGCCGTAGGAGCCATAGCCGTAGAGCAGACAGGGCGCGGATCCGTCGAGGGCGACCTCGCGCCGGTGGACGATGGAGATCGGTACCTGCTCTCCGTCGGGAGCGGTGGCGAACAGGCGGCGGGTCACGTAATCGGCCGGATTATGCCCGCTCGGCACTTCCTGCCGCTTGCGAAGCGTGCGTTCCCCGGTGCGCAGGTTGTAGTCGATCACCTCGCTCGGGGTGGTCATCGACGAGTAGTGATAGCGGATCATGTCCGTGTCGAACTCGTAGCCCGCCGAGAAGCCCAGCGAATAGGCCTCCTCATCGAAGGCGACGCTCTCCTCACGGCCCGTCGCGAATTCCCGCAGCACGATGCGGGGATTCGCGTCTTCCCGCTCGAGGCGCACGAGATAGCGGGCGAGCGCCACGTGGGAGAGGATCATGGTGCCCGGCCTGTAGGGCACCAGATCGCGCCAGTGCTCGCGCCCGGGCATTGCCACGGGGGCCGAGACGATCTTGAAGTCCTCCGATCCATCCGCGTTGGTCAGGATGATGAGATCGTCCCCGTGATGCTCCACGTCATACTTGAGTTGCGGCGTGCGCGGCTCGACGATCCGTGGCGTGGCCGACGGATCGGCCCGGTCGAGAAGCCAGATCTCGGAGGTTTCGTGGTCGCTCGCCTCGATGAGCACGAAGGCGTCCGACTGGGTGGTGCCGAGCTTCACGAAGAAGCCGGGATCCTTCTCCTCGTAGACGACCTGATCCTGATCGGAGCCGGTGCCGAGGCGATGGAGCTTGACCCGGACCGGGCGGTGGTTCTCGTCGAGTTCCACGTAATAGAAGCTCGACGAATCGTTGAGCCACACGGCGCCGCCGGAGGTCTGGGTCACCTCGTCGGGCAGTTCGGTGCCGCTCTCCAGGTCGCGCACGCGGATCGTGAAGTATTCCGACCCCTTGATGTCGGCGCCCCAGGCAAGGAGCCGGTGATCGGGCGAGTGATCCGCTCCGCCGAGATCGAAGAACGGATGGCCCTCGGCTTCTCTGTCACCGTCGAGCATGATGGTCTCAGGTCCGCCTTCGCGCGGCTGGCGGCAGACCAGCGGGTGCTGTCCGCCCTCCCGGTAGCGGGTGAAATAGGCGTAAGGACCGTCAGGCTCGGGAACGCTGGAATCGTCTTCCTTGATGCGGCCGCGCATCTCGGCCACGAGGCGCGCCTGGAACTCCTCCGTGCCGGCGAAGGCTGCGGCCGCGTAGGCGTTCTCCTGTTCCAGGCAGGCGCGGATCTCCGGATCGAGGACGGACGGATCCTTGAGAACCTCCTTCCAGTTCTCTGCCTTCAGCCAGGCGTAGTCGTCCCGAACTTGAGACCCATGCATCTCGAAGACATGCGGTCGCGCAGGAACCGACGGCGCAGCAGGCAGGGGATGGAAGGGGAGGCGCTCGGGTTTCATGAAATCTTCCGGTGAGGATATCGGGCAGGGATTATGCACAGATAACTCTGATTTCCCATCGAGGGTCCGCATGGGGCATGACAGGCGCCCGAATGTTCTATCGAACTGCCTTTCTAGTTACTTCTTCGGCTCCAAAGCATGAAATTATTGTGATCGAGAGCCTAACCTATGGACACAGGCATTAACTTTTGCTCCAGGGTTTATTGCACAGTCCAAGATGATACGAAGTTTTCCAAAGTTTTCCTTTTGAACATCTTGCATTGAGGCTGAATTTGCCATACTTGGACGAACAAGCACGATTTCTGTGCAAGTACGGTGCGGTTCTAGGAAGAGGCAAGCATTGCTTCAGACGAGAATACTCAAAGATAGGTTGAAAAGCTTTTTTGAGCTGTTCTAAAGAGCCGGAAAGGAAGAAAATCAAAATGAGCGACAACATCGCTGCTTCGAACTACATTGAGCTGGCTGCCGACATCGTTTCCGCCTATGTCAGCAATAATTCTGTTCCTACATCCGACCTTCCGACTCTGATCAACGAGGTCCATACGGCTCTTCTTCGTGTCGGGGGCGGCACGGTGGAGGTCCCGGTCGAGGCGCCCAAGCCCGCGATCCCGGTGAAGAAGTCCGTGACCCCGGATTACATCGTCTGCCTCGAGGACGGAAAGAAGTTCAAGTCGCTGAAGCGCCACCTGCGCACGCAGTACAACATGACCCCCGAGCAGTATCGCGAGAAGTGGGGCCTGCCCGTCGATTACCCGATGGTGGCTCCCAACTACGCGAAGGCCCGCTCCGAGCTCGCCAAGGAAATGGGCCTCGGTCAGCAGCGCCGGAAGCGCCGCTCCTCGCGCAGCTCCAGCTGAACGACTTCCAATCGTTGAGATCAGCCGCCCCTTGGGCGGCTTTTTTCATTCCTGAGCCGTGCTGAGGGCAGGGTTGACCTTAGCCTCCTGCGCGAAACGGCTTCGATAAGCGACCGGACTGGTGCCGAGCCGCGACCGGAAGTGATGGCGCAGCGTTGCCGCGGAGCCGAAGCCGGTTGTGCCGGCAATGTCCTCGATCGAGTTTCGGGTCGTCTCCAGCAATTCGCGGGCGCGGATCAGGCGCTCCCCGAGCAGCCACTCGCCCGGCGGCAGGCCCGTTGCGGCCTTGAAGCGGCGCAGGAACGTTCGCGTGCTCATGCCCGCCTCGGCGGCCAGTAGGTCGATGGGCTGCTCTTCGCTCAGCCGCTGCCGCATCCGGTCGAACAGGGGAGCGAATCGTGCCCCCTCGCGGGCTGGTGGAACGGGACGCTCGATGAACTGCGCCTGCCCACCCTCGCGATGCGGCGGCACGACGAGGCGGCGGGCGAGCCGGTTGGCGATCTCGGGGCCGAAGTCCGCGCGCACCACATGCAGGCAGAGGTCGATGCCTGCAGCGCTGCCGGCGGATGTCAGCAGCCGGCCTTCATCCACATACAGAATATCCGGCTCGACCCTGATCTCGGGATAGGCTGCCGAGAGCTGTTCCACATAATGCCAGTGGGTCGTCGCGCGGCGTCCCGACAGCAGGCCGGTGGCTGCAAGCGCGAAAACACCGGAGCAGATCGACATCAGCCGCGCGCCGCGTTCATGCGCACGTCTCAGGGCGTCGACAAGGGCCGGTGGGACCGGCTCGGCGGAGGCTCCGCGCCAGCCGGGAATCACGATGGTGTCCGCCTGCTCCAGCAGCTCGAGGCCGCCATCGGCCATGATCTGGAAGCCGCCGATGGCACGCAAAGGGCCTGGCTCGATGGCGCAGACGGCAAAACGATACCAGTCCGGCCCCATCTCCGGACGCGGCAATCCGAAGACCTCGACGGCGATGCCGAATTCGAAGGTGCTCAGGCGGTCATAGGCGAGGGCGACGACGAGGTGGTTTGGCATGATGTTTACGTCTGTTGGCGGGAGCGCCACTTTCCACGATGACGCCTGTGCGGAACTCTGGCCACGGCTTTTCCACAAGGAGGTTCTCATGCCAGCCAGTTCCGTCACAGCCATTCCCGCTGCCGCACCTGCCGCCGCACAGGCACATTTCGCCGGCCGCCTCTCGTTGGAGACCGATTGCGCCGATGTGCACGATGCGTTCGTGAGCGGCCAAGCCGACTTCGTGCTCCTCGACGTGCGCGGCCCCAAGGCCTATGCGCGCAGCCATGTGCCGGGCGCTCTCAACCTCCCGCACCGGGAGATTACATCGGAGCGGATGTCCGCCTGGCCCGACTCGACGCTGTTCGTGGTCTATTGCGCAGGCCCGCATTGCAACGGCGCCGACCGGGGCGCGCTGCGGCTGGCGCAACTCGGACGTCCGGTGAAGCTGATGCTGGGTGGCATGACGGGTTGGGCCGACGAGGATTTTCCCTTCGCGAAAGGGGCTGAGGCCGGATCGCTGAACGTCATGTCTGCAGCGTAAACCTGAGAGATCCCCCGCCGAAAAGGCAGGGGATCATTGCGGCCTTTGTGCGGGCGGATCCGGCGCTGTCCGAGTTATCCTCAGTCTTATCAACAGTTTTGAATCGCGTTGACAACTAGGAATATGCCCCCACTATCGAAGGAGGAAGGGGTACCCCTTCCTTACTTTATTTATGGGAACAAAACATGAACATTGAAGACGGCGATGCGGTTCATCAAAGTATTGCCGCAGCAGACTTTTCAGGGCTGAAGAAGGTTGGTTCGAACAGGCGTAAAGGACATGTGAAGAACAGGGCCGCGCCAGTCGTTGGACAGCCTGCAGGCGATTCCCTGACCCGGGAGGCAAAGCGCCTGCTCGGAGCTCTGGGTCAGCCGGAGACCTGGGCGTTCATCGATCCGACGGACCCGTCGAGCGTGCTTATCCACAGGCGCCGCGGCGGCGTCTCGGTCGGGGCAGGGCGCTTTGCGGCGGCGTCTGCGGACGCTCTCGTGCGCGAGGATCTCGCCTGCTGGCAGCAGGCAGGCTCGGGCCGCCGGACCCTGCAACTGACCTCAGCCGGGCAAGCCCATCGGCGCCGCACCTGCGCGCCCGATGCGGAGCTCGCCTTCCTGCATCAGCACCGCGAGACGGCGGCCGCGACTGTTGAGACAGCCACGGGCACGACGCGCGTGCGGATCGACACGGAGGAGAGCCCTCTCGACTGGCTGCACCGGCGCCGGGACCGCAATGGCGAACCGATGATCGACGAGACGGCCTATCAGGCGGGAGAGCGGCTTCGCACCGACATCATGCTTGCCGGTCTGCTGCCAGGCGTAACGGCGCGCTGGGATGCCATGCCGAAGTCCGGCGGTCCTGCCTCTCCGGGCGAAGCCACGGACCGGATGGTCGCGGCCCGCCAGAGGCTCCGCCACGCCTTCGATGCCATCGGGAGCGATTTCAGCGACCTGCTTCTCGACCTGTGCGGTTTTCTAAAAGGGTTGGAGCAGATCGAGCGGGAGCGGCAATGGCCCGCACGCTCGGCCAAGATCGTCGTGCGCCTCGCGCTCGCGCGGCTCGCGGAGCATTACGGCATCGAGTCTGAAGCGCGCGGTCCTGCCGCCTCGCGCGGCATCCGCACGTGGCAGGCTGTGGTGATCGAAGGCGGACGGATCTAGGAGGCGGCCAGCGCCACCTGCGCATCCCGGCGGATGCGCTCGACCATGGATCTGACGCCGTTCGACCGTTGCGGCGTCAGATGCTCGGACAGGCCGAGCTCCTTGAACAGGCCAAGCGCATCCGTGGAGAGGGCCTCGGATGCGGTCTTGCCGTCATAGAGGGATATCAGGAGCGCCACGAGCCCGCGCACGATATGGGCATCGCTGTCGCCGAGCAGATGCAGAACCGGCTGGTTTCCGGAGGTTCTCACATCCGTCTGGAGCCAGACCTGGCTGGCGCAGCCCTGCACCTTGTTGACGTCGCTATGGGCGTCGTCGGGCAGCGGCTGCATCATCCGGCCGAGCTCGATGAGGTAGCGGTAGCGCTCCTCCCAATCGTCGAGCAGCTCGAAGTTGGAAACGATTTCATCGATGGTCGGCAGCATGGAAAACCTGTGATGTCTGCCGCTCATATAGCCATCGGGCCGCCCTTTGGCGACGGGTGCGGTGAATTTACGTGCGTGGCTTCGATGCGGCCAGCGCACGGTCCTCCGGCTTCAGGGTATCGGCCGGTCTGGAGGCGTCCGCCAGGGGGAAGCCCGAGGACGTCATGATCTTGTCGACCACAGCCTGCTTGGCGCTGTCGGGCAGAGCCTTCCAGACGGTCTCTAGGTGGCCTGGACCCTCAGGGGCCGTTAGCGGAGAGGGGGCCGCCGGCGCGCTGGACTTCGGCGTGAAGAACGCCTCGATGGCGGCAGTGCCTTCGCCTTTCTGGCGAACCGGCGAGTAGTAGAAAATGGCGCCGACGATCAGGACGAAACGGAGAATGGACAACATGATTGGTGACGCTATGGCCTGAAGCGAACAATGATGCAGCACCATAACGGACCGGACGCGTCCCGCGTAGGCGTGTCATGGGAAACCTGCAAACAGGATGAACGAAACCTTGCTGCTTTGCGCCAGCGCCAAGTCTTTGTGACGTAATAGGAAACCGGTGCGATCTTCGCCGATCCGCAGCTTGTGGAAGATCAAGAGGATGCCGATGCCGACCACTCCAACGAAACGGCTGCGGCAATTAGGTTTCGTTTAAGCGCCCTCTGTCAGGCTCCGTTTCCAGAAGGACGGCAAGCGGATCCATCTGCGGGCTTGTCCTTTCGGCTGCGTGGTCCAAAACGACCTCATCCTTTGAGAACGGAACGATCCCTTGCGCGAAGCTTTTGCCGATCAGCCCGATGACGATCTGGACCTCCCCGCCGTGGTGCGGCGCAAGGCGCCGGCACGGCCGCCGCAGCGGCGTGCCGCAAAGCCTCAGCGCAGGCCGGGCATGGCCGAGCAGGCGGCCGCTTTCGTGTTCGGACATCCGCGGCAGATTCTCGCTGCTCTGTTCCTCACCGGATGCGGAGGGGCGATTGCCTGGAACGCGCTGGCACTTCAGAGCAGCCGTCATCCCGCACCTCTCTTCAACACACGGGAGATCGTCCTTGCACCCGAGCCTGCCGAGGCCGGAGCTGATCGGCCCTTGCCTCCCGTGCGTCCCGGGGCTGAGCTGACCGAGCAGTCGTCGACGGGGCCGAACCCGAATGCCTTCGTTCCGCACGCAGCTGCAGCACCTGAAGCAGGTGCCGCCGGCGCGGCGGCGAGGCCGGTGGCGCGCAGCCCGATCACGGAGATGATCCGCAACGGCGGTCAGCCCGCACCGGCCGCTGCGCCTCCCGCGCGCGCTCAGCCGCCTGCGCCCGCAGCGGCACCGCCGGCGGCGCGCACCGCCCCGCGGGATCCGATCGCCGATATGATCCGCATGGGCGGACCTGTGCCGGTGCCGCCCGGCAATGTGGGCCGATCCGATCCCGGCGACACGGTTCTGGCGGGCCAGCGCGCCCTCGCGCGGCTCGGCTACAGCGTGAAGGTGGACGGCGTGATGGGCTCCGGAACGCGGCAGGCCATCGAGCGCTTCGAGCAGGATAAGCGCCTGCCGGTGACGGGCGAGTTCAACGCGCGCACCCTGCGTGAACTGTCCAACGCTTCCGGCATCGCGGTTCAGTAGTGCCGCGCCTTCGCTCCGACTTCTGGGTTTCCGCTTACCTCCGCCGCTGCGCGGTGGAAGGCCTCGACGCAGCCCTGCGCAAGCGCGGGGCGGCCGAGGCCGGAGCGATCTTCGTGAAGGTCGATCATCTCGACGGCACTGCAAGCCTGTACGGCCCCGCGCCGCAGCTTTTCCTCGACGACAGCGGCGAGCGACTCTTCGCTCCCATCCTGCAAGGCGTGATGCCCCTCGACGTGGAGGAGCGCATGACCCGCGAGTTGCGCTTCGATCCCGACCTCTGGCTCGTCGAAGTCGACGACAGGCAGGGCAGGCACCTCCTCGACCTAGCGCCGGGCGACTAGTTTCGAGGGTCGATCCGTTTCAGAGGGCTCTGCCGACGGTCATCTTCGACCTGAATTCTTCATCGCTGTCGATGAAGGCTGCTTCCGTGCCGGCCCCGACCGCGTCGAAGAACCGGCTGACGAAACATCGAAAGGCCGCGCAGAGAGCGATGTCGCAGATCTGCCGGTCGGAAAACCCTGCTGACCGCAGTCGCTCGATATCGGATTCCGAGATGCGAGATGCATCGATGGCGACTTTCTCCGCATAGGACAGCATCTCGACGTCCTTCGCAGACAAACCTGCGGCGCGAAAGTCACGCTGAACCGCCAGAACGGCGTCCTTCGATCCCAGATCCGCGATGAGCTGCTTGCTGTAGACTTGTGAGCAATAAGTCGATGGGATGTGCTTTGCGGCGATCAGAGTGATCAAACGCCATTCGCGCAGGCCAAGGGAAAAACCGGCCCGGATTTTGTCCGAGAAGTCCGTGTAGATGGGCAGCAGGTCGGGGCGGGCGGTGAAGCATTTCGCCGCCTCCATGACGAAGCCGAGTTGCTCTCTCTGCCGCTCGTAAATTTCCGCGACCCTGCCGGTTGCGTGCTCTTCCTCGATCGTTTCCAGGAACATACGGCTCTCCGATCCATCCGACGGAATGGGAGAATCCTAACAGAAATCCAGACGGGCAGGCATCCTCCTCGGAACGGTGGCCGCTCACCCTCAGGCGATTTACGTCTAACGCTCCCGCGACAGCGCCCTGACGCCCAGGATCGCCTCGACGAGCGCAAGGGCGACCGGGCCGGGAACGTCCTGCACTTCGCGCACCAGTTCCTTGATCGCCGAGAGCGGATAGGACAGGGCAGGGTGGAGGCAGAGGAAGATCCGCGTCGCATCCCTCCTGTTCATGCCGAGAGCTTTCAGCGCGAGCGCGAGCAGACGATGGCGTCCGAGTTCGAGCACCCGCCACTCCACCGACGAGGACAGCTCGAAGAAGGTGGAGAGAAGGGTCTCCAGCCGCTCCACATCGCCCCGGCGGCTGACAGCCAGGAGTTCTGCGACATCCTCCTCGGCGAGAGCGCAGGACAGCGTCATGCGCCGCCGGGCCAGCAGGGCGGCGACGTGTTCGCGGATTCCAGCACGCCGCGTGGCATCGGCCGCGAGATACAGGGTTGCTGCGTCGCTCGGCGGAAGATCGTCTCGCCCGAGAACGATGCGGGCAAGAGCAGGCCGGCAGCGTGCGCGCTGCACCAGGAGCTTGAACGAGCCCGTGTCGGGTGCAACGGCGGGGTTGGCCGCAAGGGCCTCCGCCACAGTCTCCTCGCCGAGAAGCAGCAGCCTGCGGATTGTTGCGGGATCGAGATCAGGGCGGGCTGCGAGCCGCAGGCGCCCTGCAGGGGTTGCGAGCTGCCGGCGGTTTCCCGTCTCGGGCAGATGCGTAGCGTGCTGGAGCAGGAAGGATCGTGCCTCAGGCGAATGCTGAACGAGATAGTCGAGAACGGAAGCTGGCGCATCGGCACAGGGCGCAAGGATGCGGGCGAGCGCCAGGAGAGTGGCTGCGTCCCCGCGCGGCAGGGAACCGAGCATGAGCGCTTCGAAGGTTTCGATGCTCTCCCGGTCCCGTGCAGGCGCGGCGACAAACATCTCCGCGTTCACTTTCAGGAGAGCGGCGCGCATGTCCGGCGTTGCGTTCTCGGAGGAGCCGAAGCCCGACAGGTCCGACCACAGATCCGGGTTCGAAGAGGACGCCATAAACAACTCGCTTCAACGCAACTGCGCAGAGGCTAAGGGGGTGCATCTTAGCGCACCTTTAACGGGCGTCCGTTGCCCAGAATGTGAGCGATCAGAAGCGGAACATAAGCGCGGCCGTGACTGTTGTTTTCATGTCAGGCTGGGCCTTTTTCGACATGGTCCAGGCCGGTGGAAACCATCTGTTAACCATAGGTCTCTTTTTGTGGGTCAGTCGTCGAGGCAGCCAGTGGCACCATAGAAGAGGAGGGCAAGATGCAAGACGTCTGGACGAGGTCGCCAGGATTGGTGATCGCATTCCCGGATATTTCGGAGCGGCCGCCGCGTCCGCATCTGTCCGCGAACGAACCCAGGGGCGAGATCCTTCTCTTCACCGGTGTTCGCTACGAGAGACCGGCTCCCAATCCCGGCCCTTCCCACCCATTGGTCTCCAATGGCCGCGGCCGTCGCCGTTCCTGATCGATTGATTTTTTCATTGCCGAAGTGGCGCCGTTAGGCGTCGTTCAAAGGCTGGCCACGTCGCGCACCATCAGTGCTGCATCCGGTCCATAGCTTGCGAGCTTTGCTCCCAGGCCCGGAACCGCAACCTCGCGAAAGCCTGCCTTCTCCCAGAAGACTTGCGACTTGTTGACGGCGACCAGCGACAGATTGTCGAAACCCGCCTTGCGCGCATGGCCCACCAACAGGCTCGTGATCTGCGCCGCATAGCCCTTGCCCCGCGCCGCAGGCAGCAGGGCGACGTCGTGAATGTAGTAGGTTGTGGCCGGGGACGGGATCGCGCCGAGAAGCCGGTTCAGACATGGTGGCTCCGCGAAACGCCAGGGGTGGGTGAGCGCATAGCCGATGGCGCGTTCATCATCGACCAGCATGAAGCAGCCCTTCGGATAGAGGCGCTGCCGCTCGGCCAGAACCTCGGGATCCTCCGGGTGGCTGACATGGATCGCATCCGCCAGAGCCTGAACCTGGGTCAGATCCTGCGGGGTCATCGGCCGCCAGGCCATGCCGATCAGGCGTCCTGCTCGGCCGTGCAGGAAACCGCCTTCGCCATCTCTTCCGCCTGGGGTCGCAGGCTGGGGGCAGGGGCGATGACGCGCACGATGACGAAGCCCTGCACCTCGGGAGCAACGATCCGCACGTCGCGGGAGGGGGCGTTCTCGTCCTCGGCGGCCCGAGCCTCGTCGAGCTGGCGCCCGGTCATGGCGACGATATCGAGTTCGCCGCGCACGGCGGCACGGTCCGTCACCGCGAAGAACACGCCGCCCGTCTCCTTGTGGAAGGAGAAGGATAGCAGGAGCGAGCCCGTTCGGGTGGCGACCCGCATCGGCCCATTGCGCAGGTCGAACGCGCAGGTGGCGACCGCCGCAGCGGGATCGGGATTGGGCAGCCATGTGTTCTCGCCGCCGGGAGCGCTGATGATCTGAGCCTTGTCGGCGGTCAGGGTCGCCTGGACCTTGGAGAACGCATCCTGATCGGCCAGATAGGGACTGCCCAGGATGGCTGCGATGTGGATCCCTACCGCGATGACGAGGCCGCAGAGGGTGGCGATGATGAACCGGCCGAACCCTCTCATGCGCCGCACTCCAGCCGCTGGATGACGGGCATGTCACTCTCTTCGAGATTGGCCCCCGCCGCGCCTGGAGGGTCGTAGAGGCGCAGCACCACCGTGAAGGTGCCTCCCGCGGGAAGCTGGAGCCAGTTGCCCGGCTGCACGCTCCGAGACAGGGCGATGGAGAAACGGTCCTGCGCGTCGCGAAGCACTTCGGCTGAAGTGAAACTCCCGCGCCTGAGTTCAGTGCTCGGCAAACGGCCGGCTTGGTCATACAGGGTCAGGGTCCAGACACGGGCGATGGGCGCAACCGGGCCGATGCTGTAGGAGCAGGCCGAGTCGAGAGGTCTGCCGTCGTTGTCCACGCTTGCCGTGAAGCCCATACCTTCGCCTGTGGCGAGGGGAACGTCGCCCCGGCGCGCGATGATGGCGCGCATGTAGGGATCGGCCGCAGGAGCGCCTAACTGGGGCCAAGCCTGCCACGGACCGAGCCGGAGGCTGCCGAACGGGGGATTGCCGTTGATGGCCCAATAGGCCGAGCCCAGGCCGAGCCCCAGCGCCAGGAGAAGCGTGTAGACGACCAGGATGGCCGTGGGAACTCGGCGGATGGACACGGACAGGGATGGCCTCGATGGCGCGCGCATCGAACCGGCCGCAGGGGCGTTCGTCAAGAGAGTCTCACTCTGCATGGTCAGGGCATGGCGACTTGGCGGGGGGTATTCACAGCCGCCGAGCTGCGCGGCGCTTCGGGAGCCTTGCCCGTCGTGACAGAGCGGTCGACCGACTGGAACAGGGTGCCGATCCCGCCGAGGACCTCATAGGACTTGCGGGACAGGGTGCCGGCCAGGAAAGCCTGCGCGGGCGACTGGGCCTGATCCGCCGACGGACGGTTCGAGGAGGCGACGCGATTGGCATTGGCCGGGCTTGCGCCGGGGATTGGGCGGATTTCCAGGTTCTGGTGCGCGACATCCATCACGTCGTGCCAGGTCATGGCGGGAAGCGTGCCGCCGGTCATGTCGTTCATCGGCGTGGAATCGTCATTGCCATACCAGACGCTGGCCACGAGGTTGCCCGTGTAGCCCACGAACCAGGCGTCCTTGTAGCCGTTCGTGGTGCCGGTCTTGCCGGCGACCGGAATTCCCTCGAGGATGGCCCGCTTGCCGGTGCCTTCCTCGACCACCTTGTTCAACATGAAGTTCATGTCCTGCACCACGCGGGTGTCGAGCACCTGCTTGGGCGGGGTGTCGCGGTCATGGCGGAAGATGACCTCACCGGACGAGTTGCGCACCTCCCAGGCGGCATAAGGGTCGGCGCGCTTGCCGCCATTGGCGAAGACCGCATAGGCGGCGGCCATGTCGATGACCGTCACCTCGGCGGCGCCGATGGGCAGGGAGCTCGAATCCGTGAGCGGATGGGTGAGGCCCATGCGCTTGGCCGTATCGACGATCACGGCGCGGCCGGCCTTGGCATTCCCCTTGCCGATCTCAAGCGACATGCGCACCGGAATCGAATTGATCGAGCGGGCCAGGGCCGACGTCAGGGACATAGAGCCGGAGAACGACCGGTTGTAGTTCTGGGGGCACCAGTTGCCCAGACAGATCGGCTGGTCGACCACGTTCGAGGTCGGCCGCAGCTTCGGATTGGTGGTCATGGCCGCCGCATAGACGAACGGCTTGAAGGACGAGCCCGGTTGGCGCAGGCCGCCTGTGGCGCGGTTGAACTGGCTCTGGCCGTAATCGCGCCCGCCGACGATAGCCCTGACGGCCCCGTCGACATCCATCACCACGAGAGCGCCCTGACCCGCCTTGTACTGGCGCCCGTGCTGCCGAAGCATGTTCTCGAGGGTCTGCTCCGCGTGGCGCTGCAGGTTCGTGTCGAGCGGGGTCTTCACGATCAGCACACGCTCATTGCCGAACTTCTTCTGCGAGGCCTGGAGCTTCACCTGCTCGAAAGCCCAATCGAGATAGAAATCCGGCGTTGTTTCGCGCTCTCGGCTGACCGGAGTGGCAGGATTGCGCCGGGCGATCTGGATCTGGCCCTCGGTGAGGAAGCCGGCTTCGACCATGTTGCGCAGCACCTCGTTCGCCCGGGCGCGGGCGGCCGGCAGGTTGATGTGCGGGGCGTACTTGCTCGGCGCCTTGAACAGGCCGGCCAGCATGGCGGATTCCGCCAGGGTCAGGTCTTTGGCCGGCTTGCCGAAATAATAATCGGCCGCTGCCACGGCACCATGAGCGCCGCCGCCCATATAGGCGCGGTCGAGGTAGAGCTTGAGGATCTCGTCCTTGGTCAGGTGAAACTCGAGCCAGAGCGCCAGAAACGCTTCCTTGATCTTGCGCTCGAGGGAGCGTTCGTTGGTCAAGAAGAGGTTCTTCGCCAACTGCTGGGTGATGGAGGAGCCACCCTGCACCACGCCGCCGCCCTGGGCATTGACCAAGAGGGCGCGGAAGGTGCCGATGGGATCGATGCCCCAGTGATCGTAGAAGCGCCGGTCCTCGGTCGCCAGCGCCGCCTTGATCAGGTGATCCGGGAAATCCTCAAGCTTGTAGGAATCGTCGAGGTGCAGGCCGCGGCGTCCCACCTCCTGGCCGTAACGGTCGAGGAAGGTGATGGCGAGATCCTGGGTCTTGAGCCAGTCGCTCTCGGTTTCCCGGAAGGCCGGAAGGGCGAGCGCCAGCATGACCACGGCGCCGCCCGCCCCGAGCGTGGTCGCCTCGCTCGTCAGGTCGAGGATAACGCGGGGAGCGCCGCGAAACCGCAGGCCCTTCATCTTTTCCGAGTACCATTCCCATGCATCCCCCAGGCCGCTGCGGCCCTGGAACAGGGCCGAGTTGAGCCAGGCATCGAACGCGAGCGCGGCACGCTTGATCCGTGTCGTGAAAGGGAGGGGAGGCTGCTGGCTCACGGCGGTCCTTCGGGGAGGGTCAGACGGGCTGACCGCACTCATATTATGATCGTTCGGTATCCTAGCGGCAACGCTGAAGCGCGGCGAGGCTGATATATATAACTCCGAACCTTGTTTGTAGGTTCACGGAGATTTACCTCTTAGAGGGTAAAAGGCTGCCGGACGTGCGGTTTAGCACTTTCCTTCAAACCGCCTCAAAGAGACGTCAAAGCGCCCACATGCCAAATGCCGCACCCCTGATCCGCTCCCAGCCGGAGGAGCAACCCTTCTGGCGCGTGAAATCCTTGGAGGCCATGAGCCTCGAGGAGTGGGAGAGCCTGTGCGACGGCTGCGGCCGCTGCTGCCTCGTCAAGCTGGAGGACGAGGACACGGCCGAGGTCATGTACACCAATGTGGGCTGTACTCTCCTGGACGACCAGACCTGCCGCTGCCGCGACTACCCGAACCGTCAGGCCAAGGTGGCCGATTGCGTGCGCCTGACGCCGCAGGCGGTCCGAAGCCTCTCCTGGCTGCCGCAGACCTGCGCCTACCGTCTGCTGGCGGAGGGCCAAGACCTCTATTGGTGGCATCCGCTCGTCTCCGGCGACCCGGAGACCGTGCATGCGGCGGGCATCTCCGTCCGCGACCGGGTGGCGGGCCCGGAGGAGAACTTCAGCATCGCCGAACTCCTGGAGCGCATCACCGACTGGCCGATGGAGCATCCCGAGGATTAAGGGTGGGCTCCCTCGTCAGAAGGATCCGCCGGTCCTGAAGCCGCCTCCACCGAAGGACCCGCCCGTTCCGAAGCCGCCCGGCTGAGGGAAGGGAATGCCGCCGCCGAAGCCGGAATCCCAGGGGCTGGGCCCGTGATGGAAGCCGCCGCGCAGCACCTGGCCGAGGATCGCTCCGCCGATTGCCCCGGTGAGAACGCCACCGAGCACGTTGCCAAGGGCCGCCTCGTTGCCAAAGGTGCCGTAGGGGGTGTCGTAGCCCTGGCTGCGCAACTCCTCCCATTCCTGTTCGATCGTGGCCCGGCGCTGGGCCGTCTCCTTGAGCTGGCGGTGGGCGTCCACCGCCTGGCGCAGCGCCCGGTTGATCATGACGTCGGTGGCCTGGATGCGGCGCACGATCGCCTCGTCCTGGGGGGTGGGCGTGCGCAGGGCTTCCTCATAGAGCTGGTTGAGGTCCTCGCGCTCGTCGGCGGCGGCAAGCAGTGCGACGGCCTCCCGATAAGGTGCGTCACCTTCCAGCACCGAGGCATCGTGGGTTCGGTCCAGCTTGGTGAGGGCTGACCGGGCCTCCGTGAGCCTCCGGTCGGACTCTTCGACGGTCTCTCTGCCTTGGGCGGCCTTTTCCTCCAGCGGCGGAATGCCGGCAGCGACGAGCGCCTGGCGCTCCAGGGCAGTCAGCCGGCTCCGGACGGTTCTGAGATCATCGATGATGCGGCGCGCGTGCTCCCGCAGCCGTTCCGGGATCTCGTTGAGCAGGGCGTAGTTGGCCCGTGCCTTGTCGTAGCCGACGACGCGCGCCACGATCCTGTCCATGTACCGGGTGAAGGGCCCAGCCCGGTAGGCGGCCGTGCCGAATTTGCGCTTCCACAGATACATGAACAGCGGATCGGCCTCGTAGGGGCGGCGCTTCTCGTCCCGGTCGGTCTCTGCCTGCACGGCCTTCTTCTCGGCCTGCTGCGCCTGTCCGGTGATCTCGGCCACCCTGGCACGGGCGGTGATCCATTCAGGGTCAGTGCTGACCCTGGCCTCCACGTCCCGGCGCAGGGCTTCGACCTGGGCCAGGGCCTGTTCCAGGGCATCCACGGCGGCCTGCCGCTGGGCCTCGGCTTGCCTGACCCGCTCCTCGGCCTGGCGCCGCCGCTCGTTCAGCTGGCGCAGGGCTTCCTGGCGGCTGTTGAGCACGCTCAGCGCCTGCCGTTCGGCGGCATCCAGTTGGCCGACGACCTGATCCTGCCGGATCGCGTCGAGCTTCAGCCGCGCCAGTTCGCGGAAGGCTTCCGTGCGCTGGATCCGAAGGCGTCCGACCTCTTCGGTGGCCCGGGTATAGGCAAGCTCGCACTTGGCCTCCTGCTGACGGGCCTTCTCGATGGTCTGCTCGATCTGCGCGAGTGCCTGACGTCCCGAAATCATCGCCCTACCATTGTGTGATCGCACCATTGAGAACCGGCATCTGATAGTCCACGTCGAGCTGTCCCCTGCGCTTCTCGCCCAGACGGTTTCGCTGAACGATGCCGTCGTCGCTCTTGTCCCGCTGCACCTGCATGGCCGTGGCCTCGCTCACGCGCACGCCCCACTTGGAAGTGGTCACGGTGCGGCCGTCCTCTTCGCTCGTGACCGGCAGGCTGAGGATCCGTCCGTCCGGGGCAACCGGCTCAACGATCAGATAGTAGTTCCGGCCGGCCGGATTGCGCTCCGGCACCCGCCACACGCCGGAGGGCTCCCCGGGACGGGAGACGATGCGCAGCACGTATTCTCGCCGCAGCTCCGCACGCAGGACCTCCAGGTCATTGAGGGCCTGCCGGGCACCGTCGGCGTCACCGCGAGCGACGGCGGCTTGCCCGTCCGCGAGCAGGCGGTCGGCCCTTTCCTTCGCGGCCGGCAGCTGGGTCTCCCGCAGCACGTCTTCATGACCCTGCGTGAGGGCAACCGGCAGCCGTTCGGCCAGTTCAATCCGGTTCCTCTCGGCCTGCGCCTGCTCCTGCGCGACCCGCTGGCGCGCAGGCTCGACTACGCCGAACTGGTAGGCACCCCAACCGAAGGCCAGCAGGGCCAAAAGCGTCAACAGGCGCCGTCCGATCCGCCCCCGGTTCACCCAGGCCCGCGCCACGCTGCGGGAGAAGCTGGGACCGGGCGGCGTGTAGACGAAGCGCTGTTCTTTCAGGGCCTGCACGCCCTCCTGCAGGATCCGGTCGGGGACCTCGATCCCCTGACCCCGGTAGATCTCGCGCAGGCGCTGCAGCAGCTGGGCATCGCGATCCCCCTCGCCGAGCTCGCGGCTGACGAGGTTCTCCTGGTGGCGGAGCGTGTCCACCACGTCCATCGCGAGCATCACCTCGTCGAGGTTCCGGGGCGTGCCGGCAGGCGGGCTCGCGGCCGGTGTGGCGACCATCTCAGCCATTGGCCGGCAGCGCCTGTCCTTCCGCCACGAGGCGCGCGATGCGCCGCTTGCCGTCCTCGACCGCATCACGGATCTCGGCCGAGTTCTGCGTCGAGAGCCGGCGCATCTCGCCGATGATCTCCTGAGAACGCTCTTGGAACGTAATCACGGAGTCCACGAGCTTCTTCACCGCGTCGGCCCGGATCGTCGGACCATAGCCTGCCTTCACTGCGGCCTCGCCCACCTGATCGCCGATCTCGGCCAGCACCTCCAGGCTGCGGGAGACGCCTTCCTTCATCTCGTTCAAGGTCTGGGTCGACTCGTTCAGGCCGAACATGCCGGTAAACGAAGCCTTGAGCGCCGTGAACACCGAGTCGTTGGTGGAGAAGAACGAGACCGCCTGGGCATAAACGCGCTCCTTGGCATTCGTCATCTGCATCAGGCGCGCCATGATCACCTCGGAGGTGTTGTAGCCGATCGTCAGGTTGTCGGAGAGGTCCTTGGCGATCTGATAGCGCTTCTCCTCGTCCTGGGTGCGCCGGAGCTGTTCGTCGCGGGTGAGCTCGAGGCGGGCGCGTTCGGCCACTTCCGTGCCCTTGAAGTTGACGACCGTATCGGAGGCCCGCTGCAGATCCGCCTTGGCGGCTTCAAGCTTCTGCTCGGCGGTCCGCAGGACCTCGAGAGCCATCACCTCGGCATGCTTGAGAGCACCGCGGAAATCGCGATAGGCGTCGAGGATGATCTGCTCGCGCTCGATCTGATCCTTGGTCGACCGGGTCACATCGAGATAGACTTCCTTGATCCTGTCGAAACGGTCGGCGACATCGCCCCGGGACACCTTCATCCAGACGTTATTGATGCGCTCGAAGAAATCGATCTTCTGGTCGTCCAGCTGGTCGACCATCTTCTTCGTATCGTCACGGATGGAGTTGAAGGATTCCGTGATCTCGCGGTAGCGCTCGCCGATCTCCATGGCCTGCGTCTGCTCGCGCACCACCTCGTTGAACACGCTGGTCTGGCCCAGGGTGCGGGCAATGACCACGATCCTGTCCTGATCCAGGTCCGAGATCTTCTCCAAGAGCCCGTTGATCGGCGCATCCATGGCCTGGGGCGGGATGATCCCGAGCTCCCGCAGGGCGGATGTCGCCTTGTCGAGATACTGCAGGGGCGTTTTGACGACGATATCGGACATAGGATCTCCTCCGAACCAGAGCGCGGCCTCTCAGCCGCTCTGAAGATTGTCAGCGCAGCGCATGATCGGGCGGGCATGAAAGTACAGCGGTCTAATGTGCAATCGGATCGAGGGTTCCAGGACGGGCTGTCCGCAGGGCCGCGGCTTCTCCTTGCGATGGAGTGTCGATCGCGTTCCTACGAACTTGCTCCCTGGGATCGATTGCTTTCATTCTCGCCTGGAACGTCCGTATGTTCGCCCAGGGTCTCCCGGACGTAGAGCTTCTTCACCAGAACGTAAGTCACCACGGCGAGGGGAAAGCCGAAGATCAGGCCGAGCGTGCCGAACAGCACGCTGCCGATCAGGATCGCAAAGAGCGCCAGGGCCGGCGGGATGCTGATCATGCTTCTGGCCACTAGGGGAAAGATCACGTTGCCCTCGATCTGCTGGATGGCCAGCATCGCGAGAACGGTCCAGAGTGCGGCCTCTCCGCTGACGCTGAAAGCAATCAGAACAGCCGGAAGTGCACCGAGAATGGGCCCGAGGAAGGGGATGAAATCCGCAAGACCCGCGATGAGCCCGAGGGCCAGGGCCGAGGGCAGACCGATGAGCCAATAGGCAATGGTGGATAGCACCGCGACGCATGCCATGGCGATCAGCTGAGACGTCAGCCACAGGCGCAGAGCCTGTCCGGAAGCCTGCAGCGAGTCCTCGACCCGTTCATGATGGCGGATGGGGAACAGCTTGACGAAGCCTTGTCCGTAAACGCGGGGAGCCGCCGCGATATAGATGCCGGCAATCACCACGAGGATGAAGTCCGCCAACCCGTCGAGAATGGCGCCGCCGACACCCGCAATGCGCGCTGCCATGCTGCCATTGGGGGCATTGTTCATGATCTCGGCAAGGTCGTCGCTGACCGCGCCGAGACCGAGATTCTTGGCGAAGTTGTCGACGGCAAAGGGCAGTCGCTCCACCACGTTGGAGAATTGAGCCCGAACCTGCGTTCCGAACAGGGCCATCATGGCCAACAGGCCCACGAAGATAAGAAGGGTCGCGACCGTCAGGCTCCACCGATCCGGCACCCGCAGGTAGCGCTCCAGTGCCTCGGCGGCGGCATGCAGCAGGAGGGCGACCAGGATGGCGCCGAAGGCCAGCAGAAGAACGTCCGACAGCTTCCAGAGGAGGAGGGCGAAGAGCCCGATGCCGAGTCCGATGAGGAGCTTACGGATGAACTCCGCATCTCTCATGATCCCCAGTCGGGAACGGTCTCGGTCATCCATCGTTTACGCCCTCTCCACATGCGCATTGACAATGGAAACGGCGAAGCTCGGTTCCGAGGCGCTAAATGAGCGTATTCATAAAGCAATTATGGACTAGCTCGCCGTAACTTGACCGTATAGAGCGAAATGTATTCCCAACATTGTGGAACGTTATGGGAAATTCATGGTTGTTCTGACATGGAGGGAAGTCAAATGACATCAAATGTCATCTGTTTTATTCTCGGTACGGTATTTCCGCTTGCTACGGTAGGCTGGCTTTTCGTCCACTGAATGAAAAGCAGCTCATCACTTCCAGCTGAAGTGTTCTGTGCATTCAATTCTGATCGATGCTCATGCAAAACCCGCCTGAACTCATCAGGCGGGTTTTGCATGCCTCGACTGTTGATTTTTCCTAGCGAATGACTTCCGTGCAGGACTGATTGCCCCGAATGTCCACGCTGCAGGTCTTCTGGCGGATGGAGCCGGTGGTTGCAGGATCCGAAACGGTCACCACGCCCGACACTGATTGGGCCTTGGCATTCTGCTCGGCAACGCCGCCCGCAATGCCGCCGACACCTGCGCCGCTCACTGCGCCCACGGGGCCGCCCACGATCGCACCGGTTAGCGCGCCGGTCGCAACGCCCGTTGCCGTGCCCTCTTGGGCAACGGCAAGATGAGGCGCCATAAAGAGAGCGGATGCAGAAAGCGCGATAGCAAGTTTACGCATAACTCAATCCTTCATCAGAATACTTCTGATGAAGAACGTTAAGCTTGCCATCAATGTTCCTTCTATAGACAGGGTAGTCTAACGCATCTACTTCGAAGCGATGGCGGCGCGCTTGGTCAACTCTTTCTGGAGCGACGAGGGCAGGTCGATTCCTGTCAGGCGCCAGGTGGTGCCGCTCAGGCGCAAGGTGACCCTGAATTGCCGATCTCGGGGCTCGTCCGGAGTAAGCGGGATCGTGATCGCCCGGAAGCCCTGCGATTCCGACAGGATGAAGCTCCGCCAGGCTTGCTGCAGGGAGCCGGGATCGAAGCGGATCGCCGGCCCGGCCGTAGCCTCCTGCTGGATCTGCTGCAGCTGCCCGTCCTCGAGAAGATCGATCAAGGCCTGAGGCGTGAGGAGGCCCTCCAGAACCGGATTGAGCGCGGCAGCTCCGGCTTGTGCGGCCAGTTGCCGGTCACGTTCGCTGATGTCCTGGGTCTTCAGGTACTCCCCGAGGATCTGGCGGGCGAGCGAGACGCGCAGGGCATTGAAATTGACCCGCTCGGCGATGCGCGTGACGTCCCTGGCTTGAACAGCCTTGGACAAGTCATAGAGCGCGACGAAAGGCGAGACCATGAAGATGGCCCAGCCTAAGAGAAGCAGGAAGCTGATGCGGAAGGTCCAGCGCATCGTCTCTTGGGGGTGAGAGGGTACAGGGTCATCCGTAAGGAGCGGCACGACCGGTGAGCCGCTTCAGGTAAGGATGCTTCAGGCAATAAAAAAGGGCGACCCTGCGATCGCCCTTTCTTGAGACTGGCTGGACTGAAGATCAGCCGCGGGCGCGAGCCCGGATCATGAAGGTGTCGAAGGCGTATTCGGCCACTTGGAACCAGAGGTATTCCTCGTTGCGGAAGCCGCGGACGCTCTCGTAGACCTTCTTGAAGTCGGCATTCTTGCCCGAGACCTCGTCGTAGACCTCGTTGGCGGCCTTGTAGGCGGCCTCGAGGATCTCCTGCGAGAACGGACGCAGCTGGGTGCCGGCGCCGAGCAGACGGCGCAAGGCCGCCGGGTTGCGGGCGTCGTACTTGGCCAGCATGTCGTTGTTGGCGTAGCTCGAAGCCGTGGTCAGGATGGCCTGATACGCCTTCGGCAATTCACGCCATTTTGCCTGGTTCACGAACAGGTGGATCGACGGGCCGCCTTCCCAGAAGCCAGGATAGTAGTAGTACGGCGCCACTTTCGAGAAGCCGAGCTTCTCGTCGTCGTAGGGGCCGACCCACTCGGCGGCGTCGATGGTGCCGCGCTCGAGCGACGGATAGATGTCGCCGCCCGGGATCTGCTGCGGCACGACGCCGAGCTTCGCCATCACCTGACCGGCAAGGCCGGCGATGCGCATCTTCAGGCCCTGCAGGTCCTGAACGGTCTTGATCTCCTTGCGGAACCAGCCGCCCATCTGCACGCCGGTGTTTCCTGCGGGCATGCCGTACAGGTTGTGCTTGGCGTAGAACTCGTTCAGCAGGTCGTTGCCGCCGCCGTGATAGAGCCACGCGTTCTGCTGGCGGGCGTTGAGGCCGAAGGGCAGGGCGGTGCCAATGGCGAAGGTCGGATCCTTGCCGAAGTAGTAGTAGGAGCAGGTGTGACCCAGCTCGACGGTGCCGCCGCCGACCGCATCGGCGATCTGGGGCGTGCCGACGATTTCACCGGCCGCGAAGGGCTGGATCTGGAACTTGCCGTCGGTCGCCTCGGAGACGAACTTCGCCATCACTTCGGCTGCGCCGTAGATCGTGTCGAGCGACTTCGGGAAGCCCGACTGCAGGCGCCACTTCACTTCCGGCATCGACTGCGCGATCGCCGGAGCAGCGACCGCTGTCGACGCGGCGCCGACCGCCGTGGCCTGCAAAAACTGACGACGTTTCATAAAACTAACTCCTCCCTCTGGGATCGTGACTTCGTCACTTGGGCCCTATTGACACTAAATCAGGTTCCCTCCGCAAGAACCCTGGAGCCGGTATCGACTAATGACCAATGCGGTTCTTGAAAACCTGCCGGGTCTGCCTAGGAAAGCGGCACGTCGATCGTGCAGACCACCCCTTCGGGCCGGTAGACCAGGCGAACCTCGCCGTTTGGCTCGCGCGCGAGACCGTCCTGGATCAGGCGCGAGCCGAACCCCTTGCGTGAGGGCGGGGAGACGGGCGGGCCGCCATGCTCCTCCCAGCGCATGGCGAGGCGCGGTCCGGATGCGGTCTCCTGGGGCGACCAGGACACCCGGACCTGGCCCTCGGAAGCCCCGAGGGCGCCATACTTGGCCGCATTGGTGCACAGCTCGTGCATGGCCATGGAAAGGCTCAGGGCCATGGAGGGGTTCACGCGAAGGTCCGGCCCCTCCAGCCGGATCCGGCAGCCATCTTCCGAGAGATCCCGGTAGGGAGCGAACGCCTGGGCGACGATCTCGACGAGGCCCGCGCCTTCCCAGTTCTCCCGGGTCAGGATGTCATGACCCCGCGCCAGGGCGAAGAGGCGCGCCTCAAACGTGGCGTAGAGCGCGGGCAGATCCCGCATGCCGTTGGCCCCTCGGACCTGAAAGCTCTGGGATGCCAGGGACTGGACGGTGACCAGGGTGTTCTTCACCCGGTGGTTCAGCTCGTTGAGCAGGAGCCGCAGGTGCTCTTCCGACCGCTTGTGATCGGTGATGTCGATCTGGATGCCGTCCCAGACGATGCTGCCGTTCTCCAGCCGCCGTGGTGTGGTGATGATGCGGTGCCAGCGGGTCTCGCCGGTCTTGGCATGCCGCATCTCGACCTCTTCCTGGCATTCTGTGAGGTCGCGAAGGCTCTCCAGCCGCCGGGCGAGCATGCGGTCCCGGTGCTGCGGCAGCACGAGGCTATAGAGAAGATCCGGGTTCTCCTGCGCTTCCTCCGCGGGGATGCCCGTGAGCGTCTCGCAGGTCTTCGAGACGTAGAGCACCTTGCGGGCATGGTAGGCCGGGGAGTGGCTCGTCTGATAGAACATGCAGGCCGGCGCGTTGTTGGCCAGCGCGCTCAGGCGCGCCTCGCTGGCGCGCAGCTCCTCCTCCGCCTGTCGACGCTCCGTCCAGTCGCGGAAGCTGACGCCGATGCCCCCGTTATAGGGGAAGACGTGGAACTCCAGGTGGCGCCCGGGGCGACCGACCGCCTCCGCCTCGAAGGACAGGGAGCGGCCGGAGAGGAAAACCTCCTCGTAGCGGCGGCGCAGATCGGTGCCCTCGGACTCGGGAAACATGTCCCAGATGACCTTGTGGAGCATCGCCTGGCGGGGAAGGCCGAAATAGGTTTCCGCGGCCCGGTTGATGTAGCCGAAACGCCAGTGCGCATCGAGGGAGTAGAAGGCGTCCCCAATGCCCTCCAGGACCACGGCGAGCTGGGCATTGACCTTCGCCTCGACGGTGTGGGCGAGGGCCTGCTGCAGGGCATCGTTCAACGCTCCCCGCGGAGAAGCGGAGATCGAAGCCACAAGGTCGCTTGTGAGCTGCTCCATATCAATGGATGCAGCCGGTGCCGGGTTGGACATGGTCATGATCTGAAACATAATCACGGTTTCACATCGTGAGCAATGTGCCCCCGGAAGCGTGCGGTCAAGTTTTAGGGCGCAGGGTGCGAATCCGCACGCCGGGACCGTCCAGGTCGATCAGGACTCGGTCTGAACGGAGTTCTTGTCGAACGAGGCGTTCTTCGGGATGCTGAAAGCCTCGGCAGCGCAGATCAGGGTGAACAGGGCGACGACGCCGATGATCTCGGCGAAGCTGACAAGCGTGGAAGACAGATCGCCCGCATAGGCAAACGCGCCCGAAACGAGCGCGACAACGACAGCCCAAAACATCATGGGCCCTCTCCCCGGCTAAGCTTATTGCGGCAACACAACGTCCAATTAGCCCAAAAGTTCCTAAGGCCAAGCTAAAAGATTTGTTGACCGTCGGTTTTCGGCAAGAGGCGATGCCCTACCATGGATACGTTTCATGACGGTTTTTTGAAGGCCTGTCTATGCGCCCCTTGATCGACCGCATCGTGTCTGGTCTCCAGCCCCCGGACAGCGCCGTGCTGGAGGAGGCCCGACAGGCATCCGAACAACACCAGCAGGCTGCTCACGGGAACCTGCTCGCGCACATTCCCGCCCTCCACGCCGTCGAGCAGGCCCCGCCGGCCGAGCCGCTGCCGTGGCCCGGCTCCCTCAGGATTGCGGCGTTCAACGCCCAGCGCCTCAAGAACAGGCGGGCGGCCCGGCATCTCATGGAGCAGGCCGGAGCGCAGGTCACGCTGCTCAGCGAGGTCGATGTGGGCATGGCGCGGTCCGGCAACGTCCATACTCTTTGCGAACTGATCGCCGGGTCGAGGAAGGGCTATCTCTACGGGGCGGAGTTCGTGGAGCTCGACCTCGGCGGCGCCGACGAGATCGCGCAATGCGCCGGTCAGAGCAACGCCCGCGGCCTGCACGGAAACGCCGTCGTGACGGGCCTCGCCCTGGAGCACCCGCGGCTGATTCCGCTCGAGGAGCACGGCCTGTGGTTTCCGGGCATCGACGGTTTTCAGCGACGCATCGGCGGGCGTATGGCGATCGCCGCCCGGGTGGCTCAGGCGCCCCGACCGCTCTGGATCGTGAGCACCCATCTGGAGAGCAAGACCGATCCGGCCGACCGGCAGGGGCAGATCAAGGCCCTGCTGCGGGCTCTGGACGAGATCGCCCCTGGCGAGGCCTGCGTGATCGGCGGCGACTTCAACACCAAGGCCCTGCCGCGGGGCCAGGACGAGCGGCATCTCCTGCTGGAGGCGCCTGAAGCTTATGAGCCGCTCTTCGCGGATCTCCGCGAGGCAGGCTTCGAATGGCGGCACGCGAACCTGGCGCGGCCCACGCAGACGCCAGGCCCCACGAACAAGCACGAACCGCCTTTCGGCAAGCTCGATTGGATCGTGGTGCGCGGGCTTGAGGCGTCAAACCCACAGATCATCCCGGCACGCGACGAGCAGGGCAGGGCACTGTCCGACCACGATATGATCGCAGTGGATGTGCGGTTTTCAGGAGAGCCTTCAGCATTGCAGCGCGTACAGCCTCCTGGCACCGGGAATCGTCACGTCGTGGAATGAAAGATGAGTGCCTGGTGATAGGCGCCTGTTCTGAGGCTGATCATCGAGACAGTCACAGTGTTCTTCCGTTCCTGGCGGTTTCGGCGCAATTCAGAGGCTGTGATGATTCACCTTGACAGCGTGACGCTCTTAGAGTACAAAACGAGAACACTGACGAAGTGTGAATGAAGAGCCCCCGCCCGCATTCACCGCGTCAGGTCAAACCTCCACCGCCCAGCGTCCCCGCTCGGGCGGTTTTTTATTGGCTGTTCCCATGCGCCAGAGAATCGAGATTGCGGACGAGCAGAGGCAGCAGGCCTGGGAGATCTACGCCCGCCAGCCGGAGAAGCATCTGCCCGATATCCAGGCCTTTCTCGGGGTGAGCGCCGGCACCTTCGTGCGGCTGCGCGAGCGCTGGGGCTGGCCGCATCGCAATGTGGCCCTTAGCGAGAACGCGCTCAGCAAGGCCGCGAAGGACCAGGGTGGCATCGACGGCATCGCGAAGGCCGCAGTCGCCTCGGTGAACGACGCGGCCCGTGCCCTGGCGCAGGCCACGCGGGTGCAGATCGACGCGCTCATGGACGAGCAGCGCAGAGGCCAGGCCAAGGATCACGACAAGACCGCCCGCAGGCTCGCGTCTTACGCCAGGACGCTGGCAGCCGCCCGGGCGCTTCTGGAACAGGAAAGTTCACCGCTCGATGACAGCGAGCCCCATGACAACAGACCCCGGCGCAGCCTGCACGAACTCCGCGAGGAGCTTGCTCGCCACCTTGACCGGGTTATCGCGGAGGAAGAATCTCGCGGACGCGACGGCCTCTTGGTCTGAGCGCGATTTCGAGACCGTTCTCCGCTTCTGGCCGATCCGCTGCCGGCCCGAGCAGCGCCTTCCGGGCCTCGCCCGGCACCACGACCCCTGGACGATCTGGCTCATCCTCGGCGGACGCGGCGCGGGCAAGACCCGCACCGGCGCCGAATGGGTGCGCGGCATCGCGCTCGGCGATCCCGATTTCGGCACAAGTGCCTCGCGGCGCATCGCCCTGGTGGGCGAAACCTTTTCGGATGCCCGCAACGTGATGGTGGAGGGGCCTGCCGGCATTCTCGCCGTCCATGCGCGGCACGAGCGGCCCACATGGTCGCCGTCGCTGCGCAAGCTCGAATGGCCGAACGGCGCGGTCGCGCAGGTGTTCTCGGCGGAAGACCCCGACTCGCTGCGCGGTCCGCAATTCGAGGCCGCATGGGCGGACGAGCTCGCCAAGTGGCGGCACGTGGAGGAGACCTGGGACATGCTGCAGTTCGGCCTGCGCCTCGGCGCCCATCCGCGCCAGATGGTGACGACCACGCCGCGCCCGATTCCGATCCTGAAACGCTTTCTCGGCGATCCGCATGTGGCGGTGTCGCGGATGCGCACATGTGAGAACGCAGAGAACCTGGCGCCCGCCTTTCTCGACACGGTGGTGCGCCGCTATGCGGGCACGCGCCTCGGGCGGCAGGAACTCGACGGCGACATCATCGAGGACCGTCCCGATGCGCTCTGGACGCGCGACGTCATCGAGAGCAACCGCATCGACGCGGCGCCATCGCTCATGCGCATCGTCGTGGCGGTCGATCCGCCGGCCTCCTCGTCGAAGCGGGCGGACGCCTGCGGGATCGTGGCAGCCGGCGTCGATGATGGCGGCACGGCCTATGTGCTGGAGGATGCGACGGCGTCAGGATTGAAGCCGCCCGAATGGGCCGCGAAGGCCGTGGCGCTGTACAGAAGGCTGCAGGCCGACGCGCTCGTGGTCGAGACGAACCAGGGCGGCGAGATGGTGGGCAACGTGATCCGCGAGGTCGACCCGTCCGTGCCGGTGGTGAGCGTACGCGCCACGCGCGGCAAGTACCTGCGCGCCGAGCCGGTCTCCGTGCTCTACGCGCAAGATCGCGTGCGCCATGTGGGCGCGCTGCCGGAGCTGGAGGACGAGCTGTGCGATTTCGGTCCCGGCGGCCTCACCTCGGGCCGCTCGCCCGACCGCATGGATGCGCTGGTCTGGGCGCTCACCGAGCTGATGCTGCGCGAACGCCGCGAGCCGCGGGTGCGGGTGTTGTGAATTAGAACGCCCCAGCCGAAGGGTGGTGTTCACGCACATCTCCAGCCGGGGCGCCGTGGCTACCGTAGGGGCAACATGTGAAGCCACCCGGCATAAGCTATGCCGTTGAAAAGAATCCTCAAGGCTCCTGATGGGGTGAGCCTTTTGCGCCGGCTTGTCTCGGAAGAGACAGAGCGGTCCGCGCCCTCGGGCAACGCCCTGGGGATCATGGCTGCAGGGCCGGGGCGGATGGCAGTCCATCCGTGCCGATCCGCCCCGCCATCTGCCTCGTGCCGTCCCTGTCGGGAGGGCAGAGCTTGAGAAACCGATGGTCGCGCCAGCCGGTCCGGGAAAAGCGGCCCGGCTGGCGCGTGAATGTCGCCGGGTGCCCCCGCAACGATTGAAGATTACCCTGGGGTATGTGACGCGCCAATGACGAACGCGGCGGACATGCCTGCTTTGCGGTCATCGGCTGCGGAAGTTCTCGGCAGTCTGAATCGACGTGAGGCACCGCTTGTCATCCCGGCGGTCCGAAGGACCGGGAAGGGGATCACGACCATGCGCGGCGCTGTAGATTCCCTTCCCCTCCGATGGCTTCGCCATCTCCGGCCGGGAATGACACCCTCCCGGGTCATCACCGGCCTTGTGCCGGTGATCTCGACTGCATGAGCGTCTCGCCTTTCTGCACCGGGATGGCCGGGACTGATCCCCGGATCAAGTCCGGGGACGGCCATGACAACGCGGCGTGCGGCCGACACACCGCATCGCTCTTCATTCTTCATGCCCACCAAGGCAGGACCACTTCATGCTGAACCGACTGACCCGCTGGCTCCAGGCGCCGCCGGAGGCCAAGGCCTCCCGTGCTGAAGGAGCCATTGCGCTCTACGTCGCCGGCCGCCCCGTGTGGACGCCGCGCGATTATGGTGCGCTCGCCCGCGCGGGATTCCAGAAGAACGCCATCGTGCACCGCGCGGTGCGGCTCGTGAGCGAGGCGGCGGCGTCGCTGCCGCTGGTGCTCATGAGCGAGGGGAGGGAGCTTCCCTCTCATCCGCTGCTGTCGCTGCTGGCGCGGCCCAATGGGCGCGAGGGCGGGCAGCGCTTTCTCGAGAGCCTCTATGGGCACCTGATGGTGTCGGGCAACGCGTATGTGGAGGCGGTGAGCCTCGACGGCACGCCGCACGAGCTGCACGCCCTGCGGCCCGACCGCATGCGCGTGGTGCCCGATACCGACGGCTGGCCGGCTGCCTACGAATATGCAGTCGGCACGCAGGCCGTGCGCTTCCCGATCCGCGACGAGATCCTGGCGCCGATCCTGCACCTGACGCTGTTTCATCCGGCGGACGATCATTACGGCCTCTCGCCCATGGAGGCGGCCGCCACCGCGCTCGACATCCACAACGCGGCGGGCGCCTGGAACAAGGCGCTTCTCGACAACGCGGCGCGGCCCTCCGGCGCGCTGGTGGTCGGCGGCGCGACGCTCACCGATGCGCAGTTCGACAGGCTGAAAGGAGAGCTGGAGACGAACTATCAGGGCGCCGGCAATGCGGGCCGTCCGCTGCTGCTGGAAGGCGGCCTCGACTGGAAGCCGCTCTCGCTCTCGCCGAAGGACATGGACTTCGTGGAAGCGAAAGCCGCCGCCGCGCGCGAGATCGCGCTCGCCTTCGGTGTGCCGCCGCTGCTGCTGGGCCTGCCCGGCGACAGCACGCACGCCAACTACGCGGAGGCCAACCGCGCCTTCTACCGCCAGACCGTGATCCCCATGGTCAAGCGCACGGCCGAGGCCCTCGCGCACTGGCTCGCGCCGGCCTATCGCGAGACGCTTGCCCTCGAGCCCGATCTCGACGCCATTGAGGCTCTCGCCGAAGAGCGCGAAAGCCTCTGGCGCCGCGTGTCGGCGGCGGCGTTTCTCTCGGATGAGGAGAAACGCGAGGCGGTGGGGTATGGGCGTGCTGATGGCGCGAAGGGGAGGCGAGCGTAGTGCTTTTCAGCATCGGCGCACCTTGACCAGGAGGGTGTCATTCCCGGCCGGAGCGCAGCGGAGGGACTGACATCCGAGCAAGACTTTCTCATCACGTGCCTCCAACGGAGCTTTTCACGAGAACAAATCATGAACTCATTTGACCAGATCACCGAGGCCGTCATCCGGCGCGGGGATCTTGCCCATCTGGCCCTGTTCGTCTGGGCCAGCGGGGCGTCCGCTTTGCTTGCCATGACCCTGCGCGACCTGTTCGCGGCCAACCGCCGGTTCGATGCGTTCGTGCGCGAGCTGTCCCTGTTCAACCGACGCCATTCGGGAGACCCCACATGACCCGCCTCTCATCCCGCGCGCCGCGCAAGCCGAAGGCCGCACGGGAGAGCCAGACCCGTGCCACGCTGGTGTTCCGCGACTTCGTGCGCCAGCTCGAAAAGCTCGATCCGAAGCCGCCGAAAGCCGCCCGCGGGGCCGCGCGATGAATGCGGTCGCACCATCCGTCCGCGAGCGCAAGTTCCTGCCCGAGCCCCTGAGCGGCGTCGATGCGGAGGGTGTGTTCGAAGGCTATGCGAGCCTGCTCGGCGAGGCCGATCTCGGCAAGGACGTGGTCATGCCGGGCGCCTTCCGCGACAGCCTGAAGAAACGCGGCGCCGCGCAGGTGCGCCTGCTGTGGCAGCACGATCCGGCGCAGCCCATCGGGCGCTGGCTCTCCATCACCGAGGACCTGCGGGGCCTGCGCGTGCGCGGCCGGCTCAACCTGGCGGTCGAACGGGCGCGGGACATCCATGCGCTCATGCGGGACGGGGCCGTCGACGGGCTCTCCATCGGCTTTCGCGTCGAGCGGGCGAGGGCCGAACGGCCCACCGGGTTGCGGCGCCTGGAGCGGCTCGACCTGTGGGAGATCTCGGTCGTGACCTTTCCGATGCTGCCCGGCGCGCGGGTCGAAACCGTCAAGCAGGCGGCTCCGAAGCTCGCGGTGCATATCCGCAGCACCGCCGTTAGATTGTTTTCCTGAACCTTGTCCGTGGGAGCGCGTTAGCTGAGAGCCCGCAAGAGCGCGGAGGCTGCGGGCCCTTTCCTCACGCGAGAGGTGTCTGTTCTTCGCTTGTCTCGGGAGGTTCTCATGAAGAAGCTTGCTTTCGTTGCGCTCGTCGGCCTTGCGGCAGCTGCGTGCACGACCACGGAAGAGCGGATCGGCGGCGCGGCCGTCGGTGCGGGCGTCGGTGCCGTCGCCGGACCCGTCGGTGCCGTGGCTGGCGGCGCGATCGGTGCGGCGGCCGGCCCGGCCGTGTCAGACACGGTTCAGGCCAACACCCGCCCGGCTCGCCGCACGACCCGCCGCCGCTAAGACTTCCCTTCACGGGGAAACAATGGGCCCGCCCTCCGGCGGGCCTTTTTCTTTTCAGACCCAGAGCCCGCCCTTCGGCGGGCTTTTCTCTTTTCAAACCTATGGATTGCGATGATTCCCGTTGTTGAAACCAAAGCCGTGTCCGACGATGTCGCCTCGGCCTTCGATGATTTCGCCCGCGCCTTCGAGGCGTTCAAGGATGCCAACGACACGCGCCTGTCCCAGATCGAGACCAGGCTCACCGGCGACGTGGTGACGGACGAAAAGCTCGCCCGCATCGACACCGCCCTCGACGACGCCAAGCGCCGCCTCGACCGTCTCAGCCTCGAGCGTTCCCGCCCGCCCCTGGGTGGCAACCCCGACGCCCAGCGCGACCCGGCCCAGGCCGAGCACAAGAGTGCGTTCCATGCCTATGTCCGCAGCGGCGAGGCCACCGGTCTCAAGCGGCTAGAGGAGAAGGCGCTCTCGGCGGGCTCCGGCCCCGACGGCGGCTATCTCGTGCCCGACACGGTCGAGCGCGAGGTGCTGCGCCGCCTCTCCAACGTGTCGCCCATCCGCGCCATCTCGTCGGTGCGGGTGATCTCCGGCGGCCAGTACAAGCGTGCCTTCTCGACCACGGGCCCGGCCACCGGCTGGGTGGGCGAGACGGCGGCGCGGCCGCAGACCGCAAGCCCCACGCTGTCCGAGATGAGCTTTCCGGCCATGGAGCTCTATGCCATGCCGGCTGCCACCCAGACCCTGCTCGACGATGCGGTGGTGGATATCGAGAGCTGGATTGCCGAGGAGGTCGAGTCCGCCTTCGCCGAGCAGGAAAGCGCCGCCTTCGTCAATGGCGACGGCGTGAACAAGCCCAAGGGCTTTCTTGCCGCCGACACGGTTGAGAACGAAATCTGGGAGTGGGGGCGCCTCGGCACGGTGAACACCGGCGGCGCGACCTTCCCGGCGTCAAACCCGTCCGACGTGCTGGTGGAGCTGATCTACGCCCTCAAGGCCGGCTATCGCCAGAACGCCGCCTTCGTGATGAACCGCAAGACGCAGAGCGCCATCCGCCGCTTCAAGGACGACAACGGCCAGTACCTCTGGGCGCCGCCCGCGAGCATCGGCCAGGCCGCGACGCTGATGGGCTTCACGGTCGTCGAGGCCGAGGACATGCCGGACATTGGCTTGAATGCCTGCGCCATCGCGTTCGGCGACTTCAAGCGCGGTTATCTCGTGGTGGATCGCACCGGCATGCGCGTGCTGCGCGATCCGTATTCCGCCAAGCCCTACGTGCTGTTCTACACCACCAAGCGCGTGGGCGGCGGCGTGCAGGATTACGCGGCGATCAAGCTGTTGAAGTTCGCGGCTTGAACATCGGTGTCATCCCCGGGGCACGAAGTGCGGGAAGGGGATCCATAGCGCGGCGTCTATGAGTGGATTCCCTTTCCCTGCGCTTTCGCGTCCGCCCGGGAATGACACCCGCTCACGTCATCACCAGTCTTGTGCCGGTGATCCCGATGGTTGAGGCGCAGAGCTTTTCAGCATCGGGATGGCGGGGACGAGCCCGGCCATGACGGAGTGGGTGTGGTTTCCGATTAGACGTGCTTGGACGGATCAATTCCCCGCCCAGGCGGCATTGAGGCTCTGCATGCTGCCCACGATCCAGCGCAGGTGCTCCACCACCGGGGTCACGGCCGTAAGGCCGCCGCAGGCGCTGGGGGTGCGGGTGCGCAGGGCGCCGCTCGACCAGCTCGTGATGCCGTAGAGCTGATAGCCGCTCTGGGTTGCGGCGAGGATCGGGCCGCCGGAATCGCCCCGGCAGGCGCCCGCGCCCGTGGTCTCGGCGAGCCGGTTGCGGTCGGCAACGATGAGGACGCGGTTCGCGACCTCGATGGGGCCGAGCGAGACGAGATTGGTCTGGCGCAGCGTCCGGGCCGTGCCGCGGGCGCGCTCCGACAGCACCCCGTAGCCCGCGATGGTCACGCCGTCGCCCACATCGATGCGGCCCGCCTGGGTCGGATCGAGGGGCAGGAAGTCGGGGCCAAGAGGCCGGTCGAGTTTGACCACGGCGAGATCGATGCCGGGCTGCGTGCGCGGCGTGGTGCCGGGCACGAAGGTCGGGTGTATCGCGAGCGCGGCGACGTTGAAGCGCTGCGGCCGGAACGCACGGGTCAGGGCCGTGACGCGATAGGCGGCGCGGTCGATCACGCAATGGGCCGCCGTCAGCACGAGATCGGGCCCGACGATCACGCCCGAGCAGAGCTCGCCGAGGGAGTTCTCGATGGAGACCACCGAGCGGCGCAGCCCGTTGGGATCGCGAGAGGACGCACCCTGCAGGATGGCCCAGGCCGGGCTTGCGATGAGGGTCAAGGCAGCAAGGACAAGGATCGGCAATGCGCGCATGGAATGATGATGCCGTGAAGGAGGGACCTTTTTGAGGCAAGACCTCTGCCGGAGGTTAGTTCCGTAACATTATGAATTTCTAAAACCCGTTGCCGCTCCACAACGCCGCACGATTCCAGCCCTTCAAGGTCCTGTCGATCCACTCGCGCTGTGGGCCGACGAGAATGCCCTGCGTCAGCCCTCCGCAGCTACGGCCCTTGGCCGGCGCTGCCCAACTGGTGATGGCCGCGACTGTTGTGCCAGACGCCATCGGCCCGCCGGAATCGCCCTGGCAGGCGCTGGCCGAACCGGAGCCTTCGGCCCAGAGCAGGATTCTGCTCGGTCCATAGGGCTCGACGGCGGTCAGCGACGCGGAGCGGAAGGTGCCGGTGCTCTTGGCATCGCCCTCGCGGGCAAGGCCATAGCCGCCGACGGTGACGAACGTGTTCTCGGGAACCTTCGCGGCGCTGAGCGTCGCCCGCTCGAACCGCCCGGGCAGCGCCTCGGGAATGCGGATCAGCGCGAGGTCGATGGAGCGCTGGCGCGTCTCGATGGCCTTCGCGTTGTAGCCGGGATGCACCGCCTTTGCAGCGGGCACGATCAGCACGGGCTCGCCCGCCTCATCGCGGAAATGCACGCGGTGCTCGGCCGCGCCCGTGACGCAATGGGCGGCGGTGAGCACCACGTCGGGTGCCAGCACCACGGCGCTGCACACGCCGCCGTTCGAACTCAACACCATCACGCTCTGGCGCGACAGCGGACCCTCATTGGGTTGGCCGCCGATGATGGCGTGGGCGCCCGCAGCAGGCAGCGCCAGCGCAAGACAGAACGTGATCAGACGCTTCATGACAGCACAAGGATCCTTGTTTCCGATGATTCCCATATTCGTCAGCGGCCCCGCCGACGAGCCCATCACGCTCGCCGAGGTGAAAGCCTACCTGCGCGTCGATGACGACGAAAGCGCGCAGGATGACCTGATTTCCGGCCTCATCAAGGCAGCCAGGCTCACGGTTGAGGCAGCGTCCCGGCGGATTCTCATCGAGCAAGGCTGGCGCGTGGTGCTCGACCGCTGGCCCCGCGACGGCGTGGTCCTGCTGCCGCTCTCGCCCCTGATCGCCGTGGACGCGGTCAGGATCACCGATGCCTCGGGCGCCACGACGGAACTGCCGGACGATGCGTTCGAGGCGGATGCGCTGAGCGAGCCGCCGCGCATTTTCGTCAAGGGGGCGCCGGAGCCGGGCAAATCCCGCAACGGCATCTCCATCGCGCTGCGGGCCGGTTATGGGGCCACGCCCGATACGGTGCCCGCAACCCTGAAGCTCGCCATCCGCATCCTCGTGGCGCACTGGTTCGAGAACCGAGGCGACATCGCGGGCGAGCAGATCCTCCCGCCCGAGGCGCTGGCGCTCGTGGCGCCGTTCCAGAGGGCGCGGCTTTAATCCGCGAGACGTTTCATGACAACCAAATCCATTCCCATTGGCGCGCGCTCACGCCGGTTCGTGCTCGAATTGCCGCTGGAGCGGCCTGACGGCTTCGGCGGGGTCATCCGCTCCTATGCGCCGGGGCCTCAGGTGTGGGGCGCCATCGAGATGCTCTCGGGCCACGAGCGCGTGCGCTCCGACCGGCCGGAGCAGAGCCTCACCCACCGCATCAC
The DNA here is from genome assembly GCF_000739015.1 of Microvirga sp. BSC39. Lineage (GTDB taxonomy): Bacteria > Pseudomonadota > Alphaproteobacteria > Rhizobiales > Beijerinckiaceae > Microvirga. The sequence continues at coordinate 90,555 of NZ_JPUG01000079.1, forward strand.
CCTGCGCTACCGCGAGGGGGTGACCGGCGCCATGCGGCTCACTTCGGGCCTGCGCCGCTTCGCCATCCGGGCCGCGTCGGATCCGGATGGGTCGAAGCGCGATCTCGTCTGTCTCGTCGAAGAGGTGAGGGCATGACGAGCCCGGTGCTTTCCTTACGCCGCGCGATCCTCGACGCGGCCTCTGCGGACGCGGAGCTGCGCACGCTCATGGGCGGCGCGCTTCGCCTCTATGACGAGCCGCCGCGTGGGGCCGAGCCGGTCTATGCGCTCTTCGGCGACGTGAAGGCCGAGGACTGGTCCACCGATCTCGACCGCGGCCATGCGCAGAGTATCGATCTCGTGATCTGGTCGGAGAAGGGCGGCGCCCGCACGGCCCTCATGGTGGCCGACCGCTTTTTTGCGATCCTCGACGATGCGGCGCTCACCATCGACGGCCACCGTCTCGTCAACCTGCGCGTCACGGAGCTCGCCTCCGCCCGCGACAAGGATTCGGGACTTGCCCGCGTCACCTTGCGCCTGCGCGCTGTGACCGAGATGGCAGGATAGGGCGCTTTTCTCCATCCGGTGTCATTCCCGGCCGGAGCGCAGCGGAGGGGAAGGGAATCCATGGCGCTGCGCGTATGAGTGGATCCCCTTCCCGCACTGCGTGCGCCGGGAATGACACGGCAGCTCCCTTGCCCTCTGCCGCGAACACCTTCATCAATCAAACAAAGGACATCCCATGCCTGCTCAGAAGGGCAAGGACCTGCTCATCAAGATCAGCGACGGCGGCAATGCCTTAGTGACCGTGGCGGGACTGCGCACGCGCCAGATCGCCTTCAACGCCGAAACCGTCGACGTGACGCATTCCGAATCCGCCGGGCGCTGGCGCGAGCTTCTGGCCGGCGTCGGCGTGCGCCGCGCCAGCATCTCCGGCTCCGGCGTGTTCAAGGACGAAGCGTCGGACGCCCGCATGCGCCAGGTCTTCTTCGACGGCGACATCCTCACCTATCAGATCGTCATTCCGGATTTCGGACGCATCGAGGGCCCCTTCCAGATCACAAGCCTGGAATACCGCGGCGACCATGCGGGCGAGGTGACGTTCGAGATGGCGTTCGAATCCGCCGGCGCGCTCGCCTTCGTGGCGATATAGGAGGCACCATGGCCAATAGACGACGAGGCGAGGTGGCGCTTCAGCTCGGCGACACGCGCTACACCCTCTGCCTCACGCTCGGCGCGCTTGCGGAGCTGGAGGATGCCTTCGGCGTGCAGGATCTTATGGCGCTGACGGAGCGCTTCGGCACCGGGCGCCTGTCGAGCCGCGATCTCCTCATGCTGCTCAGCGTTGCCTTGCGCGGCGGCGGACATGGATTGAGCGACGCGCAGGTGGCGAACCTGCCCCTGCACGAGGGCATCGAGCCTGTTGCCGCGGCGCTGGCCGATCTTCTCCTCATGACCTTCGGTGGAGGCGAGCCATCGCCAAACCCTCCGTCATCCCAGGAGACGAGCGCGATCCATGCGCCTTCCCCTGGGATGACGCGATGATGCTGGCCTTAGGTATCCTGCGGTGGAGTCCGGAGAGTTTCTGGCGTGCAACGCCGCGCGAGTTGATGGCGGCATGGGAGGGATTGCAGGGCGGGCGAAAGAGCGAGCCCGCGTTAAGTGACGATCTCAGTAGGTTGATGGAGGTGTTTCCGGACGGGTAAGCCTGAATCTTAATGATGATGCTTCAATTTTAAGGATAGTAGTCTTGGCGAAACACCGCACCATTCCGCTTGGCGCAATCGATCTCGAGGTCCTCCTGCAATTCGTCTCGGCTACGTGAGGCGGGTTGCTTGGCAACGGCTGTTCGGGCCTCTGCTTTGCATCGCATTGAAATGCGCTCCCACTCGGCATCTGGCATGGTGACCTTACCGACGAATGTCGCACCTTTCAGCTTCGCACACATGTTGAAGAGACGGAACCTCCTGTACTCAGTTGGAGTCTTGAGGCTTGCAGATGCCGTCGCCTTCTCGGCTTCATAATTGCACGCATCCTGAATTCGGCTCCATTGGGCGGAGACCGTGCCAGGGGTTCCGTAGATCATTTGGGTCGTAGTCGCCGGAGCGCTGATACAAGCGCCCTATGAAAACAACACAAGCGCTGCCAGGCCCAGCTTTACTCTAGGAGATTTAGCGATGGCCGAACCGTTGAGATCAAATTCAGGTGCAGGTGATAAGGGTAACAAGGATAGACAGCGCCAGCTCAACACCCTCATCGGCCTCTCTGAACGGTTCGGTGAATACCTATCCAATGCTTTCGCCAAGAACATCTCGGAGGGTGCCTAAATTTGCTGTGGAGTCCGCGTCATCAAGGCAAATCAACTTTCTGTGGTCTTAGCGTTGCTCGACGTACTTCACTCCCTTGATTTCAAGGCACATAACGTACACACGCAACCAGGGATAATAAGCATACCCGGGCTTTACAGACGCCGTCGCTTTCTCGGCTTCGTATGCACACTCCCGTTTGGCCTGCTGGAGTGCGGCATCAGATAGCTTCGAAATATAAACTGGCTCAGGTGACCTTGATGTTGTGCATCCTGCAGTCAAAAACCCCACGAGGAGCGTGACCTTGAACGATCCCCTTAAACCACCAGTGATGACGCCCGCCGAGAAAGAAGCCGACGAAGACCGTAAGCGCCAACTCACCACTCTCATTGGCCTCTCCGAAAAGTTCGGGGACTCTCTGTCCAAGGCTTTCGCCAAGAATGTCTCGGAAGGCAAGAAATTTGATAACGTTCTGAAATCTGTGCGCCAATCCCTTGTGGAAACGGGGTTGCGTCTGGCGCTGGCGCCGCTGCAGCTCGCCCTGAGCCAGAGCGTGAAGGGGATGATGACCGGCGCTCTGCAGGGTTCGCTGCCGCTCGATGGGGGTGGGCTTTTCGGAGGATTGGCCAACGGGCTGGGCTCGATCCTCGGCTCCCTCTTCGGCGCTGGAGGACCTGCGCTCGCTAAGGGAGGCGTGCTCTCGCGCGGCATGCTGATGCCGTTCGCCAAGGGCGGTGTTGTCGGCGCGCCAACCTATTTTCCGCTCGGGCGCGGGCTCGGCCTCATGGGCGAGCAGGGGGCGGAAGCCGTGATGCCGCTGGCGCGCGGGCCGGACGGGCGGCTCGGCGTGCGGGGCGGCGGGGGAGGGCGGCCGGTCTCGGTGACCGTGAACGTCACGACCCCGGATGCGGACAGCTTCCGCCGCTCCGAGGCGCAGGTGTCAGCTGCGCTCGCCCGCGCGGTCGCGCGGGGCCAGCGCGGGATGTGAGGGCATCAGGCGTCGGTGCCCTCGAGCATGGCCATGATCTCGTCCTTGATCTGCAGGCGGCGGCGCTTGAGCTCCTCCTCGGCCTCCTCGGACTTGGGCTCCACCCGGGTCTCGATCCGGTGGATGGTGCGGTTCAGCTCGTCATACTCGTCGTAGAGCCGTGCGAAGCGGCCGTTGCTCGTCTTCAGCTGGTGAATCCGGTCGACCTTGTCCGGGAAATCCTGCGCGAGGTCGTTGGGAGCATTGCTCATCGCGGGCCGCCTCCGTGTTGAATGGCTTGCGCCTCGTCAACGCCACCCCGGTTCTTTCGTTTCAAACTTCAGGACATGCCCATGGCCTCAGACTTCCACGAGGTCCGCTTTCCGCTCGACGTCAGCCTCGGCAGCCGGGGCGGGCCCGTGCGGCGGACCGATATCGTCACGCTCGCATCCGGCCGTGAGCACCGCAACAGCCGCTGGGCCGGCTCGCGCCGCCGCTATGATGCGGGATTGGGCGTGAGAACCGTCGATGCCTTGCACACGGTGATCGCGTTCTTCGAGGAGCGGCGCGGCAGGCTCTACGGCTTCCGCTTCCGCGACCGCACCGACTGGCGCTCCGGCCCGCCCTCCAGGGAGCCGACACCGCTGGACCAGCGCATCGGCACCGGCACCGGGGCGGAGCGGAACTTCCAGCTGGTGAAGGCCTACGGCTCCGCCTTCGCGCCCTACAGCCGCAGCATCGCCAAGCCGGTCGGCGGCACGGTGCGGGTTGCGGTCAACGGCGTGGAGCAGACGGTGGGCTCAGGCTTCAACTGCGATCCGACTACGGGCATCGTGACCTTCGCGGCCGCGCCGCCTGCCGGCGCCATCATCACGGCGGGCTTCGCCTTCGACGTGCCGGTGCGCTTCGACACGGACGAGCTCGACATCGACCTCTCCACCTTCGATGCCGGCGGCATCCCGCAGATCCCGCTGATCGAAATCGTTCCCTGACATTCGCCTTTGTCATCCCCGGCGCACGAAGTGCGGGAAGGGGATCCACGATCACGCGCTGAGGGTACGGGTGGATTCCCTTCCCCTCCGCTTCGCTCCGGCCGGGAATTACACCCTCTGATTCCGATGCTCCTCCAGTCCTGCCACCCTCTTCGTCATCCCCGGACCTGTTCCGGGGATCCATGTCTTTGCTGCCTGCCTCTCCAGCCTCATCCTGAGGAGCAGCCGTCAGGCTGCGTCTCGAAGGATCATCCAGCGCCTACTGAAGCCTCCTTCGAGACGGTCACTGACGCGACCTCCTCAGGATGAGGGCGGAAGGAGCCACAGTGGATCGAAAACGTGGATGGCCGGGACGAGCCCGGCCATGACGAGCGGGTGAATTGACGGACGCCCCACAATTCAAGCTGAATTTCCATGCGCACTATCCCCCAAAACCTTGCCACCCATCTCACCGATGGAGCCACCACGCTCTGCCATTGCTGGCGGCTCATCCGGCGGGACGGCGTGTCCTTCGGCTTCACAGATCATGAGCGCGACATCGTCATCAGTGGCACCACCTATGCGGCGCGCTCGGGGTTGGAGGCCGCGGAAGCCACCGCCGAACTTGGTTTCGCGGTCGGCGGCGGCGAGGTGGCGGGCGCGCTTGTCTCCGCAGGGCTCACCGAGGACGACATCGCGTCCGGCCTCTACGACGACGCGAGCGTGGAGACCTAGCTCGTGAACTGGAGCAATGTCGACGAGCGCGTGCTCCTCGACATCGGCTCCATCGGCGAGATCCGTCGTGCCGACGGCAGCTTCGTCGCCGAGGTGCGGGGGCTCATGCACCGCTTCGACGAGGAGCGCGGGCGGCTCTTCCGCGCCACCTGCTCGGCCGATCTCGGCGATGCGCAGTGCGGCGTCAACCTCTCCGCACCAGCCTATACCGACACCGGCACGGTCACGCGCACCGATGGCGCGCTGAGCATCGCCGCTTCCGGCATCGGCTTTGCGGACGGATGGTGCAATGCCGGCAGGCTCACCTGGGTCACCGGTGACAACACGGGTGTCTCCGTCGAGATCAAGGTGCATCGTGCGATCAGCGGAGTGGACGAGTTCGACCTGTGGCAGCGCGCGCCGCAGCCCATCAAGGCGGGCGACACGTTCCGCGTGACAGCGGGCTGCGACAAGACCCATGCCATATGCCGCAGGAGGTTCGACAACGTGGCGAACTTCCGCGGCTTCCCGCACATGCCCGGCAACGACTTCATCATCCGCATGCCGCAGCAGGGCGAGCCGGGGCTGGATGGCGGGAGCTTTTTCAGGTGAGGCCGTATTCACCCTCCCCAACGCAAGTCGGGTGTTCCCGACTTGCGCATTGAGAATGCGGATCTCGGGAACACCCGAGATCCGAGGGGGAGGGTCGACGCCCTTCAGGGCGGCGGGGCGGGGCGGCAGCGCGCCCTTGCCCGAGCGGACTCGGACCTAACGCACAGCCAATCAAAACACCTGCGCCATTCACCCCACCCCGGCTCTTCGAGCCGACCCTCCCCCTCGAGGGGAGGGTGCTGCCGCGAGCATCGTCATGCCCACACCTCACCTCATCATCACTGAAGCCAGATCCTGGATCGGCACGCCCTACCGTCACCAGGCCTCGCTGAAAGGCGTCGGCTGCGACTGCCTCGGGCTGCTGCGCGGCGTGTGGCGCGGCGTCATGGGGGCCGAGCCCGAGTTGCCGCCGCCGTACTCGCCCGATTGGGCGGAGGCCGGAGCCGACACGCTCGTGGCGGCCGCGCGGAAGCATCTCGTCGAAGTCGAGCCCGCGCAATTCGCGGCCGGCGACGTGCTGCTGTTCCGCTGGCGCGAGAACCTGCCGGCCAAGCACTGCGCAATCGCGACCGCGCCCGACACCATGATCCACGCCCATGATGCTGCTGCGGTTGCGGAAGTCGCGTTCCATCCCTGGTGGCGGCGTCACCTGTCCCATGCCTTTCGTTTTCCGGATGCACCCTGATGGCCACCATCGTTCTGCAAACAGTCGGCTCCGTCGTGGGCGGCATGGTCGGCGGGCCGATCGGCGCCATGGCAGGGCGGGCCCTCGGCGCGCTCGCGGGCGCTGCCATCGACAACGCGCTCTTTTCCGGCAGCGACACGAAACATGTGGAGGGCCCGCGCCTCAAGGACATCGACGGGCTCACCTCCACGGAGGGGGCGCCGATTCCGCGGGTCTATGGCCGGGCGCGCATCGGCGGCCAGCTCATCTGGGCGACGCGCCTGGAGGAGGTGGTGAACACCAAGTCTGACCGAGGAAGTCAGGGCGGCAAGGGCATGAGCGGGCCGAAAACCGTCACCACGTCCTATTCCTATTTCGCCAATCTCGCGGTGGGCCTGTGCGAGGGCCGCATCGCGTTCATCAGGCGCGTGTGGGCCGACGGGCGCGAACTCGATCTCAGCACCCTCACCATGCGGGTGCACAAGGGCAGCGACACGCAGAGCGCCGATCCGCTGATCGTCGCCAAGGAAGGCGCGGATTACGCGCCCGCCTATCGCGGATTGGCCTATGTGGTGTTCGAGCGCCTGCCGCTTGCGGACTTCGGCAACCGCGTGCCGCAATTCTCCTTCGAGGTCGTGCGCCCCGTCGACGGACTGAACCGCATGGTGCGGGCGGTCTGCCTGATCCCAGGCGCGAGCGAGTTCGGTTACGACACCAAGCCCGTGATGCAGGTGCTCGACCTTGGGAAGACCCGGCCGGAGAACCGGCACCAGCTGCAGCGCGCGAGCGATGTCTCGGCATCGCTGGATGCCCTGGAAGCCCTGTGCCCGAACCTCAAGCGCGTGTCCCTCGTGGTGAGCTGGTTCGGCGACGACCTGCGCGCGGGCTCCTGCCTGGTCGAGCCGCGCGTGGACGTGAAGACGAAGACCACGGACGGTGCCACTTGGTCCGTGGCCGGGCTGACGCGTGAGGGGGCGAAGGCGGTTTCACTGTCGAAAGGTACACCCGCCTATGGCGGCACGCCGTCCGACGAGAGCGTGATCCGGCTGATCAGGAACTTGAAGGATCGCGGCCTCGAGGTGGTGCTCTATCCTTTCGTGATGATGGACGTGCCCGCCGGCAACAATCTGCCCGACCCCTATGGCGGCACCGGGCAGCCCGCCTATCCCTGGCGCGGGCGCATCACCTGCCATCCAGCGCCGGGAACGTCAGGATCTCCCGATGGAACGAGTGCCGCGGCCAGCCAGGTGAATCTCTGGTTCACGCGCAGTGCCGGCTTCAACCGCATGGTCCTGCATTATGCCGCTCTTGCGGAGCAGGCGGGCGGCGTCCACGGTTTCATCCTGGGGAGCGAGCTCGTCGGCCTCACCCGCGTGCGCTCCGCATCCGGCGTCTACCCTGCGGTCGCGCGGCTGCGGGAGCTTGCGCAGGATGTACGCGCAATCCTGCGCGCCTCGACGAAAATCGTCTATGCGGCGGACTGGACCGAATACGGCGCCCATGTGCTGAACGGCGGCGGCGAGGTGCGCTTTCCCCTTGATCTGCTCCTTGCGAGCAGCGCCATCGACGCGGTCGGGATCGACTATTATCCGCCGATCTCCGATTGGCGCGACGGTCCGTCTCATGCGGATCTGGCGAGTGGGCGCAGCATCTACGATGTGGATTATCTGCGCACCCGCCTCGGCAGCGGGGAGGCCTTCGACTGGTACTACGCCAATGCATCCGAGCGCGCGGCGCAAACCCGTCGTCCGATCACCGATGGCGCCTATGACAAGGCCTGGATGTTGCGCCAGAAGGATCTCGTGTCCTGGTGGTCGAACCGGCATGTGGAGCGCGTCGGCGGCGTCGAGGTCGGCGCGACGGCCTGGCAGCCGCAATCGAAGCCGATCTGGCTCACCGAGATCGGCGTGCCCGCCGTGGACAAGGGGCCGAACGGACCCAACGTCTTTCCCGATCCGAAGTCGTCGGAATCCGCATACCCGCCGTTCTCCCGCGGGGTGCGCGACGACCTCGTGCAGGCGCGTGCGCTGGAAGCCATTCTCTCGCGGTTCGATCCGGCCCAGAGGGGTTTTGCGCCTGAGTACAATCCCGCATCGTCGTCCTACAACGGGCGCATGGTGGACCCGGACAACGTGTTCGTCTGGGCGTGGGATGCGCGGCCCTATCCGGCCTTTCCGGATTTCGACAGCATGTGGTCGGACGGCGCCAACTGGGACACCGGCCACTGGATCACCGGGCGCATCGAGGGCGCGACGCTCGACCGGCTGATCGCGCGAATCCTGCGTGATTTCGGCCTCGCTGATCCCGGGGCGATTCCCGTCGACGGTTTCGTGGACGGCTATGTGATCGACCGGCCGATGTCGCTGCGCGGTGCCCTCGAGCCGCTGCTGCGCCTCTTCGGCGTCGATGCGGTGGCACGCGGCGGCGCAATCGCCTGGCAGGGGCGCGGCGGGCGCGCCGTGCTGCAGCTGACGAAGGACGATCTCGTGCTGAACGAGAAGGAGCCCGCGCTGAAGCTCACCCGCGCCCAGGAGACCGAGCTGCCGCAGCAGGTGGAAGTGGGGTTTACTGAGGGCGACACGGATTACCGCCGTGCCACTGTGGCCTCCCGGCGCCTGTCCGGTTCGAGCCGCCGCGAGGCGCGGGCGGACAGCGCCGTGGTCACCCGGCGTGCCGAGGCACAGCGCCTCGCCGACACATGGCTGCAGGATCTGTGGGCGGGGCGCGAAGGCGCCCAGTTCGAGGTGTCGCCGCGCCGCATCGAGCTGGAGCCCGGCGACGTGATTGCGGTTCCGACCGACGCGGGGTCGAAGCTCCATCGCATCACCCGCATCGCCGATGGGCCGACGCGCAAGGTCAGCACGCGCGCCGTGGAGCCGGCGGTGTTCGAGCGGCCGGGCTCCACGATTCCCCGGCCTGTGAAGCGGCCGCCGCCGGTGCCGGGAAAGCCGCAGGCTGTCGTGCTCGACCTGCCGGCGGCGCTCGGCGATCCCACGCCGCTGCAGTACATCGCCGTGGCGGCGGACCCATGGCCCGGCGCTATGACGATCTGGCACTCGGGCAATGGGGCGAGCTTCACGCCGTATCGCATTCTCGATCTGCCCGCCCTGATCGGGCGCACGAAAACCGCGTTCGCTCCAGGACCCTTGTGGCGCTGGGACATGCAGGCGACCCTCGATGTGGAGATCTCTACCGGCGCGTTGAGCGCCATCGACGACGAGGCGGCATTGGCTGGGCTTAACCTGTTTGCGCTTCGCGGCGCGGATGGCCGCTGGGAAGTTCTATCCGTTGCCCGCGCCGAGCTGATCGGGGAGCGCACCTATCGCCTGTCGCGCTTTCTGCGCGGGCTTGCGGGCAGCGAGCCGGAGGCCCATCGCACCGTCCCGGCCGGCGCCCTTATCGTGAAGCTCGATGAAGCCGTCGTTCCGCTCACAACCAGTTTGCAGGATCTCGGCCAAAGCTGGCGCTACAGGGTCGGGCCATCGGGGCGCGATCATGCGGATGCGTCCGTTGCGGAGATCACCGCGACTGTTGGGCGCGAGGCGCTGAAACCCTTGAGCCCCGTGCATGTGACGGCGCGGCGCGAGCCGAGCGGCATCCGCCTGACCTGGATCCGCCGCACGCGCCGCGACGGTGACGGCTGGGAGGCCGTGGACGTGCCGCTCTGCGAGGCTTTCGAGGCCTATGAGATCGACGTCTTCAGGGATGGTCAGGTGGCAAGACGGCTCACGAGTGCGCAGCCCTTCATCGTCTACACGCAGGCGCAGGAGATCGCCGATTTCGGCACCGCTCAATCGGCGCTCACTCTCGCCATCGCGCAGATGAGCACCGTCGCAGGTCGCGGCTTCGAGCGTCGCGTCACGATTCCCGTGCGCTGAACGGCGCAACACTCTTCGAAAGCAATCCACCCCATGTCATCGACGCCCCATCTCGCCCTGCCGCTCATCGCCGCCGCGCAGGCGCAGAAGCATGTCACCCACAACGAGGCACTAGCCTCCCTCGATGCCCTCGTGCAGTTGGCCGTAAAGGAGCGCCACCGCACGGCGCCGCCAGCCGCGCCGGAGGAGGGCGACCGCTTCCTCGTCGGGGCGAATACCACCGGCGCCTTCGCCCGCCATGAGGGGCAGATCGCCCTGTTCGATCTCGGCATCTGGCGCTTCTTCACGCCGCGACCCGGGTGGCGAGCGTATGTGGAAAACGAGGACCTGGTCGTCGTGTTCGACGGAACCGAATGGAACACCTTCGGCGCCGTTCCCGACGAGATCCACAACCTGCAGCGGCTCGGGCTCGGCACGTCCGCCGATGGGCTGAACCGGCTCTCGGCAAAACTCAACGCCGCCCTCTTTGCGGCGCTGACGACCGGGGAGGGTGGGAGCGGCGATCTGCGCTTCGTGCTCAACAAGGGCGCGGAGGCGAATGTGCTGTCGCAGCTCTACCAGCGCGGCTTCAGCGGACGCGCGGAAACGGGATTGATCGGCAACGACGATTTCAGCATCCGCGTCTCCGATGATGGAAGCCTGTGGCGCAATGCGCTCGTCATCGACCGCCGGACCGGCATCGCGTCGTTTCCCTGCGGCCTGTCGGAGGCGCCGCGAACCAACCTGCTGATCAATGCCGCCTTCAGCGTGAACCAGCGTCGGTTCGCCGGCGGGGCTCTGGGGGCGGGCGTGTTCGGCTTCGACCGCTGGAAGGGCGGGCCGGGCGGCTGCACGATCACCCGCGCGACCGACGGCACCATCACGCTTTCAGGCGCCATCGAGCAGGTGATCGATGCCGCACAGGCGGCGGCCGAGTTCGGTGCTGCGAATCTCGCGGGCGCGACGCTCACCCTCTCGGTGGAGAATCCCTCCGGGCCGCTGCCGGTCGTCATCGGCTCGAAGGCCGCCACGATCCCGGCGGGCTCCGGTCGCCAGACGGCAAGCGTGACCCTCGACGGTGGGGAGACCGGCAACATTACCCTGCGCCTGCAGCCGGAGGCAGCCTGCTCCTTCAGGCATGTGAAGCTGGAGCTGGGCGCTCAGGCGACGCCCTGGTGCGCGCCGTCCCTCGACATCGAGGAGTATCGCTGCCGCCGTCATTTCCAGCGCCTCGCCACAACCGGCGGAGCGCCCTGCTTGCTCGGCTATGTCGGGCAGCGCGTCGGCATGAACATCATCGATGCGGCCTGCACCCTGCCGGTGCCCATGCGGGCCGAGCCCACGCTCCTCACCAGCGGGTTCGCCTGGGTGAATGCACCGCCCGTGGGCAACCAAGTCGGCTTCTACAGCAACAGCAGCGCGCTCTGGGCAGCCCTTACGGGCTCGCTGACGGTGACGACCGCAACGCCTGCGAGCGCCACATGTCTCGTTCTGCGGTTTCGAGCCGGCAGTTCCTTCACGGCTGCGGCCGGCGGCATGGGCAACGTCCACCTCGGAGCCGACGCCTTCATCGCGATCGAGGCGGAACTGTGAGCGCATCGCGTTTTCACCAGGCGGTCGAACTGGTGCTGCAGCACGAGGGCGGATTCGTGGATCATCCCCGAGATCCGGGCGGTGCGACCAAGTTCGGCATCACCCGGCAAACCCTGTCCCGGGCGCGGGGACGCCCCGTGTCCGTCGAGGACGTGCGGGAGCTGACCCGCGCGGAGGCTGTGGCCGTCTATCGGAGGCTCTACTGGGATGTGCTGCGCGCGGATGAGCTGCCGCCCGGCATCGATCTCGCCGTCTTCGACCTCGCCGTGAATTCAGGCCCCGTCCGAGCCGTGCGCATGATGCAGACCATCCTCGGGGATCCGGCCGATGGGATCATCGGCCCTGTGACCCTGGAGGCGGCCCGACACGCCGATTCCTCGGACACGATCCGCCATCTCACCCGCGCCCGCCTCGGCTTCCTCGGGCGCCTCGCTGCCTGGCCGGTCTTCGGGCGCGGCTGGCGCCGGCGGGTTCTCGCCGTCGAGCAGGGGACTCTGCGGCTTGCTTCTCCACCCCCTCACTCCAGGAGCATCTGATATGTTCGATACCAAGACCATTCTGGCCAGCCGCACAATCTGGTCCAACCTGATCGGGCTTGCGGCCCTCGTCTTCGGGATGTTCGGCTTCGACGGCTCGGCTCTCGCCACCGGCGCGGTCGAGGAGGCGCTCGTCCAGCTCCTCGCCGCCGGCAGCTTCATCGCATCGACCCTGTTCCGGATCGTCGCCACGAAGCAGATCCTGAACTGAAGGATTTTAAGGCCATCGGGCCGGTTTATCCTTCCCGAACCGGCCCTAGTTACATTCAGAATTCGTTCAGTGCGGCAAAGGCATGGTCACCTCATGCGTCTGGTTTGTCTGGTCATAGCGTTGTGGGGAGCGATGGGGGCGGCTCATGCGCAAAGCGCGTCGGCAGCCCTCGGAAACTGCCTTCCACCCCGCGAGATGCAGGAAGCCGTGGCCTCGAAGGGCGTCGTCACCCCGGCCTCCGCCGTGATGACGGCGCGGCGACAGGTTCCGGGCGCCGATGTGGTCCGGGCCAGCCTCTGCCGCAGCAGCGATGCCCTTGTCTATGTGATCATGGCCTTGCAAAAGGATGGTCGCATCGTGCAAGTGATGATCGACGGCTCCTCCGGGCGTGTGAGATCGGTCAAGTAGAGAAAGCGAAAACCGTGCGCCTACTCGTTGTCGAGGACGACAGAACCCTCAATAAGCAGATCGTGACTGCCCTTGAACAGGCAGGCTACGCGGTGGACGCCGCCATGGACGGCGAGGAGGGGCAGTTCCTCGGGGAGACCGAGCCCTACGACGCCATCATCCTCGATCTCGGCCTGCCGAAGGTGGATGGCGTTTCCGTGCTGACCGCCTGGCGCCGCGAGGGTCGCAAGACCCCGGTGATCATCCTCACCGCCCGCGACCGCTGGAGCGACAAGGTGCAGGGCTTCGACGCCGGCGCCGACGATTACGTTACGAAGCCCTTCCACATGGAGGAGCTTCTGGCCCGCGTGCGCGCCCTGCTGCGCCGCTCTGCGGGACACGCCACGAGCGAGATCTCCTGCGGGCCTGTGAAGCTCGACACCCGCTCAGGCCGCGTGGCCGTTGACGGCAATCCCGTGAAGCTGACCTCACACGAGTACAGGCTTCTGTCCTACCTGATGCACCACATGGGGCGCATCGTCTCGCGAGGCGAGCTGACCGAGCATCTCTACGATCAGGACTTCGACCGGGATTCCAACACCATCGAGGTCTTCATCGGCAGGCTTCGCAAGAAGCTCGGCGTCGACATCATCCAGACGGTCCGGGGACTGGGCTATCTCCTCGATGCGAGCCAGGCTCAAGCGACCCAAGCCCAGACCAAGACGTGACCGGACTGTCACCGCTCGTCAAACGGTTCGCCAGCCGTCCCATCGCGGTCCGTCTGGCGGTCTCCTCCGTGTTCTGGAGCTTCGTGATCCTGCTCATCGCGGGGCTTATCCTGTCGACCCTCTATCGGGACAACACGGAGCGGGCCTTCGACCAGCGGCTTCTCGTCTATGCCAACACCCTGGCCTCCAACCTCGTCGGGCCGGGCGACCCCGACCGGGATCTCGGACCCATCGGCGATCCCCGGTTCGAGCTGCCTCTGTCGGGCTGGTACTGGCAGGTGGCGCGCCCCAATGCGGCCCCGGCCGAGATCCGATCCTCGAAATCCCTTTTCGGCGGGCAGTTGCCCACCCTCGTCGCCGGCGATGACCGGTTCGGGCAGATCCGCCGTGGCTACGGCCGGGCGCCGGACGATCGCAACCTGCGGGTGATCGAACGGGACATCGATCTCGGCGAGGACGGACGTTACATCATCCGCGTGGCCGGGCCCGCCGACGAGATCGAAGCTGCGGTGCGGGACTTCATCTTCGCGCTGACCGTCACCTTCGCGCTTCTCGGCATGGGGCTTGGCTTCACCACGCTGCTGCAGATCCGCTTCGGCCTCCGGCCCCTGTCGAATCTGCGCAGCGCTCTCGGGGCCATCCGGCAGGGAGAGGCGGAGCGCATTGTGGGCGAGTATCCCCGCGACATCTCCCCGCTTGCCAGCGAATTGAACCTTCTCCTCGACACCAACCGGGAGATTCTGGAGCGCGCCCGCACGCAGGTCGGCAACCTCGCCCACGCGCTCAAGACGCCGCTCAGCGTGATCATGAACGAGGCGGAGAACGCCCCCGAGGACGTGGCCGCCAGGGTCCGCGAGCAGGCGACTCTCATGCGCGATCAGGTCAATTACTATCTCGACCGGGCCCGCGCGGCGGCGCTGGCCGGCACGCTCGGCACGCTGACCGAAGCCGAGCCCGTGATTGCGGGATTGGCCCGCACCTTCGCGAAGATCTACCGCGATAAGGATCTGGAGGTGGAACTCGCGATTCCACCGGACCTGCGCTTTCGCGGCGAGAAGCAGGATCTCGAGGAGATGGCCGGCAACCTCATCGACAACGCGGCCAAATGGGCCTCCGGCAAGGTCGTGGTGGCCACCGAGATCGTCCGTGACGAAGACCGGCCGCGCTTCCGCCTGCTCATCGACGACGACGGGCCGGGACTGCCCGAGGCCGCACGGGCCGATATGCTGAAGCGCGGGCGACGGCTCGACGAGACGAAGCCGGGCTCGGGCCTCGGCCTCTCCATCGTCAGCGATCTGGCGAGCCTCTATCGGGGCTCGCTCAAGCTCGACGCTTCGCCCATGGGGGGCTTGCGCGCGATCCTGGAACTCCCGGGGGATAGGAGTTCCTCTTAAGGAGATTTACGCGTGACACCGTGCCACCGTCGTGCTTGAGGAGGACACGGAGTAAATAGGACTTTATGGTGATCTGGATCATTCTTTTGGCAATGACGGCTGCGGCCGTGATGGCGGTGTTGTGGCCGCTGTCGCGCCATTATGCCGTCGGGCGCCAGGCCGATCCGGACACGCAATTCTACCGCGAGCAGATCGCCGAGATCGAGCGCGATCTGGCCCGCGGCGTGCTTCTCCCCAACGAGGCCGAAGCCGCCAAGACCGAGGCCGGACGCCGGCTGCTGCGGGCCACGGGCGTGCAGGCCGAAGAGGCCTTTGCCGCCGTGGGCGAGCCGGCCCTGCGCCGCCGCCGCGCCGCATCGACGCTGGCCCTGTCGATCATCCCGCTTCTGGCGCTGGCGACCTATGAGATCTACGGCTCGCCCCAATTGCTGAGCGAACCGCCGGGCGCACGGATGCAGCCGCAGCAGGCCGGCAACATCAATCTGCTCGGCGCCGTGGCCGAGATCGAGGCGCATCTCGCAAGCAACCCGCAGGACGGGCGCGGCTGGGAGGTGATCGCCCCGGTCTACCTGCGCATGGGCCGCATCGAGGATGCGGTGAAGGCCTATGAATTGGCCATCCGTCATCAGGCGCCCGATGCCGTGCGTTTTGCCAATTACGGCGAGGCCCTGGTGCTCGCCAAGGACGGGTTGATCTCGGCGGAGGCGCAGGCCGCCTTCGAGCAGGCGGTCAAGCTCGATCCGAGCGCACCCAAGGCCCAGTTCTACCTTGCCCGCGCGGCCGTGCAGGACGGACAGACCGACAAGGCCAAGACCATTCTTCAGGAGTTGATCGCCTCTTCGCCCGCCGATGCGCCGTGGGTGGATGCGGTGAGGCAGGAACTGGCGGCGCTCGGCGAACCTCAACCCGAGGCAGCCCCGGCCGGGGCGCCGCAGATCGGCCCGGAGGCGATTGCCGGCATGGTGGCGGGGCTTGCGAGCCGTCTGGAAGCGCAAGGCGGCTCCGCCGAGGAATGGGCCCGGCTGATGCGCTCCTACGCGGTGCTGGGACAGCGCGACAAGGCTACTGACGCGGCCAAGCGCGCCCGGCAGGCGCTGGCGCAGGATACCGAGGCCTTGAAGACCATCGACTCGATGGCCCAGGAACTGAAACTGACCGACGCACAGCCATGACGAGAAAACAACGCCGCCTGACCCTTATCGGAGTTGCCGGATGCGTCCTCGCGGTCGCACTCGGGCTCGTGCTCTACGCCATGAACGACACGATCGTGTTCTTCAACTCGCCGGCCGACATCCAGGCGAAGAGCGTGCAGCCCGGCACGCGCATCCGCCTCGGCGGCCTCGTGAAGGAGGGTTCCGTACAGCGCGGGGCCGATCAGCAGATCACCTTCGAGGTCATGGATGCCGAGGCCGTGATCAAGGTGAACTACAAGGGGCTGCTGCCCGACCTGTTCCGCGAAGGGCAGGGGGTCGTGGCCGAGGGCATTCTGGAAAGCCCTGGCGCTTTCCGGGCCGACTCGGTTCTCGCCAAGCACGACGAGAACTACATGCCGCGCGAAGTGGCCGATACGCTGAAGAAACAGGGTCACTGGCAGGGCGAGGCCAATGCCGCGCCCAAGACCCAGTAAAGAGACCCAGTAGCAAGGGAGAACCCTCGTGTTGGTCGAGGCCGGACATTTCGCACTCGCGCTCGCCCTGGGCCTGTCGCTGATCCAGTTCCTCGTGCCGCTCTGGGGCGCACGCGCCAACGATCCCGTGCTGATGGCCGTGGCGCCGACGAGCGCGCTCGCGGTCTTCGCCTGCATCGCCTTCTCGTTCCTGGCCCTGACCTTCGCCTATCTGAGTTCCGACTTCTCGGTGCTCAACGTGGTGCAGAACTCGCACTCGGCAAAGCCGCTGATCTACAAGATCTCCGGCGTGTGGGGAAACCATGAGGGCTCCATGCTGCTCTGGGTGCTGATCCTGGCGCTGTTCGGCGCCGTGGTGGCGATCTCGCGCAACAGCATTCCCATGCGGCTGCAGGCGAACACACTCGCCGTTCAGGCCGCCGTCACCATCGCGTTCCTGCTCTTCATTCTCACCACGTCCAACCCCTTCACGCGCGTCGTTCCGGCAGCGCTCGAGGGGCAGGACCTCAACCCGCTGCTGCAGGATCCTGGCCTCGCGATCCATCCGCCGCTTCTCTACATCGGCTATGTGGGCTTCTCGATCTCGTTCGCCTTCGCCTGCGCGGCGCTCATCGACGGGCGCATCGATGCGGTGTGGGCCAGGATCGTCCGCCCCTGGACGCTCGGCGCCTGGGCGTTCCTGACGCTGGGCATCGCCATGGGCTCCTACTGGGCCTATTACGAACTCGGCTGGGGCGGCTGGTGGTTCTGGGACCCTGTGGAGAACGCCTCGCTCATGCCGTGGCTTGCCGGCACGGCGCTCATGCACTCCACCGTGGTAATGGAGAAGCGTGACGCGCTGAAAGTCTGGACGATCCTGCTCGCCATCCTGACCTTCTCGCTCTCGCTGCTCGGCACATTCCTGGTGCGCTCCGGCGTGCTGACCTCCGTCCATTCCTTCGCGGTGGATCCGGAGCGCGGCACCTTCATTCTCGGCATCCTGATCCTGTTCATCGGCGGCTCGCTGGCGCTCTTTGCCTGGCGCGCGCCCATGCTCAAGCAGGGTGGCCTGTTCGCGCCCGTCTCCCGCGAGGGCGCGCTCGTGGTCAACAACCTGTTCCTGGCCACGGCGTGTGCCACCGTGTTCATCGGCACGCTCTATCCTCTGGCGCTCGAGGTGCTGACGGGTGAGAAGATCTCCGTTGGCGCGCCGTTCTTCAACTTCACCTTCCTGCCGCTGATCGTGCCGCTCCTGCTGCTCCTGCCGCTCGGGCAGACGCTCGCCTGGAAGCGCGGCAACTTCCTCGGTACGGCCCAGCGGCTTTATGCGGTGTTCGGCCTCTCGATCCTGGCTACGATCGTGATGTTCGCCTTCACCTATGGCGGCCCGGTGGCGGCGCCTCTCGGCATCGGGCTTGGGCTTTACTTGGTGCTCGGCTCGCTCAACGAAATCGTGACCCGCTCCTGGTCGAAGGGCACGCCTCTGGCGGTTGCGTTGCGTAAAGCGCGAGGGCTGCCGCGCTCCGCCTGGGGCACGTCCATTGCTCATGCGGGCGTGGGCCTCACCGTGATCGGCATCGCGGCCACGGCCTGGGGCGTCGAGGCCATCGGCAGCCTGAAGGTGGGCGAGCGCCTCAAGGGCGGCGATTACGAGGTGCGGCTCGAACGGGTCATCCCGCGTGTCGAGGCCAATTACCGCGAGGAAGCGGCCGTCCTGACCGTGTTCAGCTCCGGCCGCGAGATCGGCACCCTTGAGTCAATGAAGCGGCTCTACGTCACCCGCGGCATGCCGACCACGGAGGCCGGAATCCTGACCGTCGGCCTCGGCCAGGTCTATGCCAGCATCGGCGATGCGCAGCCGGATGGATCGATCGGCATCAGGCTCTACCACAAGCCCCTCGTCCTGCTGATCTGGATCGGCTCCCTCGTGATGGCCATCGGCGGCGGCATCTCGCTCACCGACCGGCGCCTGCGCATCGGCGCCCCGGTTCCCGCCAAGGCGATGCCACCTCATGCGGTTCCTGCGGAGTAGGCCATGCGCTACGTCCTCGCCCTCTTTGCAGCCCTGCTCTTCAGCGCCTCCGCCTTCGCCGTTCAACCGGGCGAGGTGCTGAAGGATCCGGCCCTCGAAAAGCGCGCCCGCGAAATCTCGGCGGGTCTGCGCTGCCTCGTCTGCCAGAACCAGTCCATCGACGATTCCGATGCCCAGCTCGCCAAGGACCTGCGCCTTCTTGTGCGCGAGCGGCTGGTCGCCGGCGATACGAACGATCAGGTGGAGAGCTTCCTCGTCCAGCGCTACGGCGAGTTCGTCCTGCTGAAACCCACCTTCGGCGCCCACACCCTGCTGCTCTGGCTAACGCCCGCCCTGGTGCTGATCCTCGGCGGCCTCGGTGCATACGCGGCCATGCGCAGGCGCCCGCAGCCAGCCGCCGCAGCCCTCGACGAGGAGGAGCGCAAGGCGTTGGACGCGCTGCTGAGCCAGGACAAATCCGCCTCCTGACCAAACCTTACCAACATTTCATCTTGGGGTGAGGGTACCGTAAGGCGCCAGCCCCCATCTTGCTCCCATGACGAACCGCCAAGGGTTCATCCAGGAGAGACAAGAGATGTTGGACAAGGTTTCCACCCCCGCCCGCAAGCGCACCGCGACATGGCTCGGCGCAGCGGCCGTGGCTGCGTTGATCGCAGGCGGCGCCGTCGAGAGCGGTCTGGTTGCCCCCAATGCCGCCCATGCCGAGCTGCGCTCCATGGCTCAGCCGGTTCAGAACCTCCCGTCCTTCGCCGACGTGATCGAGCGGGTGAAGCCCGCTGTGGTTTCCGTGAAGGTCAAGGTGCAGAACGTGGCCGACCGCGACGACGAGGACGGCCCGCGCTTCTCCGCGCCGGATCTACCCCCGGGCCACCCGATGGAGCGCTTCTTCCGCCAGTTCCGCGACGGCGAGCGCGGCGACCGTGGCCAGCGGCGCGAGCAGCCCCGCCGGTTCGGCCAGTCCATGGGTTCGGGCTTCTTCGTCTCGGCTGACGGCTACCTCGTGACCAACAACCACGTGGTCGACAAGGGCTCCGAGGTCGAGATCACCATGGACGACGGCAGGACGCTCGACGCCAAGGTGGTCGGCACCGACCCGAAGACCGACCTCGCCCTGCTGAAGGTCGAGGGCAGCGACTTCCCCTACGTCCGCCTGGCAGGCCAGAAGGCCCGCATCGGTGACTGGGTGGTGGCCATCGGCAACCCGTTCGGCCTCGGCGGCACGGTGACGGCGGGCATCGTCTCGGCCCAGCACCGCGACATCGGCGCCGGTCCCTACGACGACTTCATCCAGATCGACGCCTCCGTAAACCGGGGCAACTCGGGTGGGCCAACCTTCAACCTCGCAGGCGAGGTCGTGGGCGTGAACACGGCGATCTTCTCGCCGTCGGGCGGCAATGTGGGTATTGCGTTTGCCATTCCGGCGAGCACGGTCGAGACCGTCGTTGCGTCCCTGAAGGAGAGCGGCTCCGTGACCCGCGGCTTCATCGGCGTGCAGATGCAGCCGGTGACCAAGGAGATCGCCGAGGCCATCGGCCTGAAGGAGCCCAAGGGCGCCCTCGTGGCCGAGGCCATGAAGGACGGCCCCGCGGCTAAGGCCGGTGTCAAGACGGGCGACACGATCATCGCCGTCGACGGGCAGCCGATCAACGAGGCCAAGGACCTCTCCCGCAAGGTGGCCAATGTCGCCCCGGGCAAGAGCCTGTCGCTCACGCTCTGGCGTGACGGCAAGGAGCGGAACGTGACCCTCGAGGTCGCGAGCCAGCCGAAGGGCGTCTGATCCTTCGGATAAGGAGATGGACACCAGGCTTTCCTGTTGATTGCCCCCGACACCTGGTGTCTTCTGCCCGCGGCGGATCGGTCTTTCCCCTCCAGGACCGGTCCGCCGACGGGCTTTTTCTTGTGTGGCGTGCAGGCCGATGCGGATTCTGATCATCGAGGACGACCGGGAGGCAGCCTCCTATCTCGTCAAGGCGTTCCGGGAAGCGGGCCATGTGGCTGACCACGCCGCCGACGGCCTCGACGGCTATGCCATGGCGGAAGCAGGCGACTACGACGTGCTCGTGGTCGACCGCATGCTGCCCAAGCTCGACGGTCTCTCGTTGATCCGCTCCCTGCGCGAGCAGAAGGTGGAGGCGCCCGTGCTCATCCTCTCGGCCCTGGGCCAAGTGGACGACCGGGTGAAGGGACTACGCGCGGGCGGCGACGATTACCTGCCGAAACCTTACGCCTTCTCAGAGCTTCTTGCCCGCGTCGAGGTTCTCTCGCGCCGCCGTGCGTCCGCCCCCCATGCGGAGCCGACGGTCTACCGCATCGCCGATCTCGAACTCGACCGGCTGTCCCATCGCGTGACCCGGTCAGGGCAGGAGATCGTGCTGCAGCCGCGCGAGTTCCGGCTGCTCGAATACCTCATGAAGAACGCAAACCAGGTGGTCACCCGCACGATGCTGCTGGAGCATGTGTGGGATTACCACTTCGACCCTCAGACCAACGTGATCGACGTTCACGTCTCGCGCCTGCGCGCCAAGATCGACAAGGGTTTCGACAAGCCGCTCATCCACACCATCCGCGGTGCGGGCTATACGGTGCGTGTGGGTGCCGAGGGGGACGAGGAATGAGGCTACGGTCATGACCGCCCTCGGCAAGCTCGTCCGCACGACCGCCTTCAAGCTGTCCCTCGCGTATCTCCTCATCTTCACCATCTTCGCCTTTGTCGGGCTCGGCTATGTCGCCTGGAACGCTCAGAGACTCCTCACCCAGCAATTCGTCTCCACCATCGAGAGCGAGATCGACAGCCTGTCCAACCTGTACAGGTTCGGGGGGCTGCGCCGTCTTGTGACCAGCGTCGAGCGGAGATCGCGCGCGCCCGGCGCCTTGATCTATCTTGTCACGACCGAGACGGGCGAACGCATCGCCGGCAATGTCGGCGCGCTGCCTCCCGACGTGCTGGGCCGGACAGGCCAGTTCGAAACGCTCTACAACCGCACCGACGAGACCGAAACGCGGCCCGATGTAGCCATCGTGCGCGTCTATCTCCTGCCTGGCGGGTTCAGGCTTCTCGTCGGACGCGACATCGAGGAGCGGCGCCGCCTGCGCGACATCATCCAACGTGCCTTCGGCTATTCGCTGCTGTTCATCGGCGTCCTCGGATGCCTCGGCGGATGGTTCATCACGCGCCGGGTGCTCAAGCGCGTCGACGACATGACGGACATCACGCGCCACATCATGGCGGGCGATCTCGGCGGGCGGCTGAAGGTGGCGGGAACCGGCGACGAACTCGACCGCCTGGCTCAGAACCTCAACGACATGCTCGATCGCATCGGCGAGCTGATGCGCGGCATGCAGGAGGTCTCGGACAACATCGCCCACGACCTCAAGACGCCGCTGACGCGCCTGCGCAACAAGGCCGACGTGGCCCTGCGCACGGCCAAGACCCCCGACGAGCTGAAGACGGCGCTTGAGGCCACCATCGACGAGAGCGACAACCTCATCCGCATCTTCAACGCGCTCCTCATGATCGCACGGCTCGAAGCCGGCAGCGCCCGCGAGGGACTGGCCGATTTCGACGCTGCCGAGGCGGTGCGCGGCGTGGCCGAGCTCTACGATGCATTGGCTGAGGAAGCCGGAGTGGACCTGGAGGTCTCGGTCGAGGACGATCTGCCCGTTCACGGCAGCCGCGAGCTTCTCGGGCAGGCCATGTCGAACCTCCTCGACAATGCCCTCAAATACGGCGCCTCGTCCGACTCCCCCAACAAGACGATCGGTGTGTCGGCCCGTCGCCACGATGGCGAGGTGCGGATCGCGGTGGCCGACCGGGGTCCTGGCATTCCGGAGGCCGAGCGGGGCAGGGTGCTGGAGCGCTTCGTCCGCCTGGAGACGGCCCGCTCGCGTCCCGGCTTCGGCTTGGGCCTGAGCCTCGCGGCTGCCGTGGCGCGGCTCCACGGCGGGGTGCTCAGGCTTGAGGACAACGAGCCGGGCCTGAGGGTCGTGCTCGCCCTGCCGCTCAAAGCCGTGGAGCTTCCGCAACCGGCCCTTCAAAGTGCCGCTTAAGCCTGAAGGATGAGAACCCCACGGCACTTTTCGGTTGCCTCTGAAGGCCCGGCGTGAACACTCGGGCCATCTTGAGGAAACGAAGAGACCCGCTGTGCCGGATGCGAAAGAAACCCTTCTCAGCCGCTTGAGCCAGGCCCCCGTCGTAGACGATCAGAAGCGAGCAAAGGCGCAGCTGAAGGATTTCGTTGACCGGGTACGCGACGAGCCGGAGGCGGCTGTCCTCCTGGAGCATCTGGACGAGGGCCCCTTCCGTGATCTCCTCCTGGGTCTTGCCGATCACTCGCCGTTTCTCTGGCAACTGATCGTCAACGATCCCGCACGCGTCGCAAGGCTTGCCTTCTCGGCGCCGGAGGAGGCGCATCGGGCGATCGTCGAGAGCCAGTCCAGGCTGTTCCGCGACCTGCGCACCGGCACGATCACGCGCGACGATGCCGTGCGCGCTTTCCGACAGAACCGCAATGCTCACGCGCTTCTCGTGGCGATAGCCGACATCGGCGGGCTCTGGGGCACTGAAGAGGTGACGCAGGCGCTCTCCGATTTCGCCGACGCGTCTGTTGCCGGCGGCGTCAGTCTCGTTCTCACCGAGATGGCGGATCTCGGGCGGGTCAATCTCGTAAACCCGGACAATCCAGGCGAAGGCTCGGGCTTCACCGTGCTGGCGCTGGGCAAGCACGGGGCAGGGGAGCTCAACTACTCAAGCGACATCGATCTCGTGATCTTCTTTGATCCGGAAACACAGGCTCTGCGCGATCCGTCCGAGGCGGCGACGATCTACACCCGCATTGCGCAGCAACTCGCCAAGCTGCTGCAGGAGCGCACGGCCGACGGTTATGTGCATCGTGTCGACTATCGCCTGCGTCCCGATCCGGGCTCGACGCCGACGGCCGTGTCGCTGTCCTCGGCCTATGTCTATTACGAGACGGTGGGGCAGAACTGGGAACGCGCGGCCTTCATCAAGGCGCGGCCCATCGCCGGCGACCTGACGCTCGGCGAAAACTTCCTCAAGGAGCTGCGTCCCTTCATCTGGCGCAAGTATTTCGACTTCGCCTCCATTGCCGACGTGCACGCCATGAAGCGGCAGATCCATGCGGTGCGCGGTCACGATCAAATCGCGGTCGTAGGCCACGACATCAAACTCGGACGCGGCGGCATTCGCGAGATCGAGTTCTTCGTGCAGACGCAGCAGCTCGTGTTCGGCGGGCGCCGCCCGGGATTGCGCGGACGCCGTACCCTCGACATGTTGAAGGCTCTTCATGACGAGGGCTGGATCACCGCCCATGCACGCGACGAACTCTCGGATGCCTACCGGTTCCTGCGCACCATCGAGCACCGGCTGCAGATGGTGGCCGACGAGCAGACGCAGCGCCTGCCCTCCGACGAGGGGCAGTTGAAGCGCTTCGCGAAGTTCTGCGGCTATCCCAACCTGAAAGCCTTCTCCAAAGCTCTCACGGATCAGGCGAAGACCGTGCAGGGGCATTATGCTCTTCTGTTCGAGGAAGGCCCCGAGCTCGCGTCCGACGTGGGCAGCCTCGTCTTCACCGGTTCGGACAACGATCCCGATACGCTCGCGACCCTGCAGCGCATGGGCTTCCACGAGCCCGAGCGCGCGGCCGAGACGGTGCGCGGCTGGCACTTCGGCCGGCGTCCCGCGATCCAGAGCGCCCGCGCCCGCGAGGTGCTGACCGAGCTTACGCCGGCGCTGTTGTCCGCGCTCGGCGGCACCGCTGATCCCGACGGTGCATTGGCTGCCCTGGATCGCGCCTTCGGGCGCATGCCGGCCGCCGTCGAACTCCTCACCATCCTGCAATCCCACGACCGCCTGCGGCTTCTCTTCGCGGATCTTCTCGGCACCGCGCCGCGCTTAGCCGATACGGTCGCGCAGTCGCCGCATGTGCTCGATGCCCTGATCGATCCCGCCTTCGGCACGCCCACCACGGACGATGAGACCATCGAAGCCCAGGTGCGTCAGCTCATCGGGCCGCCGCGCGACTTCGAGGATTTTCTCGACCGCGTGCGCGATGCGGCCCGCCAGATGCGCTTCGTCACCAGCGCACGCCTGCTCTCCGGCGTCATCTCTCCAACGCAGATCGGTGAGGCCTACGCGGCTATCGCCCGCGCCGTTATCCGTGCTTCCTTCGACGAGGTGCGCCGCGCCTTTGAGGCCGAGCACGGCACCCTGCCGGGTTCACGCATTGCGATCCTGGGACTCGGACGTCTCGGCAGCCGCGAGCTGACGGCAGGCTCCGATCTCGACCTCGTGGTGATCTACGACTTCGACGAGAATGCCCGCGAGAGCACCGGCCCGCGCAGCCTAGATGCGGTGGTCTATTACACGCGCCTCACGCAGCGTCTGGTTTCAGCGCTGACGGTGCCGACCCGTCGCGGCCTCCTCTACGAGGTCGACCTGCGCCTGCGCCCGCAGGGCGGAAAAGGTCCCGTCGCGTCGCAGTTCAAGGGCTTCGTCAACTACCAGAAGACGGAGGCTGATCTCTGGGAGCACATGGCGCTCACCCGCGCCCGCGTGCTGGCAGGCGACGACGCTTTCGGCGCGGAAGTCTCGCAAGCTATCAAGAACATCCTCACCACGAAGCGCGATCCGAAAAACGTCTTCAAGGAGGTCCGCACCATGCGCGAGCTGATCGCGCAGGAGAAGGGCGACAGCGATCCCTGGGACATGAAGCTCGCCCGCGGCGGCCTCACCGATCTCGACTTCATCGCGCAGGGCCTGGTGCTGGCCCATGCGCATGCTCACCTGTCGCTGGCCGGGTTGTCGACGGAGGTCACGTTCACCGAGGCTCCGGGTGCAGGCTTGTTATCCGCGGATGACGCAAGGACACTCATCGAGGCGCACCGGCTCTTCAACGACATCTTCCAATGGCAGCGCCTGACCATCGAGGGCAAGTTCGATGCGGAGAAGGTGCCGTCCGTGATCCTCAAGCGCCTTGCCACCGTCGCCGGGCTGCCGAGCGCGAAGGTGCTGCTGGAGCATATGGGGGAAATGCGGGGGCGTGTACGGACGTGTTTGGATGCTTGGGGTTCCTGAAGCCCCGCATCGAAGAGTTGCATGCCTTATGGGCAAATATAAACTTAGCGTTACAAATCAAAGCTTTAGAGTCAGAGAATCTAATAATCCTATATAACTTGAGAGTTACCCTCCTCTCTCAAATCTGCACGGAATGCGCCGAAATCAGTGCATGCCAGCTAGGTAGAGGCGAATATGTTTTCTCTTCAGAGTGAGTGGGAAAGATACGATTCCTGGTACGGCCGAAATGTCGCCCCCCGGCTCGTTAACGGTTCAGGCGGACCACAGATCGTAACGGATGAACCGGGCACTGGAGGCAGTGGCAGCGAGGGAAGCAGCGACAACGATCAGCCTGCAGCCGGCAGCACTGTCTATCGGCAAGTCATCAAGGATGCCGACGGAGATGGCGATACAGAGGAAGTATGGGTCGCGGCAGTCGAATATACGTTGACGACAAATTCCGAAACGGGAACCAAGAAAATCGTCATCCTGTGGGCTGACGGGATCAGGGAAGAATCCGTGATCACTCGTGACGGGAGGGAAACCTGCACCAGCTCCTTGCCGGACGGTACTCGGGTGGTTGAAACCAGAGCGCCCAATGGTGCCCCAAGTTATGTTCAGTATGATGCTGAAGGTAATGCCCAAGTAATCTCAAATACAGATAGTGAAGGATTCGAGACAACAACGGAGTATGGCGACGGCTATGTTCGTGAGATGATATCTCAAGGCTCTAGCACTACTTTGGCAGGTAAGAGGAACCGGGCGAACCCCATCGACTTTTCTCGCTGAAGGATTTTGCGCGGGAGGTCGTCATGAGCACCTCAGTGGCGTGGAAGCACGAACTTCAATCCTGGCTTGAACCCTTCCTCACCCACCTGCATCATCCAGCCCGCCGGCGCATGTGTCCGCTCTATGTGGCTGGGCTGATTGGACCGGGTGAGCGCAAAAGCCTGCAGCCCATCGCGGCTCGGCTTGCTCCTGTCGGCTACGACCAGCTGCATCACTTCGTGTC
>NZ_JPUG01000080.1 GCF_000739015.1 Microvirga sp. BSC39
TGGCATGGCGGTGTGCGCGCCTGATCATCGCGCAACTTGAGGAGGCCCAAGTCCGGGTTGCTGAGGCTGAGCAGGAGATCCTGGCCTGGCATCGCACGAATGAGGTCAGCCAGCGCCTGGAGACGATCCCCGGCGTCGGCATCATCACGGCCAGCGCCCTTGCGGCCACCATTTCGGATCCGCGCTCCTTCCGCTCGGGCCGCCACCTGGCCGCCTGGATCGGCTTGGTGCCACGCCAGAGTGGGACAGGCGGCAAGGTGCGGCTCGGGCACATCTCCAAAGAAGGAGATCGATATCTGCGCCGGCTTTTGGTGCTCGGGGCCACGACACTCTTGCGGCATGCCCGCGGCAAAGCCTCAGCGGCTGCGGGATGGATCAACGCGCTCTTGGCCCGCCGCCCAGCCGGCGTCGTCAAGGTCGCCATCGCCAACAAGTTGGCTCGGGTCGCCTGGGCCGTCTTGCAGGGCAACCAGGGTTATCGCGCTCCGGCTGCTGCGGCCGCATAAGCTGCCCCCAGAAGCCGGATGAGAGGTTTGCAAGGTTGGTGGAGGTGGTGATGGTGTGATGACGAACCGGTCGAGCCGGGGATCAGACAAACCCGTGATAAGCCGTTGCGCTCTGACGCAGCATAAATGTTGGGGACCTGATCCGCGAACTTCATCAAGGCCCGCGGTCATGAGGCCGCATCACAAGGCCGAACACATGGCTGCCCACGACCAGATCGTCAAAACGCCAAAAACCCCTTGCCACGCAGGCGCCGTCCACACATGGGTTATCGGAAAATCGGAGGCCGTCGGAGCAACCGAGTCACGTTCACGTCTGTCGTGGTCTGCGCCGGTGTCATAGAACCCAAGAATTAGACGCTCTCACCTGGCGCACGGTCCAGTCGGCCAGTTCCGCACGATGACGCCAGTGACGTGCTGCCGCCCGAAGCTCGGACCTGAGTTCTGGCGATTGTCGCGGATCCCTGACAAGGCGCTCGGCCGCGGCAGCCTTGTCCTGGTAGCGCTGAGACGGTGTCATATTGTTTTCCTGAGATGGTGAGGAAACGAGTGTCGGACCGACAGCCCTGCCCCGGGTGTTTGGCCCGGGGCAGGTTCTGGAGGTTTGTGAAGCTTAGTGGGCGAAGGCGGCCTTGAGGGCGGCGCTGGCCTGAGCGATGGCGGCCTTGGCGGCAGGGGTGTTGGCCAGCGCGTTGAGCAGCACGAAGTCGTGGATCGTGCCGTTGTAGCGGCTGGAGGTGACCGTCACGCCGGCCTGCGTCAGCTTGCGGCCATAGGCTTCGCCCTCGTCCCGCAGCAGGTCGTTCTCGGCCACGATGATGGTAGCCTCCGGCAGACCCTTGAGCTGCTCAACCGAGGCCTTCAGTGGGAAGGCAGTGATCTCCTGGCGCGAGCCCTGCGGGAAGTTGGCGCTCAGGAAGTAGTGCATCGCCTTTGTGGTCAGCCAGGGTCCTTCGCCGAAGCTCTTGTACGAGCTATTCTCCGACACATCGTCCGTGACCGGGTAGAACAGCACTTGGTGGCGGAACTGCGGTCCCTTGCGCTCCTTGGCCAGCAGGGTCACGGCCGCGGCCATATTGCCGCCGGCGCTGTCACCGGCCACCGCCAGGCGAGACGCATCGAGGTTCAGGGACTTGGCGTTCTCAACCACATACCGGGTGGCGGCATAGGCCTGCTCGTTGTTGGTGGGGTACTTCACCTCCGGAGCCCGGTCGTAGTGCACGAACACCACAGCGGCATTGGCCCCGGCAGAGATCTCGCGGATCAGGTGATCGTGGGTGTTGGGATCGCCCATGACCCAGCCGCCGCCGTGGAAGTACATCACCACCGGGAGGACACCCGTGGCACCAGCCGGGCGGACGATGCGGACATTGACCTTGCCCGTGGGGCCGACCGGGAAGACGGTATCTTCAACCGTGGTCGCGGCACTCGGGATGGTAGGGCTCTGGGCACCGGCCAGCACGTTGCGGGCCTGATCATAGGTCAGGGTGTAGATCGGAGCGCCGCCGGACTGGGCGAGGGCGTCGATGAAGGTCTGGGTTTTGGCCTCGAGAACCGGGGAGGCTGCGGCACCAGTGGCGAGGACGGAGGCGAGAGCAACACCGGCAGCGGAGGAGGAGAGCTTGGACATGGCAGGTTCCTTATCAAGGGCAGAGGGTTGAGAGGCCCTGACATTCGGTAGTGATCACCGTGTCAGTGATATTAATATCGCGTCCGATTATATCGCGATCAATATAAAACCGCACAGACCAGCTATGCAGTAGTGGCTCTTGCGATTATATCGATCGCGATATATCTTGGTCCGTTTCGATGCGAGCTCCTGCCATGACCAAAGCCCCGACCGACCTCGACCTGTCCAACTTCCTGTGCTTTGCGGTCTATTCCGCCAACAGCGCTATCGGGCGCGCTTACAAGCCGATCCTGGATCGGCTTGGCCTGACCTATCCCCAGTACCTGGCCATGGTCACCCTGTGGAAGAAGGACGGTCAGACGGTGGGGGAGATCGGGGAGCAGCTCTTGCTGGAAACCAGCACACTCACCCCCTTGCTGAAGCGGCTGGAGGCGGCAGGCCTCGTGAAGCGGACGAGGGACACCCAGGACGAGCGGGTGGTGCGCATCAGCCTCACTGAGGAAGGCCGCTCTCTGAAGGCCCAGGCCAAGGCCGTGCCGACCGAGATTGCCGCCATCATGGCGGCATCCAACGTGCAGATCGAGGAGCTGCGCGCAGCCCTCGTCACACTCCGCGACGGTATCAAAGAGCAGATCGTTACATAAATGATGGAGTGGACGGCGCCTGCTCTTGGCAGCGCCCTATGAGATAGGGTGATTGCCTCAGCGCCAGACAGGGAGCCGCTCCAATGCAAGTCACGACATTAGGTCTCGATCTCGCCAAGCATGTGTTCCAGGTTCATG
Organism: Microvirga sp. BSC39; assembly: GCF_000739015.1. GTDB lineage: Bacteria > Pseudomonadota > Alphaproteobacteria > Rhizobiales > Beijerinckiaceae > Microvirga. The sequence continues at coordinate 2,916 of NZ_JPUG01000080.1, forward strand.
GCATCGATCGGAACGGACAGGTTCTGATCCGCCGTCAGCTCCGCCGGGGTGAATTCATCGGCTTCTTCCGCCGATTGCCGCCTTGCCTGATTGGCATGGAGGCATGTTCCACCGCCCACTTCTAGGCGCGGGAACTGGCTGCCCTTGACCCATGAAGTCCGGCTCATGCCTGCGTCTTATGTGAAGCCCTATCCCATCGCCTTCAGTGCGGGCCTAACGGCAGCCCTGCCACATGATGACCGCAGCTCAATCCTCTACCGGGCCGATCGGGCCCTCTACGTTGCCAAGGCGGAGGGGCGCAACTGCACCAGGATCGGCCTCGGGATGGACAGAGCCGTCCCGGATCGTGCCGCTGCACAGGAGAGAACGGCTGGCCGGGGCTCCTGACCTATGGCTCACACCCTTCGAAGGGCGGCAGCTAAAGGGCAGCTCTCGGCACACTTGGGACGCTAAATTGAGGGCAGCAATCCTCACGTAACCAGACATTCAGAAGGCATAAGAAATCTCAGTTCCTGCCCCGGAGCAGACCTCTGCTCCTTTGCCAGGACTGAAGCACATCTCTAGGTCAGCAGCTCGTGTTCTATTCCGCGAGTCTAAGAAACTCTGCCGTTTGCAGGTCTACAGGGATCCCGGTGCGGGCACGCTCGGCTTCGACAGCCCATTCCCGATCACCAGGAGCCATGACGCTCTGCCCCTCCCGTGCAGCACTCGCGCGCAGACCAGCGAGATAGCGCGTGATTGCCTCGTCGAAGAGAGCTCGTCCGGCGAAGCGGTCCGGGTCGATGGCCAGACAGAAGTGGCCCATTCGGCGGGGTGTCTCAAAGTCATCGGTCTCAGCCATCCGGATCATGAGATGATCGAGAGTGCTGCCGGTCAGTACGGCCGATAGTAGCGTCACCAGTCCGGCCAAGCCCGCACCTTTGAAGCCAAAATCCGTGCCGCCCAGAGGCATCAGCATTTCGACGTTCGCCGGGTTTCTGGTCGGCTGACCTAACTGATCTGCGGCCACACCTTCAGGAAGGGTTTTGCCTAAGGTTTCATAGAGGAAAACCCGATTGAGCGGGATCGACGAGGTGGCCATATCCAGAAGCCATGGCTTCTGGTTTGGGACAGGTGCGCCGATTGCCATCGGGTTGGTGCCGTGAAAGCGTTCGGCGCCGCCATGCAGGGCCACGATGGCATCGGTGTTCGACATCGAAACCGCGATCATACCGGCCTCGGCGCCTGCAAGAGCATAGGCCCCCGCCGCCCCGTAATGGGACGAGCGTACGACCCCCACAGCCGCCACGCCGGCCTCCTTGGCCATGCTGCAGGCCAGCTCCATAGCGGCATAGGCTGCAGCATGGCCCAAGCCGTCATCCGCATCGAGAGTAGCCGCACCCGCCGCAGTGCGATGTGACTTCATTACAGGGCCAGGGTTCACGCGCCCGCTGCGGAGTACCTTTGCATAATGGGCTGCCAAGCGGACTCCATGACTGTCGACACCAAGGCGTGAGGCATGAAGCATCGCACGAGTGGCTGCCCCTGCTGTCTGCTCGTTTGCGCCGGCAGCCCGGAGCGCGGCCAAGGTGCGCACTTCCAAGACTTGCTCGGGTAGGAAAACAACGTCGTTCATCCAGACCTCGTAAGTTAGCCCGCTACCGGATGGAGACAGGTGGAGCGATGTCTGGCGATGGTCCAATCGGCTGTACCATCAGCAAACGTCAATACCAATCCCCTCGTTTCGACATCTTTACAAAGTATCCAAAGTCTTGGCGCAGCGATGCTCGCGGCAGCGGGAGCCCGCCGATAAAGCAGTCTAGAGCGGCAGGTTGCGCAGGGTCGAGACGGCTGTCATCACGCCGCGAAGCTCGGCAAGGCCCCGCAAGCGGCCGATGGCCGGATAGCCCGGATGGGTGGGCTTGCCCACATCGTCCAGAAGCTCATGGCCATGGTCGGGACGCATGGGGATGCGCCAATGCGCGTCTCCCGCGTCTTTGCGGCGCTGCTGCTCCTCCAGCAGCACTGTCACCAGAGCCACCATGTCGGTATCGCCGCCAAGGTGATCCGCCTCCATGAAGGAGCCGTCCGGCTCCTTGGCCACGTTGCGCAGGTGGGCGAACCAGATCCGGTTCGCGAAGCGCCTGGCGATCGCCGGAACGTCATTGATCGGGTTAGCCCCGAGGGAGCCGCTGCAGAGGGTAAGCCCGTTCGCAGGCGAGTCCACGGCTTCGAGAATGAACGCGATGTCGTCCGCATTCGACACGATGCGCGGCAGGCCCATGAGGGGACGCGGCGGATCGTCGGGATGGATGCACATGCGGATGCCGACCTCTTCCGCGGTCGGGATCACCTCGCGAAGGAAGCGGGCAAGGTTCTCACGGAGCGCAACGGCGTCGACGTCCCGGTAGCGGTCGAGCATGACACGCAGGCCAGGGATGTCGTAGCGGTCATAGGCGCCGGGTAGCCCGGCCATGATGTTCGACAGAAGCTGGCGCCGATCCGTTTCCGACGAACGGTCATACCACTCCCTTGCCCGCTTCAGGACTTCAGGCGAGTGATCCGCCTCCGCCCCAGGGCGCTCCAGCATAAAGCAGTCGAAGGCGGCGAATTCATGCGCGTTGAAGCGCAGGGCCGTGCCGCCGCCGGGAAGAGGGTAGGCGAGTTCGGTGCGCGTCCAGTCGACGACTGGCATGAAGTTGTAGCAGATCGTGGTGACGCCGCATTGGGCCAGATCGCGCAGCGATTGCCGATAGTTGTCGAACAGGGGCGTCAGGTCGCCTTCGCCGATCTTGATATTCTCGTGGATCGGCAGGCTCTCGACCACGCTCCAGCGCAGGCCGAGCGAAGGGTCGGCCGCAATGAGCGCCTTGCGCTTCTCGATCTCCTCGATGCTCCAGACGACCCCATATGGGATGTGGTGCAACGCCGTTACGATCCCGGTCGCGCCGGTCTGACGGATGTGGGGAAGCTGAACGACATCGTCAGGGCCGAACCAGCGCCAAGTCTGTTCCATGGTAATAACCTCGTAGGTGCCGGGCTCAGATACCGGCAGAGCTAAGTTCCGCCGCAGCGTTGCGGGCGCCGCGCGTAAGAAGCCGGGTGTAGGCGTCTGTCAGCGCATTCGTGAGGCGGGTGTCGCGTGACAGATCGGAACCGAAGATCGCTTCAATCTCCACAACAGCTCGAACCCGGTCATGCAGTGTGTTGCCCGCTTGGTCGAGAACAGTCCGGAGATGGGAGGCGAGGGGATCACGGACGTCGATCTCGCGCCCGCTCTCGTCAATGCCGCCGACATAGCGCAGCCACGCCGCCAGGGCGAGCGCAATCCTCGGCAGCGGCAGATTGCGGGAGAGCCGCTCGCGCGCCGTCGCGAGCAACCGCTGCGGCAACTTCTGCGACCCATCCATGGCAATCTGCCATGTGCGATGCCGGATTGCAGGGTTTGAGAAGCGCTCCAGGAGCATCCTGGCATAGTTGGATAGGTCGGTACCGGGTGGCGCCGGAACAACAGGAATGATCTCTTCTCGCCAGAGCCCCTGGACAAACGCGCGCAGAACAGGATCCTCGACCGTGTCTGCGATGGTCTCGTGACCCGCCAGATAGCCAAGATAGGCCAGTGCTGAGTGGGCACCATTGAGGAGCCGAAGCTTCATGTGCTCGTAGGGAGCAACATCCCCGACCAGTTCGGCTCCAACGCGGTCCCATCGCGGGCGAGCGTTCTCGATGAAGCGATCCTCGATTACCCATTGACGGAAAGGCTCGTGCACGACGGGTGCTGCATCCGCGAGCCCCGTGAGCCGGGCGGTCTCCGCGATATCCTCAGCGGTCGTTGCCGGAACGATCCGATCCACCATGGTGGAGGGAAAGGAGGCATGCGTTTCAACCCAGGTAGCGAGCCCGCAATCGCGCAGGGCAGCGAAATCGCTGACGAGTGATGCGAGCAGGCGCCCGTTTGAAGGAAGGTTGTCACAGCACAGAACCGTGAAGGGGGCCATGCCTTCATCCCGTCGGCGCTCCAGAGCCGCCAGAATAAAGCCCACAGCGGTCCGCGGCTCGCCCGGATGCTCAAGGTCATGGCGAATATCGGGGTGACTTTGCTGCAGGCGCCCTGTGGCCGGGTCGATGCAATAGCCTTTCTCAGTCACGGTCAGGCTGACGATTTTCACGCGGGAATCAGCCATGGCCTCCACCACCGCAACAGGATCCTCTGGGGCCACCATGACCGAGTTGACGCAGCCCACAATGCGCGCCGACACGCCCGTGCGATCCTTCTGGAGCGCAGTATACAGCCCTGCTTGCGGCATGAGACGGTCGCGCTGATCGGGACGCTGAAGGCTGACACCTGTCATCCCCCAGTCATTGATCTCGGCGGCGTGAAGTTCCTCTGTATAGAGCGCCTGGTGCGCGCGGGCGAAGGCACCAAGGCCAAGATGAACGATGCCAGTGCGAAGCCGGCTGCGATCATAGGCCGGGCGCTGCGTTCCGGCCTTGGCGAGAGCGAGAGTTGCCGGAGAGAGGAGGGGGCGGTCTGCCGCCATCGGTTTATGCTGATCAGACATCGTTTGCGATCAGATCCGGGTGCTCAGCGGCCAATTGCTCTGTAATCTTGAGCACCTCGGAGAGGTGGACGCGCATCGCTGCTTCAGCCTCCTCGGGATTTCCGCTCAGAACAGCCTTGAGGATCTCCCTGTGCTGGCCGATCAGGGCCTCGACGGGGGTCCTGACGGGCAGGCTGAGAAAGCGGATCCGGTCAAACTGCGACTTTTCCCGCTCCAGCACCGACCAGACTTGGGCAATGCCGATGTCATCGGCAAACGCGCGATGAAAGGCGTCATCCGCCAGAGTAAAGTGCTCGGGATCTGCCTGGGCGTTCTCCTGATCGGCCAGTGCTGCCGCAATCCTCTTCTGGGCGGATGATGAAAGCCCGCGCTCAGCCGCACGCCGGACGATCGCGATCTCCAGGGCTTCACGTACAAAACGCGCTCGCTGCATGGACGCGAGGGAGATCCGGCTCACGAAGCTGCCGCGCTGAGGCAGCACTTCGATCAACCCTTCCTCAACCAATCGGATGAGGGCCTCGCGAACCGGCGCACGGCTGGTGCCGAAACGCAAGGCGAGCTCATTCTCCGATAGCCGCGTCCCGGGATTGAGGCGGAGCGTGACGATATCATTACGGATTTGTTCCCGGATGCTGCGGACCGTCACAGATGGTGGCGAAGCCGCCGTGCCTTGCGCACGCTCTCTGTTGGCGTTCATGCTTGAAGAGGACATCAACACCTCACTTGTAAAAGAGGCTGGGGAGCCACAGTGAGATTGCGGGGATATATGATACCAAGAGTAGGATGATGATGTTGCACACTAGGAAGGGCACGATTGCGCGGGAGACCGCAGCAAGAGAGACCTTCGCAATGTTCGCTGCCACGAAGAGACACACTCCCACTGGCGGCGTCGTCAAGCCGATCATGAGATTGAGCACGGCGAACGTCGCAAAATGGATTGGATCAATGTCAACCTTGACGGCGACTGCGAGCAACGGTGGGAATAGGATGATCAGCGCCGCGATAGTTTCCATGAAGGTGCCGACGATCAGCAGCAGGATATTGATCAAAAGGATGATCACATACTTGTTCGTGGTGATCGACAGCATCGCGTCGGCGATCATCTGGGGAATCTGCTCACTTGTGAGAATCCAGCCAAATACATTCGCTAGCCCCACCAGAAGAATCAGAGCTCCCGAACCTATTGCACTTTCGAGCAGGATTGTCGGCAGGTGGGTCAGCTTGAACCCCTTGTAGATGAACAGGCCAACCACGAACGCGTAAAGCGCCGATATGATGGAGGCTTCGGTTGGTGTGAAGATGCCACCTACAATGCCGAACAGAATGACACCCGTCATCAGCAGCGCCCAGAAGGCGCCTTTGCTGGTGGAAAGAACATGGCCTAGGCCGCCCCAAACACCCTTAGGATAACCGCGCTTTCGCGATAGGATGTAGACCGTGATCATCATGCCGAGGCCAAGCAGAATGCCCGGGACTGCGCCAGCGAGGAACATCTTGCCGACGGACAGTCCCGTGAGGGTGCCCACGATGATCATAGGGACGCTTGGTGGGATCATCGGTCCGACCGTCGAGGCCGAGGCTGTCACGGCCGCGGCGAAGGGGGCATCGTAACCGGACTTGCGCATCGCCGGGATCATGACGGAGCCGATTGAGGCCGTCTCCGCGACGGCTGTTCCCGAAATACCTGCAAAGATCATCGAGCCAAGGACGTTGGCAAGGCCGAGGCCGCCTCGGATGTGGCCAACGACGGCATTGCCGAAGCGGACGATTTGGTCCGTGATGCCGCCCCCATTCATGAGATTGCCGGCCAGTACGAAGCCAGGTATGCAGAGAAGGACGAACGAGTCCATCCCTGCGAACATGAACTGCGGTACGACACTCAAGTCGATATCCGCTCCGATAAGGTACACAGCAGCGGCGAGTCCCAGGGATATGCCGACAGGAACGCCGAGAACGAGGCAGACCGCAAAGGTCGTGAAAAGAAGGGTGACAAGCATCAGACGAGCTCCCCATGGCTTGCGGGAGCGGATTGTCCGAAACCGAAGAGCCGCGCGAGTGAGAAGAAGGCCAGCGATACTGGGATGATCAGCGTGACCACGTAGACAATGATCATCGGGATATCGATCGAACGCGCGCGCTCACCGATGCTTCCTGTGACATAATCATAGGCACCTGGAATGATCGCGATGGCGAACCCGAAGATGATGACATCAACGATCCTGTCGACGATTGCGCGTGCGCGAGCAGGAAGGGGTCCGACGAAGAGATCGACATTGACGAGCTCGCCCCGAAGGACAGCGATCCCGCATGAGAAAGCCACGAGATAAACCAGTGCGAAGCGGGCGACCTCCTCCGTCCAGGAAGGTGACGGGAAGCCCGGGACTCGGCCAAGTACCTGGATTGTCACAACCGCGATGAGAACGCTGAAGGCGATGATCGTGCCATAGCGGCAGAGGGTGAGCCCACCCGACATCAAGGCGGCAAATATGTTGCGCATGTTCGCTCTCGTTCGGAGGTCATCGTTTGATGGAATGCCGACGGGCCTTGAGCCATCCCCCAGGGGCACGCAACTCAAGGCCTCGTCGGCCCAAGCGAGGATTACTTCGTTGCGACGATCTCGTCGTAGAGCGGCTTGATCTCGGCCGGGAGAGCGGAGGCAACGGCCTGCTGGGCCTTCGCCGCGAAGGCCGCTTTATCAGACGCCACGAACTCCATACCCTTTGCCTTGAGATCGGCAGCGAGCTGCTGTTCGTCCTTCAGGAACAGCTCACGCTCATAGGCCTGAGCGGCCTTGGCCGCCTCGGCGATGGCCTTCTGCTGCTCAGCAGGAAGACGTCCGAGCTTCTTGCTCCCGCCCACCAAATAGATCCAGCTCAGCACGTGGTCCGTCTGGTTAACGTACTTCTGCACCTCACTGAGGCTCGCCGACTTGATCAGCGCGAGCGGGTTTTCCTGCGCGTCGATCGTGTGGTTCTGCAGTGACGTGAACACTTCCGAGAAGGCCATCGGCGTCGGCTTGGCCCCGAGAGCTTCCCAGACCTTCACAAAAAGCGGCACGTTGGGAACACGCAGCTTGAGGCCGTTGAGATCGTCCGGCGTCTTGATGGGCCGGTTCGAGGTCAGCTCACGCGCGCCACGAGCGAAGTAGGCGAGCGGTTTGAGCTGGGTCTTTTCCTCAATGTTCTGTGCAATCTTCTGACCGACGGGGCCATTCACGACCTTGTCAAGGTGATCGAAATCGCGGATGGCGTATGGAACCGCCAACAGGGCTGCGGAGGGAGCCCAGTTCTGCAGCGATTCGCCCGTGATCGTGAAGTCAACGGTTCCAAGCTGGATTCCCTTGATCAGATCGGTTTCCTTGCCGAGCTGCTCGTTCGGGAAGACCTTGACTTCGATTTCGCCATTGGTGCGCTTCGATACCTCCTCGGCAAACTTCATGGCTGCCTTGTGCCAGACATTCTCTTCATTGCCGAGGTGACCCAGCTTCAAGGTCATCTTGGCTTGGGCAAAAGAGGGGGTGGCTGCGCCGAGGGCGAGCAGGACTCCCAGAGCGCCGACAGTGGCGCGGCGGGTAAGGTTGGATTGGCGTGACATCGATTTTCCTCCTTGATGAGAGCCGCGCCCTTTCGGGGTCGGCCGGGCGAAGCATTCCTCACTCGCCAAAGGCGAGTTGAACCTTGATGGTGTCCTGGGGACGCGTCTCGATCAGGTCGAAGGCCGCGCGGGCCTCTTGGGCCGGGAAGGTCTGAGTGATCATGGCTGCCGGGTTGAGTTTCCCCTCGGCGAGCCAGGAAATGACTTGGGGCAGGAGCTTGCGGTTCAACCGTGAGCCGACCAGGGCCAGCTCCTTTTTGACGATTTCCTGCTGGCTGATGTTGCAGGGTGCAGGCGAGAAGCCGAGCAGACCAATCCGTCCGGCCGGGCTTGCAATCCGGCAAGCCTCTTCCAGGAGGGCAGGGATGCCAGCACCATCAATAATGACTGTGGGCCCAAAACCGTCGTTCTCGTCCTTGACGGCATCCGGAACCGATTGCTCCCGCGAGTGGATGGTCACATCAGCGCCGAGGCCGCGTGCCCGTTCAAGCCGGGCAGCATCGACGTCGGCAATCAGGCAGCGGGCACCATGAAGCTTGGCGACTTGGAGGACTGTGAGGCCAACGGTGCCGGCTCCGTAGATCAGCACCGTGTCGCCCGCATCAATGCCGGTGCGGGAGAGAACGTTGGCAGCGATGGAGAAGGGTTCGGCCAAAGCTGCGATCTCGAAGGGCATCGTGTCCGGCACCTTCACGCAGTTGATTGCCGGCACGACGAGCTTCTCGCGAAAGCCGCCGTCACGATGGACGCCAAACACTTCAAGATTGCCGCAGACGTTGGAGCGTCCGACTCGGCAGGCATAACAGTGTCCGCACGGGACCACAGGATCGACCACAGCACGGTCGCCTGGAGCAAGGCCTTCTACGCCCGCGCCTACAGCTTCGATGACCCCGGCGAACTCGTGCCCGATGACCCGAGGATAGCGGGCGAACGGATTTGAACCATGAAAGATATGGATATCCGAGCCGCAGATGCCCGCCCTTACGGTCCGCAGCAGGATTTCGCCAGGTGCGGGTTTCTCGGGCGCGGCAACCTCGCGAACCTCAAGCTGATGGGGCGACTGAACCGATACAGCAAGCATGGCGTCATCCTTGTCGACTAGTCGACCAGTAACGAGCGACAGCATGAGGGTCAATTGAGATCCGCTTGAACTTTAGTCTAAATAGATCCGCCCTTCTGAAATCTTGTGACGTGCCCGAGGGCTTTGTCGCAAATCTTTTGTTTCAGAGTTTCAGCTGCTGGGGTGGAGGTCTCAGTACTGGAGGAACAGGTGTTCAAGGGCCTGCATTTCGATCGTTCGGTGATCCTGCTCTGCGTGCGCTGGTACTTAGCCTAGGATCTCAGCCTGCGAGAATTGGAGGAGATGATGGCCGAGCGTGGCGTCTCGGTTGATCATGCCACGATCCACAGGTGGGTTATCCGTTACTCACCCAAACTGCTGGAGCGCTCCAATTCACGCAAGCGAGCCGTCACGGGCAAGTGGCACATTGATGAGACATACATCAAGGTCCGCGGGCAGTGGCAGTCTCACTACCGCGCCATCGACAGCAACGGTGACACGGTCGAGTTCTGGTTCAGCGAACAACGCAATCTGGCTGCCGCCAAACGGTTCCTGCGCAAGGCACTTAAACGACCTGGCCGACCCGAGCGGATTGTCATCGATGGCAGCCAGACGAACCGAGAAGCGATCGTAGCCTGCGACACGACAGACCGATTGCAGGATCGGTCAAGGTGTATGCTCCAGCTGATCCAGATCCGACAAAGCCGGTGCTTGAATAATCGTATCGAACATGACCATCGGCGCATTAAGCGCCGAGTGCGACCGATGCTCGGCTTCAAGTCGATCGACAGCGCTCGCGCGATTCTCAGTGGAATCGAGATGATCCACATGATCCGGAAAGGACAGGCGAAGTGTGCCAAGAATCCGCAACCGTCACTCGCAGAGCAGTTCGAGCGGCTTGCTGCATAAGCGGTGGCAAGCCACTTCGCCATCGTTCTGTTGGTAGCCACGATTTGCGACAAAACCCATGGTGGGTGCTTTTACGCTCGCCGTCCACAGGCAGTGAGATCCTCTGACTTTTAGTCAGAGGGTCCTGGGTTCGAGTCCCAGCGCGCTCACGAACGCTATCAAAGGGTTACCGGCATAGGCCCTTTGAGCTGCTTTCCTCCAGGTAGCCAATAGGTAGCCAAACGCTGAAGCCGGAGCAGCCGGCTTGTGTCTCAAGTGGTTCCGGACTCGGAACGGTGACTGACGAAGTGAGTCGGTCGGAGCCTGCCCTTGGTTCACCCTCAGCTCAACCATGCTTCTGTCACGGAACAGTCTGTTATGAAGTCACAAAGACATGATATCGTGCAATGAGCAGACCTCTGTCTGGCATGCCTGAACTTCCCTATTTTGATCCGTCGGCAACCCTCCCATTCAAGGGTCAGACACGCGCCCCTAGACTGCGGTATATATCTGCACATGATGAAGACGTTCACCTCCCAAGATGCACTGGCTTCACCTTCTGTGGCCTGCAACCGGGATCCAATCCTGGCCGTACTTCGCAGGGTTCTCCCGCCAGCCGGGACGGTTCTGGAGATCGCCAGCGGGACAGGCGAACACGCGGTGTACTTCGCGGCTGCGCTGCCGCATCTGACTTGGCAGCCATCGGATCAGGACGAGCAGGCCCTGAGAAGCATTACGGCCCATCGGGCGGTCGCCAGGCTGCCCAACCTTCTCGCGCCGCTCAACCTTGATGCTGTTGCTCCCGAATGGCCTGTCGCGCAGGCCGATGCCGTTGTCGCGATCAACATGGTCCACATCAGCCCTTGGCAGGCAACGCAGGGGCTGGTGGCCGGGGCAGGGCGGGTGCTCTCACCCGGAGGCGTGCTCTTCCTCTACGGAGCCTACAAGGAAAACGGCGCCCATACGGCCGTAAGCAATGAAGCCTTTGATGCTGACCTCAGGCGCCGAAATCCCGATTGGGGTGTCCGCGATTTGGAAGAGGTGGCGGAGCTCGCCGGAAGCTATGAGCTGGAGCTTGCCGAACGCATTCCGATGCCCGCCAACAATCTGAGCCTTGTCTTCCGCCGCTAAGGGCCCGCGAGCAAGAAAGCGTACCGGAGTTCACCCGACCTTGAGCCGGGCTTGCTATGGCTCAGTCCCGGTGCTTACTCACTAGGCGCGCGATCCGATTGAGGTGAGGGTCGTGGATCTCAAACCCTTCCAGGCCATGGATAGTGTCGAAGAGATAGTCCCGGCAGGAGCCGAGCGCTCCAGAGGCGGTCGCAATCACCCGGGCTGTATCGACCTCTGAGACAGGACGTACATAGTTCGGTGCCGCGCGGTTGATGGTGAAAGCTATGCCAGACACACCGTGGGGCAGGCCTGATCCGTATAGCCTGACCCAGCGCGGCACATAGGCTCCTGTCACCATCTCGCGCCGCCAGACCAACTCAAGCTCAGCCTCAGCCTCAGCACGCGCGATGCGAAAGGCCACACCCCGGCAGGAGCCGCCGCGATCCAATCCAAGAACCAGACCAGGGTGCTCCGGCGTCCCGCGTCCGATGGGAGTGGCCAGACAGAACTGTCGGTGCCAGCCTCGGATCAGCACGGGCTCGCGCTTGATATAGTGGAAAGCCGGGTTCCAGATCAGCGAGCCGTAGCCAAACAGCCAGACATCATCTGGGGTGGGCTGAGCAGCAAGAGTCGCCTCCAAGGATAGGCGTCGCTCCTCATCGCTCAGCACCCGAAGGTCAGTTCCTGAGCGCGCGATCATCTCGTCAACGAAGCCGTTCTGGAGGGCTTCCCGGGTGAGGGGATGGAGCCGCTTCTTCCCCATTGATCCTTCCATTCCATTCTCCGCATGAGCAGCCCGGACTGGGCCGCGAGTAACCTGTGTTCGGGAGCGGATCCACTTGGCATTGATCCGCGGCATCAGGTGTTATGTAGGTGCTTGAGGAGCGCTCTGTTCATACCCCTGACGCATGGCAGTGCCACGCGGCAGGCCGAATGTCCGCTTTGCGCAGGCACTCCTGACATCCCTGAAAGGCAGGCGATTTCCTGATTTGACCCTGATGTATGGACCGGCCGTGGGTCGCAAGAGGCTTTGGAGATGGTGAGGTTGGTCTTGCGCTAATGTATCCGGCCCTTGCGGAGCAATGCTCCTGGCCACCATGGATATCCGCGCGCATTCAGTCTCATAAGCGGATCGGCCCGTTATGGCTCACCGGGTCACCGGAGCGTGAACGCGACGGCGCGACCGTTCTCCATCTCGTATTCCTCTCGCAGACCTCGGCGAGATCCAAAGCGCCTTGTGGCCGGGGAGGGGCGATACTGCCCTTACCCGTCACAGCGGCAGTTCATGGTTCATAGGTGCGGTTCTGGCTCGGCACGCTCCAGGCAATCCGCGCCAGCTTGTTGGCCAGAGCCGCCGCGAGCCCATTGTGATGCAGGCGCATAGAGGCGGCCGTCAGCCAGTTCCCAAAACTGTGCTGGCGCCACTTGGCGGGCCAAAGCAGGAGCACACGGGCGACCTGAACCAGTAAGGAGCGCAGATAACTGTTGCCGCGCTTCGACAGGCGGCCGCAGGATCGTGCGGTCACCCGTCGAGGTTTGCTTTGGCACCAGCCTAAACCGCGCGCCGAACTCGCGCCCTCGGCTAAAAGCCGTACCGTTGCCAATGGCTGCCACCATGGCACTGGCGATGATTGGACCTACGCCCGGCAGGCTCATCAGGCGCTGGCAGGCCTCATCTGCCGCCACGAGCGCCTCAATCTCCTCGGTCACTGCATCAATACGCTCATCCAGGTGATGCCAATCCTGCACCAAGCCTTCGATCAGGCGCGCGATACGTGGAGTGAAGACATCGGTGCGGTTGGCGAGGATATCCGGCAGGGCTTGGCGCGGTGAACGCAGTCCCTGCCGAACGGCGATGCCGCGCTCCAGCAGGAAGGTGCGGATTTGGTTGATCACCGCTGTTCGTTGGCTCACCAGGCGCGAGCGAACGCGGTGAGGCGCCTGCAGGTCGAGCCGTTCGAGCGTCTTGATCGACACGAAGTGCATGGTTGGACGCTGGACCGCTTCGGCAATGGCTTCGGCATCGCGGAAATCGTTCTTGTGGCTCTTGCTTAAGGGTTTCACGAACTGCGCTGGCATCAGCTTCACATCATGGCCGAGGGCCAGCAACTGGCGACTGAGATGATTGGCTCCAACGCAGGCTTCCATGCCGATCAGGCAGGTGGGCATGTTGGCAAGGCGCTGCTCCACCTGTCCGCGGGAGAGCTTCTGGCGCAGAACAATGGCACCTCGGGTATCCAAACCCATGAGATGGAAGCTGTTCTTGCCACTGGGCAGCGTGCTGAAGCGGAGCATTAGGCATGGCTCAGATCCTCGTGCTGGGCCGCCCCTGGTGAAGGGTGCGCCGGTAAGCACGGCCGGTCCATCCCATTAGCGGACGTTTAACGATCCAGCGAATTGCACTGATACGGGATGAACGGCTCCTACATGGGACCCTAAGCGACCTTGCGCGTTACACTCCATCGCGATCTTAGCCGGACCACCAGCATGAACCATGAGCAGCGGGGAGGCTCGATGACAGGCTCCCCGGAGCCGGCGGAACTCTCCGGTGACGAACTGACCTACCGTCTCCACCAACAGGAGCGGCTGGCCCAGTTCGGCGTCCTCGCTCTTGAGACACCGGATTTCACCCTCCTGCTTCAAGAGGCGACACGCCTCTGCGCCGAGGGGCTGCACACTCGTTACTGCAAGGCTATGGAGTATCTGCCCGACGAGGATCAGTTCATTGTGCGAGCTGGAGTGGGATGGAAGCCCCGCGTGATCGGTTCCAGGACGGGTGGGGATCTGCAAAGCCCCACAGGCTATGCTTACAAGAAGGGAGAACCCGTCATCTCCAGCCACTTGGATGGCGAGACCTGCTTTCGCACGCCCCAAGCCTTGGTGGAGCACGGGATCAGGCGGGCGATCAACGTCCCGATTGCCACTCGCAGCAGGCGCTACGGTGTTCTCGAGGCGGACAGCCCCATTGAGAGCAGGTTCACTGAAGCCGACATTGCCTTCATGCAGGGTTTTGCTAATCTCCTTGGAGTTGCCTTTGAACGGGGCCAGGGCGAGCAGGCGTTGCGCGATACAGAGGAGCGCTATCGTCTCGCCGCCAAGGCCACGAATGATGCAATCTGGGACTGGGATCTCGCTGCCGACCGGATCCTCTGGAACGAGGCTCTCACCACATTCTTCGGTTACCCGCAAGGCGAGACGAATGGCTCCTGGTGGAAGGAGCACATCCATCCCGATGACCGGGAGCGGGTGGTGCAGGCCATTCACGCGGTGATCGACGGTGGTCCCGAGCACTGGAGTATGGAGTACCGCTTCCTGAGGGCCGACGGATCGGACGCCTATGTCTTCGACCGCGGCTACGTAATCCGGGATGAGCGCGGATGCGCAGTTCGGATGATCGGCGCCATGATTGACCTCACCGAGCGCAGGCAATCGGAGGCGGCCCTTCAGGAGAGCGAGGAGTTCACCCGCCGCATCCTGGAAAGCTCCACCGACTGCATCAAGGTACTCGATGCCGATGCCCGCCTGCGGTTCATGAGCCCGGGTGGCCTGCACGTCATGGAGGTGGACGTTTTCGGCTCCATCGAGGGCTGCGATTGGCGTGATTTCTGGACGGGACCTGATCATGAAAAAGCCCAGCAAGCAGTCAGAACGGCGCTCGCCGGCGGCAACGCCCGTTTTCAGGGCCATACCCCAACGATGAAGGGCAAGCCCCGCTGGTGGGACGTGGCAGTAAGCCCGATCCCCAATCCGGACGGCTCAGTTGACAAGCTTTTGTCGGTCTCGCGGGACATCACCGAAACCAAGCAGATGGAGGAGCATCAGCGGCTTCTCATCAACGAGCTGAACCATCGGGTGAAGAACACGCTCGCCACTGTCCAGTCTATCGCCAGCCAGACGCTGCGCAATGCCGCGACCCTGGAGAAAGCCCTGGCTGCCTTCGAGGCGCGCCTGCTGGCGCTCTCCAGAGCCCACAACGTGCTCACCCGCGAGAACTGGGATGGTGCCCATCTGCGCGAGATCGTGGCCGAGGCGGTCGCACCCTACAGCAACCGGCGCGAGGATCGGCTGCACCTAAGTGGACCCGACGTGCGGCTACCGCCCCGGATGGCGCTGGCGCTCGCCATGGCCTTGCAAGAGCTGGCGACCAATGCCGTTAAGTATGGAGCTCTCTCGAACGCGGTCGGCGAGATCCGCATCCAGTGGACCCTCGATCGCACGCAGGAGCCGCCGCGCCTGCACCTCACGTGGGAGGAGAGCGGCGGCCCATCGGTCCAAGTGCCGACGCGAAGGGGCTTCGGGACGCGGCTGATCGAGCGCAGCTTGGCTCTGGATCTGGAAGGCGATGTCCGGATTGCGTTTGCCCCAGGCGGGGTCACGTGCACCGTGGACGCCCCCCTCCTGCCCGACGGCTCGCCGCCCCCCGCATGAGAGAACTCATGAACGACAAGCGTTCACCGCTTGCAGCCATGGGCAGGGATGATGCAACAGGGGAGAAGCTTCTATGACAGACCAGCAACCTAACGTGCCAGGCGGCCCACATCTACGGACGGTAGCGATGCCGCGGGACACCAACCCGAGCGGTGACATCTTCGGCGGCTGGACTGTGTCCCAGATGGATCTGGCTGGTGGAACCTTTGCGGCTCAGGCCGCAGGCGGGCGCGTTGCCACGGTCTCGATTGATGCCATGGAGTTCCTGCGGCCTGTCTCTGTTGGTGACGAGGTCTCCTGCTACTGCACCTTGGTCAAGAATGGCGAGACCTCCCTCACGGTTCACATCGAGACCTGGGCCAAGGCGAGAGGGACACAGGCGGGTGAGAAAGTCACGGAGGGCACCTTCACCTTTGTGGCCATCGACGAGCACGGCAAACCGAGAACGCTCCCCAATTCTGGTCAGGGATAGGTCGCTGGCCGATCGGGTCGGCTCCATGCTTCCAGCATCGGCGGCTCCTGCCAGATGGCGATTGACATCCTGGTCACCGCTCGCCCAGTGCAGTCCTGATCTGCTGCTCCTCCAGATCGATTTCCGCCACGAGAGTGCCCATGGCATCCGTTTCGAGTTCGTCCTTCCGGTGGAAGCCTCCACACGCAGGCTTTGGTGTAGATCCGTTCGCTTGAGGCCAGCAAGCGGACGTCCATGCGAGTATGCTCTACAGCACATTTTGACCCGATGCTGATCTTATCAAACTCCTCAAGTCAGATTTTCAAGCCGTCGGCTTGGCTCTGAGTAGCGCGGCCTCCGTGCTCGTTGGCCGGAGGCCGCTCTCCATGCGCATCAATAAAGGAAGTATGGATCGAGTACGCGCACCTCAGTGATCCGATCAACCGGCAGGTTGTTTCGCTCCGCAACCCTGCGGATGGCTTCCGGTGAGGGGGCATCGTAGATGCAATACGTCTTCTTCTTGTCTGGGGTAACATAGGAGTGCACCCAGGTGACTTGCTCCTGGTTGTTCACGCTAACCACGGCGTTGCTGGCCTGGGCACCGGTCTGGTCGGCTGACAGGCTCAGTCCATCTGGAAAAGTCCGCTCCACAAGATATCGAGTCATTGTCTCTCCTCCATAAGCAGCCGCTTGGGCTACGTTAGGAGGTTCGCGCAGGTTCTAATTTTGCGCATCGGGAACACCTCCCTATTTTGGGCGGCCGGTACCCCCATTTTTGGCGACACTACCCGATATCATCGGCTGCGGGCCTGCCTCAAACCTCGCGACTTCAAGGCGCGATGAGACACCCAGCTTCGCGAGCACTGCCGAGACGTGGTGGTCCACTGTCTTTGCCGAAATGTGCAGTCGGCTTGCGATGGCTGCGTTGGTCAGACCCTCCTTCAGCAGCGAGACAATCTCCGCTTGGCGAGAGGTCAGCCCCAGCGAGTTGCTACGGGTTGCGGTCCGCGGGCCACGCGGTAGGCGGCCGACCCCTTCGCTCCTCAGGCGCTGCCGCAGGGCATCGGCGGCGGGGCTGGCCCCGAGGCGGTCAAACAGCGCCAATGCCTCCCGGCAGGCAACCTCGTCGCCCTCGGCGAGCGCACGGGCCCGTTCGTACGGGCAGTCCCGCGCCGCCCAGGCAATGGCCGCATCCTGCCACTCGCCATCGAGCTCTAGTAGGAAGGGTCGTGCTATCCAATTTGGGGGATGAACCTCTGATCCCGCCCGCCTGCGCCAGAAGGCGAACTCGCCTCCATGCCAGGGATGGCGGTGCGCAAGTGCAATATCCCAGACCGCTTCTGCCTCTGTTCGCGCCTGTTCAGGGTTCCTGGCAAGCCAGGCCGCCTCGGCCCGGGCGGCGCGCACCGGTGCCAGACGCTGGAGAGTGCCGGTGCGCTGTGCCAGGTCCAGAGCCTCGTCGAGAGCCGTCCATACCCCTGGATCACCGCGGCGGGCCCGCACCCGCCCAAGTGCCACGAGTGCCATGATACGGCTGACTACAGCCAACTCGGGGGTTTGCAGAACCTCATGTGCCATGTCAGCAGCGTCGGTCCAGCGGCCCTGGTAAAGGTACGTGAGGGCAATCCATGCCTGAGTGTAATGGAGGGCATGGTCGAGGTCGCGCTCGGAGGCATACGCCATCCCCTCCTTTAGGATCTGCTCGGCCTCGGCGAAGCGATACTGTTCGCCATATGAGGAGCCGATGTTGAGGTAGGCAAGGGCAACGAGGCCATCGAAGCCGTGCTCCCTGGCCAATGCGATGCTTCGATCGAGATGGGTGCGGCCGCGCAGATCGTCCGTCACAAGCATCGCGGCCCCGACCGCGAGGTGGGCCGATGCCAAGGTCTCCTGATCGCCCACGGCCTCGGCCATCGCGATTGCCTTGCGCCCCCACGCCATGGCCGAGCTCTTGTCGCGATCGAGCATTCGCAGGTGTGCCTGCATCCGCAGCGCGGCAGCGAGCTCGCGGCTGGGTCCGAGTCGCTCCAGGATCGCGATTGCCCTGAGACTGCACGCGTCCGCCTCGGCATTCAGGCCTGAGCGAACGAGCGGCCAGGCAAGCGCGGCGAGATTGCTGCCCTCCTTGCGCGGGTTGTCGAGCTCGCGCCATAGGTTGACCGCTTGGCCCCGGGCATCAGCAGCCTCGCCCTGGCGGTCCAGGAGCGCGCACTCCTCCGCGAGAGCCTCAAGCAGGTTGGCTCGCTCCTCAGGGCGGTTTGGCCCGGTGTACCGCAGGGCTCTGGCGAGCTGATCAGCGGCCTCGCGGTGCGATCCCACAGATCTGGCCAGCTTCGCTGCAACAGGAGCGTATGTCCGAACTGCCTCCGCGTCACCAGCCGCGTCCGCATGGTGTGCAAGAAGGCTCCCGCTGGCGGTCCCGAGTTCCAGCAGCGCCTCCAGCACCTGACCGTGCAGAACCGCCCTGCGCGGGGGTGCGATCGACTCGAGCACTGCCTGGCGGGTGAGTTCATGGCGCAGAACGAGTGTCTCTCCCTCGGCACGCAGGAGCCCCACGCCCATACATGCATCGGTCAGATCGGCATCCTCACCCACGATGCGCCGGAGGAGGCGAGCATCAGAGCGCGGGCCGATCACCGCAGCAACCTCAAGAACGTTCCGGGCAGCCTTGGGAAGGCGTGCAGCACGTTGGAGAACAATATCACGAACGGTGGACGGGACACGGTCAGCCTCGCCCGAAATCAGCAGTTCCGTCACGAGGAAGGGATTGCCGCCGGTCTTCCGGTGCACGATATCGGGATCGAAGCACTCGTCCTGGGTGAGCTGACGGACCGACCCCACCGACAGTGGGGCGAGTGGAATCCGGCGGACGGCTCGGCATGTTGCCAGTACGGCCAGCAGGTTACGCAAGGAGTGGTTCTGATCGAACTCATCGTCGCGGAATGACACGATCAGCAAAGCTTCAACGGCTTGGATCCGCCGCCCCAGGAACTTGATGGCATCCAGGGTCGCCTCGTCGGCCCAATGCAAATCTTCAATTATGTAGATTGCCGGACCGGCACGCTGGAGCTCCTGCAGTAACTCGGGGAAAACGACGGTGACGCTTGCCTGATCGTCTCGCAGGGCCGAGAGCCTGCCGCCCATCTGCGCCGCGATTTCCTGGAATGGTGCCAAGGGCGAGGGGGTAAACAGGGGATCGCATCGGCCCCACAGGACGCGCTCCCGTCCACGGTGGGTTGAGGCGAAAGATTCCAGGAGTGAGGTCTTGCCCAGACCGGCCTCGCCGCTGACCAGCACGACCCGCCCCTCTCCAGCACGCAAGTCACGCGCGGATTGCTGTAAAACCTCTAACGAAGCCTGGCGTTCAAGGAGTTGCATGGCTGAGTTCCGCTTAAGCTTCAATCCTGCCGGATCTACAGGCAGCGCGCTAGACCCAGCGTATCCTTCGCTTTCTCTTGCTGAGCCCTTGTGTCGGGGCTTGGCGTTCTCACAAGCCGAGGTTGCAAGGGCACAGCCCACATTTGCAGCAAGCAGGATGCACTTCGAGATCAATCAGCCATACACGCTGGGCTCACGATGTGTGTTCAGGTTTGGAGAGCGGCTGATCGGGAGAGTGCCCGGGAATATCAGTCATTAGAGTTGTTCAAATGTCTCCTCCTGGCAGATGCTGCTGAAAAACTCCGCAACTGTCGCTTTTCGCATTGTCAGCATACAGGATGCTGGGCCTGATCTTGTACGCTGGCGCTAGTAATAGATGGAGGAACCAGCCCTCAGTACTTTTTCAACAGCATCGACCGTTTCGGATCTTCCGGTGGTTGGCAAGATGCTGGGATGACGCGGAATAGCGTTGGCGCTGCATCCCACGGTGTCCCGTTATCGTGGCTCAGCTTTCAGGCTCAGGAAGGTTGGGTCGAACTCGGCGATCCCTTGCAGGCGCGGCCAATCTTTGATGACCACAGTGTCACCATGCCAGGTGATCAATTCCTCCTTACGAAGTTCCTGGATAACCCGGTTCACGTGAACGGTTGAGAGCCCAAGGGTGTCGCCCAACTCGGCCTGGGTCAGGGGGAGCTGAAAGCTATCATCTGTGGTCAATCCGACGGCCCGAAGGCGTAGAAGAAGCTCGCAGAGCAGGTGAGCGGTATGCTCAAGGGCCGAGCGCCGCCCCATGCTCACGAGCCACTGGCGGTGGATGGCGGCATCGACGACAATGTTCACCGCCAGCAACCGGGTTAGATGAGGGTGGGTTTCGGTGATCTCGCGAAGAGCCTCGTGGGGAACCATGCCGATCGTGCAAGGCGTGACCGCCATGACGGCATGGTCCATCACCTTCACCAGAAAGCTGTGGAGGTCCACGAAGTCGCCCGGCACGTGAAGGGCCGTGATCTGGCGTTTCCCATTGCGCAGGATGTTGTAGCGCGCAGCAAAGCCCGTGATGAGGAAGATACTCTCGGACGGGCGATCACCTTCGCGGACCAGATCCTCTCCCTTTCCTACCGCTCCTTGCCTGACGACAGCTCTCCCAAGAACTTCTCGTTCCGAGTTTGAGAGATGATCGTACTGCTCAAGCTTATGGATAAATGCTGCGCTCAGGACGGACTCCTGCGAAGGACGGCTGGCAATACTCCTCAGCTTAGCGGACCACGCGCAGGAAGACGAGAGAGACTGACATGACCTTGTCCGTCAGGGATTTTCGAACCCAAGCCCCGGCTTCCTGGTGCCAACACCCTTATGCTCAGCCACCTACGAGGATATTGCCGCTCGGGTCAGGCAACGGACAGGCTAAGATCTGACGCTGCTGAGCTAGTCTAGCGGAACGAACCAATGAGACGTTCATATTCCGCCTCTGGCACGCCATAGCTGTCCCCGGCTGTTTCCTCCAAACGAAGGCGATCCAGAACCACGACATTGCCCCGATTGGCTTGGATGATCTCCCGCTCTTCGAGGATGTTGAGCGCCTCCGTCACACTGGCCCGGCGCACTCCCAGCATCAGCGCGATGAACTCGTGCGTAAGGGCAAGGTCATCCCCGTCCACGCGGTCGTGGCACATGAGAAGCCAGCGGGCGAGACGCTCCTCGATCCTGTGGCTGCCGTTGGACAAAGCCGTGTGCGACGTCTGAATGGTAAAGGCCTGAACATACCGAAGCAGCAGGGAATGCAGCGAGGAACTCTGCCGGATCGCCTGCCGCAGGCGCTCCGTCTCGATCCTCAGTCCTGACCCTCCGATCTGCATGAACGTCTCGTGCGGGGTGCTGTCGACCCCGAGAAGAACAGGAGTGCCCGCCAGACCATCCCGTCCGGTGAGGCCGATCTCAATGCGCCGTCCGCCTGCCGTATTCGCAATGATCGAGGTGATGCCGGCCTCAAGGAAGTGGACGTGCTCAATCGGCTGGTGAGGGGTGATCAGCACATCGCCTCGGTTGAGCGTCACAGGCTCGAGAGACCGCTGAAGGAGGTCGAAGTCCTCAGGACACAGCTTGGCCAGCAGCCGGTTGTGAACGGAGGATTGGGTCAGATCAGGCATGCCGGGACGAGTTCAAATACGACGAGAAGCTTATGCTTTAGCTGCCAGGATGACCAGCAGGAGCGGATATACAGGCTGACTGCCCCAGTTCAAGCGAGGAGGTCGGCGGCAGGCGGCGTGCGGCAAATGTGCGGTACCGTACATTTGTCGGCAACTTCGGCTCAACTCTGCCGTTGAGTGTTGGTGCAGAGTGGCTGATGATGGGGCAGCGTATGTCGATTATTGAAGATCGCGGCCCCCCTTTGGAGCCCTTTCCGTTCATCCGGCCCGGTGAAGAGACCAGCCCAGTCCTCGGTCCCACGGCTCAGCGCCACATCGCCTCCAATCTGCGAACAATGTATAATGATCTCGTGCAGGAACCGCTGCCGGAGCAGTTCCTTAGTCTCATCGCTCGACTGGATCAGGGCCACACGGAAGGGGAATGAGGGTCAACCCTCCCGTGCCGGGGATAGTCAATGCGCGTCCGCACTGAAGCACAGCAAAGCCATCCCGCCTAGTTCTTCAACGGCAACCCGATGAGCCTCGCGTATTCAGCCTCTGGGAGGCCGTAGCAGGCGCCCGCGATCTCTTCGAGCCGTGCGCGGTCGAGAAGGTGGATGCGGCCACGGCTGGTTCTGACGATCTTCACGCCCTCTAGCACATGCAGCGCCTCCGTCACTCCTGAACGCCTTACCCCCAGCATCAGGGACAGGAACTCATGGGTGAGCGGCAGGTCGTCGCCATCCATGCGGTCATGGCACATGAGCAGCCATCGTGCGAGCCGCTCCTGAATGGCGAAGCGGCCATTCGCCAGGGCTGATTGGGCCGTCTGGATCATCAACACCTGCACCCAGTGCAGCAAGAGACCCTTGAGCGAGGGGCTGCCCTCCATGGCGGCCGAAAGGTCGTCGGCCCGAATCCGCAAGCCTGATCCAGCCACCTGAATGAAGGTCTGATGGGGAGTGTAATCGACCGTGAGGAGGATGGGCTCGCCCGTCATTCCCTCACGGCCGATGTGCCCGACCTCCAGGCGCTCATTGTCAGGGCTGATCGCCACCACGGATGCCAGCCCCGCTTCCAGGAAGTGGACATACTCGATGGGCTCATTTGCCTCGACCAGCACCTGCTTCACGCTCAAGGTCACCGGCTCAAGGTGAGGCGCCAGACGAGCGAAGTCGTCCTCGGACATGGCCTGGAGCAGACGATTGCGAACACTAGACTTGGAGAGGGTCATGGCTCTTTCCCATTCAGGGCAAGAGCACACAGCGTCTCCCAGTCACCCGCGCCCAGAGGGAACTGTGCAGGTGATGCTATCTGGTATGAGGCCGAACAGAGGCGCCGCCAACAACATGGATCGGTTCTGTACGAATTCGACCAAGAGAATGGGGCTGACCCGTCGCTTGATGCGTTGATCCAAGGCCAGCCTTCCCGTGCGGCATTGTGAGAGGCTTACCCGTGGCGAACCCTTGGACCATGAAGATGGAGCAGTTCACCCGCTTCTCCGAGGAGGAGCGGCAGATGCTCAACAGGCTGATCTCGGAGCGGCAGCGGCAATACGCGCCCGGCGAGGACATCCTCAGAGAAGGCGATCACTCGCCCGACTGCCATGTCGTGCTGTCGGGCTTTGCCTCCCGCTACAAGCTCCTGCCGGACGGTGGGCGCCAGATCATGGCGTTCCTGGTGCCGGGCGACTTGTGCGACGCGGAGATCTTCATCCTGAAAGAGATGGACCACTCGGTGGTGGCGATGATGCCTACAAGCGTGGCCCTGATCTCAGGCGACCAGATGAAGGATCTGCTCAGCGGCCAGGGTCGCATTGCCCAAGCGCTCTGGTGGGGCACGCTCACCGACCTGGCGGTGCTGCGCGAGTGGGTGGTCAACCACGGCAGGCGGGACGCCTACGAGCAGATCGCGCATCTCCTCTACGAGATGCTGGTGCGCTACCGCATAGTGGAAAGGTCCAAGGGCGAGACCCTGGAGTTCCCACTCACCCAGGCTGACCTGGCCGATGCGACGGGGCTCACCCCCATGCATGTCAACCGCATGCTCAACAAGCTCAGGGACGAGAACCTGATCCGCCTCAAGAGTAAGGCCCTGACGATCCTTGATCCGGAGCGCCTGAAGGAGATTGCAGGCTACAACCCAAACTACCTTCATCTGGACCGGGCTCATGATCAGCGGGACGGCATTGCTGATCGCGTGGGCGACCTAGTCTGACGAACCGGCGACCGCTATGGGCGAGGTTGGGCTGATGCTCCCCAACGATCCTAACCAGTCAGTGAACCTGACAGCCGATGCCGAGCTTGCCGGGCTGACGAAGGAGCACGGGATCACCCAGGTGCTGACCCGGTCACATCTTGCTGTTTCGATCCACGGCACTGATGGCCTGGAGGCGATAGCCGAGGTCGCTGAGGCAGACATCGTCTATGTGATCATCTCAGGCTACGGCGTCCTGCGTTGCCGGGACGGAGCCCGGATCGAGTTTACCGCAGGCGATGTGATGATGGTGCCTGCCGGCGCCTGGCACCAGTTCGAGGAGGTGAGCCCGAAGTTCAGGACGTGGAGGATCGTGGTGGGAAAGCCCGCCGACGGTGGAGCCGCAGAGGGTGAGCCGGCCTTGTCCCTGACCTGAGATGCCATCCGAGCCTGCCAGGTGAGACACGATGACTGTTTAGTCGAAACCGTACACATCGGCCTTACTTCCGCTCTGTTCGGTATCGTACAGAGGATACTCTTTCCCTGGGTGTCCGCAGGACCGTGCTTACGCCCCAACCAAGGCGTAGCTGTGCCCAAGATGATTACGTTCCAAGCCATTCCCATTCTTATCGACGGCCATGACACGCAGGGTCAGCTTGTGCTGGCGGACGGCGAGTTGACAGCCGTTCTGGCCCGTCTGGACGGGGACGCTCATGATCCCAAGATGAAGGGATGGTGGCACCTGGAGGCAGGCTTCGGCCGCTGCGACGCAGGCAACTCTCTGGTCGTGTTCAAGACGTTTGAAGAGGCGGGCCCATGGGTCCAGGCACAACTGGACAACGTCTACTCCTTGCGACAGGCAAACGGGTAAGAAATCGGATCGACTCTGGCTCGTCTGCGGGCAAGCTCAACATCGCCAGCCAAGGCGTAGGGGTAAGCGCCATACCGTTGATGATGAGTGCGTGACGGAGCCCAGCGCCAGCACACGTGAATGCTCCGTCCTAACCATGCCATTTGTGCAGTTTTTGCCATACCGAGCTTATGTACCGGGTGGAACGGCAGCTTCTGGCACATCCCGGAAGTACGCCGGATGTCTGCTTGAAGCATGAATACCGGACGTTCATTAGGTCGGTCCAACGTTACGCATTGACCCAGAGCGGTCCTTTACCAGCACTCGCTGCATGTCCTGCTGTTGAATTCCGTCAGGCTAGGCCCGCCCCTGAGGACACCCTGGTCAACGGAAAGTTCATGCCAGAGCCTAGCTGTGGGCGTGACCCTTGGCCGGCACATGACATAGATGATGCAGAACCTAAGGGGATCATAGCGGCTGAAGGATGCTGTGGCCTTCTGCCCAGCGGTAACGCTCAGCTGGCTTGCACCAAATGCTTGATCGTGATCGCATCCCTGATGGCAGCGAAGGCCGCCGTATTGTCGAAGATGCACCAAGTCTCGACGGCTGCTGCAACGTCGCGAGTGAGCAGCTCTGCGACGGCCGATAGGTACTCGGGACTATAGGCGGAGTAGTAGATACGTGGAGAACCATGCAGGCGATAGTACGACAGCCCACGCCACCCGCCCGGCTCATCAGCACCTGGGACTGGGGCGGGGTCGGCCGCCACGCGGGCGATCCGTAACTCGGCGAGCAGAGCCTCGACCTCAGGCGTGAACCAGGAGGCATGGCGGGGCTCACAGACGATGCTGCCCCTGGTCTGACTCCTCAGACCGCTTAGGAAACAGTCGGCGACACCGTGCTGGAAGCTCAGGCTTGGCGGCATCTGGACCAGAAGCGGGCCGAGCTTGGGCCCGAGGCCACCTACCTCTGACAGAAACCGATCCAGCAGGTCGCCCACATCCTTGAGCCGGCGCTCGTGGGTGATGGCCTTCGGGATCTTCACGGAGAAGCGGAAGCCCTCCGGTACCGAGCTCGCCCAGCGCTCGTAGGTGGCCGTTTTATGCGGACGGTAGAACGAAGAGTTGATCTCGACCGCGTTCAGGACGGCGCCGTAACGCTCCAGGTGAGATCCCGCCACGGGGAAGGGAGCTGCATGCTCCTTCGGGATGCTCCAAGCGGCGGTGCCGATCCGGATTGTGGCTGAACCGGGTCCCTGGGATGCCAGGTGATTTGCTTCGGGAAAGACCTGCATGCCTCCTCGCTCGAATGGCCTTTCTGCGCCAACGCAGCCTGCCGATTAGGCGTTCCGCCCGTCTCTGCACGCGTGATTCCAGCCCTGCACGCAAGCCGGGACTGTCAACGGCGGCTTCAGCTTCCCAAATAGGCTGGCATGAGCCAGGAACTTCGTTGCCCGGAGCCGCTTCCGGTTTCCACAGCCCGCGCTGCGTCACCGGAGATCGCCTTAACCAGCGTGGACCGCGAGGCATTGCGCCAAGCAGTCATTGCGCTGGAAGGGCCGAGCTACGTAGCCCGGCTGTCCGCCCTGGCCGGGCGGCCGATCGAGATGCTTGGGCAAGCTCTTCCCCAGGTGGCCGTCCAGCATGATCTCGAAGGCGACACAAGCGGCGCTCACGCGGGCTCTGCGGTATGCGCTCCGGACAATTCCTAAAGAGGGCAGGGATCCCGAGACACGGGTACATAAGGCGCTTGCGGTTTTGTCCGGTGCCATGGGCGGGGCGCTCGGCGTCTCCGCCGTCTTGGTGGAGCTTCCAATCTCGACGACGATCATTCTGCGATCAATCGCCCGGATCGCCCAAAGCGAGGGCGAGGACCTTGAGGATCCAGAAACGGCACTGGCCTGCCTACAGGTCTTCGCTCTAGGAGGGCGCACAGGCTCGGACAACCTGCACGAGACCGGCTACTTCGCCGTGCGGGCCGCGATGGCGAAGTCCGTCACCCGTGCCTTGCAGCAGATGGCTAGCCGGGGGATCGTTGACGAGAGCGCCTCGGCCATCGTGCGCCTGCTGGCCCAGATCGGATCAAGGTTTGGGGTGATGGTCTCGCAGAAGGTCGCAGCCCAAGCGGTGCCTATGCTTGGAGCGATTGGCGGCGCAGCCGTGAACGCCGCCTTCGTAGATCACTTTCAGACGCTCGCTCGCGGAGACTTCGTCGTGCGTCGCCTGGAGCGGACCTACGGCAAGGGAACTGTCCGGCGGGCTTACGACCAGATCCGAAGGAGCGAGGGCCTGTAAGCGCTCGCACATCCCTGGGTTCAGGCGAGATCCTTTTATCGGGAACCGGACGATTTGAAATTCCGGAACGTGATCGAGTAGCGCAGACGGTCCAAAGCCGGGATGCTGTGCTCCCATTCCGATCGTGAAGGTCCTGCAACAAATAAGCAGACCTCGGCTCCACCGTGAGGGAGGTCCGCTCACATCTGGTGCCTGTTCTCCGTCTCAGGCGAAACAGACAAGGAGAAACGAGCGAGATGCCTACCACCTGGTCAAATATTGGTTTGTCCTCGCGCCAACCGATGCCGGCTCCAGGAGCGTACTCGGTGGGAAGGACTTGCTGAAGATTGGCAGGGGCCATGTTGGCGAACTCAGCAACCTGCTCACGCAAAGGGAGCAGAAACTCAGGGATGGTCCCGGTTCTGTGCGGTTCCATCCCGTTGAAGTCGTACTGCCACCCGAACGAAATCACGCGGCGCTTGCTCCGCTAACCCTGAAACTCGAACTCCTTGAACGGCAGCTCCGCTAAGCGTCTGACCAGTTCCTGTTCATCAGCTGGTGACAGGAACTCCGGCTGATACTTGAACCCTTGCGGCAGAGAAGGGACGGGCGTGAACAGGTCGAGTTGCTCGGGCATCAGCCACCAGATCGCCGAGAACACCCTCGGACCGCCCATACATGGGCGAAGTGTCGACGACCGATCCGCCTCCTGCAACCAGCGTTCTGAGCACCTCAATCAGCGGCACGCATTGAGCGGCCGAGGAGCCGACATCGAATGTCGGCCATGTGCCGCACCCGATCACCGGCACCTGTTCCGCTGTGGAGGGAATAGCTCGCATCTGCATGCAGATCTCCAGTGCTGTGACTGTCCATTCTGTGGCTCGCAGTCGTGTTGTCTCGTCAGGAAACAACGACCTCGGCGGCTGGTGGGATAGGGCGCGGCTGGCCATCTTGATCAATGGCTACGAAGGTAAAGGTGGCATCAGTGACCTTCTCGCGCATCTGGGTCTGGAAGCGGCGCGCCCACGCTTCGATCTTGATGGTCATGGATGTCCGGCCGACACGCTCGACGCGTGTGTACACACAAAGAACATCGCCCACGCGGACAGGACGGATGAAGTGCATGGCGTCCACTGCGACTGTCACCACACGGCCTTGCGCCCGCTCAACTCCAGCGATGCCGCCTGCCTGGTCCATCTGCGACATCACCCATCCACCGAAGATATCGCCGTTGGCGTTCGTATCGGCAGGCATCGCGATGGTGCGTACCGTCAGATCGCCCTGTGGTTCGGCCTCGTCTGTCATCTATTTGCCCTTCTTTGATTGGCATGCGCGGCGACCAAACTTCCATTTCGGACTCGGTGGGGTGCTCAAGCCTCAATAATCTACCTGCAGCTAGTGGGTCATGGCTAGGTACTCTTGACGCTGTCACGGCTTGAAATGCGCTCCCACTACTCCCCGACGCCAGGTAGACCGGCGAACTCTTCAAGGTGCGGGGTGAGCGCAATATAGGCGAAGAGCGGCGCAAGATAGAGATCGGCGATCGAGACCTCATTGCCCGCCAGGAACGGCGACGATCCCTTGATGCGCATGAGCTCCGTCAGCACGACCTTTCTACCCGCGCGGGAAGAAGCCTAAGACCTGGGCGCGACAG
Organism: Microvirga sp. BSC39; assembly: GCF_000739015.1. Classification (GTDB taxonomy): domain Bacteria; phylum Pseudomonadota; class Alphaproteobacteria; order Rhizobiales; family Beijerinckiaceae; genus Microvirga. The sequence continues at coordinate 31,468 of NZ_JPUG01000080.1, forward strand.
CACAGATCACAAAACAAACCGGCGCGGGTCGCCACTATGCCATTCACCCGGTATTATGTCAGCATGCCAGCAGAGACAAATGAACCGGAGCTGCATTCAAGCCGCTCCACGAAGTCAAGACTGCCGTCAGGCTGGCTCCAGCCGCACTTCGGCTACGACTCTGCATCCGGAACCGTCGGTCTCCCGTCGGATCGTGCCATCGAGCTGTCGACAGAGCAGATCCGTGAGGCGCGTGCCGAGCCCTTGCCGTGATCCCTCCTGGATCAAGCCGACCCCGTCATCGGCCACCACCAGCTCCGCGTGGCCGTTGTCCGTTCTTGCGAGGGATACGCTGATCCGTCCGGGCCGTCCGTCCGGGAAGGCGTACTTGAAGGAGTTCGTCACGAGTTCGTTGACAATCAGCCCTATCGGCACGGCGGAGGCGCTAGGAACCTCGATTTCCTCCACCATGGCCGACAGCTCGATCGGACGCACTTCGCATAGCACCTCCCGGAGACCGTCGCACAGGTCGGTCAGGTACTCGTCGAGACGGATACGGCTATCCCCATCCTCGAACCGCAGCCGGTCCTGCGCCTTTGCGATCACGTCGATGCGAGCGGCGGCCGCCTCAAGCACATGACGGACGGCTGAATCGGACTGGTTTCGGGCCTGAGCCGACAGCACCGAGCGGATGATCTGAAAGTTGTTCTTCGTGCGATGCTCGGTCTCGCGCAGGAGCAGCACGTAGCGTCGCTCTGCCTCCCTGGCCTTTCTCAGGGCGCGGCCCAGCGCACCGCTGATCTCCGACATCCCGAGGCATGTCAGGACGAAGAGCGTGAGCGGAATGACATCGTCCTCCGCGACGGTGATGCGCGTGGGCGGGTAGCTGAAAGGTCCGACGGCGAGTAGCGTGCCCAGGATGGTGGCCGCCCATCCTGGTCCCCGTCCGAACAGCAGTGAGGACAGGAACACGGCGGGCACAAAAAGGAAGAACGAGTAGTCGTGCAGGTGGCTGTTCAACCCGGCCCGGAGCAGGGCGAACGCGCCGACGATCGCGGCGGCGGCGCTGTACTGCAGCCAGGCCGGCCGCTCGCGGAGCGGCAGCAGTCGTTCGATGGTGTGTTCCACAAATTCCTCATAACTGGGGGTTGCCCCACGCCCGCAATCCATCTGGTATGGCATCGGCGAGAATGTGCGGTCCACCGTCATCGTTTGTGGAGGCGACACAATACCGTGAGCAGAATGCGATATGAAAGTTCGGCTGATGAGACCAACCGTGTCATACTCAGTTGATCCCTACATGACAGGTGAAGCAGCAGGTTCAACCATGCGGCAGATTTCTACTTGCCCCCGGAAGGCGGTGGTTACTTAAGTCGAAGTTGGGACCGGTGAGCGGCCCCTGGCCTTCCGCTGTATCAGAAGCAGGAAGGCATGCTGCGGATAACCCAGCCCTCCCCATTGATCCAAAGGCGCTTCCTGATCTTACGGCAGTAGAATTCGACCCCCGTTTGAGCGTCTGAGTGGACCGTTACTGAATAGCCTTTGACCTTGTACTCCCGGACGGCGGACGAAGTCACCTCAGGAGGTGATTTGCTGCGGTCTTTTGTGCCCTTCGTGGATCCCTTCTGACCCTTGGCTGGGGCCATTCCCGGCCGCTGGGACTTCAAAGAACTACTCCCCTTCAAGGGTTTCGCTGAGGGCAGCGGGATAGTCTTCTCAGGCTCGAGCGCCACTGGCGCTACCTGACCCTGTGCGGCGACCGCCTCTTCGGCCTCGTCCGGCCGGGCAGCCATAGCGCCGGAAGACAGGAACAGTAGGATGCAAGCCGCAGGAGCTACTGCGTGCAACAATGATTTCATGCTCAGAACCATCAAGTGTGCCGAACTTCCAGCAGGCCATATGGGGTGCCGCCCCTGCCGCCATAACGATGGTATACAGGAGGCAACTGTTGAAAGAACGCCTCACGGCTGAGAGCGTTCTGCACAGTAAGCCAACAAATCTTCGTTATCTTGCGTAAGTCCGAGAGCTTTTCCGCCGCGGAGCATTGGGAGGAGATCTGGATCACTTCTACGATGATGATATGGGACCTCTATGTATCCGACTATCAGACTGGTGCTCAGGTTTTTGAGCTATAACGAGGAGGAGAGCCCGCGCTCAAATAGGGGCAAACTTCTGCATCTGATGCTGTGGATGGCTCTCACTCAGTAGTGAGGTAATGTAGCTGCCCCGGCCAGCTAGGGGCACAGGAGGAGACCATATGCACAGCCACTAACATTGGTCTGGACATCGTCAAGTCTGTCTTCCACCTGCACCACATCACCGCCGCAGGCGAGGTGCCGATCCAACGTCAGGTCAGGGAGGGCAGGTGCTCAAGTTCTTTGCCTCTCCCAACCTGCATGATCGGCATCGAGGCGGGTGCGAGTGCCCGCTACTGGTCCCGAGAATATCGCGCTGGCGACGAGCTCAGATTATTTGAGGTGTGATCCAGACGTTGTGAAATTGGGTGGCATTAAACCCTATGGATACATTTATGTCGCTTGTTGGTTCGATCCAGCTCGTCGGCATGCCAAAGCCGCATTCAGGGCCGGACATCTGAGAGCTGAACAGCAGGTCAGCGGAGTTCGATGGCGCTCCGCATGAAGAACTCCTTGCTGAATCTAATAGCGTGATCGCGCGAGGCACTGATTCCGGCTTTATCTCTGGCGAGGGGGCATTGAACTGTGTCATAGACAATATTGGAATTCGCCAGCACTTGCTTGAAGCTTATCTCCAATGTGCCCACTAGCGCAGAAGTAAAAGATATGTCTGACAGATAGATCGTGCGTGTGGCATCAGACGGTGCGAAGCAGTAGCGCCATTCTGCAGTGGCAGCGGACAACGATGAAGTCGTGAGGACATGACCAACTAAGATTGCTACTACGAAGCTGCTCACTGGATACCCGTGTATCGCACGTCCTGAAGCCTCGCGCGGATGCGGTGAGAAGGATTGTTCAACGCTCTTTTGTTGATCGAGCGGGTATGGCCGGTTAATTGCAAGGACAGTCAGCGCAGGCGCTTCGGCTCGAACTTCGATTCCCATTCTGGAAAAAGCATGAAAGTGCTCGAACATGCTTCAGGTCCCACTGCAGCCTAACAATGCGACGCCCGGCACAAAGCCGGGCGTCTCCTTACCGATCTGAACTCTTTGATCTTAGTGAGTGTTGAACCTATAGTTCAGGCCAGCTCGAAGAACGTGAAACCTGGACTCAGCCTTCACGTTGTAGTTAGGCTCATCTCGCACCGGATCGACAGCAGCATAGTTCTTCGAGCCGAGATCAACGTACGAGTACTCGCCCTTAAGGGACAGATTGTTTGTGAATGCGTATTCAGCTCCCGCGCCGAGTGTCCAACCCCATCGCGTGGTGGAGTCTGAGCCAGCTATATTGATTGAAAAGGGAGCGCCGTCGTCGACGCCGCTGCCAACATACGAAGTGCTGGTTCTAACCTTGCCGAATGCAAGTCCGCCAGTCCCGTAGACCAGCAGGCGCTCCATGGGTGTAAAGCCGAGACGGCCGCGCAGGGTGCTAAACCAGCGGACCCTCTGCTCAGCCGTCAAAGTCCCGGTGTTGAAATCGTCGGCAAACGCCTCCGCGTATGAATGTCTTAGGTTGAGGCGGTTAATGTCAGCCTCGAGACCGAAAACGGCACCTCCGAACTGATAGTTGTAGCCGATCTGCGCGCCACCAGTGAAGCGGGCGTTATCTGAGTTGTTGACGAGAACGAAGCTACTATCAATATCGCTCAGAGTCAGCTTGCTGTCGTCCCATACAGAACCAGCATTCACGCCAGCGTAGAAGCCCGTCCATGTGAAGAGTGGCGCTGTCGCAAGTATTGGAGTGGGAGCAGCATGCTGGAACGGGAGGTCAGCCGCTTTTGCATTGACTGCTGTAAAGGTTATCAATGCCGCTGCCGAGAGAAGTACACGATTCAAATCATTTGCTCCTGTGTATCTGCCGTTGAAGTCTTCTTGATAAGATGGCTAGGCTTAGCGTGATACCCGGACCCGGTTCAGGAATGGTGAGTCATGCGCCCGGCGGCCTTCAGCTCCTTTGTATTTGTCAAGAAGAGCAATCGCTTCGCGGGCATAGAGGCGAAACTGCGCCTTTGTGGTTTCGAAGGCATCATCCCATACCAAGTGGTTGTCAGTGGCTTCGTAAAGCGCGCGGGCTATCTGCTCGACCTGCTGATCGGGTATATACATTTGTCAGGCCCTTCAGTTAGACAGCTACAATTCCACGTTAGGCGTGGAAGATGGAATTTTCATTCTGTGGTGTCCGGATCCACACAGTTTCAGATCAGTGTTGAGCTACATGCGATGAAGCATGGAGACCATGAACACGTTTACAGGGCGACTGGGAGGTGGGAAATATAACCGAGGGGATATGAGGGCTTTGCGCAGGTGCTCCGACCAAGCCAAACTGCCTGACGGTGGGAGGACTGAATAGCCTCGGCCGCTATTCTTTATCGGCATTACTATACCTGCCGCCACTCACGAGGTCTTTTTCTAAGCCGCTCATTGGTGCGGAACATGCGTCAAGCAGATCCGCCTATGATAGCGGGTCTGTCATCCTGAGATACGCTCCAGAGTCGCCCGCGACATGAACAGACCTCAGGGAGTCAATTGCCTCCAAGGATGTCCCCGTATGAAGCTGCGAGGGCTTCAATATCCGAGCGCCTCGATGTGCCCAGCTTTTGATAGATCTTATGAATGTGCAGCTTGACCGTTCCATCGGATATGCAGAGGCGGCGAGCAATTTCCTTGTTGGAGAACTCATAACCGACGAGAAGTAGGATTTCCCGCTCGCGCGATGTTAACAGGCTGGCTATCGTCGTTGCAGCTTGGCGTCGGCCAATTTCCCGCTGTATGGGCTCACCGACCGACTCCGGCGGGAACCATCGGCCTCCGGAACCAACACGGCGGAGGCAATCGAGGAGCGAATGTGGAGCAACATCCTTCAGGACGACTCCGTAAGCTCCTTTCTCTACAGCGGCGTAGATCTGTGTGTCGGACATCGTGGCGCTTAGAAAGATCACCTTTGTTGTTGATCCAGTCCTGGTGAGTGCATCTAGCACTTCAACTCCACTCATCGTTGGCATTGCTACATCGAGAAGCGCTATGTCAGGCTCGTACTTATGAATAGCTTCCAAGGTCATCAATCCATTGGCACAGAGGCTGACGATATGGAGGTCGGGCTCTGGTGCTATAATTCCCTCTAAACCCTGCAGAACGAGAGGGTGATCGTCCGCAACAACGAGTGATGTTCGGGCATCTTGTCGATTCATCGTATTGGAATACCAATCTTAAGGGTCAAGCCACTGGAGGAGTTAGAGATAGTGAGATCGCCCCTGACCTCGAGCACCCGGTCGCGAATCGTCTTCGGACCGACCTTCTGTAGAAAGACCGTCTCGTAATCAAATTCTCCCGTAGGACCTGGTAGCCCTGTTCCGTCATCGGATATAGTAAGTTCAAGCGAGTGCACCCTGCGTGTGATTTCGACGTTGATCGTGCTCGCTCCCCCATGTTGGATCGCGTTGGCAACTGCTTCGGCTAAAATAGGTGGGATTTGCCGTCCAATATGGTGAGCCACTTGGGCGCCTTGCGGTGATACTCTCAGGTGAGTGCTGCATTTCCAGTGGCGACGAGCTTCGCCCAGCGCCTTTGAACAATCAACCTCCAAGTCGAAGACTCGCTTTGATGTGACCTCCGTGGCCCCCATAATTGGAAATCCTCCGCCGTCTAACGGAATTCTTTTGTCTACATAGGCGCTATTTACAAACTCACGAAGCCGGCGCTGAGCATCTGCGAGCATTTCGCGGGGCTCATTCAGCGTATCAATGTTGCTCTGTCCCGCGTTCTCCATGCCAGATGCCAAGCGAAGTCCGATGGCTGTTAGGGTTTGAAGGACTCCATCGTGCATGTCGCGCGCTAGGCGCGCCCGCTCCGCTGATGCCGCGATAGCGTCAAGTTCCATCCGTAAAATATGATGCTCAATCTCAATCGAAACTCGGTTGGCAACGATGCTAGTGAGTGCGATCAGTTCCCCGCTGGTGGAGTCAGGCTCTAAAATGAAAACTCTTCCAGATGAGTTTTGAGTAGTGAAGGGAGCCGTCACAAATCGGGTTATACCGTAGTCCCAAGCCAGGCTCCGGTTCAACGATTGAAGGGGCTCGCTGCAGCCAATTTGCTTGGCTATGGCGCGATCATGTTGAGGCTCTCCGATCATGAAAGCAGTCTGAGCCAACTCTGGGGCTACCAACCCATCATACGTCCCCGGTTCCTCACGCCTGCTCTTGCATTTCCCGCTGCCCCAAACTGATATGAACAAAAAAGGCTCATTTTCCTGTTCCCAAAGCACGAGAACCCGGTTCGCGCGCATTGTAGCTGCTGCATGCACAAGTGAAGGTTCAAGCTGGGGGAATTCTCCTGCAGCAGCTACTTCAGGTGGCCAAGATGCAAGAGCGGCAAGTCGCTCAAGGCTTCGTTCCCGAAATGCGCCAACATGCCCGAGCATGAGGCCTGCAACGAGGAGGAACGCGCCTCCAATGACAAATCTATTGATGTCGTCGTGGGCTCCTGTCAGCGCGCCATCATCGGCGAAGCTGAGGCCAACAAGGAGAGCTATCAACAATGCGGATGTTGTGATTGCCCCTCGCCAGTTCCAGCGGAGCGTTGCAACAAGTAACGGAAATGACAGCAGCATAGACAGGGGACTAGATGCTCCTCCTGTTAAGAATACGAGCGCAGAGGAGAAAGAAAAATCTGCTACGTACGAGAATGCATGTACCAGCTTAGGCGTACGCCCAGTACTATTGAAGAGATATGTGAGAGCTGCGTAGACCGCGTACATTGTAGATGCAATATACGCATAGCTGGCAAACTTATAATTGTCGATCGGGTCGATAGAGAGAGCCACCAAGCTAAGACTTGAAAGTGCTAAACGGGATATGTTTACGACATTTTCAACTGATAGACGCAATGCTGCTGCTGTAAATGTTGGCCTTTTATTTGTATTCATCTGATTATCTTTCCAGCGCAGCTGAATAACTTTGTTAGTGTATTCCTCTTTTTTTTGGATTGATGGCATTTCAGCCAAGAAATAAAGTCATCTTAAGTTAGATCCTTTAGTGCCACCTGAATCTGCTTTGTGTTTTGCTTCCTCCAGTCTGATCTGGACAGCATGGAGATTACATGGACACGGGTGTTATCAACTCAGATACCTATATCGCTTCTCCTCGGTACAACCCTTATTCGGGACGGATGTCCATGCGATTTCGGACTTTCACGGTTCAATTGTTAAGTCCTTTCCAACGGTACGTCACCCATGACCCGACATCCGGGATAACCGGCCACGCGGCGCATCGAACTGTCAACCTGCTGGCTGAGCAGCCCTGTTAGATGTCTTCCATGCTTTTGGTGTGGAACCTCATGGCATCACCTGGATCCCTCAACCGCGCTCGTCCCGCTGTTAAAGGCTGGAGACGTGTTACGGGTGCAGAGTCTCACTCGGGCTGAACCATCCGCGTAGGGCAGCCCTAGCTAACGAATGAGTAGTGATAGTTCCGGCACCACATCCAGGCGCTTCAGCCGCTTTAGGATGACCTCACGAGGACAAACCGATCTAGCGGAAGGGCAGCTACTGGCACACCCCGGAAGTACAGCGAATGTCGGCTTAGGCCGGGAACTACGGACATTCCTGAGGGGCAGCAGGTTTCATAGTTTGACCCCAAGCGGACTATCCGAACGAGTGCAGAAGCCTTTCTTTCAGCCTGGAGATCGTCCGAGTCAATGGGTCGGATCGGAGACGGACACGAGCGCTAGCCACTGTGTCAGCCGGGGCTTCCGCCACGGTTCAGGCATTATGGGATTTGGACAAGGCGGATGCATCGAGCACCCGCCTTGTCTTAATTTAATCAGCGCTCGATAGTCTTGTTCCAGCGGCTGTTCCATTCCGGCCGCTTCTCGTTGATCGTATCCCAATCAAGCGTGACGGCAGTCTTCATGTACTCGTGGAACTTCTTGAGCTTGGTCTCTGCTTCGGGGGTGGGCGCCTTGGCGTTCACATTCGAGGGAACGATATTGCCGTATTGAAGTGCCTTACTCTGAGCCTCAGGCGAGAGGAGATAGGCGGCAAGCTTCTGAGCTAGTTCGGGCTCACTGTTATTCGCGATGACGCACTCGGTCACCATCAGGATAACGGAGCCTTCCTTAGGCTGCGCGTATTCCACTGGAATGTTCTTCTCCTGATGAGCCGCCACGGCGGTTGGGGTCAGCGGGAAGATCGCGGCTTCGCCGGTCTGTACCATTTCGGAGATCTTGGCCGAACTCGGAATGTATTCGAGTACATTCGGACCGATGGTGTCCTTGAACTTGGAGAAGCCCGGCTCGACGTTCATCTCATTGCCGCCCTGGATGCGGTTGAACATGAGAAAGGCATGCAGTCCGAAGGACGAGGCTGCAGCGGATTGGAACACGACTTTCCCTTTGTACTTCGGGTCGGCGAGATCCATCCATGAGGTCGGGGGAGCCCAGCCCTTCTCTTCGAACATCTTCTTGTTGTAAGCGAGGCCCGTCATGCCGAGGTCGATACCTATCGCCATGTCATCCTTCAGCCGGGCGCCCGGAGCAAGATCGGCCAGAGCTGGTGTATCTTTGATCTTCTCGCACAGGCCTGCACCAATGGCGCGGATCATAACGCCGTCGTCGAGAAACATTACATGCATCTGGGGATTTGATTTGGCCGCGGTGGCCTTAGCCAGAATGTCAGACGATGTGCCAGGCACAACGACAACCTTCACGTTGTTCGCCTTCTCGAAGTCCGGGAAGACATTCTGCGTGAAGGTTTTCTCGAAGTTGCCGCCGTTCATGCCGACATAGAGTGTCTTGGTCTGCGCCTGAGCTGCGCCGGAGGTTGCGATGGCGAGCGCGGCAAAGGCTGTGGCTTGCAAAAGCGTTATCGTTTTCATTGTGCTGCTTCCCTCTTTTTTAGTTCAGGTTCGTTATCCGCCCGGGAACCTTGGGTCGTGCGGGCAAATCGATCGATGGCGAAAGCTTGAATCGGCGTGCGGCTTTCACCGTCACGGACGAGTTCGGCCAGGACTTCGCCAACTCCCGGCGCGATCTGGAATCCGGCTCCCGAGAAGCCGAAGGCGTGAATGAGATTCGGTGTGGTCCGGCTGAAGCCGATCACCGGGTTCCGGTCCGCCATCTCACCTTCCGTGCCGCTCCAGAAGCGGATGGCGTAGGCATGGCGCAGAGCCGGGAACAGGGCTGCAGCGCGGTTCATGATGGTCACGGCGCCCGAGCCCGTTGGACGGGAGAAGTCGGGCTCTGCAAGCGGCTCGCCGCGCATGCCGCCGACGATGCAGTTGCCGCGCTCAACCTGGCGCGCATAAATGCCGCCGCCTTCGGCCCCGATGTTCACATTCATGAAAACGTTCATGGGCTCAGTGACAATCATGCTCGGGTAGATCGCATGGAGCGGCACAGGCTCGCCGAATGCTTCCGCGAAAGGACCCGCCCAGGCGCCGGCGCTGTTGATCACGAACCCTGCCTTGATCTCGGCGTTCGAGCCTGCCGATAGATGAAAACCGTCGAGCGTCTTCTCGACATGCGACACAGGGGTGTGTTCGAGAACATCCACGCCTGCGTGTCGCGCCGCATGGGCAAACGCCGCGGAGACGAGGCGGGGATTGGCATGGCCATCACCCGCACACAGAGACGCGCCTGTGACGTCTCCCGCGATCCAGGGAAAGCGTTCCCGCAGCTGGTTCCCGCCGATCAGCTCCAGGTCGAGCCCCAGATCCGCGACGCGGGCCGCATAGGCTTCGAGCGATGTCATCTCGGCCTCAGTTCTCGCGAGCTTCAGGTGGCCTGAGCGCAGGAATTCACCATCGATGCCGATGAGGTCTTTCAGGCGCGGCCAGATGGCATGAGCCCGTTGAGACAGAGCGATCTGCTCCGGCGGGCGGCCCTGACGGCGCACGCCGCCGTAGTTCACGCCGCTGGCCTGGGCACCGCAGAAGCCCTTGTCGAGAAGCACGACGGAGAAGCCCATGCGTCGCATGGCAAGGGCTGCGGAGCTTCCGACGAGTCCGCCACCGATGATGGCGACATCCTTGTGAAGGGCGCGGCTCATGCGGCTTCTCCCTCGGCCGCAACCTCCAGCGGAATGGGTTTGACGGGCGGCTGAGCGCGTAACCGCCCGACCGCATCTGGCGATCGACCGCAGGTGGAGGCCAGAACTTCCACTGCCGCGCTGGCGCACATCCGCCCCTGGCACCGGCCCATGCCTACCCGGGTCAACGCCTTGAGACGGTTGAGTTCGGAAATACCCTGATCGCGCGCGGCAGCGCGCGCATCGCCGACGGCGATCTCCTCGCACCGGCACAGGGTCACGTCATCGGCGATGCTGGTGGCCCAGGCTTCCGGAAACGGGAACGCGGATTCGAGAATGTCACGGAAGTGTTGGATGCTGGCGAGCTTGCGCTCCAGCACGCCGATCCTCGCATGGTCAGCCGGGAGGCCTGCATCATCGAGAAGCGCGAGGCCCGCCCGTTCTCCGGCGAGTTCGGCGGCATCCGCGCCGGCAATGCCGGCACCATCACCCGCGATATAGACGCCTGACACGCTGGTGCGACCCGCGCCGTCGCGTTCAGGCCGCCATGCCCGGTCCCGCGTATCGAAGGTGAAGCGACATCCCGCAAGATCCGCAAGCTGCGTTTCGGACCGCAGGGAGAAGCCATAACCCACCGCATCGCAGGCGAGGCGATGCTCCTTGCCGCGCTCGCGCCAGACAATCCCCTCGACTCGCGTCGTGCCGTCGATGCGAGCAGGCTGAACCCCAAAGCGAACGGCAACGCCGTGTGCCATGAGTTCGGCGGCATAGCGAAAGCCGCGCAGGACAACGGAGGGCTGAGCGAATAATCCACGAAGGAGATGGAATTTCGCTGAGAACGGTGCCGTATCGAGAACGGCTGCAACGTTGGCGCCGGCTTTCACATATTGCCACGCAACGACATAGAGCAGCGGTCCCGAGCCGAGAAACACAACTTTATCGCCGATGGCGCAGCCCTGCGACTTTAAGGCGATCTGAGAGCCGCCCAGGGTGAAGACGCCTGGAAGGGTCCAGCCGGGGACGGGGAGAACGCGGTCGGTCGCGCCGGTGGCTAGGATCAGATGGCTGAATGCAATGCGGCGCGTGCGTTGACCCGTGACCGCATCCACAGCCTTGTCGTGGAGGTTCCATACCAAGGTTCCGGGTAGATAATCGATCCGGTCGCGGATCTGCGCGAAGGTTTCGTGCAAGGCGATCGCCTTCGCGGCCTCCGATCCGTAGAGATCTTTCGCGGATCGCTCGTCAGGCACGAGCCTCTGGCGATAGATCTGCCCGCCGCTCGATGGCGCTTCATCGATGACGACAGGTCTGACGCCGGCGTTCACGAGTGTTTGCGCCGCACGGATGCCCGCAGGGCCGGCGCCGACAATCAATGGTCGAATGGCGTCGCTCACGATCTCGGCTCCGTGATGGTTCGAAGACTCATTTCGGGTTTGAGGGCCGTGCTGCAGGCGCGGACGCGCCCGCCGTCACTTGTGAGAACCCAGCAGTCCTGGCACGCGCCCATCTGGCAGAAGCCGGCCCTGGGGTCTCCCGAGAAGTCGCTGAGACGCAGCCGGTCGGACTGAGTGAGAATGGCGGTCAAAACCGTATCGCCCGCACGGCCGGAGCAGGCCTCACCGTTCAGCGTGAAGGGTACGAGAGGAAGCTCATGTCGGGAAAGGCGCTTGAGAAGAGCCATATTCATTTCCTCAGCGCTGCCCGACGAGGATGCGGTCGAGCCCAAATGCGCGATCCAGTACCAGCATGGCAGCGGCCGTGATGGCGATCATCAGGGCTGAGACCGCTGCCATCATCGGATCGATGGATTCCGTCGCATACATGTACATGCGGACCGGCAGCGTGACGGTTGCGGGTGAGGTGACGAAGATCGACATCGTCAGTTCGTCGAAGCTGTTGATGAAGGCAAGCAGCCAGCCGCCCGTGATGCCGGGCAGGATCATGGGAGCCGTGATGCGGCGAAACGCAGTCCATTCCCCGGCACCGAGCGTCCGCGCGGCCTGCTCAGCACTGCGGTCGAGCCCTGACAAGGCAGCGAGCACGAGACGGAGCACATAAGGCGTCACGACAATGATGTGTGTTGCTACCAGCCATGCAAAGCTGCCCGTGGCGCCAAGAAGCGCGAACAGTCGCAGAAAGGCCACTCCGAGAACCAGATGAGGAATGATCAGTGGCGACAGAAACAGGGCATTGAGAAAGTCCCTGCCTGGGAACGTATAGCGGCTGATAGCAAGCGCGGCAGGTACGGCGAATGCAACAGCCAAGGTCGCAGAGAGCGTTGCCAGCCATATACTGTTCCAGAAGGACGCCATGAAATCTGGATGCTCAAAGACGGCCTTGAACCAGCGCAGGGATAAACCAGTCGTTGGCAGGCTCAAGGTATTCTCGGGAGTAAACGCGACGAGGCAGATGATGACCAGAGGCGCCAAAACGAACGTCAGGACGAGAACGTGAAAAATGAGAGCGACCGGACCGTTTTTCTGCATGGTGTCACCCGAGGGTCCGGCGAGCGCGGGCCTCGACCATGCGGTTGTAGGCCAGCATGATGCAAAGGTTTGCGACAAGCACGATGATCGCGATAGCAGCTCCGAGGGGCCAGTTGAGCTCATGCAGATATTCGTCGTAGACCAACGTCGCCACCATTTTGAGACGACGGCCGCCAAGCAGAGCCGGCACGGCGAAGGCACTGGCTGATAGTCCGAAAACGATCAAACTGCCGGAGAGCATGCCCAGCGTCACCTGAGGCATGACCACTCGACGAAGAGCTGTGAAATGCGAGGCACCAAGCGTCCAGGCTGCTGCCTCGACCATAGGATCGAGCTTCTGCAAGGCCGTCCACACAGGAATGACCATGAACGGCAGCATGACGTGGACGAGAGCAATAACGATGGCGGTCTCGGTGTAGAGAATCCTGACTGGTGCGAATCCGACAAGCTGGAGTGCCTGGTTCACGAGCCCCTGCGAGCCGAGCAGCATGCTCCAGCCAAAGGTGCGGACCACGACGGAAACGAGCAATGGACCAATGATGACGAGAAGGAAAACCGAGCGCCACGGATCGCGCATGCGCGACAGAATGTAAGCTTCCGGAACTCCGATCGCGGCACAAATGAGCGTAGTCAGCGCTGCGATCCGCAATGTCCTCCAGAAGATCTCGAGATAATATCCATCGGTGACGACGGTGATATAATGAGACACGGTAAAGGCGTTCTGAATGCCTGTGGAATGATCATAGGCGTGGAACGACAGGATGACCGTCAGCGCCAGCGGAAGAAGCACCAGCCCGAAGAAGAACAGGGCTCCAGGGCCGGCTAGGAGCCATGGGGCCGACAGGGTGGAGGAGCGTGCGATCATCTCACCACCTCACGCTGCGGCTGCGGCGTTACCCGCGATAATGCGCATGTTGTCCGGCGACCAGTCGAGCCCGACCGGGGAGCCTTCCGCGGCCGGCTCGACGCCCAGGTTGGGCGTGGAGACCGTCATGATCCCGATTGGAGTCTCGACGGTGAAGAGCCACTGGCTGCCCAGGAAGAAGCGGCTGGCGACACGTCCCTTCAGGCGGCCTGCGCCAGCATCGCGCACAAGGATCTTCTCGGGGCGGATCGACAACGTGACCGGGGTTCCTGCGGCAATCTCTGGAGCGGAGGCCTCCAGCAGGACGCCGCCGATGTCCGCGGCGCTGGTTGTGCCGTTGCGGCGCCAGGTGCCGGCCAGAAGATTGGTCTTGCCGACGAAGGACGAGATGAAGGCGTTCGAGGGCTGCTCGTAAAGCCGGTACGGCGCATCCACCTGAGTCATCCGCCCGCCTTCCATCACGACCACGCGATCGCTGATGGAGAGCGCTTCGGCCTGATCGTGAGTGACCATGATGGTGGTCGTGCCGACCTTGCGTTGGATCCGCCGCAACTCGAACTGCATTTCCTCGCGCAGCTTGGCGTCCAGGTTGGAGAGAGGCTCGTCCAGCAGGAGGACGGGCGGCGCAATGACTAGGGCGCGAGCGACAGCCACACGCTGCCTCTGACCACCGGAGAGCTGGCGGGGATAACGGTCGGCGAAGGAGGAAAGCTGCACCAGCATGAGCGCCTCCCGCACGCGATCGGTCCGCTCGGCATGCGGAACGCGTCGCATCTCGAGCCCGAACGCGACGTTCTGCGCCACCGTCATGTGAGGGAATAGGGCATAGCTCTGAAAGACGACGCCGAGGCCGCGGCGGTTGGGCTTCTCGCGCGTGATATCGCGCCCGTCGAGGGAGATCCGGCCCTCAGTGGGTTCGACGAGACCGGCAATCATCTGCAGGGTCGTTGTCTTCCCGCAGCCCGACGGGCCGAGAAGCGAAACGAATTCGCCTTTGTCGATTGTAAGGCTGACATCGCGAACGGCCGTGAACGTGCCGAATTCCTTGGAAACTCCTTCGAGTGTCAGGAATGCCATTCTGGTCTCCGATCCTTGCAAAGCATTCAGCCATAAGCCCGAATGCGCACGACGCCCGGATCGGCATCACGAGCGAGGCCCCAGCCCAAGTCAATGCTAATGTTTCGCTATATAAAAGTTTTTTGACATATGTTCCACTGCCTGAAATATAACTGACAAATAAGCGAGATTTATTGTATATGTCGGAAGATAGCATATCTGGCACGCGGCGGGCCTTGGTGCTCCTGAAGGTTCTCGGGGCGGGGGATGCCCATGGGATGCGCCTGACCGATATCGCATCAGCCGGCGCGACCACCCAACCCAGCGCTCATCGGGCCCTGAAGGTTCTCATGGCCGAGGGCTTCGTCGAGCAGGTGGATGCGAGCCGCAAATACCGGCTGGCCCTCGACTTCTTCGTCCTGGCCGCACGGGCCGCGCAGTCGGGCGGATTGCGCAGCACGGCCAGGCCAGCGCTTCTGCGCCTGTCCTCCACATTGAGCGACAGCATCTTCCTTCTGGTGCGGAACGGGTTCGACGCCGTCTGCCTGGATCGCGTGGAGGGCCCGTTCCCGATCAGGACCTTCACGGGCGATATCGGCGGCAAGGTGCCTCTCGGCATTGGTCAGGGCAGTCTCGCTATTCTGTCGTTCCTGCCGGAGGAGGAGCGCGAAGCCGTGATCCGCTTCAACGTTCCCCGCCTCCTCGACCGGGGCGGCTTCGATGAGATCGGGTTGCGGATGCAGATCCAGAACGTCCGCAAGACGGGCTTCTGCAGCCTCAACACGGGCCTGATCCCCGGCATGGCCGGCGTGGGAGTGCCGATCCTTGACTCTGAGGGGCGGGCTGTTGCGGCCCTGAGCATAGGCACTTTGTCGGAGCGCCTGGAGGGGGATCGGCTGCCGCTGGTAGTCGATCTGATACGAAACGAAGCCGAAGGAATCGCCCGGCAGCTCAACCCTTTCGATCCAACCCTCCGTTACCCTACCCGAAGCCTCGGGGTGGAAGGGATATAGTCTTCCTGGCAAGCGGCTTTGGCTGTGATATCCAAAGGTTCGCTGCTGGCACGGACGCGACCTTAGCCATATTTCCGCACTGCTGAGATGAGCGGACCTTCGCACTGATGCCCAGCGTTGAGGCTGCATGAGCATTTTGCAACTTGACATCGCCAGCGACGACCGCGCTGCCCTGGAGGAGGCTGTGGCTGTCTTGGAGCAGCCCAACTGGATAACCCGTCTGGCGGGGCTGGCCGGCAAGCCGGTTGAGTTGATCGGCAACCTAACGCCCAATGCGATCTCAGGCCTGGTCGCACGCGCCAGCCAGAAAGCGCTGCTTGCGGCCCTCCGGCTGGCGATGACAACGTTGACCGTTAAACCCCTGTGGCGCAGCGAACTCCTGCACAAGGTGGCGGCTGCGGGCTCGGGCGCTGTGGGCGGCACCTTTGGTCTTGCCACGCTGCCGGTTGAATTGCCTATCTCGACCACCCTGATCCTGCGCTCCATAGCTGAGATCGCGCGTCACCAAGGAGAGGACCTGTCGGATCCTGAAGCGGCTCTGGCCTGCGTCCAGGTCTTTGCCCTGGGCAGTGGCAAGGAGGACGTGAACCCGGCCGAAAGCAGCTACTTTGCCGTGGGGGCCGCGCTGGCGCAGTCCATGGCTGAGGCGGCGCGTTTCATTGCTGAACATGGCTTTGTTGGGCAGGGTGCCCCGATCATGATCCGGCTCGCCTCGGAGATCGCCACCCGCTTCGGCATCGTGGTCTCACAGAAGGTCGCGGTGCAGGCAGTGCCTGTCATCGGGGCGCTCGGCGGGGCGGCTGTGAACGCTGCCTTTATGGATCATTATCAAGACTTAGCTCGGGCCCATTTTACCGTGCGGCGGCTGGAGCGGATCTACGGTCGGGCGGTGGTGCGGCAGGCTTACGACAATATCCAGGAACGGGCAGGTACCCGCCCTGCATCCAATAAGGCCTTGGCCGGTCTGCCGTCAGCTGGGAGGGGTGTTTGAGCCCCATAACTATCCAGCTTCGCGACGAGCGGCGTTGACACTGTCTTTCCGGGCGGGAACGCTAGGGCATGGCACGCAAGCGAATCCAAGAGACCGCCGACATCCTTCAGGACGCGATCCGCAGGGTGGTCCCATCGCGGCGCGACGTCGACACCGAGGGCCTCCGGCGCTACCTGGGCTTGCCCGAGCACGACGGCTTCGTTGACGATGGCCGGGTGGCCTCCGCCCTCACTGAGATGCGGAGCCTTGAGGAATGGGCTGCAAAAGGGGCCAGGGCGCTCGCCAAAGCAGTCCCGTCCCTGCGCTGGTCCGAGAGTGAGGACGGCGCCGTCTCGTGGTCCGTTCGGGTGAGCCTGCCGCTCCTCGACGACGGGCGCATGGAGCTGCGCCTTATGCTGCCACCTACGCCGCAGATGCTGGAGATCCTGCACGGGATGGCGATCCGCAACGACCCACGCCACCGCTTCGACAAGTTCAAGGCCGAGGTCGCCCGCGTCGAGCGGGAGACGGGTAAGTCCATACACCGAGTAGTCAACCAGCTGCGCGAGGACGTGCGCGCGGACCTAGCCGAGGTCGGCTCGGGCGCCGCCAGCTACGCCGAGCACATGGACCATGCCCTGCGCTCGCGCCAGTACGAGTTCTCCCCGGACCTGGTCCGGGCCTTGCCCGGCAAGTTCAAGGAACTCCGGGCCCGAGCGAAGAAGCTCGCCGGCCAGGATATTGGCATCCGGAACCTGCGCGAGCGGGTCGGCTTCGGCACCTACATCGACAAATTTCGCGCGGCGCGCGGCATGGCCCGTCACATCGTCTTCCACATGGGCCCCACCAACTCAGGCAAGACCCACGCCGCTCTGGAGAGGCTCGCGGCGGCCGAGAAGGGCGCCTACCTGGCTCCCCTGCGGCTCATGGCCCTCGAGAACTACGAGGCCCTGCGCGACCGCGGGCTCAACGCAGGCATGATCACAGGCGAGGAGGTCTTCGGCGACAAGGGCGCCACTCACATCTCGCGCACCATCGAGACCGCGGATCTGCAGCACACCGTCGACGTGGCGGTGATCGACGAGATCCAGATGATCTCAGACCCAGACCGCGGCTGGGCCTGGACCAACGCGCTCTTCGGTATCCCGGCCAAGACCCTGATCCTGGCCGGCTCCGACGACGCCCTGCCGTACGTTCGCCGTGCGGCCGAGGCTGCGAACGAGAGCATGGAGGTGGTCGCCTTCCAGCGCAAGACGCCGCTCGTCCTGCTCGACAAGCCGGTCCCGCTGGAGGAGGTGAAGGCCGGTGACGCCGTCGTGGCCTTCTCGCGCCAGGCGGTGCACGAGCAGCGCGAGGTCCTCGTCAGCCTGGGGCACACTGTGGCCACCATCTACGGGGCGCTTTCCCCCGAGGTGCGCCGCGCGGAGGCTGAGCGCTTCCGCACGGGCGAGGCCGACGTGCTCGTCACCACCGACGCCATCGGCATGGGCCTCAACCTGGGTCCCCTGCAGCGGGTCGTGTTCTCCGCCCTGAGCAAGTTCGACGGGCGCGAGGACCGTCCGCTCACCAACCCCGAGATACGCCAGATTGCCGGGCGCGCCGGCCGCTTCGGCCACCACGACGTCGGCTACGTGGCCGCCACCACGGAGGAGGGCATTGATCCGATCCGCAAGGCGCTTGCCGGCGCCCCGGCGGCACCAGCCGCAGATTCGCGCTTCTACGCCCGCCCTGATCTTGTGGCGATCAGGGCCGCGGCCTCGGAGCTGCGCACCGAGAGCCTGCACGCGGTGCTCACGCACTTCGCCCAAACCGCCTTCTACGAGGGCTCGCCGTTCCAGCCTTCCGACATGGACGCCATGCTGCAGGCCGCAGAGATGGTCGACCGCACCAGACTGAACCTGACGCAGAGGTTCGCCCTGTCGGTGGCGCCGATCGACCAGCGCGACGAGCTCTCGTTCCAGGTGCTCAAGGGATGGACGCAGATGCTGGCCTCGGGCTCCGGAGTTCCGGCGCTGCGCGGCAAACCCTTCGCAGAGCTCGACCATCAGGAGCGCACGGTGCGGCTCGCGGGGGTCTACCTGTGGCTGTCGCGCCGCTTCCCGGACGCCTTCGACGACGCGGACCAGATGCGGAAGGTGCGGGCGCAGGCCAACGAGGCCATTGAGCGCCATTTGCAGGAGACCGCCACGAAGCGGGTGGCCAAGCGCGTGACCGCCGGACATACGGATTAGATCGAGAGTCCACAGCTTATTGCATGGGCTCCGGAATGAGTGAGGGCTGCTAAGAGCGTGTGCCGCCGGCAATTGCTTCGCGGCCGCATGTGCATGCTTCCATCCGGTTTCATAAACAGCATTCCGCGAGATTTACCCTCGGCTCTAGGCCCGGAAGGTCTCAAGATGCCACGGGGCCGACGCTAGCCGTGCTTCCGCCTAGCTGGGATGAGCGGACCTTCCCACGAACATCCGCTACTACCCAGTTGAACCGCAGCCGACCTTTGGTCGAAACCGGCACCAGGAATCACAAACTCTCATAGAGTTCGACTGCTGTATGAGCATGGCGTGCACCGGCCGTCAGTCGTCTGCTAAAGCATCGGACTCAAAAGTGGATTTGCACTTTTGGGACCAATCCGATGCTTCCTCTATAATCGAGAGCATCGTTCGGAGCGGAAAGCCGGGTCCACTTTTCCGCACGATGCTCTAGGAAGTTGATCACTGCCTTGATGGCACCGTCATGTCTGGATGGCGCCCGTTTGGCAACGTGATTGTTGATGACGTTTCGGCCTAGCGGGGCGGGTGCAAGTCATGTCTCCGGCCTTTGAACGCGGTGCTTCATGACCGCCGGCCCTGATGTTTTACGCTGGAGCTGGTCCCTCTCAAATTATCGCGCTTGGCTGACGCAAGACGATGCCAGGGTTGTCCAGTTCCGGCGGTCCATGTCCGCTTTGGCTTCACATCACATCATCATCACCCTGCCAACTGGGTTGCCCTAAGGGCGAATAGTCTGAGCTCTCCGTCTATTAGGCCGCCGACACGGCAGCTCCCTTGCTCCCGGGCTCGTAAGCCGTGCTCCTGGCCATCACCGCCCAGGCGATCCGGGCCATCTTGTTGGCCAAGGCGACGGCCACCACCTTGAAGGGCTTCCTGGCCAACAGAGACCGGGCCCAGTCCGCCAGCGCCGTCCGGGTCTTGCCCGACTTCATGCTGTAGAGCGCCGCGTGCGCTCCGACCACAAGCAGCTTGCGCAGATGGCGGTTGCCCATCTTGGAGATGGAGCCCAGCCTTGCTTTGCCGCCGGTTGAGTGCTGCCGGGGCACGAGGCCGAGATAGGCGGCAAACTCCCGACTGCCTTGGAACAGGCTGGCGTCCGGGATGCTGGCTGAGAGACAAGAAGCCACGATCGGACCGACCCCGGGGATGGTGACGAGCCTGAGGCTGACCGGATCGCTGCGGTGAGCGGCCAGAATGGCCTTGTCGAGCTTGGCGATCTGCGCCTCGATCCCAAGCAGTATCGCCGCCAGAGGCTGGAGCGCCAACCGAGCTGTGACGGGGAGATCGGGACTGGCGTCATCCTGAAGATAGGCGATCAGCTGGCGCGTGTTGCGAGCGCCCTGCGCCACCACGATGCCCAGCTCGGCAAAGTGACCACGCAGGGCATTGATCAGGGCCGTCCGCTGCCCGATCAGGAGATCTCGGGCGCCGTGCAGCATCAGGGTGCTCTGCTGTTGCGGGCTCTTGACTGGAACGAAGCGCATCGACGGCCGTGTGACGGCCTCGCAGATCGCAGCCGCGTCCGCGGCATCGTTCTTCTGCCGACGCAGATAGGGTTTGACACAGGCCGGAGGGATCAGTCGGACGTCGTGACCAAAAGCCATGAGCGTGCGGGCCCAGTGATGAGCCGTCGCGCACGCCTCCATCCCGATCAGGCAAGGTGGAAGGGTTCTGAAGAAGCCTAGGATCTGGCTGCGGCGCAGCGGCTTGCGCAGGACGATCGTTCCACTTCTGTCGACGCCGTTCAGCTGGAAGACGTTCTTCGCGATATCAAGGCCGATCGTGACAATCTCAGGCATGACGAGTGGCTCCTCTTCGGTTCTCCAAAATGCCCATTCTGGCACGTCTGACGCTGGTGGAGGGCGCCATTCACGACATCAAATTAACCGGAGGGTGACTGGAGCGAGGCATATGGGAGGAATGAACCCGCCTCGTCATCCTCGCTATGCCCGTCACCGCTTCCCGGCGGATGTGATCAGCCATGCCGTGTGGTTGTACTTCCGGTTTCCGCTCACTCTCCGGATGGTCGAGGCGATGCTCGCCGCTCGAGGCGTCCTGGTCAGCTACGAGACGGTGCGGTTGTGGGCGCTGAAATTCGGCCAGAGCTTCGCCAAGCAGATCCGCCGCCGTTTGCCCGCACCCGGAGACCAATGGCACCTCGACGAGATGGTGATCAGCATCGCTGGTAAGAAGCATTGGCTCTGGCGCGCTGTTGATCAGCGTGGGGTCGTGCTCGACATTGTGGTTCAAAGTCGCCGTAATGCGAAAGCCGCCAAGCGCCTGCTGCGCAAGAAGCAGGGCGTGGCCCCTCGCGTGCTGATCACAGACAAACTGGCCAGCTATGGCGCGGCTAAGAGAGAGATCATGCCGAGTGTTGAACATCGGCAGCATCGGGGTTTGAACAACCGCGCCGAGAACAGCCATCAGCCCACCCGACGACGGGAGCGCATCATGAAGCGCTTCAAGTCAGCCGGGCAGGCGCAGCGCTTCCTCGCGGCCCGTGATCAGGTTGCAAATCTCTTCCGCTGTACTGCAAACACCAACGCTGCTGATCGTCGCCGGGCGCGTGCTCGGGCTTTTCAGGTTTGGACTGACGTGAGTGAGGTCGCGAGGGCCTGATCTGTTACTCCTGAAGGGTGGATCTGTCTCAAGTCATTAAGTTGACGATGCCCCGGCTTCTGTACGTGGTTTTGCAATTGTTCAATTTGGTTCGCCAGGATCGCTCATCGGCGGCTTCCTCCTGGACCGCCTCGGCATTGATCTGGGCATCAGAAACCCGCTGGCTCACCGTGTTGCCACTGCCACACTAGGAGCAATGGTCATTGTCCTATTGGCGCGCTTGACAAGCTGACGATTAATTTCAATGACGGCAGAAAGATCATAAGCTCAGCCTACCGGCGCACGGTCACCCGCTATCTCATCATGCCGCGCGGGAGCGGGGTAGGAGGCAGGCTGGAGGCATTGTATCCCTTGTCCCGCATCTCGTTGACCAGGGCCACAGCCCTCCGGGTGGTGAGTTCCAGCGCTTTGCTTTCGTCGGGCGACCGGTCGTAGGTGCCGTCCTTGTAGCCGCAGAACCAGCCGGGCTTAGTCGTATCCTTGTAACGGCAGTACTCGAAGGGGAACCTGTCGATGAAAATCTTGTGCATGTGACTGCCCGTCCTACCCGGTTATCAGGGGGGCTATAGCTGGGAGCCGTCCAGGAGCTTGCACGTCACTCCAACAGCCTCAGCCGCGAGACTTCATTCTTCCTCGCAGACGTAAAGGCGGCGTGAGAAGGCGTCGCCTGACCTTCTTCACCCCTCCACAACAATCAGCCGCTTTGCTGGCACTAGACGGGCTGACCAGCCTCCCAGGAAGTCCGGCACCTGCGCGGCTGCCATAGGCTTGGCATAGAGGTATCCCTGACCAGTAGCGCACCCCATCTCGCGTAGCCGCTGCGCCTGCCCGAGGGTCTCGACGCCCTCTGCCGTAACCTTCAAGTTCAGGCTGCGCCCGAGGCCGACCACCGCTGTCACGATAGCCTCATCGTCCGGGTCTTCCTCGATGTCCTGCACAAAGCTGCGATCCACCTTGATATGGTCAACCGGGAACTGCTTCAGGTGGGTCAACGAGGCATAGCCGGTGCCGAAGTCGTCGAGAGCGATCTGGACCCCTCGTGCGCGGAACTTCTCCAGAGATGAGGTTACCGCGTCGGTCCCAGCATCGAGCAGGACCTTCTCGGTGATCTCAATCTCGAAGTGCTTTGGCGGAACCTTCGCAAGGTCGAGAATACGAAGGATGTCGTCGGCCAAGCCCTGCTGGCTGAACTCGACATGGGACAGATTGATCGCCACATGCCCGAAGCTCAGACCGCTCCTCAGCCAATGCCGCATGTCTGAGGCAACTTTGCCGATCAGGCGTCTTCCAACCATCGTTGCAAGCTCGGGGTCGTCAAAGATATCGCCGAAAATACTGGGTGTGAGCAGACCTCGGGTCGGATGCTCCCAGCGCGCAAGGGCCTCAAACCCGACAATACCCTCCGTGGAGAGACAGACCTTCGGCTGGTAGAAAGGCCTGATCTGATCGAGGGAGATCGCCTCCCGCATCTCCCGTCTGAGAGTGTTTCGCTGCTCAGTCGCAGCCCGCATCTCCGGCGAGAATGTCACAACTCGGTTCCGGCCTTCTGTCTTGGCCCGATACAGCGCAAGGTCTGCATCTTTCGCCAGATCGGCAGCTTCGGCAGCATGGTTCGGGAATGCTGCAACTCCAATGCTGGCGCGGCTCGCGATCATCTGGCCTACGTACGAAACAGGTTGGCTCAGCTTTTTCGCAACGCCTTCGGCCAGTGTGGCCGCAAGTTCCAGCGAGGAACCCGCCAGCAGCACGACGAACTCATCGCCGCCAAGCCGGGCTACGGTGTCACAGTCTCTTGCCACGGCAGACAGCCGGGCAGCGGTTTCCTTCAGCAGAGCGTCTCCGGCATCATGGCCGAAGGAGTCGTTGACATCCTTGAAGTCGTCCAGGTCGATGACCATTAGGCTGAAGCTGGTGCCATGTTGCTTAGCGTCGGCAAGACCCTGCTCCAGCCTCTTCTGGGCCAGCATGCGGTTGGGCAGGCCTGTCAGGGGATCATGATTGGCGATCCGCCAGATTTCTTCCTCTGCCAGTTTCCGGTCTGTAATGTCGAATGTCACACCAACAACCCGATTAGGTCCAGCCCGCTCGCCTCGGGTTCCAAGCCATAACGCCTTGCCGCCTGGAAGCATGTAGCGGAACTCCATCGTGCCGAAGCCGCTCTCCAGGACACGAGTGAGAAACTCGTCACGTAGATGTTGATCGTCAGGATGAAACCGCTCAACGAATTCTGAGATCGGCCCAGACCCAATTCCGAGCCACTCGACCGTGTGCTGCGAGCGGGTGACATGGTTCGTTGTCAGGTCCTGCTCCCAGGCGAACATCCGACCCGCCTGGAGAGCGAGGCGCAGACGCTCCTCACTGGCGCGAAGTGCACCTTCTGCTTCTCTCCGGGCTGTGATGTCGGTGTACGTACGGACTGCGCCACCCTCAGGTAGTGGCACCGTCCTGACTTCAAGGACAGTTCCGTTGGACCGAGTCCGCTCGTAGATGCTCGGATCGGACAAAAGGCCGCCGGTTTGTGCCGACTTCAGAAGCTCGTTGTCATGAGGAGCGATATCACCCATGCGCTTCTGGAACGCTTTTAACTCCGGAACGAGGGGGCCATTTGCCAAGAACTCAGACGGCAGATCGAGGAGGCTCAGAGCGCGCTTGTTGAACACAGTAACCTTGTCAGCGGCATCCGCCATGATCAGGCCCTGGTCCATGTTCTCCAAAGTCGCTTCAATAAGCGCCGCCTTCTTGGCAAGTTCCGCTTCGGCGCGCTTGCGGTCCGTAATGTCCTGAACCGTTCCGATCTTTCGAATGGGCTGACCATTCTCATCTAGGACATCCCGGCCAAGTGCGGCAATCCATCTCTCCTCTCCAGCCCCTGGCGGAATGATGCGGAAGTGGTCCTGATAGGTTTGTGCTCCATTGGGAGAGCGTCGGGCAAACCACCTTTTGACGCGCTCGCGGTCGTCAGGATGGACGCACGGCAGGAACGTCTCAGACGTGATCGGAGAGTCTGCTATGGTTCCAAGTATATTTCGGGCCTCTGGAGTCCACTGACGTTCACCGGTGACGAGGTCGATGTCCCAGATGCCGAGAGATGTTGCTTCAATGGCAAGCCGGAGCCTTTCCTCACTGGCCCGAAGCCTGTCCTCAGCCTGCTTCCGGTCATGAACGTCGGCTAGGGTCCCGACCCATTCTCGAACACTGCCGTCCGCATTGAGCAGCGGAACGCCTCTGGCACGGACCCAGCGGTATTCCCCGCTGATGTTGCTGAGGCGAAACTCGTTCAGCAGCAAGTGGCGATTAGCACGAGCTTGATGCCAGACGGCTGTTGCCTGCTCCCGATCATCCGGGTGAACGGCACCCAACCAGCCATGTCCTTCGGACCGCTCGGGCTCCTGTCCGGTGAGTACCTTCCACTGAGGGGAACCGTGGATGATGGAGCCATCCGGCCTTGCGCGCCAGACAAGCGCGGTGCTCGCCTCGATCAAGGCGCGATAACGATTTTCGCTCTCAACGAGAGCCTCTTCGACTTTCTTCCACTCATGGATGTCCGTATTGGTTCCGTACCACCACCATGCCTGCTGGTTATCATCGTACATGGGATTCCCACGAGACAGAATCCAACGATACTCGCCCGAGTGGTGGCGCTGGCGATAACGACATTCATATGGCTCACCCGTTTGGAGAGAGTGCTGCCAGAGTGCTGCGACCTGCTCTCGGTCCTCGGGATGAATGAGGTCGGTCCAGTGGTTCGCCCCAGCGGTGCCGGGTTCAATCCCGGTAAACTCGTACCACCGTGTGTTCTTATGTTCGGAGCGCTTGTCCGGGCAAGCTGACCAGATCATCTGCGGCAGTGCATTCGTGAGGGCTGTCAGTTCTCTTCTTTGCTGCTCGAGGTCCTTGTTAATCCTTCTGAACTTAAGTTGGTCCACCACAGCACCCGCAAGAGCAACCAGGGTCTCTGTCTGAAATGGTGTAAGACCGCTTGGACGGGGCGTGTTGTCGAGGATGCAGATTGTGCCGAGGGGCAAGCCCTCGTCCGTCACAAGGGGAGCCCCGGCATAGAAGCGCACGTGCAGGTCGCCTGTGACCAGGGGATTACTGGAAAATCGAGGGTCCTGGGTCGTATCCGGGACGACGAACACATCTGACTGGAGGATGGCGTGGGCACAGATGGCTATCTCACGCGGGGTCTGCTGTAGCCCGTTCAAGCCGATCTCGCACTTGAACCACTGCCGCTTCTCATCGACGAGGGAGATGAAAGCAATGGGAGCATCGCAGACGTGGGCGGCAATCTTTGCGAGATTATCAAAGGCAGCTTCCGGCGCGGTATCGAGAATCTCAAAGCTTTGAAGAGCAGCTAGACGATCTAGCTCCACCCAGGAAGATGGGGCACTCCTGGTAACAGAAGGCGACATGAGCGTTTACCCAACCGAACAAAGTTGCTCTTACTTTGATTGGCATGATACTTTGAAATCCTGAACGGCTGACTAAGGAAATGCCGCAGTTGCGAAAGGTGCTTCAGGGGATGTTCTGTAGGCGAAAGCTGCAAATTGGATTATCAAAACGGTGGTTTGAGAGGAGAGCGGCCGTCTCGCTCGGAAATGGGATGCCAAACTTAGGTCTTCTATGTCAGATATGGTCGCATATCGCATCAGACGCCACCGAGTAATAGTTGCGTTAACGCTCGTTCGTGAGAGTCTCGATCCATCTGAGGCCATCACGGAGCCTGCCATTGGTACCATTTCCCGCAAACCGAGTTCTCCGCCCCCGCTCCGTTTCGGGCTGGCCATTGGGCATCGCCATCTATCTCGACACCCAGTATCCAAACTTCCTTTCCACGCTCCTTCTTGGATCGTTCCTCCAAAGGCAGGTTATTTTCGCAGCTTTGGCTGCCCTGGATCGAGATGGTCCTGAAAACGTCGCGTCCCGCCTTCAGTCCCTCAATCCTGTCGATGACCAGATCGCCAGAGTCCGCACGAGTGGATTGCCCGCACCTTGATGACCATCACGCGAGGGCGCGAGTTCATTCAGGGCGTGTTCGGTGAGGTCCCCGGTGGATTTCCCGGCGTGCTCACTCGGATCGGGCCTGATCCGCTTCCTGATCCTGGCCTCTACCTCATCCTGTTCAAAATGTTCGCCTCTCCGCAACACCGCGTCAGACGGGATGTTCTTCGGCAACACGGTGGGCCAACTACCGCGACCCAGATCAGGATCATTCACCGGCTCGATCCTGTCCTGGTACACAAGAACGTTCTGGAGCGCCTCCAAAGCGCCTCCGAGGCTGAGGATGCCAACGCGGCTCTTGCCCTCATCCGGAACACCGCATTGTCGGCCACGGAGGACGCAATCCGCCAGGCCATTGAGAACCTGGGGGATAAGATTGATCTTGCGACCTTCCTTAACCGCTGGCTCGCGAAGATGGACCGTCCTCCTGCCCGCCCGCTGGTCCCCGAGAACGATCCGGAGGTTGCGGTGATGACTTCCGGGGAGGCGATGGCGTCGCTCGGACGACGGTTCCGCAACTGTGCGACAACAAGGGTCGTGTACGCTGCCGTAGGTTTTGAGGTCCTACTCGAATGGAAACCCTCTCCTGGGCTCGTCGCGCAATGCCATCGCCTGACTGATGGCGGATGGGTCCTTACTGACATTCATGCCAAAGCAAACGGACGGGTGGACCCCGTCACCGCAGCAGCGTTTCGGAGCAAGTTGGCCAGTTGTGGCATTCCAGCTTTGTCTCCAGGGAGTATGCATCCCCGCACCAGCGGCATCCTGAGCCTTCTTGGAGTCGGGCACGGCGGCCTCGGAGCCAATCTCGGCTTCGAAGATGACAACGATCTCGATGAACTTGGGAGCGACTTGGAGGCATCGAGGCGGTTCGCAAAGGCAAATGCTTCAGAGCGGGGCGAAGCGCGTGGTCACCCTGTCTTCCGCCGTGTAGGTTTGGACCAGGATTGCCCACGGTGGATTGCAGAACTGGTTCGCCAGGAATCTCGCAAGCGGCTGCACCCGGATGCCAAACCTTCCCACCTGAAGGACGAGGCAACAAGCCGATTCTTGGAGATGGAAAGGACGTTTGGCGAAATATGGAAGATGCGCGGGTTCTAAGGCCGTGATCCATCCGACGAATATCAGAAGTCAGGATTCATGCTAAGCGGCTCAGCGGTTCGAGAGGCAATACGACCCGCTCGAATGATATCCGCTCGGACAGGAGCCAGTCTTCGGGATAGCATGGCGGGCATTGCGATACCCTAGACAGTAATCGCCTGACGAGTGATACCCGCTGGGGCATGTGCCGATCTTGGAAAGAGCAGGTCTCGGATCAGACGACGAGGGGATACATGCTCCGCCACTGGTGTGATAGCCGGAAGGACAGGTGCCCACCTTAGGCACGGCCTGCGCCACAGCGAGGGATGGCAGAACCAAGCAGACTGTTACGAGAAAAAATGATCTGCGCCCTGACCTCACGGTCATTCCTCCGACGAAATCCCGCCTGTAGTAGAGATAAATACCTCGAACACAAAATCGAGGTTCCTGAAATGCGCTATTATGAATTTGCCCGGCAAGCCGCCCCCATCCACTGGGTTCCTAACCTAGAAGCTTCAGCCGGTTTGAAGGCCGGCTTCGTCGATGATGCCCGTCGCGCCGCGACACCGTACGTTATCGATTGTCCAGGTCTCACAAGGGCAGCGATGGGCGATGACAAATTCGAAGATGTATTTCGGGAGGCGAGAGATTGGTGTCGCACTCATTGCACAGCCGATCATGAGATCGAGGCGATGCGAGATGGCCAGGGATGTCTGACGGGCTATAGGTTTCGGTTCGCCAGCGGGGGCGACGCGACCCTGTTCAAAACGTCGTTTTGCTGACAAACGACGTTTTGAACGCCCTCATGGGCAACCTATTGGTAGCCAATCGTCCATTATCAATCAGCAAGTTCCACTTCCATGGAGACCATGCAGTCCCACAATTCCAAAATTCGTTTTGGGTCTTGAATCCCGAAAAGCTCCTCCAGGCTCATGCCGATGTCGATGCCGAAATTGAGCAGGCGAGCGCGATCCGTCTCAAAGACATCTTCATCGGCCCATTCAGGATGAGCCTCGATCAGGACCTGCATCATGCGCCAGAACCGATGCGCATTCGAGCGACCAAACATGTGGGTCCTCCTTGGCGGGCGGGCAGCCTTCCGGATACATGACGAAAGTTTAGAACGAATAAAGGACTGGATTTTCTCACCGTAGGGGGTGTTGTTTCATGAAATTCGATCTTGCAATACTGTGCTGGATGGCATAGGTGCGGTTCAGATCACAGGTATCTGTTGTGCTGCACGAGCCGTTCCTGCTGATCTTTTGGAACATTATTCTGTTCTGCCTACCCTTGAAAATAATTCTCGTGTAGCCGAGGACAAGAAAACCATGAGCGAGAGCACAACCTCTCCGAACTACATTGAACTCTCTGCTGACATCGTGTCAGCTTACGTCAGCAACAACTCGGTTCCCGCCGCTGACCTACCCTCATTGCTTCAGTCCGTCTACGCAGCCCTAACGAAGACCGCACAGGGTCAGCAGACCGAGCCCCAGGCTGAATTGGTTCCTGCTGTCGCAGTGAAGAAGTCCGTCACTCCGGATTACATCATCTGCCTGGAGGATGGGAAGAAGTTCAAGTCGCTCAAGCGCCACCTGCGCTCCACCTACGACATGACGCCCGAGCAGTACCGCGCCAAGTGGAACCTCCCAGCCGATTACCCAATGGTTGCGCCGAACTATGCCAAGGCTCGGTCCGAGCTTGCTAGGAGCATGGGGCTGGGTCAGCAGCGCAAGAAGGCCAAGCCTCCGGTGGAGGCTGTTGCTAATGATGCCGCTCCCGCTAAGCCGAAGCGGGCTGCCGCTAAGACCGCTGCGACATCCGAGGAAGTGACTGCACCGGCTAAGGAACGCCGGACAAAGAAGGCTGCATAGTTCATCCTTCTGATCTGGATCGGCCATAGTCGCGCAGATGCTGCCTGCTACACCCGGTGCTACCAAGCGCCGGGTTTTCTATGCCTCTCTCTACGCTGCTATTCATGGGCTGCGGCTGCTATGTCGCTCCTTGTGTGCGGATGACTTTAAGAACCTGTTTACCATGATTGCTCATCGTATTGGCTCCGCGACTGGAGCCTTGCCATGGATCATGTTGATCAGGCCCTTTCCACCCATCCTGATTGGAGCATCGGCACCCGACGAAGGGCTCTGAAGGCAGCGCTGATCGGCACAGCGTTTGTGGCACTTGCAAGCGCTGCCTCTGCCGAGAGCTTGCTTCCGGTGCGAGCAAATGGCCCCATCCAAGTGATTGGTCCCGCAGGCCCGACTTATGCCTGGGTTAGGTTCTGCAAGTTCCACCCCCACGAATGTCGGGTCGATCTCACGCAGCCTGCGCACATCTCCCTTACCCCTAACACCTGGGCGGCTCTCACCCAGGTGAATGAGCAAGTAAACTCGTCGATCCTAGCCGTCACAGACCAGGATCATTGGGGTGTTATTGACCGATGGGACTATCCGGAAGATGGGCTCGGCGATTGCGAGGACATCCAGCTTCTGAAGCGCAAGCTACTGGTCCAGGCCGGGCTGCCGCACCGCGCCCTACGGATGGCAGCCGTCATCGACGATCAGGGGCAGGGTCATGCCGTGCTCATGGTCCTCACAGACCAGGGCGATCTCATTCTCGACAACAAGCGTAACGCGATCCTGCCCTGGCGGCGGACCGGCTATACCTTCATCAAGCGGGAGGGCACCAACGGCAAAGCCTGGGTCGCTCTCGGAGATCAGCCTGCACCAGTTGTCACAGCCAACCGTTAGATCGGGCCGGATGTGGCAAAGAAATGCCTGACCATGCGGGTGTGGTGAAGCGGACCTGGCACTCCGGTTAGTTCGCCCCGAGGCCGGCAACCTCACCGTGCGACGGGTCGGCGCAATGGCGCATGCACTCTATGGATCGGCGGACTATCTGAAGCGCCACCCAGCACCAGCGAATGACCCGCTCGGGGGACGCGCTGTGATCGTCTGGGATGAGGCTTACGCGAACCTGCCCGCGGCGCGATGGCCGGCAAAGGCTTGGCCCAGCGCTCCAGTTGCGCTCACAGTGTCAAGCTTATCCACTCACCTCGCCGCGGCACGCGCCGGTCTCGGGCTTGCAGTGCTGCCTTGCTTCCTGACCTCGGATGAGCCGACGCTGATCGAGGTGCTGCCGCCGTCTAGGGTGCTCGTCGAGGACCTCTGGCTCGTGACGCACGCCAACCTTGCTCACTCTGCCCGGGTACGCACAGTGAGTGACTTCGTTGCAAGAACGATTGCGAGCGCTGCCTCCGCCCTTGAGAACCGTTATCCGGCAACCGACTGACTGATCCCACACAAGCTCTAACCCTGCTTAAGCAGAACTTCACGGCCGAAGGCATGAACCAGAAATGGAACGCGGATATCTCGTCCGTGTGGACGAACGAGAGTTGGCTGTATTTGGCTGTGATCCTCGAAATGTTTGCTCGGCGGGTGATTTGGCTGGGCGGTCAGCGAGCGCCTGCACAGCGACGCGGCCACTGCGTCCTGTCACAGCCTGGCGCGCCAAGCGAAATCGGTCTCGTTAACCAGTTCCTCGGGCTTGCGGCCTGAATGATCCGTTTGACAAGGTTCGCTTTGACCTTTTCAGGTTAATGCAACAAAGCCGATTAATCCGCTAGATCACCGAATTCAGTATTGATGGTGCAGATCAACCACGCCAGTACTCATTACTGTCCAGCGATGCCGAACCCAGGCAATTTTGGGACTTTCTCGGTCATAAATTGCAGAAAAGCTTTGGTCCGGAGCGGCTGGTATCTGCGGGACGGATAGACCAGATGAAGCGCCTGGGAGGGCATCCTCCATGTTGGAAGTAGACGGACCAAATCATCGGCATCAATTAGGTCTTGGACGAGCCAGGCTGGCGCCGTCCCTAACCCCATTCCTGCCAAAAAGCACTGGCGCAGGGCGAGCGAGTTGTTGACGCTATAGCGTCCTCGGGTCGAGACCATTATTGTCTCGCCATCGTTGGAAAACTCCATCTGGCTTCCAGAGCCGATGCCGGCATAGCGGATATACTCGTGCTCTTCGAGGTCTTTGGGGCTGCGTATTTGCCTTGTGCGCTTCACATAGTCCGGCCTTGCTACTAGAACGCGCGGCGACATCGCAATGTTGCGAGCGATGACGTTCGGCGGGAGATTATCCCCAAGCCGGACAGCCACATCGATACCTTCTTCGACCATGTCGATCATGCGATCGTTGAGGATCAGTTCAACTTCGATCTGTGGGTAAATTGTGAGGAATTCGAGAAACAAGCCATTCAGGCGCAATTCGCCTAGCCCCACAGGTGCACTGATCCGCAGCATCCCCGTAAGCCGGTGGGTCTGGCCTCGCGCTTCCGCAACAGCCTCGGCATACTCCTCAATCACCCCTTTGCTTCGCGCGTAAAAGCGCCTGCCCTCTTCGGTCGGCGTTAGGCTGGTCGTCGTTCTATCGAGCAGCCGGACCCCCAAGTTTCGCTCGAGAGCAGCGATAGCCTTGCTTATCGTGGGCTGGCTGACGCGTTCCTCTCGTGCGGCGGCAGAAAAGCTCCCCAATTCGATAACGCGCGTGAACATCCGCATTGATTGGAGTGAGTCCACCTTATTCCCCATAGGCATGAGCTATATGCCATGTTAGCGCAATCAGTAATGAAGTGGAATGAGATAGGGTCGTTTGCGTAGTCATTTTTGTGAGGAAGTCGGATGACCATTCTATCCCCGACATCGCTGCATGACAGCCACGTCGTTGTGTTTGGCGGAAGCTCTGGCATCGGCTTAGCGACAGCTATAGCCGCAAAGGCTAAGGGAGCGAACATCACCATCGTCGGCAGGACACTGGAAAAGCTTCAGAGCGCCGCCGATAGTATTGGAGGTGCCCAGACAGCCATGGCCGATTTAGCGAGCAGGCAGAGCATCGAGGCTGTGTTCGATAGCATATCGCGGGTCGATCACTTGGTGATCACCGGAGGTGGCGTGCATGCAGGTAAGCTGGCGGATTCCGACCCGGGCAGGCTGCTGACTGAGGTCAACGAACATATCGCCGGATCTCTGTACGCAGTAAAGGCCGCTATCTCTCGGATTCCTCCCACTGGTTCGATTGTTCTGATGGGCGGGCAGCTTTCAGATCGTCCGTCCGGAAACGGGACCTCAGTTATGGCTTTGGCTTGCCGCGGCATAGAAGCACTTGCGCGCTCACTTGCACTCGAATTCAAACCAATCCGCGTCAACGTGATCTCGCCAGGCTTCGTTGATACCCCTCTGTACGATGCTTTCGGAAAAGAAGGCCGCGCAGCGTTATTGGCGCAGGCTGCAGATGTTCTGCCAGTCGGGCGCATTGGCCGTCCGGATGAAATCGCAGATGCGATCATCTTCCTTCTCACCAATGGCTACATGAATTGTGAAGTCTTGCATATCGATGGCGGCGGGCGTTTCGTCTGAGTTCTGCGTTCCTCAAGGATGTGGGGAGCCACAACGTGCGCCGGAAACATCATATTCCGGCGACCTGTAGGGTGATAAGCGATAGGGTGCCGCTCATCACCCTAATATAGATCCTTGCGGTCGCAGAGCATCTGAATATCCGACATGCCGCCAGCGACCTCAGAGTTGCGCAGTCGATCGTCAGCGGTACTCCTGTTCCTAAAGGGCGGGTCGCGCCGGCGAGAGGCGTCGGGCGAAGCCTCTGTCTCGCCGGCGGACGCGGCCAGTACCGCGATCAGAGCCTGTCCCCCAGTGTGATCGCGATCTTGCCGAAGTGACCGGCGCGCGACAGCATCGCATATGCGCCAGCCGCGTCATCGAATTCATGGACTTGGTCAACCACTGGGCGGATCCTAGCGGTGTTGATGGCCCGGACGGCCTCTCGCAGGTCCGCCACCGATCCGGTGTTGCTGCCGACAACCCTCAGCATCTTCAGGATGATGGGGAACAGCGAGGTCTTGAGTTCGTCGCCGCTGAGAAAACCGACCACGAAGACGGTGCCCTCCGCGGCGGCGGCATTGAGGGAGCGCGCAAACGTCTTGGCGCCGCCGGTCTCTACCACTAGATCGGCACCCACCCCGCCCGTCAGTTCCAGAACCCGCAGGTCCCAGTCCGGGTTTGATGCGTAATTGATCGTCTCATCAGCCCCAAGTGCCTTCGCCCGCTCCAGCTTCTCGTTGGACGAGGAGGTGATGATCACCCGTGCGCCTGATGCCTTGGCGAATTGTAAGGCAAACAGGCTTACGCCACCGGTGCCGAGCAGAAGCACCGTGCTCCCCGGGCGCACCACCGCCGTCCGAACGGCCCTCCATGCGGTGGTCGCCGCAATCGGAAGGGTAGCAGCCTCGGTGAAGGAGAGATGCTGAGGCATCGGCACGAGGCTCGCTGCGGGGACAACAGTGTAGTCGGCAAGTGACCCCGGCATGGTGATGCCGCGCATCCGCCGGCTGGTATACGTCGGGAGAGGTCCAGCGGACCAGTCTGGCAGGAAGTGCGGGATAACGCGATCTCCTACAGCCAGACCGGTCACATCAGGGCCGGTCTCTACCACTTCCCCGGCGCCGTCTGCCACGGGGATAAGCGGCAAGGTTGCGGGGAAGGCCCCGGTCGCCACCGCAAGGTCGACATAATTCAGGCTCGCGGCCCGCAGGCGGACGAGAACCTCACCAGCCCCGGGGCGGGGCTGCGGAACATCGACCACACGCAGGGCGTCAAGGCTCGGAGCTTCAAGGTGATAGGCACGCATCGGAAACAATCCTCGGTATCGGTTGAGCGATGTCCATGAAGCTAGCCGCTTGCAGCTTGGCCTTTAATCCGGTTCCTGTGCATGATATTGCTGCATACCATGCACGAATTGAGCGATCAGGGTCTGGAAGAGATGGCCGCCCTTCTGGCGGTCCTGGACAACGGCGGCTTCGCACCCGCCGCTCGGGTTCTTGGGCGTGATCCGTCAGTTCTATCGCGCCGGGTCTCAGCGCTTGAGCGGCGGCTTGGAGTCCGGCTGCTGGAACGCACGACGCGGCGGGTCACACCGACGGAAGCGGGGCGCCGTTTCGCTGATCGGACGCGGGTGGCCTTGACGCTGCTGGCCGATGCCGAGCGGGAAGCCGCAGACGCCGGTGCCGCTCCCCAGGGTACCCTCCGGCTGTCCCTGCCGGAGGCTTTCGGCCGGTTGTGGATCGCGCCACTGCTGCCTGACTTCCTTGCTGCCTATCCCCGTGTGCGGGTCGAGGCTTTCTACAGCGACCGCTTCGTCGATCTGGTGGGTGAGGGCATCGACCTCGCAATTCGCATCGGCCGGCTTTCCGACAGCTCGCTCGTCGCGCGTAAGCTGGGGGTTGAGAGACGACTGATCTGTGCTGCTCCCTCTTACCTCGCTGCTCGGGGAACCCCGCAGATGCCCACCGATCTTGCTGCGCACGATGGTCTGCTCTTTGCCCTGTTCGATTCGCCTTCGGAATGGCACTTCAACCGGGCGCGCGAGCATGCGCGGGTGCGGGTATCCGGTCCTCTGCTAACCGACAACGCCGAAAGTCTCGTCCATGCAGCGGTGGCCGGAAAAGGCATCCTAATGTGTTCGGAGTGGCTGGTCGGCCGGGAACTGACCAGCGGGCGCCTAGTCCGGCTGCTGCCGGACTGGGCCGTCGGTGGGAATACCGGCGGCGAGGCCGCCATCCATCTGGTCCGGCCATCCGGGCGTTTCACGGCCGGCAAGACCCGTGCCTTCGCTGACTGGGTCGCTGCACGGCTGTCGCCGCTGCCTTGGGATCCGCCAGTCCAGGAACCGAGTGACCGCCGCGTTAATCGCGCGAACACGATGCCATGATGGAAGCCCTAAGGCTCTCCGTCGCGGCCGTACTGGCGGAAGCCCGGGCGCTCGCACAGCCGCTCATAATAGCGGCTGATGTTGGACAGGGGCGGGTGCTCCTGGAGCGATCGCAAACGATGAATCGACAGGCCGGTCGGAATATCGACGAGCGTGAACGTGTCGCCGCACATGTAGCCGCCTGAGCCGGCCAGATGCGCATCGATCACGGCAAGCATGCGAGAGCACGTCGCGAGTGAGCGCCGAATCGCCTCCGGGTCCCGGTGGTCGGGGTTCTTCCGGATCAATCCCTGGAAGGCGACCCACCAAGCATTGTTGAGGTCCGCCTCGCCGATCTCCCGACCATCTTTGCCAGCCGCTTGGTTCTCGGTGTCGCTGTGGCGCTCATCATGACGGCACAGACCGCGCTCATCGGCGACTACTTCACCAGTGACGACCGGAGCGCGTTATCAGGACTTCAGATATCTGCTCGGAACTTCGGCGGGCTCGCCTTCATCTCGCTCGCTGGATGGTTCGCAGCGATGTCGCCGCGACTGCCATTCGCGATCTATGCAGTCCTCGCGGCTTTCCTGCCATTAATGTGGAAGGTGATCACGGACCCATCACCGACAACGCCCACTCCTGGTGCTAGGGCGTTGGGCAGCCCCCAGAGCGTTCATCATGGGGCTTCGTCTTTGCTTTGCTCGTGCTACTCCAGGCTG
Source organism: Microvirga sp. BSC39 (assembly GCF_000739015.1). Lineage (GTDB taxonomy): Bacteria > Pseudomonadota > Alphaproteobacteria > Rhizobiales > Beijerinckiaceae > Microvirga. The sequence goes on from NZ_JPUG01000080.1 coordinate 67,443, forward strand.
TAACGAACATGATCTTTTTCGTCATGCCGACCCAGTTGTCATTTTTCTTCGAAGCGGCAGGCTACGATAGCCCGGTGTTGACTGGCTCGGCGCTCGGCATCCTGATGCTCTCCGGCGGCAGCCCGCGCTGCTATATGGCCGGGCCCAGGGGGCAACCGGCTACGGCGGCGTCTTCGCTCTGGGCTATGGTGCGATGGCGCTTGGTTTCGCGTTGCTGGCCCTTGCGGCGACACCTCTGACCTGGTTCGTGGCAGCCGCTGCCATCGGTGCAGGCTATGCCTTAGTGTCGCCAAGCTTCGTGACCCTTGCCTTGGGGTTGCTTCGCCCCGGCGGAGAGGGCTGGCTGGCGGTGTCCTGACCGCTTCCGTGTTCATCGGCCAGTTCTGTTCGCCCCTCCTGAGCACACCATTGATCGCGACATACGGTCATGAGGGACCCTTCCGCAGCACTGCCTTGCTGCTTGTTGCGACGGCCGTTGGGGCTGGCTTGAAGGCCTGCGCGACAGGACTGCATGCATCAAAAGGCTGGGTCCAAACGACGGAGTAGCGGCACACGCAGGAACAAGGATTGGATCCCGAACCGAACTGTAGGAGAGGTGCCTCTTCGCCCTTCTGGGACTATGCCCAAGGGTGGCTTTGCCCACCGAAACGGACTTTCGAGGAGGGTACGAGGCCATCAGCGCCTGATCCAGTGCAGACTTGCGGGGCGGATGTCCAGGAGCTCTACACGTTGCAACACCAGAGACAGAAAGCCGTTCAGGTCAGGGCCGACAATCAGCAACGGTGATCAGTCGCATTCCATCACTGCATTGGTTCTCAGTTGATTCCGCTGGTAGGAAAAGGCCGAGTCCAATCATCCTTCGGAGCCTGCTGTGCCCCGCTTCCCGTACGAGACTGTAGACGTCTTCACCGACCGCGCCTTCGGCGGCAATCCGCTGGCAGTATTCACGGATGCGCGTGGACTGTCCGACACGCAGATGCAGGCGCTCGCGGCGGAGATGAACTACAGCGAGACAACGTTCGTCCTGCCATCCGCGGATCCGGCCAATGATGCCTGCGTGCGCATCTTCCATCGCACGGCCGAGATGCCCTTCGCCGGCCATCCCAATGTCGGTACGGCCTTTGTGCTGGCGTGCCACGGCCGCGACCGCGACGGCGTGCTGCGGTTCGAGCAGAAGGCCGGACTGGTCGAAATCACTGTGGAGCGCGATGCGGCTGGAGCGGTGACAGGGGCAGTGATTGCGGCGCCGCAGGCCTTGTCCCTCGGTATGGAGTTGCCGATCGACGAGATCGCCACCTGCGTCGGGCTTTCACGGGATGATATCGCTACATCAGCCCACAAGCCGGTGCACGCCTCAGTCGGTGTCAAGTTCGTGCTGATGCAGATCAGGCCGGACGCTCTTGCCAGAGCGACGCCTGATCTCGCTGCTTTTCGCAAGCTCGTGCGGCTGCATGGCGAGCTGGCCGGACGCTTGTCCCTGTTCCTCTATGCGCGTGACGGTGACACGATTCGAGCCCGGATGTTCGCCCCACTTGCGGGCACCTGGGAAGATCCGGCCACGGGCAGCGCCAGCGCTGCGCTTGGTGCGCTGCTGCTCTCGCTCGATGGTGGTGACAAGGCCGCCTTCAGCATTATACAGGGCGTCGAGATAGGCCGGCCGAGCGCGCTCAAGGTGATGTCATGGCGCGCCGAGGACGGCTATCGCTCGCGGGTCGGTGGCAGTTGCACCCCGATGTTCCGGGGCGAAGCGCTGCTCTAGATGACCCGGTGCGCCAAGAGCGTCTCTCCGTGACATACAACCGGAATCAGGCAAGGGCCGCTTCTAACATGGGGCGGAAGTAGACTGGAGTTCAGCTTCCGGGAGTGACACCGGACGCTCATGAACGAGCGCCAATTTCCTTGTCCGACCCGACTGAGACTTCTAACCGGCAAACCGGGATGGATCGGTAGGCGGGCTCGTAGAGGGCCGCAGGAGTGCCATGCCTTCTGCGGGCGGAGTGAAGATCGCAGTAGAGCCGAAAGTGTTCAGGATCTCCGAGCCAGTCTACGCTCCATCCCTGTTTCTGAAAAATCGTACCGTGCAGAGATGCGCTATAGATCATGCCGAGAAGTGCAATCTGCAGTATAGCTTGTGCGATGCAGAGAAATTGCTATGCCGGCAGCACGACCACCTTCTCCTTAACCGGCACACGCGCATATAGCGGGATCATGTTCTGACTGAGGAGATCGAAGGATTTTACCTATCGGATGGCCGTTGCTTGCGACCAGACGACCATCCAATGTCCACCACGATCCTCATAGGTGTCGGTGTGCCAGTAGCCACTGAGGGGAACTTTGTGCCCGTCGAAGACCACTTCGAGCTGAGCGCGATACCGAAGAACCGCAACCCCGTCGTAGAGCCGCACGGCGATGTCGCCTGGCTGCCATGTCACGTACTTGAGCTGCCCGGAGGCGATGGAACCCAAATAGTCCTGCTTTGAAAGGGCCACGCCAATCGGTGTTATCAGCTGGAAGTCTGGAGCATGAAAGTATTGTGCCTGATCTATATCGGCGCTGACCAGGGCGCGAAGCCTGGCACGTTCCGTTTCCCGCAGAAGATCGGCGTTGCTGGCCAGTGCGGACACGCTGGTGGTCGGGATTGTCATGTGGTTCTCCAATTGCAAAAGTGGATCGCTTGATTTCTGTTGGAAGCGGCAGGTCAAGCGTGCTGGTTCGGCCTCATGGCGGGCACCAATCCAGGGTCGATGAGGCTTTGTGCACTGGCACGGATACACTCCTCGTCGGGTCGCGAGCTCCAGTTCAGTTTACGCCTTGCTTTTGCTGGGCGGACGCTCAGATCCCGACCGAGTTCGTGAACGATCTTTCGTGCGTTGGGATCCTCCTTTGCCATGTCTCTGATGACATCATCGGGGACCTCACGGGTCGGCAGCCGGGAAGCATGGTCGGGGAAGGCACGCGCAAGAACCGCCACCAACTCCTCGAGCTAGAACAACCCGCCGCCGGTAATCAAGCGTTGGCTGCCAGCCCCTGGATTTGTCATCGGTCGAATGTGGGCATCCGCAGCATCGCGCACATCCACAACGTAAAAGCCAAAGCGCGGGCTGCCCTCGAAGTGCCCCGACATCAGGTGGTGGATCAAACTAACAGATGTCCCAAACTTCTTACTGAGCAAAGGCCCGGGAATCACGCTCGGATTTATGACAGCGAGGTCGAGCCCGACGTCCCGCGCAAAGGCCAAAGCAGCCTGTTCGGTCAGCGTCTTCGACTTGTAATAGGGGGTCGCACGGGGGCTCTCCTGGTCGGTCCAATTCTCCTCGATGTAAGGTGCCTGGCCGTCGCCATGGTTCGTGGCTGCCACCGAAGATATCATGACGACACGCCTGACCCGCGCCTGGCTTGCCGCGCGGAGCACTCGCAACACACCATCACGGGCCGTGCGGATCAGCTCACGCTCATCCTCTGGAACCCTGGCGGGAAGGACGACGCCGTATGAATGACATATCGACAATCCTTGACGGCGGCAGCCCAGCCATCATCGCTGTCAAGATCGGCCCGCACAAAACTGAGTTTCTCCGCAACATCACTATGACTATGGGATCCAAGTTCGTCACGTATCGCATCGCTCTCACCGACGTGCCGCAGGCTGCCCCGAAACTGATACCCTTGCTCGAGCAATTGCAAAGCGATGTGGCCAGCAAGAAATCCGCCAATGCCTGTCACCAGAACAGTCAGATTTCTAGGATCGTCATCGAGCGCAATGTTCATCGGATATCCTTGCGGCCGCGTCCGCGGCGGCTCCCAAAAATGAAACAGGGAGTGATTGAGACGAGGTCGGCTTCGCCATGCAGGATGCCTGATCAAAGGCGCAATCATGTCGTCCGGCATCCAATCGGCTTACTTCGTCGTGACGGTCACCAAGGCGGTCACCGGCTTGCCGTCCACCAGAACAGGCTTGTGGTGATCATCGGCAAGAAGAACGCCGATTACATGCTGACCGGCAGCCTTCGGGCAATGGCCGAAGCGGGCCTTGATGAGGTTGCCCCCGAAGTCGCTGTTCATGCTGTTGTATGGCTTGCCTGGGATGTTGCACGTGTCCCCGTCCGGATCGATCTTCATATGCACATGGCCGCATTGTCGGTTCGTGCCGCACTGGCCTGCGGGCAGCAGTGCGAAGTTGCTCCTCACCACAACGCCGATCGCCTTTTCAGGGTCATTCCCAAGATCAACGGCTGAACCGGGCTGTGGCCAGACAATCTCCAAGGTAGGCCGATCTTCAGCTTGAGCGAGCCCGAGCGGCGATGCCAGAAGAGCAAAAGTGATCATCAAGGCAGAGCGAAACATGTGGATCTCCATCTATGGTGTAATCACTGATTACATGCGAGAGGGGCCGGGTCAACAAAATAATCGCTGATTACATTTAAGCGTGCTATGTGTCAGAAATGGCCAAGAAATCCGTCACTAGCGCAGGCGAAAAGCCCAAGCCCTACCACCACGGCAACTTGGTCGAGGCGCTCATTGCGGCGACTGTCGAACTCATCGAGGAACGCGGGGTCGAGCAACTGTCCGTGCGCGAAGTGGCAAAACGCGCCGGCGTTTCACCCGGAGCGCCGTTCCGGCATTTCCGATCGAAAACGGCGCTCCTGACTGCTGTCGCCGAACAGGCGATGGATCGGCTCACGGCATCAGTCGCCAGAGCCGTGTCGGACGTCGACAACGCTGATCCCGCAGCCGCGTTCGAAGCGATCGGACACGGCTATCTCGAATGGGCGCTGGCCAATCCTACACATTTCCAGATCATCAGCTCCCGCACCTTGATCGACTTCGAAGCGTCCTCAAGCCTGCTCGACCAGAACAGGGCCATTCGTGAGACAATGGTTGAGCTGTTGACCCAAGCCCAACACCAGGGCCGGCTTGCCTCAGATGTTGACCTGGAACAACTTGTTCTCGCCGCCCGCGCCTTTGTCTATGGATTGGCACGTATGGCCATCGATGGTCACTTTCCGGAGTGGCATCCGTCCGAACCGCCTGCCATCGCGGTACGCAGGGCTCTGTGTCTCTTCATGAGCCAGATGATCGTTCCGCCAAAGCGTGATCTCGCGGAGCCCGAGAAGCCTCTATAAAGGACTCTCCACCAGCGAGAGCTCATCGGAAGATCCACCAACGCAGTCACGGTCTATTTGGCTCGTTGGGCGATCCAATGATACTTGCCGCTTTCGGCATGCACACTCGATCAACGTTCTCGGCGATAGTGCCCAATACGAGAGTACGCAGGCAACCTAGACGCTTGATGACTTGGTTCACAATGTCGGCCAGTCGGTCGCTGGTGCCCTCCAACCGGTTTTGGCTTGTACGGGTGAAGGTCTGCAAGTGGCACGTTTGCGACGTAGACCGAACTTCCGCTTTGGACAGGAACACCAACCGTTCCTGTCAATGGACGAATTTTGCTACCTGACCCGGTGCAGACCTTCGGTCGGTGGTTCCGGTTCAAAGTCGGTATGATCCCGACGCTGGCCGCCTGCTCGGCCGCTGGCGTTGCCCTCTACCTGCTCACGGTGATTGCCGGACTGGAGGCCTTCAGGAATGTTCAGGGAGACATGGGTCGTCCCTTGAGGAGCTGCCAGTCGCCTCGACCAACTATCGCAGCAGGACCAGGCTGAGCGCAATCACCGCCATTCCGGCCACCATGCCATAGGCCGTCTCACGGCCCTGCGCATAGCGCTTGGCCGCCGGGAGCAACTCCTCCAGGGCGAGGAACACCATCGTCCCGGCCAGGACGCCAAACACAATGCCGAAGGTGGCCGGGGACATCAGTGGCGGCAACGCCACATAGCCAAGAACAGCACCAAGTGGCTTGGCAAGGCCGGACACCAGGGACGCCAGGAGTGCCTTTGAGCGGCTTCCGGTCGCGTAGTACACCGGAACGGCGACCGAGATGCCCTCCGGAATGTTGTGGAGGGCAATCGCGACGGCGAGGGAGGCTCCAACCGCAGGATCGTCCAGAGTTGCGAAGAAGGTGGCGAGCCCCTCGGGGAGATTATGGGCCGTGATGGCCGCCGCCGTGAGTAGGCTCATCCGGGCGATGGTGGTCTTGTCCCGCATGGTGGCGGCTGCGACGTCCGGATGCGGATTGGGAACGAGGCGGTCAAGCAGCACCAGCAGACCAATTCCGGCGAAGAATGCCAGGGCTGTCCAGGCATAGCCGGCCTTGGGGCCATAAACCTCGCCCAGCGAGGCAGCGGACTTTGGAAAGATCTCGAGGAGCGAGATGTACACCATGGCACCACCCGCGAAGGCCAGCGCCAGCGCGAGATGATGCGAGTTTGTCTTGTCCATTCTCAGGACAAACAGGCTGCCCAGCACTGTGGCGAGACCCGCCCTGGCGCAGACCCCAAGCGCAACCAGCACCTCCGGCGTGAACAGACCGGGCATCCTAACTGAGCCCGACGCCTGTCAAAGCTCGTCCTCCTGGCCCGGCTTTGCGCTGTCGGACGCCTGCGCGTCCTTCACGGTGATTCTGACCGTGTGGCTCTCCACCTTGCCGCTGGCGGACCGAACCTCATAGGCCACCTCGTCGGTTCCCTTGTAGGCAGTTTTCGCCTTGTAGAAGATGCCTTGTGCGGTCGCCTCCAACTTCGGACAGCGGGTGATCCGGCCCGCCTTGAGCTTCCCGCTGCGCACGTTCAGCTCGCCATTCTTCGGCGCGGTCAACACCCGGATCGTCGGCAGCGGCCCGGACGTGCAGTCCTTCCCTACGTTGCCGTAGACCCCAAGACGCTCCTGCTTCCCGGCGGCCACCTCGGCACTGCGGAAGGCACTGTTGCTCTGAGCCCAAGCGACGCCGTCAGGCACAGTAAGCGTGCCGGCACCGACCGCAGCCGCAACGACGAGGGACTTCACGGGGATCATTCAGAACTCCTTTCAAGGGTAAAGTTGAGGGCAACGGGGCCAGGTTTGACGCGGCCTCGTTGAGGGAGATCTCACTGCTTCGATCCGGATGGAGATCCGGCGGCCTTTCGCCGGGCGGCCCGGCGCGAGAGCATGTTGGGGCCTTCGATCAGGGCGAGAACGCCATGGCGGCGTAGATGTAGCCCTTCGGCACATGCGCCCCGAACCCTTCCGCGATCAGGGTCATGCCGATCATCAAAAGGAAGCCCAAGGCCAGCATCACCACCGTCGGGTTGTTGCTGATGAACTGGGCGAGCGGGTTGGCCGCGAGCAGCATGACCGTCACGGCGGCGACCACCGCTATGACCATGATCATCACGATGTTGGTCATCCCGACCGCCGTGATGATGCTGTCGAGCGAAAAGACAAGATCGAGTAGCAGGATCTGGGTGATTGCAGCGCCGAATGTCATCGTCGCCTTGGTGGTGTCGAACACGTCGTCGTTCGGCGTCGGGTCCACACTGTGGTGGATCTCCGTGGTCGCTTTCCAGACCAGGAAGAGACCGCCGCTGATCAGGATCAGGTCGCGCCAGGAGAAGGCGTGTCCGAACAGAGTGAAGATCGGCTCCGTCAGGGTGACGATGATCGCGATCGTGCCAAGAAGCCCCAAGCGCAGGATCAGCGCCAGCCCGATGCCGATGCGGCGGGCCTTCGAGCGCTGGTGCTCCGGCAGCTTGTTGGTGAGGATCGAGATGAAGATCAGGTTGTCAATGCCAAGCACCACCTCCATCACCACGAGGGTCGCCAGCGCCACAAGGGCCGTCGGATCGGAGATCCAGGAGAAGTCCATGCAATGTTCCTTATGGTCGAATGTTCGCCGCGAGTGCTGCTATTTCAGCCGGCAGTCCGTCACGTGCCACAGGCCCGATGGCGGCGACGTGTAGGGCTCCACGTTGCGGCTTGTCCGCATACGAGAATCGACAAAGGCCCGCCCGAGATCGAGAAAGGACACGTGGCCGACCTCTCCGGCTGGGGTAGTTTTGAGACCTTTGCCGTCCAGCAGCTGGTAGTTGGTCCTGATCCTGGGATCCTGTCCTGCCGCGTCGGGTACAGATGTAATCGTTCCCGCGCCCGTGCCTCGATCGGCATCGACGCGAAAGCGGAAGGTCTCATTGGTCTTCCGCACAGTCACGCCGAATCCAGGAACACCGTCGACGCGGCTGCTGCGGATCTCGAAATGCTCGGCGGCATACTTCGGCCGGAAAGTGGCGTTCTCCAGCTTGCAGACCGCAGCCATGGCCATGGAAGGAGTCAGGATCAGCAGCCCGGCGATTAGAACAGTGACATGATTGCGCATGATCAGGCGGCCTCCTTGGCCTCAATCCGGGAGGCCAGCACCTTGTCGATGCGGCGCCCATCCAGGTCGACCACCTCAAAGCGCCAGCCCAGCGTCTCGACGGCTTCGCCTGCACCTGGAAGATGCTGGAGTTCGCCGATCACCAGCCCGGCCACGGTCTGATAGTCGCGCCGTTCTGGCAGAGAGATCCCAAGCTGGTCCGCCATCTCGTCGGCCGGCATCCAGCCGGCTAACAGCCAGGATCCATCCTCCCGCTGCACGGCCTCGGGCTCTTCCTCGTGCTCGTCAGAGCGGAAGGCGCCGGCGATCGCATCGAGAATGTCGGCCGGCGTGACCACGCCGTCGAAGTGCCCGTACTCGTCATGCACGAGCGCCATCGGGACCTCGGCCTGCCGCAACACCTCCAGGGCGTCCAGAGCATCGAGGGTATCGGGGATGATCGGCGCCCTGCGCAAGTGCTTGCGGATGTCGAGAGCCTCCTCCCGCAACGTGGCGGCCAGGAGCTCCCGGGCCTGCACGACGCCTAGCATATTGTCGGGATGGCCCTCCGCCACCGGGAGACGCGAATGCGGGGTGTTGATCAGGATATCGCGGATCTCGGATGGGCTGTCGCTCAGATCGATCCAGTCGACATCGGTGCGGGGCGTCATCACTCCGCGTACCGCCCGATCACCCAGACGCATCACGCCGGCGATCATCTTGCGCTCGTCGGTTTCGATCACGCCCGCGGTCTCCGCCTCGGCCATGATTGTCTTGATCTCCTCCTCGGTGACTGCGCTCTCTGACGCCGTGCTCTGGCCAAAGAGCCGGAAGATCAGCTTGGTCGAGGCATCGAGCAGCCAGACGACGGGAGCCGCGATCCGCGAGATCAGGGCCATAAGGGGCGCGACCGTGCAAGCAATCCCCTCCGGGCTCTTGAGTGCCAAATGCTTGGGCACGAGTTCGCCCACCACGACAGAGAGATAGGTGATGGAGCCGATCACAAGGCCGTAGCCCAGCGGCTCGGCTACGCGCTCGGGCATTCCCTGGCCGAGCAGGATCCCGGTGAGCATGGCACCAAGCGCCGCGCCGGAAAAGGCGCCCGCCAGGATGCCGACCAACGTGATGCCGATCTGAACCGTCGACAGGAACCGTCCCGGGTCCTCCGCCAGCTTCAAGGCCGTGGCAGCGCCGGCCCGGCCATTGTCCGCCATCATCTTCAGGCGGGCCTTCCGGGCCGACACGATGGCGAGCTCCGACAGGGCAAAGAGGCCATTGAGGCCGATGAAAAGGACGGCAATGCCGAGTTCAAGCACGATGTATCGAGTGCCAGGGGCACCCCTCCAGGAGGATCGACGGTATGGGTGTAGGGTTCTGATCGGGAGCTCTCATCCGAGGATCACCCACAGCTGGTCGAAAAAGGCGTTGATGCCGGCGAGGATTGCCGACGAGATCGCCGCCAGGATCAGCAGGCTGCCGATGGCGGAAAGCCAGCCCACGAGCGTAGCCAGTCCATCCCGCTCCAGGATGCCAAGCGCGAAAGCCGCGATGGCGAAGGCCGGGGGAATGTTGCCGAACGGGATTGGCAGGAACAGGATGATCGCCAGCAGCAGGCAGGCCGCGCCGACGATCCGCTCCGGAAGCGGGTGAAGCAGCATGCCGAGCCGGGGGCGCAGGAAGCGTTCCGCCCGGTGCAGGGTGGGACTGAGCTTTGCGGTAAGCAGTGTGAAGAAGTCACGGGAGATCGACCGCTCACGGATGAAGTGCGGCATCCACAGGGTGGAGCGTCCCAGCATCAGCTGCGCCGTGATGAAGAGCAGGGGTGCTCCAAGCACCGCCGACATGCCGGGCGGCAGCGGCAGCACGTTGGGCGCGGCGAACAGGAGCATCAGGGCGCCAAAGGCCCGGTCGCCGAAGGCGTCCAGCACGTTGCCGATGCTGATGGTCGGGCTGGATCGGCCGGCGAGGTCGCTCAGGACCTCGGAGAACCGTTGTCGGGGCTCCACAGCGTCGTCTGGTGAAACGACCGTGGAGAGACTACTGGAAGGGTCGGGCATGGGCCTGTCTATAGTGGCTCACATGGAGGAATGCGAGTGGGGATGGTCAAAAGGTCGTCAGGGATCCTTGGGAAGTCCTGGCCGGAGCCGAACCGCCTTACCGATGATCGCCGTGAGAGATCATCGGTCTTCAACACTGCAGAAGGAGGGGGCTACTGCTGTGGCACGCTGATCTGTTGGCGGTCGTCGAGATCGCGGAAGGCGTTGCTGTCGTTCTTGAACTCCGCCAAGCCGGCGAGCTGGGCAACATCCATGTTGCGTAAGGTCACCTTCTCACCCTGAACGGCGATGTTCTCGAGCGGAAGCGTGATCGCCTTGGCGCCAAAGCCGAGGAAGCCGCCGCGCTCGATGACCACGAACTGTTTCTTGTCCGTGTTGTTCTCGACCACACCTTCGATGTCGCCGATCCCCTTTCCATCCGCGCCGACGAGATCCATGTCCTCCACGGCGTCGACCGTGAGGATGCGCGTCGTCGCCCCGAGCTTTGTCGTGGCCGTGGTTGAGCCAGTGGTGGAGCCCGACTCCGGTGCGGGCGATGTGTGTGCACCAGGAGAGGCCGGGGTAGCGACGGCCGGGCTTGAGGACGCAGGTGGCGTCGGGACCGTCTCAGGCGAGGAGGTTTGCGCTGTGGCGGGCACCATCAATACCGCCAGCGTGGCTACTGACAGAACAAAGGCTTTGGTCATTCTCATTATCTTGATACAGGTTTAGACGGTTCTGCCGGCGCCATGCGCCGGCAGAACGGCAGTGCTTGATTGGGGCGAGGCACCATGGCGGCCCTGAACGCAGGGCCGCGCCAGCCTCAGGATCAGATGTCTTCCTCAAACCCGAAGTCGCCGCCGGCATCACCGAAGTCCTCGGCTGCTGCCTGCTGCGGCTCGGCCTGACCGGCATCAGCGGCCTTAGCGTCGTCGCCTCCCGAGAAAGCACTGGCGAGCATGTTGCCGAGCACCACGCCGCCGGCCACGCCCATAGCGGTCTGGGCTGCCCCGGCCAGGAAGCCTCCGCCTCCGCGGGGAGCCATGCCGGGAGCCATGCCACCCATTCCAGGACCACCATGAGGGGGCATGCCGTGCATCGGCTGCGGCTGGTAGGGCTGATGCGGCTGGGGACGGGACTGCCCGCCACCAAACAGGCCCGAGAGGAAGCCACCGCCTCCGGCAGGACGGCTGGCGAGTTCCTGCTCCAGCTGCTGAATGCGCCGTTGAGCGGCGCTCAGCGCCTGCTCCTGCACCACGATGGTCTGGGCCATGTAGTAGGGCGCATTCGGCTGCTGGTTGATCTGCGAGCGGATGAAGTCCGCCGCCTGCGCGTCCGGAGGCGTGGCTTGGCGTTCAACCTGGGCGATCTTGCCGAAGAGTTGCTCGATGGCCTGACGATCCTGATGGTCCATGTAAATCGATCCTTTCTGAAATGGTCGGTGATTACTCTTCCCGCTGCCCGGTGAGGCTCAGCAGCAGCTGGAAGATGTTGACGAAGTTCAGATAAAGCGAGAGTGCGCCGAACACGGCCATCTTGCTGTTGGCCTCATGGCCGAAGCCTTCGGCGTACTGCTCCTTGATGTTTTGCGTGTCATAGGCGGTCAGACCCGTGAACACGAGCACGCCGATGATCGAGATGGCGAACTGCAGCAGGCTCGACCCGAGGAAGATGTTGACCAGCGAGGCGATAAGGACGCCGATCAGACCCATAACCAGGAACGAGCCGAACTTCGAGAGATCGCGCTTGGTGGTGTAGCCGTAGAGGCTGGTGGCGCCGAACATGGCGGCGGTAATGAAGAAGGTGCGGGCGATGCTCGCACCCGTGAACACCAGGAACACGGAGGCGAGCGACAGGCCCATCACCGCCGAGAAGGCGAAGAAGGTCGTACGGGCAGAGGCCGCCGTCATCCGCTCCATGCGGAACGAGAAGAAGAAGATGAACGCCAGCGGCGCCAGCATCACCACCCACTTGAGCGGTGTCTGGAAGATTGGCACGTAAAGGGCCGGCGTCGAGGCGACGAAGAAGGCCACAATGCCTGTCACCACCAAGCCGATGCCCATGGTGTTGTAGACCCGCAGCATGTGCTGGCGCAGGCCCTCGTCGAACAAGGCGCCGCTCGCGCGGGCCGTGGCGGTCTGCCAAGCATAAGGTGTGTTCATCGATGGTGTCTCCTGGTGGTTTACTGAAGCTTGCGGGACAGCCGGAGGGCCGCCCGTTCAAGGGCTTTGTCGCTGCCGTTGCCGGTCAGCGCATAGGCGAGCTGGCCAGTCTGCCAGTACACCGCCGTCGCTTTATCGAAGCGGGCCGGCATTGGAGCGATGACGTCGAAGGCGGGAGCCTGAGCGGCGAACAACGACACCCGACCGAGCTCGCCGGCGTCAATGGCGATCTCGATGCTGTGTCCGTAGCGGGACGGGAAGATCTGCGCGTCCCGCACCTGCCAGTCCTCGGGAAGGGACGGGAGCCGGATCCCGGTCTCGGCCAAAATCTCGGCGGGGTCGTAGTCCTCCACCTCGGGCTGCGAAACCATGCGGGCCCGCAGGAGGCTTGTCTCATGCGAGTGCAGGGCATCCTCGACGAAAGCTGGCGGCTTGGGTGAGGCCTCGCTGTCGGTGATGCCCAGGCCGACCTGTCCATGAGCGAACCAGCCGAAGCCGACGAGGGCCACGACAGCGGCGACCCGGCGGAACTTGAGCCGAAACTCCTGCCAGCCGAGAGCCCGCTCGAGCCGATCAGCGGCCACCAGCATCGGCTCGGGCGGACGGGGCAGGGGCGCCGCATGGAGCAACCGGAGGGCATCGCGATCCTTCAGATCGGCCATGACCCGAACAGCGGCGTGCGGGTCGTGGGCAAGGTGCTCCTCGACCTCGATCCGCCGCGCCGGGTCGAGCTGGTCATCGATATAGGCGAGAAGGTCCGCTTCGGTGATGGGGTCAGGCATCGGATCCTCCGACGACGCGCAGGCTTGGGCGCCTGGCTTCGGATGGCTGAACATCGGCTCCCGCCTCGAAGCCCCGCAACGCGGCGCGGGCGCGCGCCAGGCGGGACATGAGCGTGCCAACCGGGATCTTCAGGGCATTCGCGGCTTCCTGGTAGGACAGACCCTCGATGGCCACCAGGTGCAGGGCGGCCCTCTGCTCATCCGGCAGGCTCATGAAGGCGTTCTGGACCTGCTGAAGCCGCACCCGGCTTTCCTGTTCGGGGGGAGCCGCGGTGTCGATGAGGAAGGCGACCTGCTCCAGACGGCGAAACTCCGCCACATGGCTGCGCCGATGATCGATAAAGGTGTTGTGCAGGATCGACAGCAGCCAGCCACGCAGGCTGCCTCCGGTACGGAACGACCCTTTCCGTTCATAAGCTCGGACAAGGGTGTCCTGAACCAAGTCCTCGGCCTGCGACTCGTCCCGTGTCAGGGAGCGGGCGTAGCGCCGCAAGGGCCCGAGCAGTCCGATCACATCCGTGCGTGTGGCGTCGTTCATGTGAGGTGTACGGAGCTGCTTGCGGGCTTAATCCGCATGCTTGCGAAATTTTTTGTTTCTTGATCGATCATGCCAGCGCCTGCCTTGCCCGCGCGGCGGCTGCGCTGGTCTCGAAAGCCGTGACGAGCCGGTCCAGGCCGAAGGGCTTGCGCAGGAAAATGCCCTTCCGCAGCCGCCCCGGTGGCCCGGTGGCCCGGTGGCCCGGAGACCGAGGCAAAGGCGTAGACTGTCGGCTTGTCTGGCCAGACGAAGCTGAAGGTGGCGCCGACCTCCCAGCTGTCGACCTCGCCGGGAAGTTGAACCTCACAATCGAGGCCATCGAAATCGACGGCGGAGATGGGATCGAGATCTGCCTCACCGGATCCGGAAGCAGCCAGCACAGCGTCATAGCCGACTTGCCCAAGGGGGCGGGCAATCAGCTCGCGGAGGTTGGCATCAGTCACGACAAAGAGAATGGCGGGTTGGACGCCATGAGGAGCAGTGGAATCCAAAATCGGATCCTCCAGTTGCGGTCACGCTCGTGGGCGCAAGGGCAAGAGAAGGTGTCCGACATCGCGAGCAGCGACCTGCTCGCCAGAGGGGCCCGGACCCCGTTGTTAAAAGGTGAGGATGGCAAGGCTTGGGTTCAAGATCTGCCCGCCATCGCGGCTGGGAGATGATCTCCCTAGCAGTGCTCGACGATCGTATACTCCGCATCGATTACGCCATCCTTCGGCCGCTGCTGTGCCTGACGCATCCTGCGGCGGAGATAAAAGTGCAGGGCAATGCCGCCGGCAAGCATTAAAGGCAGGACGACAAACAGCCCGATGGGTAGGACGGCCAGAAGGGCAGCTGCGGCGCAAGCCAGAACAATGAGCCTCGTGAAACCGCCCCAGAATCGGTTAGTGCTGGCCTTGATGCCGTGACCGGCATAGTTCATCCGCATTAGCGTACCTCTTGCAACCGCCACATGAAACTCGCCCGCGTTGCGAGTACGGCTCCATGCTCTCCTATAGTGGTATACGGAGCCGATGGGGCTACGAATCCCGAGATTACATCGAGGTTTGTCGGATAGCGAAGGCCCAAGGATTGAAGTCTCACGAGAATGCTGCTGCCGGCGCTGGGAGATCCACCATGCCTTGCACGAGCATGATGACACTGAGTGCCTCCACGAGGCCAGCCGAAGGCAACGGGAGGTGTTGAAGGACACGATCTGGCAGATTGATCCATTTCGAGGCGTGATGCACGCACCAGGCGGCCGCAACGCTGATGGACGCCATGGTGATCGCCAAGCCCAGGCTGAAGGCGGCCATCGTCGCGGCCCCGAGGGTGAACTGGCCGAGTTGAAGGCAGATCTGCAGCACGGTGGTCGAGGTCGGGCAGGGCATCAGGCCGCCGGTGATACCAGAAAGTGCGATCTGGCCCGTGGTGACTTGACCGCCGTTGGCCGCAAGCTCCCGGGCAATATGATCGGAGTGTTCGCGCGCGGGGCCTCCTCGTCCTAGTCAGCATGATCATGGCCATGATAGTGCCCGTGGTCGTGCTACGCGAACGTAAGCTTTTGTAGGCATGGTCGCCAGGCGCAGGCGGGGCGTGAACTCGTGCGGCTCGGTCAGCTCATCCGCGTGGCGACAGGCTTTGATGAGGGAAGCATGCTGATCCTCGAGGAGGAGTAGCGGCTGCTCAGCCACGGACTTCTCGACCCGCGCGCAGCGGGCCGTGCGGCGGGCTGGCCTGCTGCCGCGGGACAACGGTGCCGAACTGACCTTCGTGCATGTCGTGGACGATGACCAGCCGCCGGACTTGGTCGCGCTGGAGAAGCGCGAGGCCGAGCGGATCCTTGGTGAGCAGATCGGCGGGATGGGCGAGTTGAGTGGCCTCCGGCCGCGAGCCCTCGTGGTCGCAGGCGACCCGTTCGACGGCATCCTGCGCGCCGCGGCGTCAGCGAGCGTGGACCTGATCGTCATGGGAGCCCACCGCAAGCAGCTCCTGCGCGACATCTTTGTCGGAACCACCATTGAGCGTGTGATACGCACGGGCCCGTTCTCGGTTCTGATGGTGAACAGGGAGGTGGATCAGCCGTACCGGACGGCCTTGGCCGCGGTCGACGTGTGCGAGCCGTCCGTGAGCGCCATCATGACCGGGATTACCCTAGGGTTTCTCGGTGGAACCCGGCTTGCGCTCGTTCATGCCTTTCTGCCGCTGGCGAAAGGGCAGATGTTCCGTGCCGGGTTCAGCCGGGGCACGATTGACGGGTACGTGGCCGAGGAGCGTGTCCGGACGTCCAGGGATCTGATCAAGTTCCTGTACGCGAACGGACTCGATCACCAGGGATGGTCGATCCGCCTTGAGGAGGGCTCTCCGCTGGAGGTGATCTCCAAGACCGCGGAGCAGTTGAGGCCCGATGTCTTGGTCATTGGGACGCATGGCCGCAAGGAGATCGCCAGGGCCTTCCTGGGGAGCGTGACCGAGGAGGTCATGCGGTCCCTCGACGTCGACGTCCTAGCGGTCCCGCCGCTCCGGTGAGGCGGCAGGCCCGCCGATTTCCACACGCTCGCGCTTGCCGGAGCAGACCGTGCTCCGCTGCCGTGTTCCTGTCCGGCATCTATGGACGACCTGGGTTATGCTCCCTACAAGGTCTCGACCCTTCCCGTCATCCCTGAGGAGCGCGAACCGCCGTGGAGTTGCCAATCGTTCTATTGGTGCTTGCCGTCCTCCTGGTGGTGATCAGCCTGGCCCAGCCCATTGCGGGTATCGTCCGGCTGCCGTTTAGCGTGCTCCTGGCCGTGATCGGCATTGTGATCGGCGCTGCCGCCTCCTTCCTCTGGTACACGGAGTTCACCGACGCCTTCAACGACGTGGCCCGTGCCGTCCTCGACTTCCCGGTCGGCTCGACGGTCTTCCTCTACGTGTTCCTGCCCACCCTACTGTTCCAGACAGCGCTGACCCTCGACGCCAGGCGCATGGCTCCAGACTGGGTGCCGATCCTCGTCCTTGCCGTGCTCGCCGTGCTCATCGCGACCGTGATCATCGGCTATGCCCTGGTGCCCTTCGCCGGACAGCCGCTGATCGTCTGTCTCCTGCTCGGGGCCATCGTGGCGACCACCGACCCGATCGCAGTGGTCGGCATCTTTCGCGACATAGGCGCGCCTGCGCGCCTCGGGCGGCTGGTCGAAGGCGAGAGCCTGCTGAACGACGCAGCGGCCATCACCCTGTTCAGCGTCTTTCTCGCCGTGCTGGTTGCCGGCCAGCCGCTCAGCCTGATGGATGCCAGCCTCGGTTTCGCCCGCACCCTCGTCATCGGCGCGCTCGTGGGCTATGTCGGCGCCCGCATGGCGGCCTGGCTCATCGGCTCCATCCCGGATCATCGCGCAGCCAAGGTCTCGATCAGCTTCGCCTTGCCCTACCTCGTGTACATCGTTGCCGAGCAGGGTCTCGGTGTCTCGGGCGTGATCGGCGTGGTGGTTGCCGGCATGACCCTCAACCTGCTCGGTCCCGCCCGTGCCTCACCCGATGGCTGG
Source organism: Microvirga sp. BSC39 (assembly GCF_000739015.1). Lineage (GTDB taxonomy): Bacteria > Pseudomonadota > Alphaproteobacteria > Rhizobiales > Beijerinckiaceae > Microvirga. The sequence goes on from NZ_JPUG01000080.1 coordinate 84,682, forward strand.
AGCTATCTCACCGGCATCTGGGAGCAGGTCGCCTTCTGGGCCAGCTCATTGGTGTTCGTGCTGGCTGCCATCCTCGTGCCCCGGCTGCTGGCGGATCTCACCTGGCTCGACCTCGCCCTGATACTGGTGGTGGTGGCTGCGGCCCTGCTGGCGCGGATCGTGGTCCTGTTCGGCGTGCTCCCGCTGCTCACGACGATGCGGCTTTCTCCACCTGTCAGCCGGTCCTACCGTCTTGTGATCCTCTGGGGCGGTCTCAGAGGCGCGGTGACCCTGGCGTTGGCCCTCTCCGTGACGGAGAACCCCGCTGTGTCGGCGGAGGTGCATCGCATCGTCGCGATCCTAGCGACTGGCTTCGTGCTGTTCACGCTGCTGATTCAGGGCACCACCATGGGCTGGCTGATCCGGGGGCTCGGCCTCAATCGCCTGTCGGCCCGAGACTTGGCGCTCCGCGGGCAGGTACTGGCTGTGGCGCTGGAGAACGTGCGGGAGGCCGTCGAGAGAGTTGCCGAGCTGTACAAGGTCGGATCAGCCACGGCGCTCGCCGAGGCTCGCCGCTATGCCGAGCGGATCGATGCGACCGCCGCCCGGACCGAGCAGGGGCAGGGCCTCTCCGACCTAGAGCGGCTGTCCCTCGGCCTCGTCACGCTGGCCGGGCGGGAGCGGAATGTCGTCCTGGAACATTACCGAGCCCGGATTGTGTCGGCGGCGCTCGTGCAGCCACTGCTGGCCCAGGCCGAACTGCTTATCGACAAGGCCAGGGCAGGGGGGCGGGCGGAGTTCCAGCGTGCCGTGCGGCAGACGCTGGCCTTCGACTGGCGCTTCGGTGTTGTCCAGTTCCTTCACCGCCGGCTCGGCATCGGCGGACCCCTAGAACACCTCCTCGCCCGCCGCTTCGAGATGCTGTTCGCCACGCGAATCATCGTCGAGGAACTGGCTCCGTTCATTGACCGCAAGATCGTGCCCATCCTCGGCGCGCGCGTGGGCGAGGTCCTGGGTGAGATCCTGGAGCGGCGGCGGGAGGCGATCGACGGCGCCCTTGAGGCCCTGCGCCTCCAGTATCCAAGCTACGCAGAGGCCCTGGAGCACCGCTTGCTGCGCAAGACTGCCCTCCGGCAGGAAGAGCTCGAATACGACGTGCTGCTGGTTGACGGCCTGATCGGGCCTGAGCTCCACGCCAACCTTCGTCGCTCAATCGAGGAGGAGCGCCGCAAGGCCGAGATCGAGCCCCGGCTCGACCTTGCGCTGCACGCGCCGGAACTCCTGGCTCAACTGCCCCTGTTCTCCGAGTTCACGCAGGAGCAACTCGACACACTCGCCAAGCGGCTCCGTCCGATCTTCGCAGTTCCGGGCGAGCGCCTGATCCGGCGTGGCGGCCCGGGCGATGCTGTGTATTTCATCGCGTCGGGCGCAGTCGAGGTGAGCATCCCTGGGCAGAAGATCCGGCTCGGCCGCGGCGACTTCGTCGGCGAGATCGCCCTGCTCACCGGCAGGCCCCGCCAGTCGGACGTGCATGCGATCGGCTACTGCTTCCTGCTCCGCCTAGACGTGCGCGACTTCAAGGCATTCCTCTCTCAGCACCCGGCCACCCGGCAGCACATCGAGGAGGTGGCGGCCCGGCGGGTGGCAGACAACGAGAATGCTGTTCACTCTCCCGCGACATCCCAGCCCCGAGCGGGAACGTAAGTGGCGGCAGCACCTCTGCGTGGGCTCCCCCGTTGGATCCAAGCGATCATTCCCCGAGACCGCGATGGGGATTCCTCCCGAACTGCGGATATTCAAGCACGGCTGGATTTATCTTCTCGGCATGCTGATCGCGACGGCCACGCTGCTGACCATGTACCATCTCGACCCATCGACCCCGCGGATAGCCTTGCTTTAGGGGACGCTGAGCCCTCGCCCGCGTCCCGGCTCCTCACTCCGGCTGCACGATGCGCTCCGGGCGGCCGGGGCTGACGAACGAGTACGTTGCGTTGCCCTGAGTGCCGATCATCACCGCCTCGATCACGGGCTCGCTGATCGGACCGTCCGCCGCCCAGTCGACCACGAAGTTCGCGCCGGACCCGGCCCGACGATCCTCGCCCGCGACGAATATCTCGATGGTGCCGAGCGGCCTGAGGGCGACAGGCTCCTCCAGATAGCTCTGAATGAGCTCGCCATCGGTGTCGTGGTAATTGATCCGCTTGAGCAGGAGGGGCTTGTCCCGGGAGGTGTTGTGGATGCTCAGCGTGGTCGCGAGGTCGATGCGGGAGCGGCCGCTCATGATGCGGATCGCGGGATAGGCCGGAACATACACGGTGCGGCGGACCTGGGTACTAGCCGGATGGGCCTCTGCGAGGGACGCCTGGAAGAGATGGACCGGATCGGCGACTTGCGCGTGCAAGGGCCCGGACCGCATCTCCGACAGCGCCATCCTGCCCTGCTCACGGACATGGATGATCTGGATGGGATGGTGTCCCGTGCTCCAGAGCAGCAGGCTTATCCCGAGAAACAGCAGGGCAATGACCTCAAACATGCGCCTGTCCATCACAACCTCCTTGGTTCCAAGAGGTCCTCCGCGCAATACCTCTTGAAGCGCGTGATTTTGTCTGAAGGATCTTGCGCCACTACGTAGAGCAGGACGAGACTTTCGGCGAACAGGAGAACGTTGATCGTCAGGGCAGGATTGCTGATCCAGGACGATGTCAGCGTGCTGACGATCTTGGACAGGAAGGTGATGCCACCGAGAAACAGCATGCCTACAAAGCCCTAATCCCAGCCCGTCTTTCAGGAGATGCCGTCCAACTAGCGGGTCAGGCACGTGCCGGTGGCCTCCAACGAGCACAGCAGCCACGAGGAATTTCGCAGCGTTGATTGAATCGGGGATTCCTGCGCGTTTGGCAGATGCAATCACCACCATCTCCATTGGTGGTTCCAAACCAAGATGGCGAACCCTGGTAATCTCCCTTTTGCGGGCAGCACCGGAAACACCGCCTGATATAAGTCCACAAGTTGGTGAGTCGAATAGGACAAAGGTCAGGTGGAATGGGGGCCGGACAAAGGACAATGTCTTCAAATGGCACATCCCAGAAGTACAACGAATGTCCGCTCAAGCGGGGAACAGCGGAAGTTGCTGGAGGGTATGGGATCGTCAGTGCCTGACCCAGAGCTGACTTTATCTATTGCGAGGCAGCAAACATTTCCTTCATCCCTGGTTCTGTAGCTCCCACTTCAAAAAATCAGCAGGTAGACGGAGCGAACGGGTCAGGTTCCCTTCCGCCATGGTCCGCAGCCCGCGCAGATATCACAGAAGCCAGGTCTTGGACGCTCTCAACTCACGCGCGTTCCAGTCGGCCAGTTCGGCACGATGCCTCCACTGGCGCGCGACGGCCCGAAGCTCCGACCGGAGTTCCGGCGATGGCGCGGATCGCTGACAAGGCACTCGGCCTCGACAGCCTTATCCTGGTAGCGCTGAGGCGGTCTCATGGTGTTCTCCCGAGAAGGTGACAAAACCAGTGTCGTACCCACAGCACTGCCCCGGGTGTTTGTCCCGGGGCAGGCTTTGGAGGTTTGTAAGGCTTACTGATCGAAGGCGATCTTGAGGGCGGCGCTGGCCTGAGCGATGGCAGCCTTGGCGGCCATGTTGCCGCCGGCTCTGTCGCCGGCCACCACCAGACGAGAGGCCTCCACGTTCAGCGCCTTGGCATTGTCGACCACGTACTTGGTGGCAGCATCGGCCTGCTCGTTGTTGGCGGGGTACCTCACCTCCGGAGCCCGGTCGTAGTGAACGAAGACCATGGCGGCATTGGCACCGGCAGCAATCTCGCGGATCAGCTAGTCGTGGGTGTTGGGATCACCCATGACCCAGCCGCCGCCGTGGAAGTACATCACCACCGGCAGGACACCCGTGGCGCCAGGGGGACGGACGATGCGAACATTGACCCTGCCGGTGGGGCCGACCGGGAAGACGGTATCTTCAACAGTAGTCGGAGCACTCGGGATGGTAGGGCTCTGGGCACCGGCCAGCACGTTGTGGGCCTGATCGTAGCTCAAGGTGTAGATCGGGCACCGGCCGACTTGGCGAAGGCGTCGATGAAGGCTATCCCCTTCCGCTGCACACGTGGAACTTCTCCGGTACAGCCCTCTAGTTCTCAGCGAGTAGCTCGACATCCTGCTTTATGAGCCGTTGCCAAGCGGCATTGCGGTAGCGCTGGATGATCTTTCTTACCACGCAGGCCAGGGCGCAGCCGGCGGCTCAGACCAAGCCGTCGGCTGCAACTGGGCTAGATCACGAAGAAGTCCGAAGCAGTCATTTTTAGGTTCTTGGATATTGTGGCGAAGGCTACGGCTTTGGCTGCACCTATCCCATCTGCATCGTAGTAAAGTACGCCTTTCTCCTTATTATAGATTATACGATCTTCCGCGTCTTTTGCGGAACTCCCAATTTGGAAGGCATCCTTCGCAAGCTTTCCGGCTTTACCAACCTTCTTCATGATCCCATTTTCAAGATGTATAGTATCGTCCTTCACGATAAAATCGGTGATCTTGTCGAGGTTCGCCTTAGCATCGAGCTTGGTATTGAATACGAACGTGTCCTTGCCTGCTCCTCCTGATAAAGCGTCAGAAAGAAGTCCGCCGTTCAGTTTATCGTTGCCAGCTCCGGCAATTAGATTGTCTTTCCCTCCAAGCCCGAGAAGAACGTTTGTACCGTCCGTTCCAACGATTGTGTTATTCGTATTCGATCCAGTTAGATCCAGCGCTGCTGCGCCAACGGTTTGAGAGGCCGCGAGCGTCTCAATTTCCGCAGAGAGCCCGAGAGCGTAGCTAACCGTGGTTTCTACACGATCGAAGCCGAAGCCCGAAGCGTCCGAGACTGCATCGAACGCGTTATCTACGAGGTAGACATCGTCGCCTGCACCCCCGTCCATAATGTCTGCGCCAGCACGGCCGTCGAGAACATCGTTCCCGCCACGGCCCAAAATTGTGTTGGTTCCAGCATTGCCGACGATTGTGTTGCCTGTGTCGCTGCCAGTTAGATTGATGGTATCTAGCGCAGCTGCGTTGCTTGTCTGGAGAAGCTCGATGTCTGCGGCCATGCCAAGTATGTAGCTGATGCTTGTTGTAACGACGTCACTGCCGCCGCCGACTGCATCGATCACGATGTCACCAGCATTATCGACGAGGAAGCTGTCGTCGCCAACGCCGCCATCCATGATGTCGGCGCCGGTTCCGCCATCGAGAAAGTCATTTCCACTCTCTCCCTGCAATGTATCGGCACCACCTTGTCCGAATAGAGTATCGTTCCCTAAACCACCAGACAGGCTGTCGGCGCTTAGATCGCCTGAGGCATCTTCGGGATTGGGAGAAGCCAAAATACTGGGTCCAAAAGCGGAGTCATCTGTTATCAAGGTATTGACTGAAATTGTGCCGAAGGCCGCAAATGATGGCGCAATGGGCGAACCACCGTAGATTATGTCATCCCCCGACCCACCTTCCAAAGTGTCAGCTCCGGTTCCTCCAAACAGGCTGTCATTGCCGGTTCCGCCGTTTAGAAGATCAAAACCCGCATCGCCGCTGATGTAATCAGCGCCGGCGACCCCAAACAGCGCGTCATTACCGTCGCCTCCCAGAATGGCGTCGCTGTAGTTTCCTGGTAGGAAGATCCCGCCGTTTGTCTCACCATAGACTACGTCGTTGCCGCCAAGGCCTTGTAAAACATCCGTTCCTGATCCACCGATAAGATAGTCGGAGGCGTTAGAAGCTGAGATCCAATCGTCTCCAGCACCTGATCGCACGATGATGCCGGTATCACTAGGTACAAATTGGAAGTAAAAGTCGTTGTTTGCACCTACGCCAACGAATTCATTTGTTGAGTTTGTTGTCACAATTTCCCTCCACACGGAATAATGTCCGACGCGCTACTCAGTACCTGAGCGGCTTGACCTGCGTGATGCACAGACGGAACTCCGACTAGCGCCAACGGAAATGTGACTCGGAATTTTTGATGCCGCGCCCCTCTGGGCGAGTGGAGCGTGGGCGCATGGGGTTCCCCCACCCGCTCCCATATGGGCTGTCGTTCGGCAGTAGGAGGTGCCTCATGAAATTGCTAACTAGCAAGAGGACAGGATCGTTCAGCGGGTGGCGACTGCGAACTGCAGGCTCATTTCTTCAGCCGCCAGCTCATAGATTTGAATATTTCGGCCGAACAACACACCGGCAGTGACTAGAAGCTGACAGCCATAAACGGAAAAGATGCCGATTTGGGCGGGGAGGCGGCCCTATTATTGGCTTCTACTTGGCGTGAATTGCCGTTGTTACTGATTATTGATCCTATAGGTAATTTTTTCGTCACAGATTTATTTGAAGAGACTCAAAGATCAAACCCCCACAATCAGGGAGCGAGTGCCTTGGTCTCTAACGGATTGTGCAGTTTGTGAAGTCTTGTCTGGTATTGTCATAGGTTTCGCACATCTGAGGGACTTAGTTGGTAACGCGCCCTGAATAGCCGATAAAAGGTGGAGGGTTCGACAAAGCCGACATCGAAAGCGATGTCCGCTATAGGGCGGCTGTGGCTGCCCTGCGTTCTTAGACTATCGTAAGCTCGGCGCAGTCGGCGTTCATTTACATAATCTGTAAACGTTGTACCTTGCTCGGCAAACAGGGAGCGGATGTAGCGGGAACTCAATGACAGGTTGGCTGCTGTAGTTTCTGCACTAAGGCGCGTGCTTGTTAGATTAGCAGCAATATACTGCTTTATAGCAGCAAGCCGTGCTGCTCGAACCCCTCCAGTGCGAGCTGTCTCTTCGCCATCCCGATTTGCACCTAGAGCAAGTGCGAGAAGATCGGTAAGGTGCCTCGCAACAACAGGACTATGAGACGTCAACCCTTCGATTGTGTGGATCAAGCGAAGGTAGTCGAACAACAGCCGGCTCTCAGGCGCTGCCATGTCGACCTTGTCAGGTGCAATATCATCAACATTATTGACCAGGGTTGCAACTGTAGAACGTTTAAAATGGATGCACATCATCCAGCTTCCGTCAGACGTAGTCCCCTTCCAGCGACGGTCCAGAGCGGTCAGGCACCCCGAGCCCGGCCGGATCTCTATGTCACGCTGTCCAGGCTGAACTAGTCGGTAGTGACCAGCCATCCAGGAGATACATAGATCATCATTCCCATCCGAGATAAGTGACTTCGTTCGGTTCCAAGACATGGGGTCAACGGCCCCGGAACTGGTCGTGATGTTAGGCAAGATCAGCGTTGATGTATTAAGCCTCAGACGCCCTCCCTCTGCAGGGGCAAGGTCAAGGCGCATTGCAATGTTGCCAAAGAACTCCCGCGCCACAGCTTCACGCTCACGTGCTGGAATGGCATCAGTCGACATGATCAATCGCGAAGTGGTGCCGGGAATGATGGACATCGTAATACTCCGATATAATGTTGTTACTTAATCAGAGCTGGATATTTTCTATACATTCAGAAGAATATATTGCCATTATTTCAATAGATGTTCAACATCCATCACGAGCACTGGTACGATCCGAGTGAAATGTTAAGTCTATAGCAACGGCAGCTCTGACGGAGTCGTTGAGGCTATGCGGCTTAGCGGCTTCGTGATCCACACACCTTGGCGCTCTTTGGGGAGATGAGCGATGACCAAGTCTTACTCGTTGGAGCTGCGCCGCCGGGTGGCGCGCTTTGTCGAGGCAGGGCACCCTTGCCGGTTCCGTCGCGAATCGGGGGGAGCGTGAGAGAATGGCAGGTCGTCGCTACGCGCTCATGCAGCGAGCCGCTCCAATTGCCTGGCAAGCGAATGCTGCTGACTGCAGGCATATTTTGCCTGCTGTTTGCGCAGCATATGGACCAACTCGATACCACATGATGTCCGTGTGCGCATCTTCCATCGCACGGCAATACGATCCGAGCCTGATGTGTTCGCCCCACTTGCTGGCACTTGGGAGGACCCGGCGAAATGCAGCGCCAGCTCTACACTTGGTGCGCTGCTGCTCTCGCTCGACGGTACGGACAGGGTTGCCTTCTCCCTCACACAGGGCGTCGAGATGGGCCGGCCGAGCTTGCTCAAGGGGACGTCGTGGCGCGCTGAAGATGGCTATCACTCGCGCGTCGGCGGCCATTGCATACCGATGTTCCGAAACGAAGCGCTGCTTTAGATAACCGAGTGCGCCAAGAGTATCCCTCTGTGCCATAAACAACCGGAACTTGACGAGGGCTGCTTTTGGCACGAGGCGGAAGTACACCGAATATCTCCTTGAGAAGGGTACAGCGGACGTTCCTGAAGGGCAGGGTAGCTTAGAGTTTGGCCCCAGAGTGGGCGGCCGATTGCTCAGTCCTCGTGCGCTCTTACCAGAACCCCAAAACACTGGACCTCTATTGATCTTTAGACGGTGCCCTGGCTAGGGCTTGCATACTGACAGGGGGGCAGGCACTGTGCCGATATATAACTCTTGAGCGAAACAGGAATGCAGGATTGGGATCGATCTCCCCATCTAGTTGGACACTAAAGACCGATCCGCACTTCGTTACTTCAGCCGGATTGTCTACGCGGCGTAGCCGAACACCGACTTGATCTCAAGGAACTCCTCAAACCCAAACCGGCCCCACTCGCGACCATTGCCCGACTGCTTGTAGCCGCCGAACGGGGCCGCGGTGTCGCCGCGCGATCCGTTCAGATGCACCATGCCGGCCCGGAGCCTGCGGGCAACCCGGCGCGAGCGCTCGATGTCACCGGAAGTGACGTAGCTCGATAGACCGTAGACGGTGTCATTTGCCATTTGGATGGCGTCTTCCTCGTCCTTATAAGGCAGGATGCTCAGAACAGGCCCGAAGATCTCCTCTTGGGCAATGCGCATGTCGTTGCGGACATCTGCAAACACGGTTGGTTGCACGTAGTAACCCCGGTTGAGACCTGCGGGGCGGCCGGGGCCGCCTGTGACCAAGGTGGCGCCTTCCCTGATGCCGGCTTCGATGAGAGCCTGAATCCGGTCGAACTGGATCTGGCTGACGACGGGCCCGATCGTGGTCGAGGCAGCTCTCGGATCGCCGACCACCGTCTCCTCAGCAATGCGCCGGGTAATGGCGATCACCTCCTCCTGCCGGTCAGCCGGGACAAGGAGGCGGGTCGGAGCGTTGCAGGACTGGCCGCTATTGGCAAAGCAAGCCCGCGCGCCATGGGTGACCGCTGTGTCGAAGTCGGCGTCGTCCAGCAGGATGTTGGGAGATTTCCCGCCTAGTTCCTGGTGCACGCGCTTGACCGTATCGGCAGCAGCCTTGGCGACGAGAATGCCAGCTCGGGTTGAGCCCGTGAAGGACACCATGTCCACATCGGGATGGCTTGAGAGAGCCTGGCCCACATTTGGACCGCCGCCGTTGACTAAGTTGAACACGCCCGCGGGCACGCCAGCTTCGTCGAGGATCTCCGCGAAGATGAGAGCGGAAAGGGGCGCGACTTCGCTGGGCTTGAGCACCATGGTGCAACCGGCGGCAAGAGCCGGACCGACCTTGCAGGCGATCTGGTTCAGGGGCCAGTTCCAGGGCGTGATAAGCCCAACTACGCCGATGGGCTCGCGGGTGATCAGGGTGGCATTGAGCGTCTGGTCGAACTCGTAGGTCTTCAGAACCTCGATGGCGCGGGTGAGATGGCCGAGGCCCGCAGGCACATGCCGCTCGCGGGCGAAGGCGAGAGGAGCCCCCATCTCCGTTGAGATGGCCTCTGCCAGTTCGTCCGTGCGCTTGCGGTAGATGGCGACAATCTTGCCCAGCAGGTCCAGGCGCTCCTCGCGGCTGGTCTGGGCATAGGTCGCGAACGCACGCCGTGCAGCCGCAACGGCCCGATCCACATCAGCCGGCCCGCCAGCCGCAATCGTGGCGACAGTCTCTTCCGTGGCAGGATTGGTGACTTCGATGCCGTCACGCCCCTCGGGGGCAACCCACTGGCCGTCAATGTAGAAGTGATGATGGTATCTCACGTGTCGTCCTCCAGCTCAGAAGTGGTCAGTATCACTTCACCAGCTGAAGTGCACGACGGATCCTGTCGACTATCTGTCCGATCTGCTCTTCCTCAATGATCAGGGGCAGAGAGCCCAGGGTGCATAAACCCCCCAGCGCAAACGGGTCCTTGCCAAGAACGGATCTTAGAGGGGTAGCGCTATCCCATGCTACTTCTCCGTGGCCAACGCAGTTTCGGCGAACTGTAACGCTGTACCGGAAAACGACTCGGAGATTTTCCAGGGCTCTTCAGGCGCTTCCCGAGCCTCATGTAACTTTCTACCGCAGCATACGAACAGATCAACGCAGGAGAATTCGTGTCGGAACGGTGTACAAGGGTGGGGAGTGGAGCAGAGGCCGGGCAGCGCCAGTTATGATCCGGCTCCACTCGCATGCTGGACAATCAACTCCCTCGGATCCCAAACCAAGCAGACCCACTGACAGCCCCACGCTTACATCTCAGCTGTCCGAATGGAAGATTAATGTAGCATAACCTTAGAGGGTTAGACCCACCGGATTGTATTCATGTTACTTGGCGGCTTCCTGGCTCACAACGGGATGGTGTGCGGGTGAAGCAACGCCAGTGGAACCTCTGATTGTAATCAGAGGCTCCTGGGTTCGAGTCCCAGCGCGCTCACTGACAATATCAAAGGGTTACCGGCATTCGCCCTTTGAGCGTTTTCCTTCCAGGTAGCCAGACGATCTCCGCAACTGCGCGACGTCCAATCGTCTTAGGCTGATCGGCACGCCGATGGCTAGCTTCGCCACCATCACCCGGTTAGCATGGCCTCGACTCATTCGAGGAGGCGAGGGCGGTACGTATGGGGCACGACCATCACCATGATCATGACGACCACAGCCATCTCTCCGAGATCGAGCTGCGGGTTCGCGCGCTTGAGTCCATCCTAGTCGAGAAAGGCTATGTCGACCCAGCTGCCATTGATGCGCTGGTCGAGACCTATGAGGTCAATGTCGGACCACGCAACGGCGCCAAGGGGGTGGCCAAAGCCTGGGCTGATCCAGCTTACCGCGAGTGGCTCAGGACAGATGCGACGGCCGCCATTGCCTCCCTCGGCTTCATCGGGCGCCAGGGCGAGCACATGGTGGCGGTCGAGAACACCCCGGATGAGCACAACATGGTCGTGTGCACCCTGTGCTCCTGCTACCCGTGGCCGGTGCTTGGCCTTCCCCCCGTCTGGTATAAGTCTGCCCCCTACCGCTCCCGGGCTGTGCTCGATCCTCGTGGGGTTCTGGCCGAGTTTGGCGTGCACCTGCCGGAGACCACCCGCATCCGTGTTTGGGACTCCACCGCGGAGGTCCGGTACCTCGTGATCCCGATGCGTCCCGAAGGGACAGAGTGCATGAGCGAGGAGGAGCTGGCCGACCTCGTGACCCGCGATTCCATGATTGGCACCAGTCTCGCCCTGGAGCCGGAGGCGGTGCGATGAATGGCGCGCAGGATCTCGGCGGTATGATGGGCTTCGGGCCGATCGCAATCGAAAAGGACGAGCCCTGGTTCCATGCTGCATGGGAACGCCGGGCCTTTGGCCTGACTCTGGCGATGGGAGCTACCGGTAATTGGAACATCGACATGAGCCGGCACGCCCGCGAGTCCTTGCCGCCGGGTGAGTATCTCTCCTCGAGCTACTACGAGATCTGGACCAAGGGTGTGGAGAAGCTGGTCGTCGCGGCAGGGCTCGTCTCCCAGGAGGAGCTGACGCGCGGCCAAACCCTTGCGGAGCCGGCACCGATCAAGCGTGTACTGAAGGCGGAGGACGTACCGGCCGTGCTGGCCCGCGGTGGTCCGGCTGAGCGCCCGATCGAGCAGCCGGCGCGCTTTGCGGTGGGTGACCGGGTCCGCACTCGCAACATAAACCCTCAGGGCCACACCCGCCTGCCGCGCTACGCGCGGAACAAGCTGGGCGTTGTTGAACTGGTGCATGGCGCCCACGTGTTTCCGGACGCGAACGCTCATGGACAGGGCGAGCAGCCGCAATGGCTCTACACAATCTGCTTCTCGGGCCAGGAGCTGTGGGGTGAGCAGGCAGATCCGACCATCAGTGTCTCAATTGATGCTTGGGAGAGCTACCTTGAGCCGGCATGAGGATCTAGCCCGCGTGGCCGCAGAGTTTTCGCCGATCCCTCGTGGGGATGACGGCGAACCTGTCTTTCGCGAGCCTTGGGAGGCACAAGCCTTTGCCATGACGCTCGCTCTCTACGAGCAGGGGGTGTTTACCTGGACGGAGTGGGCTGCCGCACTTTCGGCGACGATCAAAGAGGCTCAAGCGTCTGGTGATTGTGATGATGGCTCGACCTACTATCAGCACTGGCTGTCTACGATCGAGCAGTTGGTCAGGGACAAGGGTATTGCAAGCGAACAGACCCTAGAGGAACGACGGAACGCTTGGGATCGGGCGGCACACGCAACACCGCATGGTCAACCGATTTCGCTCGCGAACGATCCACTCTAACAGTCTGCGAGCCTAGACCACGCACAAGATAATGATGACACTTAGCTTCATTGTCGGAACAGTGGATCGACCGCAGTGCTTGCGAGATGCATCTGCTCGACTGTCATGATCGAGCGGTACCTATAGTGCATGCAGGTCTGGATCCCAATCCTGGACTACCTGAATCGACGTCAACACAATCTTGGTATGCCAGAGGGATCCATGCTCCAGCCTGGAGCGGCTCCTGATCGGATGTCTGCTTCTGCGGACTAAGTACAGCATTGGAAGTTCTGTGGTATGTTGGTGTGTGGGAGCAGCCGGGAGGCCGCCATGCACCCCATTTGCCTGGATGCGCTTAGCCCAGAGCAGCTGGGCGAACTTGACCAGCTTTATCACACCAGTCCAGACCCGCGGGTGCGTATTCGCGCCCTGATGATCCTGCTCTCGGCTGAGCGTCGTCTGGTGGCGGCCGAGATTGCTGCCATCGTGCGTCAGCATGAGGAGACGGTGCGACGTTGGTTGGCCCGCTATGCGGCGGAAGGCACGGCCGGTCTGGCCGATGCTCCCCGCTCGGGCACCCCGCCGAAAGTCACGCCCGCTTACCGAGCCCGTCTGCTGGAGCTGGTGCGCCGGCGCCCACGTGCCTTGGGCCTGCCGTTCTCCCTCTGGACGGCCGCCCGGCTGGCCGATCATCTGGCCGGGGAGACGGGCTTGAGAATGAGTGTGCCCAGTGTGCAGCGGCTCCTGCGAGCCGGTGGCATGGCGCTGAGCCGGCCGCAGCACACGATCACCAGCCCCGATCCTGATTATGCGCTCAAAAAAAGACCGTTGAGGACGCCCGCGATAGGCTAAAGCCCGATGCGGTGTTCTACTACGCCGACGAATTCAACATCAGCTGGCATCCGACCCTACGCGCGATGTGGAGCCCGAAAGGCCAGCAGGTGATGATCCCTACGCCGATGCAGCCCACCCGCCGCTATGGCCTTGGGGCAGTGAACTGGCACGCCGGCGAGACGCTGGTCATCACGCGCCATCACAAGCGTCGGCGGGAGGTGGCGGAACTGCTCCAGGCGCTGCTTGATCATCATCGTGATAAGACTGTGTATGTGGCCTGGGGCAATGCCAGCACGCATGAGGACGAGGAGGTGGAAGCGGTGCTACGAGGTGCCGCAGGTCGTCTCGTGCTGCTGTATCTGCCGACCTACAGTCCGTGGCTCAAACCGATCGAGATGCTCTGGCGGCAGTTCCGGCGCGAGGTCACGCCCTGTGAGCTGGTCGACACCCTGCAGGACCTGCTCGCCGCCACCAGAGCCTTCTTCGACCGCTGCAACAACACGCCGGACAAGGTGCGCACCATCATCGGTGCACATCCCACATGAGTTCCGACGCTGTACTTAGTCTCCACGCGGCTGGGTGAACCGGACTCTTGGGTCAGTTGCTAGGATGTTTGATCCCGGGGTTTGATGGTGCATTCTTATCGCCTGAATGGAGGGATGCTTTATGAGCCAGGTTCTCCACGGCAGCGCCACCACGACTGAGGCGGTCCGTCGCGCAATCCAGAATAGTCAAGCAAGCTTGAGAGCCCTGGCCACGTGCCACGGCATCAACCAGAAAACAGTCGCTAAATGGAAGAAGCTCACCTCAGTCGCTGACCTGCCCACCGGCACCAAGAACCCGAAGTCGACCGTTCTTTCAGCTGATGAGGAGGCGGTGATCGTCGCCTTCCGCCGGCACACCCTGCTGCCGCTGGATGACTGCCTCTACGCCCTCCAGCCCACGATCCCGCACCTGACCCGCTCGTCGCTGCATCGCCGCCAGCAGCGCCACGGGATCGGGCGCTTGCCGGATGTGGAGGGCGGCAAGGATGGCTCTCAAGGCATGAGGACTACAGGAACATATGAGGCGATTGCTTCGAATGGATCATGTCTGACGGAGTCGAACCAGCCGGCGCGGTAGCTCAGATGTCCCATCACAGCAACCTGAAACGGTGAGAGGATCTGCTCCAAATCCGCTGCTGCGAAGTCGAGGTCAATTGCTGGAAGAAGAGCTGCATCACGGCCACTGGTCCGGAGCAGGTCAAGTTGCTCCCTCACACCTTGTGACACACGGGGACGATAGTCGCCGATAGGCAGAATCGAAATGGCAGCCTCGGGCCAGAGGTCAAGCTCCACTAATCGCCGGGCCAGCTGCGAACACCGTCGCGTACTGGAGACGACGAGAACCACTTTTTTCACCTGGAGCGGTCTGCGTAAAACCCGGAGAATGGGAACGTGCTGCCGCTGGGCGAAGACCTCCGCGACTTCGCTCCACACCTCCGCCCTGCTTCCATCGATCCCCACGTTAGCCGGAATGAGGACAAGGTCCGCCTCCGCCACCTTTGCAGTCAGCTCCCGAATGTCTGGGCCGCCAATGACTCGGCTCACCCTGATGCCCCTACCAAGGCCATGGGTTTCGAACTGTTCGATTGATGACCGTGCTGAGCCATGCATGAATGCGAGGTCGACATCCTCAACCCAAGACCGCAAGCTTTGGCTAAAGGAAAAATGTGGCGTGGGAGCGAAAGGATCAATGGGGATGACTGCCATCAACTGCGCCGAACGGGCTGCCGCAATCTCGAATGACATCACAGTTGCCGATGCCTGAGTTCGGCCACCGAGGAGAAGGCAGGCCACCAATTTGACGGGACGGTGCTCGAAACCCGGCGGCCGTGGAATTCTTGGTACGATCCCAAGCTGCATGTGACGTCGACCTCAGCGCGCTGGCAGCGCCCTGTTCGCTAACTCGCCTGAGACAAGAAGGTGGCGCTTGCCACAAATGGCGCACCATGTGCTCCCGCTCGCTTCATTGAAGCTCGGCACCGACACGGCTTTTGGCATCTGCTTGATGCTCCTGCGCCGGATGCATGCGGATGCCTTTCGGCGTCATTGTCCCACCAGATACGATGAACGACATCGCGTCGTTGGCGCTCCAGTCGAGCCAGACGAGGCGCTTGGTCGGTACGATTTCCACATAGCCCGATGTCGGATTCGGCGTCGTCGGCACGTACACGGCGGCAAGCTCCTCTCCTGTATCAGCAGCATGGAACGTCGCCGTGACGAAGCCGACAGCGCGCATTTCAGGCGTGGGAAATTCGATCAGAACGGCCCTCTGGCCGCCTTGTGGCCCATCCTTCACGGAATCGATCAAAGTGCGCGTGGCGCCGTAGATCGTCTTGGCCAGCGGAACCCGGTCGATCAGTCGGTCGACGGCCCGAAGGATGCGCCGCCCGATGACCGCATTGGTGGCCGCGCCGATCAGATAAAGGCCGGCCAGAACGAACAGGATGGCGATCGCCGATTGGAACCAGCCCTGGGTCAGAAGCTCGGCGGCGTCATCGGTATAGGGGCGGATGCCTCGCGCAAGGGCGAACACCATCGGGCGACCGAGATAGATGATGTAGTCGAGGATGAACCACATGATCCAAACCGTGATCCAGAGAGGGATCACCGTCAGGAGACCGGCCAGAGTATTGCGGCGAAGGCGTTCCAGAAACGACGCGGGTCTCATGTTGCAGCAATCATGCGTTGGAGGACGTCTGCGTGACTTCCGAATGTTCATCGGCCTCCGCCGCATCGAGCGTAGCCCAGCCGACGGGACGGCCGGTCTCGGTAAGCACTTCCCGCTCCTGTATGTTGTGGAGAATGTAGGCCTTGGCGATCATCTGTGCGGTTACCGGCGCGGTCAGGAACAGAAAGAGCGTGATGAGAAGCTCATGAATCGAGGGATTTCCCTCGACGATCCAGAAATACAACATCGAGGCGATCAGCATCGAGCCGATGCCGAGGGTGGTGGCCTTCGTCGGTCCATGCAGGCGCCGCATCAGGTCCGGCAGCTTGGCAAGACCCAGGGAGCCGACGAAGAGAAAGAAGGCGCCGACAAGGATGAGAAGGGAGATTGCGATTTCCGCGATGACCATGGTGCTCCTCACTCGATGATGTTGCCGCGCAAGAGATATTTGCACAGGGCGACGGTGGTCACGAAGCCGACCATGGCGAAGAGGAGCGCTGCCTCGAAATACATCGTCGTGCGAAACCACAGGCCGATCACGACAATCAGCCCGATGGTGTTGATGACGAGGGTGTCGAGGGCGAGGATTCGGTCGAGCACGCCCGGGCCGCGCGCTAGGCGGTAGAGGGTCAGCAGGCTTGCCACCGCGATGATCGCCGTGGCGATGATGCAGGCGATGTCGATCATTCGAAGATCTCCTTGAGGCGGCCCTCGTAGCGCTCCTTGATCTGCGCGACGGTCGCAGCGGGATCGGCAGTCTCCAGGCAATGGACGAGAAGCGAGCGCCCGTCGGCGGAGAGGTCTGCGCTGACGGTTCCTGGGGTCAGGGTGATGGTTCCGGCTAGGGCTGTGATGGCCTCCGCTGTGGTCAGATCGAGCGGCACGGTGACATACTGTGACCGGAGCGTATCGCCGCGCCGGAACAGCACGAGGTAGGCGACCTGAATGTTCGAAACCGCGATGTCCTTCAGCACGATCCCGACGTATTCCAGAACCGCCAGCGGGCGCCGGATCCGCGGCCGGTCGGGCCAGTAGGGATGCGTCAGCTTCGGAATCGCCCAGCCGAGAAGGATGCCGAGCGCCGCGGCGCCGGCCGAGATGTCGTTGACGAGCAGAACCCAAACCAGGGTGATGACTACACTCAGGATCGGATGCGGAAACAGACGGGCCATCACCGCACCTCCGTCGCCCGCTGCGCCTCAGCCAGCCCGCCTAGAACCGCGTCCATGTAGGACCGGGGCGTCACGAGTTGCTGCGCCGTCGCCTCCAGGTGACGGGTCACTGGCCCGGCGCCGAGCGAGAGCAGGGCGGTTCCGAGAATGAGGACCGCCGCAGGAGCGAGTGAGGCAACGCGGGCGGGCGCCGGCGGCGCGAGAGTTCCGGCCACGGCCTCGCTCTTCCAGAACAGCATCGTGCCGGCGCGGCTGAAGCCGATAATGACCAGCAGGCTTGTGGCGAGCACGACGCTCCAAATCCATCCGGCCGAGTCGGACCCGCGGGTCGCATCGAGGATCATCAGCTTGCCGATGAAGCCGGACAGAGGCGGCAGGCCGCTCATGGCGATGGCAGCGAGGAAGAACAGGCCGCCGAGGATTGCGGCGTTCGCCATGACCGGGCTGGGCTCAAGATCGTCACGCCAGCGTCCGCGTCGGCAGGCAATCAGGTCGCTGAGCAGGAACAGGGCCCCTCCGATCAGGGTCGAGTGCAGGGTGTAGTAAAGCGCGGCGGTCAGGCTTCTGGCATCGAACAGGGAGACGGCGACGAGAAGAGAGCCCATCGACCAGACCACGGCAAAGCAGACAAGGTCCACGAGAACGCGGCTTGCCAGGACGCCGATGGCGCCAATTGCCAAGGTCGTCAGGGCCGCCGGCAGGATCCAGGGCGCCGCGATGAAGGCGGCTGCTCCTCCCTCCGCACCGAAGACGAGCGTGAACACTCGGATGATGGCGTAGGCGCCGACCTTGGTCATGATGGCGAACAGGGCCGCCACGGGGGCAGGGGCCGCGGCATAGGCTGTGGGCAGCCACCAATGCAGGGGGACCAAGGCGGCCTTCAGAGCGAACACCAGGAACAGCAGCAGGGCACCGGTTCGCAAAAGCGCCGCGTCGCCGGCCGCAACCTGGCTGACCTTTCCCGCCAAATCCGCCATGTTGAGGGTGCCTGTCACACCGTAGATGATGCCGACTGCGAATAGAAACAGCGTCGAGCCAAGGAGGTTGATGGCCACATACTGGAAGCCTGCCCCAAGGCGGCGTGGTCCGCCGCCATGAAGCAGCAGCCCGTAGGACGCTATCAGCATCACCTCGAAGAACACGAACAGGTTGAACACGTCTCCGGTGAGAAACGCCCCGTTGATGCCCATGAGCTGGAACTGAAACAGGGGATGAAAATGGTGCCCCTTTTCGTCCCATCCCCGAATGGCGTGAAGCATCACGGCTGAAGACAGTACGCCCGAGAGCAGAACCATCGTGGCGGACAGCCGATCCAGCACGAGGACGATCCCGAACGGCGCCGGCCAGTCTCCGAGCCGGTAGGACAGCACGTCACCTTCGATGGCGAGCATGAAGACCCTGATGCTGGAAAGGCACAGGAGAGCGGTTGCCGCCAGCGACACCTGACGCTGCAGGTTCGGGGAGCGTCGGAGCAGCAGCAGAAGCGCCGCAGCCATGGCCGGGAGGATGATGGGAGCGACGATCCAGCTGCTCATGAGGTCAGCCGCTCCTCGGCGGGCTCGGGCAGCTTCGGGATTCCCTCGTCCACCCGGTCCGATCCGGTTTCGAGATACCCGCGCAGGGCCAACACCACGATCAGGGCTGTCATGCCGAACGAGATTACGATGGCGGTCAGCACCAGGGCCTGCGGCAGCGGGTCCGCGTAGGCTGCTGCCCCGGACGAGATGATCGGCGGCCTGTCGACGGTAAGCCGTCCCATGGCGAAGAGGAAGACGTTCACCGCGTACGACAGGAATGTCATGCCGATGATGACCGGGAAGCTACGCTGCCGCAGGATCAGGTAGATGCCGGCTGCGCTTAAGACGCCGATGGCGCTTGCGATGAGAACCTCCACTATCAGCTCTCCTTACTGTGAGCGATGGTTGGCTGTGAAACCGCCCTGGCGGAGCCGACGAGGCGAATGTCCGAGGGGCCCTGCGGCACCGGCTTGCGTTCCGCGCGGGCTTCCACCCGGGCGATCTGGGCCAGCGACAGCAGCACGGTTCCGACCACAGCAAAGAAGACGCCAGTATCGAACGCCATGGCGGAGGCAAGCTCGAACTCGCCGATGACGGGAAGATGGACGTAGCCGAAGGTGCTGGTCAGGAATGGCCGGCCGAACAGGAGCGAGCCGAGGCCCGTGAGACCGGCCAGCAGGACTCCGAGACCCAGCATCGTGTGGGCGTTCAGGCGCAGGCGCTCCGCCGTCCAGATATAGCCGCTCGCCATCGCCTGCATCAGGAGCGCGATGGCAACGACGAGCCCCGCGATGAAGCCGCCTCCGGGCTGGTTGTGGCCACGCAGGAAGATGAAAGCCCCTACGGTCATGGCAAGGGGCAGGAGCACGCGGGTCACCACGACGAGCATGAGCGGGTGGGCGTCCGCCGCCTCCTCACCCTGGCGCATGGAGGCTAGCCGGCGCGCGGCGGCGCCCTTGAGCGAACTGTCGAGCAGAGCATAGATCGCAAGGGCCGCGATGCACAGCACGATGATCTCGCCGAACGTGTCGAAGCCGCGGAAGTCGACAAGGATCACGTTGACCACATTGGTGCCGCCGCCGCCAGGCTTCGACTGCGCCAGGTGGTATTCCGAGATCGGCTGGAAGTCCCGCGTCATCACGGCGTAGGCAAGGCCCGCCAAGCCGAAGCCTGCCACACTGGCGATGACGCCGTCCCACATGCGACGGATCCAGCCAGTTTCTCTCGGCGTCGTGCGGGGCAGGAGATTGAGCGCCAGCAGCAGCAGGATCGTCATGACCACCTCGACCGAGATTTGTGTCAGGGCGAGATCCGGGGCCGAGAACTGAATGAAGGCGATCGAGACGCCGAGCCCCACGAGGCTGGTCAGGATGAGCGTAAGAAGACGATTGGGATGCAGCACCATGACGGCGAGGCTGGTGGCCAGGAGGGTGGCCCAGATGACCAGCGCCGGCCCGTTGACGGGCAGGTGCGCCCTGGTTCCCGCCGCATGGGATCCCGTCATGAACCCAGCAGTGCCGACCACCGTGATAGCCACAACGATGGTCGCGAAGTAGCGGGGCAGCGACTCGGTGTGGAGGGCCGCGACTAGGGCTTTCGCCCCACCCGTGGCGCCGTCGAGCACCCGGTCGAAGACCCGCTTTGCCTCCAGGCGCGGTGTGGCGAGGCGGAGGCGATCGAGCGGCTTGAAAGCCATCAGGAGCGCCGCGCCGCCGATGAAGGCCACGGCACTCATCATTAAGGCTGGCGTGAAGCCATGCCAGAGAGCCAGATAGTAGGACGGGAGGGCCTGGCCGCCGACGACGGCAAGGGCGGTCCGCTCCACCACGGGGCCGGCGATCAGCGCCGGCAGGAGCCCGATGGCAATCACCGGCACGACGAGCACCGCCACCGGAAGCCAGAGCCCGACGGGCGGATCGTGCGGATGGTGCGGGTAGTCCGCGCGGACAGGACCGAGATAGGTCTTGATGGCAAGACGGGCCGAGTAGGCGACCGAGAGCAGGGCGCCGACGGTTGCCAGGATCGGCATAATCCACGGGTTGCCCGCATAGGGCGTGTGCACGATCTCTTCCAGCATCATTTCCTTGGACAGGAAGCCGTTGAGAAGCGGCAGGCCGGCCATAGAGCCCGCAGCCACGAGAGCGAGAGTGGCGCTAATTGGCATCAGGTGCAGGAGGCCGCCGAGGCGCCGGATGTCGCGCGTGCCCGCCTCGTGGTCTACGATCCCCGCGCTCATGAACAAGGCTGCCTTGAAGGTGGCGTGATTGAGGATGTGGAAGACGGCGACCACCGCGGCCATGGGCGTGCCCAAGCCTAGCAGCATGGTCATCAGGCCAAGATGGCTGACAGTGGAATAGGCGAGGATCGCCTTCAGGTCATCCTTGAACAGGGCGATCCAGGCCCCAACCAACATGGTGATCAGCCCGGTCATCGAAACAATAAGGAACCAAGCTTCCGTTCCGGCAAGCGCAGGCCATAGGCGGGCCATGAGGAACACGCCTGCCTTCACCATGGTGGCCGAGTGCAGGTAGGCCGACACCGGTGTCGGGGCCGCCATGGCGTGCGGAAGCCAGAAATGGAATGGGAACTGGGCCGACTTGGTGAAGGCGCCGCCAAGAACGAGAAGCAGCATCGGCAGGTAGAGCGGCGAAGCTTTGATCACATCACCGCGCTGCAGGATCTCGGTTAGTTCATACGAGCCAGCGATTTGGCCAAGTAGGAGAAGACCCGCGAGCAGCAGGAGACCGCCGCCGCCTGTGACGACCAGCGCCATACGCGCGCCCTGGCGTCCCTCCGGAAGGGCGCGCCAGTAGCCAATCAGCAGGAAGGAGCTCAGGCTCGTGAGTTCCCAGAACACCACCATGAGAAGGATGTTGTCGCTGACCACGACGCCTACCATGGCCCCCTGGAAGAGGAGGAGGTAGGCGTAGAAGCGCCCCATCGGGTCGTCCTGGCTCAGATAAAACCGGGAGTAGATAATGATCAGCAGGCCGATGCCAAGGATCATCGCGGCGAAGAAAAAGCCCAGCCCATCAAGAAATATGCTGTACGACAGGCCGAACTGGGGCAGCCACTCGTAGGTCGCCTGGACGATCTCGCCCCGGTAGACCGCCGGCGCGGCGGCCGCCAAGATGAGGAGCGCGGCAACCGTCGGAACCGCGGCTGCCACCGCACACAGCGTGCGCCCGGACCTGATCGCCAGCGGTGGGAAGATGGCTGCCAGCAGCGGCAGGATGGGGAGCAGTACGATGTTCAATGTAACGTTCCGGTTGGACCACACCGTCGGCATGGAACTGGCCGCCAGCACTGGTAGCTGGGCTGAGGGGCATGACTGTCAATGCTTGAAGAACCCGGAGGACCATGCTGGCACCGGTTCGGGTGCTCGCCTCATCCAGAGTGAAGCTCTTCCGCAAGTCTTGATCCATGATCCCAAGCGGTCCAGCCGAATGGGGCGACCGAGCCCAGAGGGTGACAAGCGTGGCATCAGCAATCCTCTTCGGGTCGCTCCGCCGCTTCAAAAGTTGCGGTGAGACCTGCTGGAGGCTGCATCTTCAACACTGCTTATCTCCTTTGCATTGGGGCGGACATCAGCAAAAGAAACGGACAAGTTTGAACAAGGTTCTGCAGCATCTCACATGTAGCAAGGATCATTGTTAGTTTCGGTGAGTACATTGCAGTTGCCATGAAATAGGATCGGTGTGACTCACCCGAGCACGGCGGGCAGAGAGCCTTCGTCCAAGGCACAGATGCCGATCAGTTGCGATGGTTCGGGCGCCGGATCATCCTCCAGAAGTGCCCCCGTTCGATCCGAGCCGCAGCTAACCGTATCAATCCCCTCTTGGTGGTCGATGCAGACATGGGCGATGTCTCCTAATGGGATGGTCCGACCGTGCTTCTGCCCCGCATGTTCGTAAGCTGTGGGGCTCCGAGCCACGCAAGGAGCACGTCCCATGACACAGTCTTCTTTCTCTGCCGCCATTGCCACCCTGGGCATCGATGTGGGCAAGAACAGCTTCCACCTTGTCGGCCAGGATGAGCGTGGCGCCATCGTGCTGCGCCTTAAGCTCTCCCGGTCCCAGCTCACGCAGCGGCTGGCCAACATCCCACCCTGCCTGATTGGCATGGAAGCTTGTGCCGGCGCCTGGCCCGGGCTGGTGCCCAGGCAGGAATCGACCGGCGACCGCACCATCCGGGGCAGGATCTCCAAACGCGGCAACACGTACCTGCGCACGCTGTTCGTGCAGGCGGCCCACATTGTCCTGGTGCGCCGCCCATCTGGCGCGAGGCTCGGCCTGTGGCCCTGGATCGAGACCGCAGGCCGGCGGCTGCATCGCAACATGCTGGTGATTGCGCCGGCCAACAAACTTGCTCGTATCGCCTGGGCGGTGCTGGCGCAGGGACATGCCTACCAGCCGAGGAGCGCCTCCCATGCGATGTAAGATGAGGGCGCTTCAGGCTCTTTCTGCAACCGATCAGCCCTGATGAGACAACGATGAAGTCGATGATCTAATCACCGGCTGTCCTGCCGAGGTCTGCGAGATGACGAAGGAGATGGACGAACGGTCTGCCCGGCGCAACCACAAGACTGGGTGCCATTTTGGCCCACAGAGGTCTTTCCGGTAGCGAGTCCTGGATGCGCGCGGATCCCCATGCTGGCCCGGAGCAATAGCTCCACCTTGAGGCCGAATACATTGGTGCAGCTCCCATGTTCGTCAGTCTGCCAACATCATCTTGCGACGCACGGCCGAACCATACATTGGCACCCCTGAGTCGTTGCAGACGGAGCGCCATAGCGGTTCTCGCGCCCTTGGCGTTGTGGCTCCAGATCCTCGTGCCGGCCATCAGCACCACGACGCAACTTGTCCTTGCTGGCCACCATCACAGCGGCCACTCCGACAGCATCGAGCACGTCCGCCACCAAGGGACTTCCTCGACAAGGGAAGCCAATCTGCCCCTTGGTAGAAGATTGGCTTCAGTATCTTACGCGACCAGAACCGCTCCACCGCTGGCGAATGGCCGCTCCTGGCACACCCCAGAAGTAGGCTGAATATCGCTTTTTGGACGTAACACGGGACGTTCCTGAAGGCAGCGAATCTTTATACGGTCTTGATCCAAGGACGTTTGGCACATTGCCGATAAGCGGTGGTATGCTGGGTCACACGAGGTGAAGGCGCGCGTGTCCGGGCCACACGCGCCTTGGTGAGGAGATCCCTCAGTTTTGGGGTTGCGGGACGAGTTCCCCGTCGCTCTCGCGCGGGCGGCCCGGCCGGGTGGTCGGAACGGCCGACCCGCGGCTCGGGGTGACCGTGTCGCCGGAGTCCCGCACCGGAGGCTGACCGTCGAGGAGGTTGCGGATCTCCTCGCCCGACAGGGTCTCGTACTCCAGAAGGCCGCGGGCCAGGGCCTCAAGCTCGTGCTGCTTCTCGGTGAGAATGCGGCGGGCGTCGTTGAGCCCGTCCTCCACCAGACGGCGAACTTCCGAGTCGATCTTCTGCGAGGTCGCCTCGGAGATGTTCTGCTGGCGGCCCATGGACATGCCGAGGAACACCTCGTCCTGGTTCTCGCCATAGGCAACGGTGCCGAGCTCGGGCGAGAAGCCCCACTTGGTGACCATCATGCGGGCAAGCCGCGTGGCCTGCTCGATGTCCGACTGGGCACCCGACGTGACCTTCTCCTTGCCGAAGATCATTTCCTCGGCGATGCGGCCGCCCATCATGATGGCCAGACGCGAGGTCATCTGCTCGTAGGACATGGACAGCTTGTCCCGCTCAGGCAGCTGCATGACCATGCCAAGCGCACGGCCGCGCGGGATGATGGTGGCCTTGTGGACCGGGTCGGTGGCCGGGACGTTGAGCGCCACCACGGCATGGCCGGCCTCGTGATAGGCGGTCAGGCGCTTCTCGTC
Organism: Microvirga sp. BSC39; assembly: GCF_000739015.1. GTDB lineage: Bacteria > Pseudomonadota > Alphaproteobacteria > Rhizobiales > Beijerinckiaceae > Microvirga. Next base: position 109,250 of record NZ_JPUG01000080.1, read on the forward strand.
GTCGGTCATGACCAGGGTGCGGCGCTCGGCGCCCATCATCACCTTGTCCTTGGCGTCCTCGAACTCGCGCATGGTGACGATGCGCTTGCCGCGGCGAGCCGCCAGGAGAGCCGCCTCGTTGACGAGGTTCATCAGGTCGGCGCCCGAGAAGCCAGGGGTGCCGCGGGCGATCACCTTCAGGTCCACGTCGGGCGCCAGCGGGACCTTGCGCACGTGAACGCGCAGGATCTTCTCGCGGCCGACCACGTCCGGGTTCGGCACCACGATCTGGCGGTCGAAGCGGCCGGGGCGCAGGAGCGCCGGATCGAGCACGTCGGGACGGTTGGTGGCCGCGATGATGATCACGCCCTCGTTGGCCTCGAAGCCGTCCATCTCCACGAGGAGCTGGTTGAGGGTCTGCTCACGCTCATCGTTGCCGCCGCCCAGGCCGGCGCCGCGATGGCGGCCGACCGCATCGATCTCGTCGATGAAGATGAT